>NZ_JANNOD010000103.1:0-3375 GCF_031398885.1 Hymenobacter sp.
ACCGGCCACCAAAGGCTCGCCCATCCGGTTGCTGCCTGGCACCGGCGAATTGATTGGCGGCGACTTCAACGGGGTGAAGATTCGCAAGCTGCTGGGCAACGTGAGCTTTCAGCAGGACGACACGTTTCTGTACTGCGACTCGGCCTACCAGTACCTGGAGCGCAACGAGGTGGAGGCGTTCAGCAACGTGCGCATCCTGCAGAACGACACCGTGACCATTACCGGCGACCGGGGCTTCTACAACGGCGACAAACGCACCTCGCGCATCACCGGCAACGTGGTCATGCGCGACCCGCGCATGACCCTGACCACGCCCTCGCTCGACTACGACCTGGACCGCAAAACGGCTTCCTACACCGAAACCGGCCACCTCACCGACCCGCAAAACACCCTCGACAGCCAGCAGGGCTTCTACGACACCAACTCCAAGGTCTTCGTTTTTAAGCGCAACGTGCGCCTCGTCACGCCTGACTCGGAGTTGAACAACGACACGCTGCGCTACAACACCATTACCAAGATTGCCTATTTCAACGGCCCCACGCGCATCAAGGGCAAGCAGGGAAATTTGTATGCCGAGGGGGGTAATTACAACACCATCACCCGGGTGTCGGACTTCAAGAAAAACGCCAAAATCGACACGCCCAACTACCTGCTCGGCGGCGACCGGCTCGTGTACGACGAGGTGAAGCTCTACGGAGTGGCCAACGGGCACGTGAGCCTGATTTCCAAGAAAGACAACCTGACCCTGCGCGGTGACGCCGGCAGGTACTGGCGCGGCCTGGGGCGCACCAAGCTCTACGGCGGCCGGCCGGTGGTACGCAACATCAGCGGGAAGGACACCTTGTACATGGCCGCCGACACGCTGCTGAGCGTGGAGGCCCGCCCCGGCCAAACCACCACCCGCACCGTGCTTTACGCCTGGCCCAAGGTGCAGATTTTCCGGGGCAACCTGCAGGGGCGCTGCGACTCGCTGACCTACGACCGGCAGGACAGCATCATCTACCTCAACCGCGACCCGGTGCTGTGGCAGGCCAAAAACCAGCTCACCGCCGACTCCATGCAAATCCGCTCGAAGCGCGGGCAGGTGGACGAAATGCGCCTCTACGCCAATGCCTTCGCCGTGGACCAGGACACGCTGCTCAACTTCAACCAGACCAAGGGCCGCAACATGATGGCCTACTTCCGCGACAACAAGCTGCGCCGGGTGGACGTGCTGGGCAACGCGGAAAGCATCTTTTACGCCCTCGACAACGACACCGCCACCACCGGCATGAACCGGGTGCTGTCGGCCAACATGCGCCTGCTGTTCGTGGCGAGCAAGCTCAACAAAATATCTGTGCTCGCCAACCCCGAGGCCAGGTTCATCCCGCCCCACGAGCTCAAGCCCGACGACGAGCGCCTCAAGGGCTTCGCGTGGCGCGCCGCGGAACGCCCGACCCGCCGCCAGGTGTTGGGCAAACAGTTCGACGACCGGCCCCCGAAGCGCAAGGTGGTCAAGAAAAAGACCAAGCCGGCCGTCAAGCGCGGCATCAAGGCCAAGACCCCCGCCAAGAAAACGCCCGTCAAAACCACCAAGCCGTCGCTGGCCCAGTTCCCCAAAGCTGCCCCCCAAACCGCCAGGCCGGCGGCTTCGGCCGCGCCGGTTAAGCCGCCCGGGGCGGCGCCCAACCTGCGGCGCTAGCTGCAACCTTTCGCCGCCGGCCGGCGCTCTTGCTCCCGGCGAGTGGCCCGGCCGCGGCGCCCCGTTTGTCTTCGCCGGCTCAAATCATTACCTTTGCACCCCTTATGCCGATTTCCCGCCTCACGGTTCTGTTTCTGCTCATTGGCACGCTCCTGCTGGGCGCTTGCTCCAACGGCTACCAGCGCCTGCTGAAAAGCACCGACGTCAATAAGAAGTACGAAGCCGCCGTCAAATACTACGACAAGGGCGACTTTTTCCGGGCCGGCACCTTGCTCGAAGACCTGATTCCGTTGCTCAAGGGCCGCCCCGAGGCCGAGAAGGCCCAGTTTTACTTTGCCAACACGAATTACAAGCAGCGCAACTACGTGCTCAGCGCTTTCTATTTCAAGCAGTTCATCGACACTTACCCCAATTCCGAGTACACGGAGGAGGCCACGTTTCTTAATGCCAAGTCGCTGTTTCTGGACTCGCCGGGCTTCGAGCTTGACCAGACCAACACGGTGTCGGCCCTCGAATCCATCCAGGATTTCCTGAACCGCTACCCCGGGAGCAAGTTCAAGCCCGAAACGGAGGGCATGTCGCAGGAGCTGCAGAAGAAGCTGGAAAACAAAGCCTTCGAGAGTGCCAAGCTTTACTACCAGCTGCGCTACAACCAGGCCGCCGTGGTGGCCCTCACCAATTTCCAGCAGCAGTTCCCGGCTTCGGCGTTTGCCGAGCAAGCTGCCTTTCTGCGCCTCACCGCCCAGTACGCCTGGGCCCAGGAAAGCGTTGAATCAAAGCAACGGGAGCGGTTTCTGGAAGCCGTGAGCTTCTACCAGCAGTTTCTCGACGGGTTTCCGCAGAGCAAGAACCTGAAAGCGGCCCAGGATATGTACGACGTCAGCCAGGCCCAGATTGTGAAGCTAAAAGCCGCCCCGGCCGCGGCAGCAAATTAGGTAATTAGTTGTCAGTTGCTCGTTGTCAGTTGTCAGGTCGGTCTGAACTGCTGGCGTTTGTGCCTGACAACTGACAACGAACAACTAACAACTATTCAATAAGCCCATGAAACCCAATTCCAACGCCCCGTCGAGTTCCATCATCACGCGCAACGTGGCCGACATCACCGGCGACAATGGCAACGTGTACGAGGCCATCGCCGTGATTTCGAAGCGCGCCAACCAGCTGTCGGTGAAGCTAAAAGAAGAGCTGAACGACCGCCTGGCCGAGTTTGCTTCCACGGTCGACAACCTGGAGGAAGTATTTGAGAACCGCGAGCAAATCGAAATTTCTAAATTCTATGAGCGCATGCCGAAGCCTACTTCGACTGCTACCGAAGAATTTTTGGAAGGAAAACTTAATTTCAGAAGAAGAGAAGAGACTCCAGAGAAATTGGATCTCTAAGATGACTCATGCTTCAGGGCAAAAAAATAGTGCTGGGAGTAACGGGAAGTATTGCCGCTTACAAAGCAGCAGTGTTAACCCGCTTATTGGTAAAAGCAGGCGCTGAAGTAAAGGTAGTAATGACTTCTGCTGCGAAAGAATTCATTACCCCGCTCACCCTTTCTACACTTTCTAAAAATCCTGTCGTTACCGAGTTCACAAAAGATGAAACGGGGCAATGGAATAACCACGTTGAATTAGGCCTCTGGGCTGATGTCGTTTTGATTGCCCCTGCCAGCGCCAATAGCATTGCTAAAATGGCGAATGGCATTTGT
>NZ_JANNOD010000105.1:0-24967 GCF_031398885.1 Hymenobacter sp.
CATGCTGAGCGCAGTCGAAGCATCTCGCGCGCTTCGTTTGAGCCTTTGCAACGAAGCGGTAGAGATGCTTCGACTGCGCTCAGCATGACCGTTCTCTTACTTCTCGGATAGGCTTCTTAGTCTAATTCCGTAAGCCCTTCATCAACAAATTACTGCATCCAAACTGAACGGCCCTTGCAAGCCCGATGGCAGCTTCTCGGATTGCCCCCACGGCCTACAACTCCGCCAGCTCCGCTGCGAAGCCGCCGCTGAGGATGGGAAACCGCAGCCAGGAGCGCGGGTCCACGTTGTAGTCGTCGAGGTGGAAGCTGGGGGCGTAGCGCTCACGCTTCCACTGGTTGCGGCTCCAGAGGCCGTAGAAGCGGCGCACGTAGGTTTTGAGCTGATCCTCGTCAAAGCCGGTGCTTTCGCCCTCTAGCATGGCCAGCACCTGGCGCGGACTGAGCCGGTCGTAGAAGGCTAGCCGCTCGATGCGGTTGAGCAGGGAGTAGGGCATGAGGTCGCGCTCGTCGGTCTGCTGGTCGGCCAGGGGGCGCAGCTCGGCGGTGGGCTGCAGGGCGTTCACGTGGCGCAGGGCAGCGTAACCCAGCGTGGTTTCGGCCCAGCGCAGCCACAGCTTCACGAAGTACTTGTCGACGCCCGCGATGGGCGAGATGCTGCCGGCCGTGTCGCCGTCCATGGTGCAGTAGCCCACGCTGGCCTCCGAGCGATTGGAGGTGGTGATGAGCAGGCAGTTCTGCACGTTGGCCAGCAGCCAGATGCCGGGCGCCCGCACCCGCGCCTGGATGTTCTGCAGGGCCAAATCGTCGGTGTGCCAGGCCAGGTCCCGGCCCAGCGCGCCCTCGATTTTGCCCACGTAGCCGGCCACCTCGTCGTCGATTTCCCAGTGGTGAAACCGGGCGCCGAGGCTGTCGGCCAGCTCCCGCGCCGAGTGGAACGTGTCGTCGGAAGAGTTAACGGTTCCTTGGTATACGCACGTCAGCAGTTGCTGCACCAGCTCCTGATTCTGAGTTAAAAGTTGAGCGTTAAAAGTTAAAAGCTCATCATGCCCTCTTAACTCTTCACTTTTAACTTTTAACTCCCTTCTCGACTCGTTTTCAACAAGCTGGACTGCTCTGCCGCCCGCGCCCTCCTGCACCACGGCCGTTTCGGCTTCGGCCGGGAAGCAGCCGCTGCGGCGCTTGAACTCTGCTATGCCCAGTTCCTCCACGCCCAGGCGCACCATCTCGGCCACGCCCACGGCGCAGAAGCAGGAGTCGGCCCCGCCGCTCAGGCTCAGCACGAAGCCGCGGCTGCGCGCCTTGCGCAGGTAGTCGAACAGGGCCAGGCTCATGGCCTGGTTCAGCTCCTTGTACTCGTCGGGCTCCGGCAGCGGCGCGATGTGCGCGGCGGGCGGCAGCGCGGCGGCAAAGTCTACGTCCACCCACTCCAGGTCCACTTCCTTGAAGCTCATGAGCTGGTTGCGCAGCAGCAAATGCCCGTTGCGCGCCACCAGAATTTCCCCATCGAAGATGATGCGGCCCGACTCGTTACCCAGCAGGTTGGCGTAGAGGTACGTGCAGTTGAACGTGCGCGAGGCCTTCGTTACCAGCTGGTAGCGCACGTCGGTTTTGCTCATCGCGAAGTGGCTCGCCGAGGGGTTTACAATCAGGTCCACTCGGCCCCGGAGCCGGCAGGCGGGCCGCACGTCGTCGGGCCGCCAGGCGTCTTCGCAAATCTCGAAGCCGAAGCGCACGCCTCGGTGCTCAAACACCATATCGCCCAGCGGCCAGGTCTCTCCTTCCCAGGCCACCGTGGTGGTTTCGCCCGCCACCCAGGGCGCGAAGAAGCGCGTTTCGTAGTGCACCCCGTCGTTGGCCAGGAACTGCTTGGCCGCGAAGCCCAGAATCTGGCCGTCGCGCAGCACCGCCGCCACGTTGTAGGTGCGGTGGTGCAGGCGCACCGGCAGGCCCACCACCACGCAGATGCCAGTGGTCCAGGGCCGCACCTGCTGCAGGTGGGCCAGCGCGGCCTCAGGCATCCAGTCGCTCAGGAACAGGTCCTCGCAGCCGTAGCCGGTCAGGCACAGCTCAGGCAGGCACAGCAACTCCACGCCCGCGGCCTTGGCCTGCGCAATGGCCGCCTCGATATTGCGCAGGTTGTTCTCCCAATCAATGGGAATCTGGTTGAGGGCGGCTCCGGCAATACGCATGACGCTTCGCTTAATGAGAAATGAAGAATGAGCAATGAAGAATTGGATGCAGATGCTTGCCCCGATTTCAAAACGTGTCGGCGCAAGGCGCAGCCAAGGCCTCCGCTTCATCAGCTAAACAAGCAACTCCCCAATTCCTCATTCTTCATTGCTCATTCTTCATTAAGCGCAGCGTCAAACCCCCAGCGCCGTCAGGGCCCGGTCGGCGGCCAGCTGCTCCGCTTGCTTTTTGCTCAGGCCCATGCCGGTGGCCACCACTTCTTCGTCGAGCAACACGGTGGCCGTGAATTCCATCATCCCACCCGGCCGGGCCTCGCCGCTGATGTCGTAGCGCAGGTTTTTGCCCTCGCGCTGGGCCCATTCCACCAGCTTGCTCTTGAAATTGGCCGTAGTGGTGGTGAGCGTGTGCACGTCCACGAAGCCCTTCACCAGGCGGGTAAGCACGAATTTCCGGGCCGCTTTGTACCCCAAATCCAGGTACACGGCCCCCACCAGGGCCTCCAGCGCGTTGCCGTTCACGGAGCGCGAGCGGGCGGCGCGGCCCTGGGCGGCGTCGAGCTGCACCAGTTGGTCGAGGCCGAGCTTGAGGGCGATGCCGTTCAAACTTTCGCGGTTCACGATGCGCGAGCGCATCTCCGTCAGGAAGCCTTCCTGCTCGTAGGGGTACTTTTTGAATAGGTATTCGGCCACCACCGTGCCCAGCACGGCGTCGCCGAGAAACTCCAGCCGCTCGTTGGTTTGGTGGCGGCCCAGGGCCGGCTGCTGCCGCACCGCCGAGGAGTGCGTGAACGCCAACCGATACAGCTTGGCGTTTTTGGGCGTTTGGCCCGTCACCGTCGCCACGGCCTGCCGGAACGCCTTGTCAGAAGCAAAAAACCGGGAAACGAAACCAAGCAAAGCGAAAGAAGGATAAGGAGTGGGTGCTTATTTCCCGTAAAAATAGGTCGTAAAAAGAACGTCATGCCGAGCGCAGCCGAAGCTTCTTTCCCGCCGCAGTAACTATTTACTTGCGCAGTAGAAATGCTTCGGCAAGCCCAGCATGACGCTTGGTTTTTCGGTCGAAACCTAGAGCAATTCTCAGGTTCGTGTACGTGGCGCGGTCGGGAAACCTCACGAGACCCCTGTGGGGCGGGCCCCGGTTCGCTTAAAGCGCGAAGCCCGCGGAGAGGGAAGCCGGACGACCAGTACACGAACCTGAGAGCAGCTGTAACTCACAGTTTACGGAACACCACGGTCGTATTGTGGCCCCCGAAGCCGAAGGTGTTGCTCATGGCCACCCGCACCTCGCGGGCCTGGGCTACGTTCGGCGTGAAGTTCAGCGCCTGGTTGATTTCCGGGTCGGGCGTGTGCAGGTTGATGGTGGGCGGCACCAGCCCGTGCTGCATGGCCATGATGCAGGCCAGCGCCTCGATGCCGCCGGCCCCGCCCAGCAGGTGGCCGGTCATGCTCTTGGTCGAGGAGATGTTGAGCTTCAGGGCGTGCTCGCCGAATACCTGCTCGATGGCCTTAATTTCGGCGCCGTCGCCCAGGGGCGTGCTGGTGCCGTGGGTGTTGATGTAGTCCACGTCGGTGGCCGCGATACCGGCGTCGCGCAGGGCGTTGCGCATCACCAGCACCACGCCGCTGCCGCTGGGGTCGGGCGCGGTGATGTGGTAGGCGTCCGACGACATGCCGCCGCCGATGAGCTCGGCGTACATCTTGGCGCCGCGGGCCTTGGCGTGCTCGTACTCCTCCAGCACCAGCGCGCCGGAGCCTTCGCCCAGCACGAAGCCGTCGCGGTCCTGGTCGTAGGGCCGCGAGCCCGAGGCCGGGTCGTCGTTGCGCTCGCTCATGGCCTTGAGGGCATTGAAGCCGCCCACGCCCGATTCGGTGATGGCCGCTTCGGAGCCGCCCGTCACCACGGCGTCGGCCAGGCCGAGACGAATGTTATTGAAGGCGGCGATGATGGCGTCGTTCGACGAGGCGCAGGCCGAGGTCGTGACGAAGTTGGGCCCGCGGAAACCGTTTTTGATGGAGATGTTGCCCGACGAGGAGTCGGCAATCATGCGCGGGATGAAGAAGGGCGAGTAGCGCGGGGTGCCGTCGCCGCGCCCAAACGAGATGCATTCTTCTTGTAGCGACTTCAGCCCGCCGATGCCGGAGCCCCAAATCACGCCCACCCGGTCCTTGTCGACGCCGCTTTCCAACAGGCCCGCGTCGGCAATGGCCTCGTCGGACGCCACCACGGCGAACTGGCTGAAGAGGTCCATCTTGCGGTGCTCCTTGCGGTCGAAGAAGTCATCGGCTTCGTAGCCTTTCACTTCGCAGGCAAAGCGGGTTTTGAACTTGGCGGGGTCGAAGCGGGTGATAGTGGCGGCGCCGCTGGTGCCGGTACGCAGACCTTCCCAGTAGGCGGGGGCGGTGTTGCCCAGCGGTGTGATGGCCCCGAGGCCGGTAACGACAACCCGTCGGATGGACGACATAAGCAGGCGCCGAGGGCGCGAATGATGAAACGGGATAAAACAGCAAAACCGGCCGGCGGCGGGCCGGCCGGTGTGCGCAGAAAGGCGTTCAGTCCGGGCGAAGCAAGGCGGCTGAGTACAGGAATTCGCTCAAATGCTGGCTGCGCTGCGAAGTAACAGTAAGTTATTTGGCGTGCTCTTCGAGGTAGCTGATAGCCTGGCCCACGGTGCCGATGTTCTCGGCCTGGTCGTCGGGGATGCTCACGTTAAACTCCTTTTCGAACTCCATAATCAGCTCGACGGTGTCCAGCGAGTCGGCCCCCAGGTCGTTGGTGAAGCTGGCTTCGGGGGTTACTTCCGAGGCTTCGACGCCCAGTTTATCGATAATGATGGCCTTAACTTTTTCTGCGATTTCAGACATTTCCGTGGGGGTTTAGGGAAAACTACGGCGCAAAGTAACGAGAGTTTTTCCAACTAACCCACCGCCGCGCTTCCGAATCGCGGGTACAAGATTATGGCGGCGGCCGTGGTTGCGGCCCGCCTCCAGCCGTAGCTTTGCCCCCGCTCCCCCGCGGGGTGCCCCGTTTGCAGCCGCCATGAAGACCTTCACCCTGGACGTAGAATACGAGTGCGATTTTGCCCTGTTCGGGCTCGTGAGCAGCACCCGCGACTACACCCTGGCCTGGACCCTGAACCGGGCCCTGCGCCTGCGCCTCGTGAAGCAGCCCGAGCTGCTGCTCAATCTGCTCAGCCGCGGCCGGCTGGTTTTCACCCACTACCTGCACGCCACCGAAACCCTCACCTTCCGGCTGCTGCGCAACCGCTCCATCGCGCCTTCCAACCTCAAGAAGCCCTTCCTGGCCCCCGACATCAAGGAGTACGACTACCTGCTGGCCGTGAGCAACGGCAGCGGCGCCCTCGCCGACGAGGAGCTGCTGCTGCAACTCGGCGCCCTGGAAGCCGTGCAGTACGTCTGCCAGTTCGACCCCAATACCCTCAAGTACAAAGAGAACCTGATACTGTGAGCCGGAGTGGCCAATTGAGCTTCTTGACCCAGTTCTTGACTAATGAAAGGGCCTTGCGCTGCCCGGCGGGACGGCAGCAGCGGAGCCGATGGGCAACTTGCATTCCAGTTAAATTAAACGACTTTTGCCCCTGCGGCTGGCTTCGCTGGCCTGCTTTTGCCCAACTGCCCACAACCACCCCAGTTGACGCCGCGCGCCAACGTCCCCTCCTTTGGTAAGGCGGGGAGTTTTTTTGTTCCGCTACGCCCTGCCATGGAAAATCGCCCCGCATTCAACAAAACCAAAATAGTGGCCACCGTCGGCCCGGCCTCCAACACCTACGAGCGCCTCGGGGTGCTCATCCGCGAAGGCGTGGACGTGTTCCGGCTCAACTTCTCGCACGGCTCTTACGACGACCATTTGAACGTCATCAACACCGTGCGGCGGCTAAACAAGGACATGCGCACCGCCGTGGGCCTGCTGCAGGACTTGCAAGGGCCCAAAATTCGCCTCGGCGACGTGGAGGGCGGCGGCGTGGAAATCAAGGCCGGGGACCGCATCAAGCTGGTGTGCGGCGAGAAGGAAATCAGCACGGCCACGCGCCTGAGCACCATTTACCTGGGCCTGGCCCGCGACGTGAAGGCCGGCGACATGATTCTGATTGACGACGGCAAGATTGAGCTGAAGGTGCTGGCCACTGACCGCGACTCCGAAGTGGACGTGGAAGTGGTGTACGGCGGCCTGGTGAAGCCCCGCAAGGGCATCAACCTGCCCGATTCGGAGGTGTCGGCCCCGAGCATGACCGAGAAGGACATCGAAGACCTGCAGTTCGGCCTGGCCCACGACGTGGACTGGGTGGCTTTGAGCTTCGCCCGCAAGGCCGACGACATCCGCTTCATCAAAAAGCTCATCGCCGACTCCGGCAAAACCACCCGCGTGGTGGCCAAGATTGAAACGCCCGACGGCCTGCGCAACATCGACGAAATCATTGCCATTGCCGACGCCGTGATGGTGGCCCGCGGCGACCTCGGCGTGGAGGTGAAGATGGAAGAGGTGCCCATGGCCCAGAAGATGATTATTGCCAAGTGCAACGCGGCCGGCAAGCCCGTCATCGTGGCCACTCAGATGATGGAAAGCATGATTACGGCCCCGCGCCCCACCCGCGCCGAAACCAGCGACGTAGCCAACGCCGTGCTCGACGGCGCCGACGCCGTGATGCTCTCCGCCGAAACCGCCGTGGGTGCCTACCCCGCCGAGGTTATCCGCTCGATGGTGGGCACCATCCTGAGCGTGGAAGCCAACAGCCCCCAGCTGTTTCACCACTGGTTTCCCATCGACGCCACCTCGTCCAACTTCATGGCCGACAGCGTGCTCTCCGCCGCCTGCCACCTGGCCAAGAACACCGGCGCCAAAGCCCTCACCGGCATGACGCACCACGGCTACACCGCCTTCCAGTTGGCCAAGTACCGCCCCAAGGCCAACATCTTCATCTTCACCGACAGCCGCCCCCTGCTCACGGCCCTGAGCCTGGTCTGGGGCGTGCGCAGCTTCTACTACGACCGGCTGGTGAGCACCGACAGCACCATCTCCGACATCCGCTACGTGCTCACCACCACCGGCCACCTCGAAACCGGCGACGTGGTCATCAACACCGGCTCGATGCCCATCCAGGACAAGGGCAAGGCTAACATGGTGAAGGTGAGCGTGGCGTAGCCGCGGTTTGTGCAGCGAAGAAAAGGCCCGTTCCTGTTGAGGGGCGGGCCTTTTTGCTGCTATTCGAAATTTGATTTATTCCTTCGTCAAGCGTAAGGTGATGGGGGCCAGCCCAGGTATTTGTAGCTGCAACCAGTACAAGCCCGGGGGCGGGGCGGCCAGCGGCACCAGCATCGTGCCGTGGCCGGCCGGCACCGCCGCCGCCCACACCTGGCGGCCCAGTGCGTCTTGCAACGCCACGCGGGTACCGGAGCGGGCGGGCACCGTGAGCGTCAGCATGGCGGCACCGGCGGCGGGGTTGGGGTGCAGGCTGGCGAAGGCGGCGGCCTGCGCGGCGCGAGTGGGCAGCAGGTTGACGAAAGGAGAAGCCTGCCCACACGTAATGATTTCTCCATTCGACGAGGTCCGGCGGTAATAGGCAAGGGCTGTTTCGTACGTCTCAGAGTCGCCCAGGCCCAACTCAATGCCGAACCGCTGCTGCCAATTACCATCCGTTATGGTTCCGTACAGGGTTTGGCCACCCACGATGCCGGGATACCTGTATTGAAAGGTCAGCAAGGTGTTGCCAGTTTGGCAGCGTCCGCCTCCCACTGTGGGGTTCATGCCTAAACCCACTACCAAAATTTGATTCTGCGCGGAGTTGGTCAGGTTTTTATATTCGCCCGACAACAAAGGCAAGGCCGGATACTGCGGCGACTGGCCCGTACGGAGCGAGAAGGCCACGCGCCCGGTGCGAACAGGAGAAATTACGCTGCCAACAGCACTCCCGCACCCCAGATATTTTGTTTGCGTCCGAACCTGTTCCCGATAGGTGTAAACCAGCGAATCCGCGGCCACTTGGCGGCTTTGGATAGCTCGCAGGATGTAACGGTCCTGGCAAGACGGGCCACCCAGCCCAACGGGCGCATTCACGTATCCCAGCAAATCACCCGGCTGCATATTAAACAACGTGGCCGGATGCAGAGGCGAGGAAGCCAGCGTAGTCGGCAGGCGGTCGGCCACCCACTGCGGCGCGGCAGGCCCACTCACGACGAGCCAACGGGGGCCCTCCAGCAATCCGTACTGCCGGCTCAGACGCACCACTGCCCCCGAGCTAAGCGTGATGGTGGCTACGGAGTCGGAAGGACTGCCGGCGAAACTGGTGACGGGCTGCCAGGTCCGGCTGGTCAGGGTGCCGGTGAGCGCGGGCGCGGTGCAGGCAACCCACGTGCTGCCCACCGCCGCGCGGGGGCGCAGCCGCAACGACAACGCCGCCTGGTAGCTGCCTTCGGCCACATTTTCCAGCACAAACTCCCCCGTGCCGGCTTGCCAAACCAGCCGGGCGCCGAACAGGTTGTTGCGACTTTTGCGGCTACCTCCATGCGCGTAACCGTTCAGGGTGCTGCCATCAACGGGCCGAAGCACCCGGTTAAACGTCCAAGCAGAATCACCCGAGGCCGTAGTGTAGGCCGAATCGAGCCGCAATAAGTACGAGCCGGTGGGGAAATTAGGGGAAGCCGGGGTGGTAAAAGCGTATATCAGCCCCGGCCGAAACGGCCGCCAGGCCGGCTGGGCATGGGCCGGCCCGGCAGCCAGCACCAACACCAACACCAGCCACGGCAACGAGAAGTAGGCGTTTTTCATATATGGCAGCTCAGCGTGAAAAGACACCCGTAAGGTACGCCGCCTGACCAATTTACTCCCCCGCCCAAACGCAAGAAGCCCCGCACGTTTCCGGGCGGGGCTTCCGTGAGGAGCGTAGAACCAGACCTTGGGGCGGCGCAGTCTGGCCCTACTGAACTCGCTACGCGCTAAAGCGCATTGACGAGTTTTGTCAGCTTGCTCTTGTTATTAGCAGCTTTGTTTTTGTGGATGATGTTCTTCTTGGCCAGGCGGTCCAGCATCGAAGTCACTTTCTTCAGCAGCTCCTGAGCGGCCGTTTTGTCGGTGGCAGCGCGCAGGCGCTTGATGGCCGTGCGGGTGGATTTGTGCTGGTAACGGTTCAACACGCGCTTGGCTTCGTTGCTGCGGATGCGTTTGAGGGCCGACTTATGGTTTGCCATGAGTGGGAATATATGGGCGCGCTATGCTATGAGTTCTGGGTTTGGGAGGGCAAAGGTACGCAGTTGCCCGACATTATCAAACCATGTTGGCAAAAATATTGATGGAACGGCTCTTTGCTGGGGTGATGAGGCCCCGTTGCCACGCAGAGCGCGGCATTTCGCACGCCGTTGGCATTTTGGCGGTTCTTCGATTCACACGGGGTGCTGCGCCCTGCAAAGCGGACTTCGCGGTAAAATAACAAGGCGTGAACCCGAAACGCATAGTATGCCTGCCGATTATTGGCGAGCTTTACCGGGTATCCTTTTCCGCCCGTGCGCCCAACCTTTTCTGCAAAAAAATCATCCGCGCCATGCCCCTCGTTGCCGAATCCACTTATCAACCGCCGTTTTATTTGTTCAACGGCCATTTACAAACCATCGTGCCCAGCCTGTGGCGCACGGTGCCCGACGTGGCCTACCAGCGCGAGCGCCTGGAGCTGCCCGACGGCGATTTCCTCAACCTGGACTGGAGCCGCCTGCCCCCCATGCGGCCCACCAACGGCCTCGTCATCGTGTCGCACGGCCTGGAGGGCGACGCCTCGCGGCCCTACATGCGCGGCATGGTGCGCGCCCTCAACCGCGCCGGCCTCGACGCCCTAGCCTGGAACTACCGCAGTTGCGGCGGCGAGATGAACCGCCTGCTCCGCTCCTACCACCTCGGCGACACCGACGACCTGGACCTGGTGCTGCGCCACGCGCTGGCCACCGGACGCTACCGGCGGGTGTTTCTGGTGGGCTTCAGCGCGGGCGGCAACGTGACGCTCAAGTACCTGGGCGAAAACCCCGACCGCGTGCCGACCGAAGTGCAGCGGGCGGCGGTATTCTCCGTGCCGACCGATTTGCAGGCCAGCTCGGTCCACATCGGCCGGCTGCAAAACCAGGTGTACCTGCGCCGTTTCCTGAAATCGCTGCGGCTCAAGGTGCGGGCCAAAGCCGAGCTGCTGCCGGGCCAGATAGACCTGGCCGGCATCGAGGACCTGCGCGACTTTCAGGAATTCGACAGCCGCTACACCGCGCCCATGCACGGGTTTGACTCGGCCGATGCCTATTACCAGCACGCCAGCTCCGGGCGCTACCTGGGCGGCATCCGGGTGCCCGCCCTGCTGGTGAACGCGCAAAACGACCCGTTCCTGCCGGCGTCCTGCTTCCCGCGGGAAGTGGCGGCTGGCTCGCCGTTCGTGTTTCTCGAAACCCCGCCCGAAGGCGGGCACGTGGGCTTCCCGGAGGGCTCGCCGGACGGGGAATATTACTCGGAGCGGCGCGCGGTGGAGTTTCTCACGGCCGAAGTGCCCGCGTAGGGCGAGCGCCGCCTGTCATTGCGAGCGCGGCGCGGCCACAAAAACTACTTTTTTTGTTTCGTAGAATTCCTCGCTGAAAAACTCGCTCAACTCCGTCACGCGGGCTTTCAGGCCGGATTCGGCAATTTCCTCGGTCAAGTCGCCGCCTTTTAAGTAATAAAGGCCGGCGCCGGACGCCCCCTGGGGCTTGTAGCGGTGGGCAATCCAGGGGTGAAAGGTGGCCAGGCGCGCCACGGCCCGGCTCACCACGAAGTCGAACTTCTGGCGCACCTGCTCGGCCCGGGTTTGCTCGGCCGTGACGTTGGGCAGGCCCAGGGCGGCGGCCATGAATTGCACGGCCCGGATTTTCTTGCCGATGCTGTCGACCAGGTGAAAGTGCACCTCCGGGAACAGGATGGCCAGCGGCAGGCCGGGCAGGCCGCCGCCGGTGCCCACGTCGAGCACGGCGCTGCCTTTCGGGAACTGCACAACCTTGGCAATGCCCAGCGAGTGCAGCAAATGGCGCTCCTCGAAATTGTCCATGTCGGGGCGCGACACCAGATTGACGGCCTCGTTGGAGGCCCGAAACTCTACTTGTAGTTGCTGAAATAACCTGAGTTGCTGGGGCGTGAGTTCGGGGAAGTAATGCGGCAGGAGATTCATGGGTGCAAAGGTGCACGCAAGGGGCTATTTTATGCTAACCCGCCACGCGGGCCGCTAGCAGGACTGCGCAAAAGGCCTGGGCAGCCGATTGACCCACCCACGGCAGTGCTGCAGCAAACAAGGCAAACAAAGTATGTCCGATTTGATAAATAATAAATATTTTCTTAAAAGCAATAATTTTTTATTGTTTATCAATAAATTTACTACTTTTGTTTCGTTTAACTAATATTCAATTCCTAATGGCTTTTCTTGTTTTACCCAAGGTGTTGCGCACTGGCATGATGCGCATTGGATTGTTCTTGGCCTTTCTATTTTCGTTAGGCGCTTTATTTAGCGTTTTTGCGCTGGTCATCAGCACGTTTTCAACGGCGGCCGGCGACCCGGAAGTACGTCTGATGCTGGACCGGGATTCGCCCAACATTTTCTCGACCATTCACGAAATAAAAGCCGGCTGGGCCTCCGCCGACCGGCCGCAGGCGCCCCTAGCCAACCGCCAGCCATTACTAGTAAGCAGGCGCGACTCGGCGAGCTTCGAGCTGACGTCCCGGACGCCTGCGCCCCTGCTGCGCTACGTGGAGCGCAGCGCCTGGAAACGGGTGGCGCTGCTGCACCTGGGCGCGCTCAACGGCACGATGTCGCTGGCGTGGGTAATGTATTTTTCCCTCGGCAGTTGGCTAATAACGCTATTGCTCCTCGATGTAACTCCCGCCACACCGTTTACCTACGGCAATGCACGGCGTCTACGTAGCTTAGGAGTGCTGGTGCTGGGGCTCAATGTGTTGCAGGGACTGGGCTATTTGCTGGTCCGGGAGCTGGTGCCCGCGTTTCGGACCCCGGACCTGACCGAGCCCCTGGGCCACTACGTGCGGTTCAGCACCGAAACCATGCTGCCGGGCTGGGAATTGGGCGTAATGCTTCTGATTATTGCCGCCGTGTACCGGCGCGGCGTAGAACTGAGCCAAGAAGCCGAACTCGTTATCTGATGCCCATCATCGTAAATTTGGACGTGATGCTGGCCCGCCGCAAGATGTCGCTTAGCGCCTTGTCCGAAGCCGTGGGCATCACGCTGGCCAACCTTTCCATCCTGAAAAGCGGCAAGGCCAAGGCCATGCGGTTCAGCACCATGGCCGCCATTTGCCAGGTGCTGGAGTGCCAGCCGGCCGACCTGCTGGAGCACCGCCCCGACCCAGCCGACCTGAAGGCCGGCGCCGACGGCGCATAAACACCGCATAAAAAAGCCCCGACGTGCGCCGGGGCTTTTCGCTCAAATCACCCACGTTGCGACCTACCGAACGGTAGCCCCAGCGGGGCGGCATACCGGTAGTGAAACCAATGTATGCGGGTTTGTTAAGCCCCAGCGGGGCGACACTTGCGCCAATAAGTGTCGCCCCGCTGGGGCTCGGAACCCCGTTTTTCCGGCTAGTACTACCGACGTGTCGCCCCGCTGGGGCTAGCGTTTGATAGTCCGCAACTTGGGTTAAATAATCTGCTTGGTGTGCTTCACCATGTCGTAGAGCAGCTCGCGGGCGCGGTGTAGCTGGGCTTTCACGGTGCCGAGCGGGGCTTTGAGCTCGGTGGCGATTTCCTCGTAGCTGAGCTCGTCGAAGTAGCGCAGCGAGACGAGGCGCTGGTACTTGTCGGGCAGGCGCGACACGACGTGGCGCATGATTTCGATTTTCTGGTTGCGCACGGCGTGCTCGGCCGGGTTCAGGTCGTTGTCGCGGAAATCGATGGTGATTTCGTCGCCGTTGTCCACCTTGATGGCGGAGTCGATGGACATGGTTTTGATTTTATTCTTGCGGATAAAATCGATGCAGTTGTTGGTGGCAATGCGAAAGAGCCAGGTGCTGAAGGCGTACTCGGGGTTGAACTTGTGCAGGTTGCGGAAGGCTTTGGCGAAGGCCTCGATGGTGAGGTCCTCGGCGTCGTCCTGGTTGCGCACCATTTTGAGCACCACGTGGTAAACGGGCTTTTTGTAGATGTGCATCAGCTCGGCGTAGGCCTTTTCGTCGCCGTTGTCCACGGCGGCGCGAATCAGCTTGAAGTCGTGCTTGGCTTTGGCGGAAAACTGCTTTTGAATGTCTTGGTTGTTTACTTCCATCGAAGGGTGCGGTTAAAAAGCAGCGAGGCTCCCAGGGCCAGGTATTGAACAAAATAAACCACGTCGAGCACGGGCAACAACCCGACGGTTACGGGTTGGCTCAGGCGGCGGCCGAGACGGGCATACACGGCGCTCACGAACAAAGTTCGGAGGGCCCATACGACTGCCAAAGGTATCCAATTGTTTGGCGAAAATGCTAGCACAACCGTGACCAGGTAACCCAACACATTAGCCATTACGAAGGTGCCCACCCGCCAGCGGTCGGCCAAGCGGTAGGCCCGGCCGGCCGACAAATGCCGCCGTTTTTGGTGCCACCATACGGCCCAGGTGGCCGCGGGTTGGCTTCGGGTGTGGGCCGGCGGGTCGGCCACGACGGCCACGCGCTGGCCGGCGCGCACGGCGTCCTGCACCAGCAGGTCGTCGTCGCCGGAGAGCTGGCGGATGTGGGAGGCAAAGCCCTTGGTGGCCGTGAAACAACCGCGGCTGTAAGCCAGGTTGCGGCCCACGCCCATGTAGGGCCAGCCCCGCCAGGCAAAGCTCAGGTACTGGGCCGCAGTGAGCAGCGTTTCGTAGCGGATGAGCTGGTTGAGGAAACCAGGCGCCGCGGCGTAAGCGGAAAACCCCACCACGAGGTCGGCCCCGCCGCGCGGGGCAAAACCGCGCTGCATCAGGCGCAGCCACTGGTTGGTGGCCGGCCGGCAGTCGGCGTCGGTGAACAGCAGCCGGGCGTGGCGGGCGGTTTTGATGCCGAGGGTGAGGGCAAATTTTTTGGGTGCGAACTCCCGGGGCGTACGGGCCACGCTCACCAGCCGCACCTTTTCGTGGTAATACTGGGCCAGCTGCTGCGCGTAGAGGTAGGTGTCGTCCTCGCTGCGGTCATCGATGAGGACAATTTCGAAGCCGGCGGGGTAGTCCTGCCGGAGCAGTGACGGCAACAGCTGGCGCAGATTGTCGAGCTCGTTGCGCGCGCAGACCACGATGGACACGGGCTCGGTGTCGGAGCCGGGCGCATCGGCGGCGGCTTCGGCCGGGCGGCGGGCGAAGGGCCAGAAAAAATACGCCGCGTAGAACAGCTGCACCGCCACGCACGCCACCAAAAGCCAAAAAAAAGGAGACGTGGGGATGGAAAGCAGCAACAGGAAAGCCCGCTTGGATGAGCCGGCAAAAGTACGGGGCGCCGGGCGGGCGGGCTACCTTTGCCGGGGGTAAGGGCAGTAGCCCGTCCTGCTGAGCGCAGCCGAAGCATCTCGCTCGGGATAGTAATTCTATCGTGAAGGCGATTGTAATTACTGCTGCACGCGAGATGCTTCGGCTGTGCTCAGCAGGACGTTCTTTTTGCGCGCTGCTGCGCTCCGCTTCCCCTCCTACATGACCTTCGACCTCCTCGCCCAAGACCCCACCACCAAGGCCCGCGCCGGCCGCCTGCAAACCGCCCACGGGGCCATTGAAACGCCTATTTTCATGCCCGTGGGCACGGCCGGCACCGTGAAAGCAGTGTCGCAAACCACGCTCAAGGAGGACGTGAAGGCCCAGATTATTCTCGGCAACACCTACCACCTCTACCTGCGCCCGGGCCTGGAGGTGCTGCGCGCGGCCGGCGGCCTGCACCGCTTCAACGGCTGGGACCGGCCCATTCTGACCGACAGCGGCGGCTACCAGGTGTACTCGCTCAGCAACACGCGCAAGATTAAGGAAGAGGGCGTCAAGTTTCGCTCGCACATCGACGGCAGCCAGCATCTGTTCTCGCCCGAGGGCGTGATGGACATTCAGCGCGTCATCGGGGCCGACGTCATCATGGCCTTCGACGAGTGCACGCCCTGGCCCTGCGAGTACGACTACGCCGCCCGCTCGCTCGACATGACCCACCGCTGGCTAACGCGCTGCATCGAGCGTTTCGACCGCACCGAAGGGCTCTACGGCTACGAGCAGGCACTTTTTCCCATTGTGCAGGGCAGCACGTTCAAGGATTTGCGCGTCAAGTCGGCCGAGTTCATTGCCGAACAGGGCCGGGCGGGCAACGCCATCGGCGGGCTGAGCGTGGGCGAGCCGGCCGAGCTGATGTACGAAATGACCGAGCTGGTCTGCGACATCCTGCCCCGGGACAAGCCCCGCTACCTGATGGGCGTGGGCACGCCGGCGAATATCCTGGAAAACATTGCCCTGGGCGTGGACATGTTCGACTGCGTGATGCCGACCCGCAACGCCCGCAACGGCATGCTCTTCACCACCCAGGGCGTTCTGAACGTGACCAACAAGAAGTGGGCCGCCGACTTCACCCCCATCGACCCGGAGCTGGGCGGGCACGCCAGCACGTTCTACTCGCGGGCCTATTTGCGCCACCTGTTCCAGTGCCAGGAAATGCTGGGGCCGCAAATTGCCTCGGCCCACAACCTAGCGTTTTACCTGTGGCTGGTGACCGAAGCGCGCCGGCAAATAGTAGCCGGCACGTTCGGCCCCTGGAAGGACCGCATGGCGCCGCAGGTGATGACGCGCCTGTAGGCGTCAATGCCGCTCTGCAAGCCTACGCAGCGGGCATTTCGGGTAGCCCCGCCACGAATTGCCGCAGGCCCTCGGCCAGGCTGGTTTGGGGCGAGTAGCCGAGCAGGGCCCGGGCTTTGCTGATGTCGGCGAAGGTGATGTCCACGTCGCCGGCCTGCATCGGCTGAAAAACGAGTTGTGGCACGACGCCCACGGCCCGGCCCACGGCCGCAATCAGCTCCAGCAGCGGCACGGGCTGGTGGTTGCCCAGGTTCACGGTTTCGAACACGCCGGCGTGGGCGAGCAGGTAGCGCACGCCCCGGGCAATGCCGTCCACGGTATCGGCCACGTAGGTGTAGTCGCGGGCCGTGCGGCCGTCGCCAAACACCGGGATGGGCTGGCCGGCGCGCAGCAGGCGCACAAACTTGTGGATGGCCAAATCGGGGCGCTGGCGGGGGCCGTACACGGTGAAGAAGCGGGCGTTCAGCGCGTCCAGGCCGTAGAGGTGGTGGTAGGTGTGCACGAGCTGCTCGCCGGCCAATTTGCTGGCCGCGTAGGGCGAGATGCAGGTGGCCAGCGTGTTGGCGTCTTCCCGAAACGGCTGCTCGGGCGCGTTGCCGTACACCGACGACGACGAGGCGAAGAACAGCTTGCCGCTGCCGTGCTGGTGCATCCACTCCAGCAAATGCCCGGTGCCCAGCACGTTGTTTTCGAGGTAAGCGGCGGGGTTCTGCACCGAGGGGCCCACGCCGGCTTTGGCCGCCAGGTGCACCACCACGTCCACCGCCGCGGTGGGCAGCGCCGCGGGGCCTTGGCGCAGGTCGGCTTCGTGAAACGAGAAGCGCGGGTGCTGCGCAAAGGCCGCGAGGTTGGCTTCTTTGATGGCGCGCGGGTAGAACGGGTCGAAATTGTCGAGGCCCACCACGCGGTAGCCGTCGTGCAACAGTCGCTCGCACAGGTGCGAACCAATAAAGCCGGCGCAGCCGGTAACAAGCACAGTGGAAGGTAGCAAGCGAATAACGAGGAGTGAAGCCGGCGCAGCCGGGCCGAAACGGGGTCGAAAAGTACGCATTCAGCGCTGTTGTGGCCGCCGGCTCTGCGGCAGGCTCCCGCCGGGCCTCGGCGCGGCCGGCCACAACGAAGGGCCAGGCCGGGCGCTCGGAAGCAGTTCCGGCTGTTTGTTCGCCACCAGCCGCTGGGCGGTGGCCCCGGGCATTGGGCAAAAGGGTGCGAACTTGCGCCGGCTTTCCCGCTTTCTACGCAACCCGTTATTTATGTCATCACCCGATTATCTGGCCCGGCAGCAGCTAACGGTGCTGGTGCCCGTGTACAACGAAGAAGAAAGCCTCGGGCAGTTTGTAATCGAGATGAACAAGTTCCTGGCCGAAACGCCGGTGCCCACCACCGTATTATTCGTCAACGACGGCAGCACCGACGGCTCGCTGGTCCTGCTGCGCGGGGTGTGCGCCCAGGACCCGCGCTACGAATTCATTTCCCTGCGCCACAACCGCGGCCTGAGCACGGCCATCAAGGCGGGCATCGACCACTGCCGGGGCACGCTGGTGGGCTACATTGATAGCGACATCCAAACCTCGCCGCTGGACTTTCTGCAGTTCTTTCCCTTCTTCCCGGAGTTCGACATGGTGAACGGCATCCGGGCCCAGCGGCAGGACACGCTGGTGAAGAAGCTCTCGTCGAAGGTGGCCAACGCCGTGCGGCGCGCCCTCATCAACGACGGCATTGAGGACACGGGCTGCCCGCTGAAAATCATCAAGGTTGAATACGCCCGGCGCCTGCCGCTTTTCCACGGCATGCACCGCTTTCTGGGGGCGCTGGTGCAGCTGCAGGGCGGCCGGGTGCGGCAGCTGCCGGTGCGGCACTTCCCGCGCTTTGCCGGCACGGCCAAGTACAACCTCTGGAACCGGGCCTGGAAGCCGCTGGTCGACACCTTCGGCTTCCGCTGGATTCGCAGCCGCTGGAAAAACTACGAGATTGGCGAGCAGCACGCCGGCACGCATGCTTAAGACCGAAACCGTCGCGCTGGGCATCGGCCTGCTGGCGCAGCTGCTCTTTTCGAGCCGCATTGTGTTGCAATGGGTGCAGAGCGAACGGGCCCGGCGGGTGCTGGTGCCGGCCTTGTTCTGGAAAATCAGCCTCGTCTCGTCGCTGCTGATGATAGGCTACGGCATGCTCCGCCACGACCCGGTCATTCTCGGGGCCCAACTCATCAGCTACGGCATCTACATCCGCAACCTGCAACTGCTCGGCGACTGGCGCAAACTCGCGCCGGCTTTCTGGGTGGGGGCCTACGTGCTGCCGCTGCTGGCGCTGGCGGGGTTTGTGGTGGGCACGCCGCATTTCAGCCTGCAAACCATGCTGCACACCCCCATTCCGCGCGGCTGGCTGGTGCTGGGCGCGGTGGGCCAAGGCGTCTTTCTGCTGCGCTTCGTTTTCCAATGGCTGTACTCGGAGCGCAAAGGCGCGTCGGTACTGCCGTTGGGGTTTTGGGTCGTGAGCCTGGTCGGCTCCGGGCTGATTCTGGCCTACGCCCTGCTGCGCGCCGACGCTGTGCTGCTGCTAGGCAACGCCTTCGGCACGGTGGTGTACGCCCGCAACATCGTGCTGATGCGCCGCGAGCAACGGCAGGTGGTGGCGGCGGCGGCCAAGGTGCCACAATGAAGCGGCGACGCCCCGCGGCCGGGTAAAATCACAACACGTATTAACCATAGTAAGCATGCGAAAGACTCTCTTTTTACTCGTTCCGGTGGTGCTGGCGCTGGGCTGGCTCGGGGTGAGCCGCTGGCAGCTCGCCGCCCTGACCCTGCCCGCCGGCGCGGCCCAGCCGCTGGTGGTGGGGCACGGCGGCTCGGGGTTTTTTACCCCGCTCAACCCATTCAACCCACTGCCGCCCAGCAGCATGACGAGCTTTCGGCAAGCCCTGGCGCGGGGCGCCGACGGCGTGGAAGTGGACGTGCAGCTCAGCCAGGACAGCGTCCCGACGTTGTACCACGACCGCGAGCTCACGAGCATGACCGCCGGGGGCACGGGCTGCGTGAGCCAGCACCCGGCCGCTGAGCTGGTGCAGCTCCGCTACCGCGGGGGCTGGCCCTACGACTGGTTTCAGCACGAGCGGCTCGTTACGCTGGACACGCTGCTCCGCGAGCTTGCGCCCAAGTCGCCGTTTCCCTACCTGCACCTCGACCTCCACGAAGGCGAAATATGCGCGGCGCCGGGCCAGGAGCTGGCCCAGTCGCCGGCCCTGGCCCGGCAACTGGCCCGGCGCCTTATCGACTACCGGGTGCCCCTGGCCCGCGTGCTGATTACCAGCAACTACCTCTCCACCCTGCGCTACCTGCGCACCCTGCTGCCGGCCGTGCCGCTGGCCCTGGAAATAGTGGCGGACTTCGACTCGGCTTTCGCGCAGGCCCAGGCAGCCGGGATTCAAACCCTGGTGGTCAAAAAAGAACAGATAACGCCCGAGCGGGTACGGCGCATGCGCGCCGCCGGCATCCGGCTCGTGCTCTTCGGCGGGCGCAGCACCAGCGCCATCAAGCATCAACTGGTCCATGCCCCGTACGCCATCGAAACCGACCACGTGGCGAGGCTGCTTTCTTTGCTGGACCGGCCGGTGCAGCAGCCCTGAAGCGGTAGTCACGCAGCAAGCAGCCGGACCAGCCGACCCGTGCCGCCGTGCCGCCGCCGTGGTTTTTGCTGATTGGTCACCCTTTGTTTTCATGGAATCAACGCCTGCTCCTTCTTCCTTCTTTGCGCAGTGGTGGGCCCGCCTGCTGGCCGTTCTCGCGGTGTGCGGCTGCAATTTTTTCGCGCACCTGGGCGCCCTGGAGATGGGCCTGATGGAAGTCCGCAACTTCGTGGCCGCCCGCGAAATGGCCGCCGGCGGCTCCTGGCTGATACCCACCATGAACGGGCAGCTCCGCCTGGCCAAACCCCCGCTGCCGACCTGGGCCGTGGCCACCCTGATGCACCTCGCCAACGGCAGCGCCGACCCGGGGCTGCTGCGCCTGCCCGCGGCTATCATGGCCACGCTGCTGGTTTTGTTCTTCTGGGGCCTGGCCCGGGAGCTGACCCGGGACGCCGCTTCCGAAGCGTTGGCGCCGGGCCGCACGGCCTGGCTGGCGGCGCTGGTTTTGGGCAGCAGCCTGCTCACCGTCACGGTGGGCCGCGAAGGGCATTGGGACATTTTTTCCAACGGCTTCGCGGTGGGCAGCCTATGGCTGCTGGCGCGGGGCTGGAACCGTCCGGCGCCCGCCTACGCTTCGTTTGCCGGGGCCGGGCTGCTGCTTGGCTGCACTTTCCTGAGCAAAGGGCCGGTGAGTCTGTACACCATCGTGCTGCCTTTTGTGGCCGCGTACGCTTCGCGCTGGCAGCCCGGCGGCCGGGCCCGGCTGCGCGGGCACTGGCGCGGCGCCCTGGTTGCCCTCGGGGTTGCGGCCCTATTGGGCGGTGCCTGGCCCCTGTACGTGTGGCTGCACGTGCCCGCGGCCGCGGCCGCCGTGGCCCGCACCGAAGCCACGTCGTGGGGCGACCGGCACGTGCAGCCGCTGTGGTACTACTTCAACTTCGTCGTGTTTGCCGGGGTGTGGGCCGTGGCGGCCGCGGCGGCCCTAGCCGTCCCTTACGCGCGGCGCCGCGCGGCGCCTTTCGTTCCCTACGCCCTGGCCCTGGCCTGGCTGCTGGCGTCCCTGGTGCTGCTGAGCGTGGTGCCGGAGAAAAAGGAACGCTACATGCTGCCGCTGCTGCCGCCGCTGGCGCTGCTGCTCACCGGGCTGTTGCGCTACTGGGAGCAGGAGTTCGCCGCGCGCCGCGCCGCCGCCGGGCCCGACCATTGGCTGCTGCGCGGCTGGGCGGGGGCGCTGCTGCTGGCCTGCGTGGGCCTGCCGGTGTTTGTGGGGGCCACCCGGCTGCCGGGTTTTGGGCTCACGTCCGTACCGTTTGTGAGCGCCCTGCTGGTGTTTGGTGGGCTGGCCAGGTGGGTGGTGCGGGGCGGCTGGCAGCACCGCCGGCCCGCGGTGCTCATTACGGCCTCCGTGCTCGCCATGGGCGCGCTCATGCTGCTGCTGGTGCCCGCCTACCCAGCCCTGCGGTCCCGACGGGCCGAGGCGGGCCTGCGCCGCCTGGCCCAGGCGCGCACCACCCCGAGCTGGCAAAACAAGCCCTGGTTGGCCCTGAACGAGCTGCACATGGAGCAGGTGTGGGTAGCCGGCCGGGCCGTGCCCACCTGGGTATCGCCGGCCGACAGCCTGCCCGCGCTGCCGGCCCTCGTGTTTGCGGCAAAGCCCTTGGCGCGGCGGCTGCCCGCCGCGTGGCGGGGGCGCGTGCGGTTGGCCAGCACGGACAGCTTTTACCTGGGCGCCAGACGCAAAGACGGGAAGTTTTTTGTCGGGGTGCTGGAGCCGGCCACCGGGCCCGGGAGCCGGTAGAGCTATTTTGAGGCAGTACCTTTGGTGCCGTTCGACAAGCACCCTGAAAACGACTGGCTATTACAAGAATTGCTGGGCTTGGCTTCGCAAACCATTTCTTTTTTAGTGGAGCCGTTGGCGGCTGGCGCCCCGGAGAGCAACTACTGCCCGGCTCCTGCGGCAACGGCCCGCCTTCCGCAAGACCCGATGAAGGAAACGCGCCACCGGCGGCCATGACAATAACTCGCTCAGCCCCCAGTTACCACGCGGCATGCGGGCCGGGGCCCGGGGCAGGAGGGGCCGACACTTTTCGCAGCAGCAGATGGTTTTTAGGAATTCTTTCGATAGGTGCCGGCCCTATTAAATCAGAAGTCAACGGCTACCAGCTCACGACATGAACATCCTCGACAAGTACATTATCAAGAAGTTTCTCTCCGCGTTTTTCTTCACGGTGGTTATTCTCGTGTCGGTTATTTGCGTCATCGATTTCACGGAAAAAAACGAGGACTTCGTTGAGCACGAGCTGTCGATGTCGAAAATCATTTTCGGCTATTACCTGTACCTATTTCCTTACTTCGCCAATTTACTTTCCCCCATCACCATTTTCATTGCCGTCGTATTCGTGACGGCGCAGCTGGCGGCCCGCACCGAAATAGTGGCCATTCTGGCCAGCGGCGTGAGCTTCCGGCGGTTGATGCTGCCGTACGCCATCGGCGGTTGCGTGGTGGGGGTGTTGATATTCGGATTGAACGGCTGGGTGTTGCCCGTGGGCAACAAATCCCGGGTGGCCTTTGAGCGGGCCTACACCAAACGGCCTTACCGGTTTCAGGGGCGCAACGTGCACATCAAGATTGGCCCGCGCCACTACGTGTACATGGAGAGCTACGACAACACGAGCAACGTCGGCTTTCATTTTGCCCTCGAAACCGTGGACAGCACGCTGCTGCGCCGCCGGCTCACGGCCGACGCCATCAACTGGGACTCCACCAAGCGCGTCTGGCACATGTCGCCGCAGTTGGTGCGCACCTTTCAGGGGCCGCAAGATGAGCGCCTGCAAACCCTGCCGGCCCGCGATACCACCCTCAACCTTTTTCCCAAGGACTTTGCCAGCACCTACAAGCTGGCCGAAACCCTCACCGTGCCCGAGCTGAACGCCTTCATTCGGACCAAGATTGAGCGCGGGGCCGACGACACGCAAATTTACCTGAGCGAGAAGTACGAGCGGTACGCCTACCCGTTTGCCATCGTCATCCTCACCCTGATTGGCGTCATCCTCAGCGCCCGCAAGTCGCGCGCCGGCGTGGGCGGGCAGATTGCGCTGGGGTTTGTGCTGGCCTTTGTGTTCATCATTTTCACGATGCTGAGCCGCAACCTGGCGCAGGTGGGCAGCCTGCCGCCCATCATCGCGGCGTGGGTGCCCAGCGGGGTGTTCACCCTCATCGGGCTGGCCCTGTACCGGTTCGTACCGAAATAAGGTTGATGTGATTAATGACGTGCTGATTGGTGATGTGCTGATGTGCTGATTATTTTATCCACGGGCAGCTTCTACCAGAAATAGCCTTGGCAGCACATCAGCACATCGATTAAATTAATGGTAAAAGATTACCTCAAGCTTCATTTCATCGTGCTCTTGTGGGGCTTCACGGCCATCCTGGGCAAGCTGCTGACAGTGCCGCCGGTGGAGCTGGTGTTCTGGCGGACGCTGCTGGCGGCGGGCGGCCTGGCCGGGCTGCTGGCGGGGCGGCGGCAGGCGTGGCGCATTCCGGCGGGGCAGGCGGTGCGGCTGCTGGCGGTGGGCGCGCTGGTGGCCGTGCACTGGATTACCTTTTTCCTGGCGGCGCGGCTCTCGTCGGTGAGCGTGTGCCTGGCGGGCCTGGCCACGCTGGCCCTGTGGACGTCGCTGCTGGAGCCGCTGCTGCTGTGGCGGCGGGTGCGCGGCTACGAGGTGGGCCTGGGCCTGATTACCATGGTGGGCCTGTACCTGGTGAGCCAGGCCGAGCTGGACCAGTTGCTGGGCCTGGGCGTGGCGGTGCTCTCGGCGGGCCTCTCGGCGCTGTTCAGCGTGCTGAACGCCAAGCTGATTAAAACGCACCCGCCGCTGCGGCTCACCTTTTACGAAATGCTGGGGGCTTGTTTGAGCATCGTCCTGTTCTTTCCCGTTTACAGCCAGTACTTCACCCAGGGCCGGGGCCTGCAGCTGGCCTGGCACGGCTCCGACTGGCTGTGGCTGGGCCTGCTGGCGGGCGTGTGCACGGTGTACGCGTTTTCGACGTCGGTCGAGCTGATGAAGCGCCTCTCCCCCTTCGCCGTCAACCTGACCATTAATCTGGAGCCGGTCTACGGCATCGTGCTGGCGGTGCTGGTGTTCGGCAGCCGGGAGCGCATGGCCACCGGCTTTTACCTGGGCACGCTGCTCATCGTGCTCAGCGTGCTGATTCACCCGCTGGTAGCGCGGCTGATGAAGGCCAAAGAGCGGGCACCCGCGTCGTCGGTTTCAGCGTGATTTTAGTTAAAAGTTAAAAGTGAAGAGTTAAAATTCGTACCCCCTTTTAACTCTTCACTTTTAACTTTTAACTATTTTAAAGCACGCCCTGCCACACCGTGTACTCCGCCGGCCACGCCAGCGCCTTTGGTTCACCATCCGCCCACAGCCCGTACACCGCCGAGCCCGAGCCCGTCAGGCTGGCGTAGGCCGCGCCCGCGGCGTAGAGCTGCTGCTTGATGTCGGTCAGCACTGGATAAATGGGCGTGAGGGCCGTTTCAAAATCGTTGCTGACCGTGGCGCGCCAGCTGGTCATGGGTGGCGCCAGGGCCTCGCGCAGCGCGTGCGTCGGCCGTTTCGAGATAATGCGCGCGTAAGCCTCCCCGGTGCCGATGTGCAGGTTGGGGTAAACCACCACGCAGCCGGTGCCCGTCAGGTCGAGGCTGATTTCTTCGAACACGTCGCCTTTTTCCACCGCCAGCACCGGCTTGTTGCGGATGAAAAAAGCGCAGTCGGACCCCAGGCGGCGGGCGTAGCTTTCCAGCGCGTCGTCGGTCAGGCCCAGGGCGAAAAGGTCGTTGGCAGCCTTCAGGGCAAAGGCGGCATCGGCCGAGCCGCCGCCCAGGCCCGCGCCAATGGGTACAATCTTATGCAGGTGGATTTGGGCGGGCGGCAGCTGCGGAAAGTCAGTTTGCAGCAATTCGTAGGCCCGCACGCACAGGTTCGTGGCCGGGTCGCCGGGAATGGGGCGGCCGGTGAGCGTAATGCTCGTGGCCTGGCCAGCGGGGGCGGGCAGCACTTCCAGCGCGTTGGTCCAGGGCAGCGGCACAAACACCGATTCGAGGGTGTGGAAGCCGTCGGGCCGACGCTGGGTGACGTAGAGGCCAAGGTTGAGCTTGGCGTTGGGGAAAACGAGCATTGGACGCTGCGCTTAATGAGGAATTACGGCGGTTCTCAGGATAGTGTACATGGCGCGGCTGGGAAACCTCACCCCCGGCCCCTCACCCCAGGAGAGGGGAGCCTGACAGAACAACACCCAAAAATTAAAAGTGCTCGAAAAATTAAGAATTTAAGTGGCGGGATGATTCAACACCTTCTGCCTTGCCGGTTGGCAAA
>NZ_JANNOD010000112.1:0-2907 GCF_031398885.1 Hymenobacter sp.
CTCGAGCGTGGCGGCGCTCGGTCGTTCACAGGCCGCCGGACCGGCCTGCTCCGCCTGCTGCTGGGGCTCGCGAGCCTGATCGCCCAGGTGCTGCCGGTGCCGAGGGCGGCCGCGACACCCGCCGCATCGTGAAGGAATAGCCGGGTAACCATTCCTTGGTGAAAAAAGCCCTGGCCGCGTGGTCAGGGCTTTTTTTGTGCTGCCATTCGGGTGTGGCTGGCGCACCTGCTGGCTGCGCGCTGCTGGCTGGCGCGCGTCTCCGACGCGCTGCCGACTGGTTTCGCGTCTTTGACGCGGGCGGCGGGCGCCTGAAGTAACTTGCGAAAACGGGCACGCCCCCGCATCCTCCTTCGCGACGAGTATAGCATAATGAATGTCCGTTTTTCAAACCTACCTGGAGCTCGGCTTCCTGCACATTTGCACGCCGCGGGCCGCCGACCACCTCACGTTCCTGCTGGCCCTGTGCGCGCCTTACGTGCTGGCTGATTGGCGGCGGGTGCTGGCCCTGGTCACTAGCTTCACGGTGGGGCACTCGCTCACGCTGGCGCTGGCCACGCTGGGCCTGGTGGCGTTTAATCCCGCTGTTATCGAAGCGCTGATTCCGCTCACCATCATGGTCACGGCGCTGGTCAATCTGCGCGGGGCCAACCAGATGCTGGCCCCCCGGGCGCCCGTGCTGGCCGCCGTGCCCAACGCCCTGGCACTGGGGTTTGGGCTCGTGCACGGCCTGGGGTTCTCCAACTACCTGCGGGCCTTGCTCGGGGCCAACAGCCGCCCCATTCGGGAGCTGTTCGCCTTCAATGTGGGGGTAGAGGCGGGGCAGGTGCTGGTAGTAGTAGCCATTTTGCTGGTAGGGGCGGGGCTGCTGCGCGGGCTGCGCGTGGCCCGGCGCGACTGGTTGCTGACCACCAGCGGCGCGGCGCTGGGCATCGCGGCCGTGCTGCTGCTCCAGCAGTTGTGGCCGTAGCGGGCGGCGGGCGCCCCGGCCGGCGCTGGGGCAGGCCGCGCCCGGGCTAATATTTTTGAGATTCAAATAAAAAATATTAGAAGCCGTTTTCTAATATTTTCCGTGCTGCATTCAAAAATATTAGACCCGGGCGGCACCGCCCGCCGCCGCGCATGAGCTACGCCCCCGACCTGCGCCAAGTGCGGGCGCGCTTTGGCCTGCGTCAGGCCGAGTTGGCAACCTGGCTTGGCGTGAGCCAGTCGCAGCTGGCCCGCATCGAAACCGGCCACGACCCGCTGCCCGCCCACGCCCAGCCCTGGTTGTGGCCCTGGCTCCGGGCGTTGGACCTGCCGGTGCCCCCGCCCGCCCCCGACCCGGATGCCGCGGCCGTAGCGGTGGCCATGACCGGGGCCATGGCCCCGCGGCAGCCCGGCGCCGGCCCGTTGGCGGCCCGGGTGGGCGAGTGCCAGTTTCAGGCCTGGCGCGTGCACCGGCTGCTGGCTCCGCTGCAAGCCCGCCTCGGCCAGCAACGTGCCCTGCTGGCCGCCGGTCCGCTGCTGGGGGCGGCCTTGCCACCCTTGCCGGCCAGCCCCGCTTCCGGCGACCCCGCCGCCCTGCGCCGCCGCTGGCTGGCGCGTCGGCTCGAAGCCGCCACCGACGGCCTGCTGCCCGGCCAGCCCGCTGGCCCCACCGCCGAGGCCCTGCTGCGGGCCCGCCGCGCGGCCTGGCTGCACGAGGCGGCCTGGCTGGCGGCTTACCTGGCGGCGAGCCCGGCCAAGGAGCCGCCCGCGTAGGCCGGGCGGCGGGGCAGGGCGCTCCTCACCGTATATTCGTCCCGCTGCCGGTTGTTACCGGCGTGGGTATTTTCCATTAACATTTTTCCCATGCGTCGTCTTTTATTTGCCGGCTTAGTGTTGACTTTGGTGGGCCTCCGGCCCGCCGCGGCCCAAACCACCAACTCGGGCACCGACAAGTTTGCCCAGCTCGAAACCCTGCTGCCCACGCCCAATTCGTACCGCACGGCCAGCGGCGCGCCCGGCCCCGACTACTGGCAGCAGCGGGCCGACTACGACATCAAGGTGACGCTCGACGACGTCAAGCAGGCCATCAGTGGCCGCGAAACCATCACCTACACCAACCTGTCGCCCGACGTGCTGCCCTACCTGTGGGTGCAGCTCGACCAGAACGTGCTGGATAAAAACTCGATGACGACGGCCACCCAGGTCGGCCAGCTGCAGGACCGGATGTCGTTCGATGCCCTGGAGGGCATGTTGTCGGATTTCGACGGCGGCTTCAAGATTGAAAGCGTGACGGGCGCGGACGGCAAGGCGCTCAAGACGGTCATCAACCACACCATGATGCGCGTGGACCTGCCCGTTCCGCTGCGGCCGCGCCAGTCGGTGTCCTTCAACGTGAAGTGGCACTACAACATCAACGACCAGCTCAAAATCAACGAGCGCAGCGGCTACGAGTACTTCCCCGAGGACAAGAACTACCTCTACGAAATCGCGCAGTTTTACCCGCGCATGGCCGTGTACTCCGACAACCAGGGCTGGCAGCACAAGCAGTTTCTGGGCAATGGCGAATTCACCCTGCCCTTCGGCGATTACCGGGTGAGCATCACCGCCCCGGCCGACCACGTGGTGGGCGCCACCGGCACGCTCCAGAACGCCGCCCAGGTGCTCACGGCCACCCAGCAGAAGCGCCTGGCGCAGGCCAAAACCGCCAAGAAGCCGGTGCTCATCATCACCCAGGCCGAGGCGGTGAAGGCCGAAGGCGGCCGCGCCACGGCCACCAAAACGTGGACCTACGCCGCGCAGAACGTGCGCGACTTTGCCTGGGCCAGCTCGCGCAAGTTCATCTGGGACGCCCTGCAAATCCAGCAGAATGGCAAGCCGGTGCTGTGCATGTCGTATTACCCCAAGGAAGGCAACCCGCTCTGGGGGCAGTACTCGACCGAG
>NZ_JANNOD010000125.1:0-21926 GCF_031398885.1 Hymenobacter sp.
GCAAGTGGCCCGACTCCACCAGGCGCACAACTTCCAGCCGGACGGCCATTGAATAAATCTCATATTTCTGGCGCTCCTTGCGCGGCCGATTCTCGTTCATGGAATTCAGAACTAGTGTACAGCTCTGGACGGACGAGACACGCTATGCTCGTGCGGCCGAGGGCTCCACCGCGCAAATCTGGCTGGCCCGCATCCCGACGTTCTCAGCAGCCGCGTCCTTATTCTCCCAGATGCGCCGCATGGTCTGGTGCTGCAGGTCCTCCACCACCTTGGCGTAAATCAGCGTGGTTTGAATCTTGGCGTGGCCCATCACCTTCTGCAGCACTTCCACCGGCATCCCGCGCAGCAGGCTTTGCGTGGCGAAGGTGTGGCGGGCCGTGTGCGAGGTCAGCAGCTCGTATTTCGGCACTGACTTTTTCACCACTTCCCCCGCTATGCGCTCTGTCACCACCACCGGCGCGGTCAGCCCGGCATACTTTCCTACCTGTTTCAGGTGCCGGTTCATCACCTGGTTGGCCAGCACCGGCAGCAGCCGGGCCCGCTCCCCGTCCCCGGCGTACCGGTCGATGATGGTCCCGGCCGCTTCCGTCAGGTAGATGCTCACGCCGGTGCGCGTTTTGGTTTGCACCAGCCGCAGCACCCTCGCCCCGTCCCATTCGTGCAGGTTGCCCGGCTGCAGCGCCCACACGTCGGAGTAGCGCAGCCCAGTGTAGCAGCAGAACAGCAGCACGTCCCGTACCCGCGTCAGATGGGTCGGCAGCATGGCTGTGGTCAGTGCCGCCAGGTCCTCGGCCGACAACCACATTTTCAGCACGTCCGCGTGCTTCCCTTGCAGCTTGCGCAGCTCCACCGGCACCGACATACCCCGTTCTTCCCGGCACCACCGCAGAAACACTTTCAGCCCGCGCACAAACGAGGCAATGGTGTTCTGCGCCAGGTTGCGGTCAAAGCGCAGGTAATGTAGCACCCGGTCATGCGTCGCCAAGTCGTAGGTCGTCGGGTCCAGCAGCTCGCCCCGGTCCCGCTCGTAGTTGCTCAGCCAACTGCACAGCATCTTGCGCTGCCGCAGCGTGTGGTTGGCGTAGCCGCGGGCCCGCAGTGCCTCCCGGTGCTCCGTATTCAGCACTGTGATGGATTGCTTCTGCACCACCTCCACTACTGGCGCGGCTACCGGCCGCAGTGCGGCTTTCAGCCCTGCTATCGTGGGCGTCCGGTCGGCGGCGCGCTCCTTGCGCCACCACTCGCTGACCTGCTTAGCCCGCAGTTCCAAGAAGTCGTTGGCCTCTTCGGCTCCCGTAAACGTGCCCCGGAACCGCTGCCGGTTGGCATTCCACTCCGAGGGCTTGCACTTCTCGCCAGTAGCACATTTGAGGCGCAACCCATCGAAGTAGGCCACTAGTTGGACGGGGCATCGCCCGGCCTTATTCATCAGGTCGGTGCGAAGAATGAATTGGGTAGTCATAAAAAAACGAGGGGCGTAATGAGGGGCGCGACTCGCGTCGCACATCCCACGTGAAGCGTCGTTCCTACCGATTGGCCCGAACGCAAAAAACCCGGAAAACCGCTTCTGCGACGCGAGAAGCTGTTTTCCGGGTCTTCCGGGTTTAGACTATAGTACCAGAGACGGGACTCGAACCCGTACGTCCGTGAAGACAAGGGATTTTAAGTCCCTCGTGGCTACCATTACACCACTCTGGCTCAAAGCTTTATGATATTCTTGCCGCGGTAATTACTTGTCTGTGCATGGCAGTTGGGGCAAAGTAACTGCAAGTTTTCAATTCGGTGGTCATTGCTTACGCCATTCAAATGGTGTAGCTCCAAGGGAATAGGACGTCCGCGCCACTCGCTGAGCAGGCAGCCTTCGCATTCATACTTCTTCCAGCCTTCCTTCAGCAGCCTTCCTCGCAATCCATGCGTGAAGGTATAAGGCGAATTGGCTACCAATATTTCCGCCATCGCGGCTTTGCGGCCGAAGCTGCGATAGCGGGCTCCCACGTTCCAGCCAGCACCCGTGAAATGACTGGCGTCCAGCCCCAGCTTCAGTATCCGGTTGTGCACCGTTTTGTAGTTGCCGCCGGCCGGCACCAGCCCGATGCGGCCCAGCACCTGCCGTACCGACAGGCTCTCGGCCACCGCCTGCCGGAACTCGTCGTCGGTACTCCGGCATTTGCGGGCGGCAGCCATGGCAGGGGCATCAAACAAAAAACGCTGCCCGAAGACAGCGTTTTGCACTTATTTAGAGCGGGAGACGAGGTTCGAACTCGCGACCTCGACCTTGGCAAGGTCGCGCTCTACCAACTGAGCTACTCTCGCGGGAGGTTCATTGCCCCTTTCGGGGCGCTGAATGGTTCGACAAAGGTAAGGAGCTTTTCAGGCCGGGCAAGCGGTGAGGGTGGAAATATGTGCTGTCGGGGTGTTTTGGCTTCATTATCAGGCTGAAAATTTACGATTTTCCCAACGTCAGCTTTAGCTCGTTGAGCTTCATCAACGCTTCAATCGGGGTCAGCGTGTTCACGTCGAGGTGCTGGAGCAACTCGCGGATGCGCTCCAGGGCCGGGTCCGAGGGCTCAAAGATGCTGAGCTGGGCGCGGGGCGCCGTGGCCACGGCCGTGGTGGCGCGGGGCTTGGGGTGGTGAGGTGACGGGGTGATGGGGTGATGAGGGCCAGTCGCGGCTTCCGCAGGCACTTCGAGGCCGGCCAGCACTTCGTCGAAGGCGGTTTCGGTGTGCTCGTCGGGGGCAGTGCTGGTGCGCTCCACTTCGAGGTGGTGCATGATTTCGTTGGCCCGCAGCACCACCGAGGTGGGCATGCCGGCCAGCCGCGCCACGTGGATGCCGAAGCTGTGCTCGGAGCCGCCCACCTGCAGCTTGCGCAGGAACAAGATGCGGCCATCGGCTTCCTTCACGGCCACGTTGTAGTTGCGCACCCGGGGGCAGTCGTCGGCCAGCTGGTTGAGCTCGTGGTAGTGAGTGGCAAACAAGGTTTTGGCCCGGGCCCGGGGGTTGTTGTGCAGGTGCTCCACAATGGCCCAGGCGATACTGATGCCGTCGTAGGTGCTGGTGCCGCGGCCAATTTCGTCCATCAGCACGAGGCTTCTATCCGAAAGATTATTCAGGATGCTGGCCGTTTCGGTCATCTCCACCATGAAGGTGCTTTCGCCCTTGCTCAGGTTGTCGGAGGCGCCCACGCGGGTGAAAATCTTGTCGATGATGCCCACGGTGGCCGCTTCGGCGGGCACGAAGGAGCCAATCTGGGCCAGCAACACGATGAGGGCCGTCTGCCGCAGCAGGGCCGATTTGCCGGCCATGTTTGGGCCGGTGATGACCACAATCTGCTGCTCGTCCTGGTTGAGGCAGATGTCGTTCGGGATGTAGCTTTCGCCCGGCGGCAGCTGCCGCTCGATGACCGGGTGGCGGCCGGCGCGGATGTCAAGCACGGGGCCGTCGTTCACGTCGGGCATCACGTAGCGCTGCTGCCGGGCCGTGAGCGCGAAGCTGGCCAGGCAGTCCATCACCCCAATGGCGCGGGCGTTCTGCTGAATCTGGGGCACGAAGTCCAGCGCGGCCAGCACCAAATCGTTGTAGATGCGCTGCTCAATGGCAAAGAGCTTTTCCTCGGCGTTGAGGATTTTCTCCTCGTAGGTTTTCAGCTCCTCGGTCACGTAGCGCTCGGCGTTCACCAGCGTCTGCTTGCGAATCCAGGCGGCCGGCACCTTGTCTTTGTGGGCGTTGGTGACTTCGAGGTAGTAGCCAAATACCTTGTTGTAGGCCACGCGCAGCGACGAGATGCCGGTGTTGCGCTGCTCGCGCTGCTGCAATTGCAGCAGGTAGTCTTTGCCCGAGAAGGCCAGGGCGCGCAGCTCGTCCAGCTCGGGGTCGATGCCGTTGTTCAGCACGCCGCCCTGGTTGGTGAGCAGGGGCGCGTCGGGCTTGATTTTGGCCAGGATTTCCTGGCGCAGGGCGGCGCAGGGGTTGAGCTGGTCGGCCAGCTTCACCAGGGCCTTCACGCCGGAGGCGGCCAGGCACTCGCGCATGGGCGCCACGGCTTCGAGGGCGCGGGCCAGCTGCAGCAACTCGCGGGGGTTCACGCGGCGCACGGCCACCTTGGAAATCAGGCGCTCCAGGTCGTTGATTTGGCGCAGGTGCTGGGTGAGGTCGGCCAGCAATTCCTCGTCGGCCACCAGCGCGGCCACGGTGTCGAGCCGGCGCTGAATCTGGCTGACTTCCTTCAGCGGCAGCACCACCCATTTGCGCAGCAGGCGCGCGCCCATGGGGGTCAGGGTCTGGTCGAGCACGTCGATGAGGGGTACGCCGCCGGGGTGCTGGGCGTGCACCAGTTCCAGGTTGCGCACCGTGAAACGGTCGAGCCACACGTACTTGTCCTCCTCCAGCCGGCCCAGGGCGGCCACGTGGCCCAGCTCGGCGTGCTTGGTTTCGGCCAGGTAGTGCAGAATGCAGCCGGCGGCCACGATGCCCTCCTTCAACGTGTCCACGCCAAAGCCCTTGAGCGAGGTGGTGCGGAAGTGGCGGGTGAGGGTGTCGTGGGCGTAGTCGTTGCCGAAAACCCACTCGTCCAGCGCGTAGGTGCAGTAGTCCGGGCCGAAATGCTGCTCGAACTCGGCCCGGCTCTTCTTGCAGAACAGGATTTCGGCGGGGCTGAAGTTCTGCAGCAGCTTGCCCAGGTAATCCAGCGTGCCCTGGGCCACCAGGAACTCGCCGGTGCTGATGTCGAGGAAAGAAATACCGGCTTCGGCCTTGCCGAAGTGAATGGCGGCGAGGTAATTGTTCGAGCGGCGCTCCAGCACGTTGTCGTGCATGCTCACGCCGGGCGTCACCAGCTCGGTGATGCCGCGCTTGACGAGGCCCTTGGCCAGTTTGGGGTCTTCGAGCTGGTCGCAGATGGCCACGCGCTGCCCGGCGCGCACCAGCTTGGGCAGGTAGTTGTCGAGGGCGTGGTGGGGGAAGCCGGCCAGCGGAATTTCGTTGGGCGTGCCGCCCCCGCGCTTGGTGAGCGTAATGTCGAGGATGCGGGCGGCCGTCACGGCGTCCTCGCCGAAGGTCTCGTAGAAGTCGCCCACCCGGAACAGGAGCACCGCGCCGGGGTGCTGCTGCTTGAGCAGGTAGTACTGCTTCATCAGGGGCGTGTCGACGGGCGAGCCGGGGGTGATGTGGTCGGGCCCGACGGATTTGATAACGAATTCTTTCTTGGGTGCAGACAAAGCAAAGGAGCGCGAACTTCGTAGTCCGCGGCCGGCAAAGGTTAGTAATTAAAAACGACGGGGAAGCTGCCGGTTGTACTGGCCGCCCCACTGCGCTGACGGGCCGTACCGGCGCTTTTCTCTTCCTCCAACCCGCAACGCGAACCACAAAGTTCGCGCTCCTTTCCATGCGCAAACTCACGATGCCCGAGCTCAACCGCCTGCCGGTGGACGACTTCAAAAGTACACCCAAAAGCCCGGTGGTTTTGGTGCTCGACAACGTGCGCAGCATGCACAACGTGGGCGCCATCTTCCGCACCGCCGACGCGTTTGCGCTGGAACGCATCTGGCTCTGCGGCATCACGCCGCGCCCGCCGCACCGCGAAATCACCAAGACGGCGCTGGGCAGCGAGGAATCCATGGCCTGGGAATACGCGGCCGAAACGGTTACCGCCGTGGCCGCCCTCCGGCAGGCCGGCTACCAGGTGGTGGCCGTGGAGCAAACCACCAGCAGCGTGGCCCTGCCGCAGTTTCAGCCGGCCGCCGGCCGGCCGCTGGCCCTGGTGCTGGGCAACGAAGTATTCGGCGTGGACGATGTCGTGCTGGCCCTGTGCGACGTGGCCGTGGAAATCCCGCAGTTCGGCACCAAGCACTCGCTCAACGTGGGCGTGGCCGCGGGCGTGGTGCTCTGGGACGCGCTGACCAAGCTCCGGGTGTGGGCGGCGTGAGCCGCGGCACTGCCTTTTTAACAAAACGACGCGCTATACTTTGATATTTTTTTAACGAATTGCGCTATTTCCTGCGGCAACGCTGTGATGGTTATTAACCCCGCGTTAACTTTGGTCGCGGCCAATGCGCCGCACTTCACACTTTTCTTCCTTACACCCCTTCCGCTTTTGATGACAATCTTTTCCACTTCTATTCGGGGCCGGGCGGCCCTGCTGGCAACCGCGCTGCTGGCCGTGGGCAGTAGCCTGCCGAACACGGCCCGCGCGCAGGCCAGCAACAGAGCCAGCACGCCAGCTCCGGCGGCCGTGCAGGCCGGGCTGCGCCAGTTCGCCCAGCGGGCCAGCCGCGAGAGCGGCCTGCGCGACGCCGACGTCCTGAATCCGCTCGTGACAAGTCAGTACACCGACGCCCACAACGGGGTGACGCACCTCTACCTGCGCCAGCGCCATCAGGGCGTGGAGGTGATGGGCGCCGTGGCCGACGTGCACCTCGACCGCGCCGGCCGCCTCGTAGGGGAGCACCAGAACTTCGTGGCCGACTTGGCCGGCAAGCTGCGGACGGTGCCGACGGCGCCCAGCCTGGCGCCGGTGCAGGCCGTGGCCGCCGCCGCCCGGGCCGTGGGAGCCCCCGCGCCCCGCAACCTGCGGGTGCTGCGCGAAGGCGCCCCCGCCGCGGGCCTGCTGCTGAGCAACGGCGGCATGTCGCGGGTCGACATTCCGGTCAAGCTCGTGTACCAGCCGCTGGCCGATGGCGCCCTGCGCCTGGCCTGGGACGTGACTTTCTTCCCCACCCGCAGCGCCCACTATTGGAACGTGCGCGTAGACGCCCAGACCGGCCAGTTGCTCGACCAGACCGACTACATCATCTCGGAGCCGACCCCGCTGGCGCTGGCCGCCGCGCCCACGGCCGCCAGCGCCGCCCGGCCCAACGCTCCGGCGCCGGTGGCCGGCACCGCCGCCCGCTCGGGCGTGCCCAATAGCTACCACGTGTGGCCCATCACCATCGAAAGCCCCAGCCACGGCGCCCGCCAGGTGGTGACCAACGCGACCAACGCCGCGCCCGTCACCCCGAACATTGGCGCACCTTCGCCCTTCGGCTGGCACGACACCAACGGCCAGACCGGCCCCGAAAGCACCCTGACGCGCGGCAACAACGTGGCCGCTTACGACGACCGCGCCGACCGCGACACCAGCGACCTGAGCTTCTCGCCCGACGGCGGGCCCACGCTCGACTTCGACTTTCCCTACTCGGCCACGGGCACTTCGATAGACAACCGGAGCGCGGCCATCACCAACCTGTTCTACTGGAACAACCTGGTGCACGACGTGATGTACCGCAAGGGCTTCCACGAGTTTGGCGGCAACTTTCAGGTGAACAACTACGACCGCGGCGGCGCGGCGCAGGACGCGGTGCAGGCCGAAGCCCAGGACGGCTCAGGCCTGAACAACGCCAACTTCGGCACGCCGCCCGATGGGAGCTCGCCTTACATGCAGATGTACTTGTGGAGCGGCGGCCGGCCGCTGACCGTGACGGCGCCCGCCGCCATTGCGGGCCAGTACAACGGCAGCGAAGCGGGCTGGGCCGCCAATCTGGAGCTCATCGGTCCCCTCACGGCGGAAGTGGTGGCAGTGGCCGATACCGCCGGCAACCTGCTAAAAGGCTGTGTTCCGTACCCCACCCGGCTGTCGGTGCAGGGCAAAATTGTGCTGGTGAAGCGCGGCACGTGCACCTTCAAGGCCAAGGCCCTGCAGGCCCAACTGGCCGGCGCGGCCATGCTCATCATTGCCGACACGGCCGCGGCAACGGCGCCCATCGCGCCCGGCAACGATGCCACCATCACCACCGCCATCACCATTCCGGTGCTGACCGTGACGCAGGCCACCGGCAACATCCTGCGCACCGCCACCGGGCCGGTCACCATCACGGCCGCGGCCGTGCGCCGCGACGGCGACTTCGACAACGGCATCATCGCCCACGAGTACGGCCACGGCATCAGCAACCGCCTCACCGGCGGACCGGCCAACGCCGCCTGCCTGCGCAACCGCGAGCAGATGGGCGAGGGCTGGAGCGACTTCTTCGGCCTCTGGCTCACCACCAAGCCCACCGACGTGGGCACCACGCCCCGCGGCATCGGCACATTTGCAACGTTCCAGCCCACCACCGGCGGCGGCATTCGCACCCGGCCCTACACCACCAACTTCGCGGTCAATGAACTGACTTACGCCAACTTGGGCGTGGCGCCCTACACCGCCGTGCACGCTGTCGGCACCATCTGGTGCTCCACGCTATGGGATTTGAACTGGGCGCTGATTAACCGCTACGCCTACAACCCGGACCTGTACGCGGCCACCGGCGGCAACAACATCTGCCTGCAGCTGGTGCTCGACGGCTGCAAGCTCCAGCCCTGCAGCCCGGGCTTCCTCGACGGCCGTAACGCCATCCTCAAGGCCGACTCGCTCAACAACAAAGGGGCTAATGCAGCGCTCATCTGGCAGGTATTTGCCCGTCGGGGCATGGGCTTCAGCGCCAAGCAGGGCTCGTCGGACCTGCTCACCGACCAGGTCGCGGCCTTCGACCTGCCCTCCACCCTGCTGGCCAACGCCCGCGCCCTGAGCCGCGAAGCCCAGCTCGAAACCTACCCCAACCCGGCCACTGACCAACTCACGGTGCGCGCTCAAATCGGCCGCCCCACCGCCATACTCTCGTTGGAATTGGTGGACTTGCTGGGCCGCTCCGTGCTGCGCCAGGAGGTGCTGGCCGCCCGCTTGCACAAGGAAGGCGTCGCCTTCAACACCGCAGGCCTCACGCCCGGCGTGTACGTCCTGCGCCTGCGCACGCCCGACGGCGCTACCGTGAGCCGGCAGGTATCGGTGCAGCACTAACACTTTTGCTGTAGCAACAAAAAGCCCCGGCCGCCATTGGCCGGGGCTTTTTGTTTGTTGTTATTTGCGACCTATGCTTCCTGCCCCGTATTCCCGCCCCGATGCGGCCCTGTTGGCCCTGCGCCCCGCCGTGGCGGCCGCCCCCGCCGATGCCGACACCGTCGGCGCTTTTCTGCACGCCACGCTGCGCCCGGTGCTCAAGCAGCAGAACGACCTGCTGCTGGCGGCCGTGGCCGATTTCGTGCGCGACCACCACATCGTGCTGGTCCCGACCGACCAGCACCACCAATTGGCCGAGCTGCTGGCCCGCAACACCAAGCTGCGCTACACCGTGGTGGGCCTGGTAACCGGCCTCTTCACGTCGGCCGAATACGCCTTCTACCGCCAGCACCGCCCCGAGCTGAACCGCCGCCTGCTGGAGCTGGCCCGGCAGCGGGTGCTGGACCAGGCCGACACGGTGGTTGCGCTGTAGCGGTTTCCAGGTTGCTGTACGGGGCGTAGAGACGCATACTTGCGTCTCGTCGTTGTTTCGACCACGCTGCTGTCACGTCCAATGACGAGACGCAAGTATGCGTCTCCACCTCACGCGGTACACAGTTTTTGAAACCTCTTTAAGCAGTCGATTGCATCGGCGGGTTGCTGAACACGGCCCCTAGTCGTACTGCGAGTCGCGCAGCTTCACCGGCTTGCTCTTGCTCTTTTTGCGCAGGCGCAGGTTCAGCATTTCCACTATCAGCGAGAAGGCCATGGCGAAGTAGAGGTAGCCTTTTTCGATTTCCTTGTGGGCGGCTTCCATCACCAGCATGAAGCCAATCATGATGAGAAAAGACAACGCCAGCATCTTGATGGTGGGGTTTTTGTTCACAAAATTGGCTACCGTCCCGCTGAAGGCCAGCATGATGCCCATGGCGCAAATCACGGCCGCAATCATCACCAGCACGTTGTCGACCAGGCCCACGGCCGTCAGAATGGAGTCGAAGCTGAACACGATGTCGATGACAATGATTTGGGCAATCACGGCCAGCATCGTGGCCTGGCCGCCGCCAGTGCCCTCCTCGTCTTCCTCGCCCTGCAGCTTGGTGTGGATTTCGGTGGTGCTCTTGTACATCAGGAACAAGCCCCCGCCCAGCAGAATCAGGTCGCGCCCGCTCACGGCGAAATTGCTCACCAGCGGCGGTAGGTTGATGGTGAACAGCGCGGCCCGCAGGCTCACAATCCAGGAAATACTCAGCAGCAGGCCGATGCGGAACAGCAGGGCCAGCAGCAGCCCGATGGTGCGCCCGCGGGCCTGCGACTCCTTGGCCAGCCGGTTGACGACGATGGAAATAAAAATGATGTTATCGATGCCCAACACGATTTCCATAAACGTGAGGGTGACCAAGCTTATCCAGGTAGCGGCGTGGGTGAAGGCTCCGAAATCGTACACTGTGTGGAATGAAGAATGAGGAATGAAGAATGAGGAATTGTCGCCTGGGAATTCTTCATTCCTCATTCTTCATTCCTCATTGGGCGCAGCGTCAGCTTTTCATGTTCACGAATTGCAGGGGCAGGCCGATGTCGGCCCGGCGCAGCACGGCGATGGCGGCCTGCAAGTCGTCAATTTTTTTGGCCGTGACGCGCACCTGGTCGTCCTGCATCTGGGCTTCCACCTTCACCTTGGCGTCTTTGATGGCCTTGATGATTTTGCGGCCGAAGTCTTTGTCGACGCCGGCGCGCACCTTGATGGTCTTCTTAATCAGGTTGCCGCTGGGCTGCTCCTCGGCCGAGAAGTCGAGGCTGGTGCCGTCGATGCCCTGCTTCACCACGCGGCCCAGCAAGATGTCTTCCAGGGCCTTCACCCGCATGGAATTCTCCGAGGAAAGCAGAATGGTGTTTTCCTTCTTGTTGAGCTCGATGCCGCCCTTGGTGTCGCGCAGGTCGTAGCGGGTCTGCAATTCTTTTTGGGCCGTATTCACCGCGTTTTCCAGGGTTTGCGGGTCTACTTTGCTCACGATGTCGAAGGATGCCATGGCGAAAGGGGAGTAATTTTGAAATATACCGGCCACGGCCGGGGCGCAAAGGTAACGTGCCGCACCGGCCGTGGTTGCGCCGCCCACGCCCGCCGTCCCGCCCATGCCCAGTCCTGCCCAAGTTCCGCCGCCCCGCACGCCCGCCGAGTGGGCCGCCTACTACCAGCTGCGCTACGCCGTGCTGCGCCAGCCCTGGCAGCAGCCCCCCGGCTCAGAGCGCTGTCCGGCCGACGACGAGCCCACCACCGTGCACGCCCTGCTGCTGGCCGAAGAAGGCCCTAATGAGGCCCCCGTGGCCCTGGCCGTGGGCATGTTGCAGCGGACCGACGCCCACCGGGGCCAAATCCGCTTCATGGCCGTGGCCCCGCACGCGGCCGGCACGGGCCTGGGCCGCCGGGTGCTGGAGCACCTCGAAGCGCAAGCCCGGGCCGCCGGCCTGGCCGAAATCCTGCTGCATGCCCGCGAATCGGCGGTGGGGTTTTACACGCGTCTGGGCTACGCGGTGGTGGGGCCCTCGCACACGCTGTTTGGCGTGATACCGCATTTCCTGATGCGCAAGCAGCTTTAGAAGCCGGATGAGCTAGCCGTCTTTGGCGGCAGCACGGGGTAGCGACGCATCCTAGCGCCTCCCGGTGCAGTGAGTCGTTCAACGACGGGGTGCCAGGATGCGTCCCGACCCCATTTTAGCTACCTCAAGCCGCTGCTCAGAATTTTTCGCGCCCGCGCCACAGGTCGGCGTAGAGCCGGAAGTCGCCCAGCAGCGAAAACCACGGGTGCTGGAACGTGGCCGGCCGGTTGTGCTCCACGAAGAAATGGCCCACCCAGGCCAGGCCGTAGGCCGCCACGATGCCCGTCCCCAGCCACCCCCATCGCCCGGTGACGACCAGCATCGCGAAGCAAATCAGAAACAGCGTGGTGCCCACAAAATGCAGCACCCGCGTCCCGCGCCGGCTGTGCTCGCGCAAATAGCGCGGATAGAACTCGGCGAACGTAAGCGGCAACGCAGACATGGCAACGGCGAAAAAACGGTGAAGCGCGGACCCGACCCGGACTTTGGCGAGCCCGCCCGGCGCAAATGAAACAAATTTTCCCCAACCTTGCTATCCCAAACGCCCGTATTCCCCACCCCGCCGTGTCCGACGCCTCCACCCCTTCCACTTCCCGCCCGGCTCTCGGGCTTGCCGCCATGGTGGCCGCCTACAACCACATGAACCACTACGGCCGCGCCAACGGCATGGCCCTCGCCGTGCCCGCGCCCGGGCAGGCCGAGTACCGCATGACCGTCCGCGACGAGCACCTCTCCTCCCCCAACACCTGCCACGGCGGCGTGCTCGCCGGCCTGATGGACGCCGCTCTGGGCGCCGCGGCGCTTTCGCTGGCTTTTACCAGCCTGGAATTCGTCTCGACGGTGGAGTTCAAGATGAACTACCTGCACGCCGTGCACCTGCACGACGTGCTGGTGGCCAAAGGCGTGGTGGACCACGCCGGCAACAAGCTGGTGGTGAGCAGTTGCGTAATTTACCGGGTAGCAGAGGGCCAGGCGGACGTGGCCGTGGCCCGCGGCCTGGGCACGTTCAACCGCTACCCGGCCACCAAGCGGGACTTTGCCAAGCTCGTAATGCAGCAATAGTTAAGGTAAAAGTTGAGAGTTAAAAGTTAAAAAAGCCCGCCCGGATTACCAGACGGGCTTTTTTAACTTTTAACTCTCAACTTTTAACTCTCAACTTTTAACTTCCTTACAGCTCCGCGGTGGTGGCGTGCTCGCTCACGGCTTCGTACTCGTCTTCGCCCTCGCCCAGCTGCGGGGCTGTCACTTTGCGCACGTTGCGGGCGCAGTCCTCGTCGCGGTGGTTGCGGCCGACGGTGAACTCCACCCAGTCGCCCTCGCGCAGGTCGTTGAAGTCGCCTTCGGTGAGGTCGGCGTAGCTGAAGAACAGGTTGTTGGGCGGCATCACCACGAAGCCAAAGCCGTTTTTCAGGTTCTTGATGGTGCTCATGCCCAGCGTGCCCACGGGGCCGGCGGCGGTGGGGCCGGTGGGCCGGGCCAGCTTGGGCGCCGAGGCCGTGCTGGGCGCGAAAGCGGCCGGCTCGGACTGGTTCACGAACAGGGCTTCCACCACTTCGTCCTGCTGCTGCAGGCCGCGGTCAATCACGTCGTGCATGGCCACCGGGTAGGTCACTTGCTCCAGCAGTTGCTGCGAGGCGCGCGTAACGCGGGTTTCGCCCTTGAAGTCTTCGTACTTGAAGTCCCAGTTGAGCAGCATCACGCGGGTGCCCACGGTGTTGAGCTTGCGGATGAGGGGCACGTAGTCGCTGTCGCCGGCGATGAGCACCACCACGTCGAGGGTTTTGTGCAGGGCCAGCTCCAGCGCTTCGAGCGAGAGCCACACGTCGATGCCTTTTTCCTGCAAGCGGCCGTCGCGGGTTTTCAGGGCCATGTAGTGCGTCTGCACGCCCAGGTTCATCAGAATGTCATCGAGGAGGCGGTCGTGAAACAGGCGGTCCTTGTCGCGGGCTTCGGTGGCGGACAGGCGTCCTCGGAAAAAATGGGCGTCGGTTATCTGCGCCAGTCGCACGTCGACGTCTTCTTCCTCGGCCACTTGGTGGCGGATGTATTCGTGCAGGCCCTCCAGGCTGATACGGGCTTTCCGCTCGTGCTGGAAATAGTAATAGTCGCTGATTTTTAGGAAATAGTTGCCGTCATAGAAGACACCAACCCGAATCAAGGGGCTGTTCATCTGGTTCATGGTTATGGGGTTAAGTAAAGTTAGGAAAGTGTTAAGGTGTGCGGCGGAATGGGGATGGGGTAGAATTGCCCGGCGGGGGCGACGCGCTTGCGCCACCGCTTGTGCCTGGCAGGTAGGTATAGCGTTATTGCAGTGGGAGGCCTTGCCTTGTGAGTAGCGGGCCTCGCACGGAATTCTGGTTAACTGGCTCTAAGAAGGAATGCCGGGGGGCCGTGCGGATTGAAAACGCTTAACAATAACACGAATCAATACAAACACTGCCTTAACGCATTGGCATATCTGCTGCGAAGCTAATGGTCTTAGCTGACTTATGCAACAGGTGGGCCCGCCAAAATGGCGCCGCTTCCGGCCCCGGCGGGCGGGCGGTGGGCCGCTAGAACTCCATGCGGCCCACCACCAGGCCCAGCACCAGCAGCCCGTAGCCCGCGCAAATGGCCACTTCGAGCACATTGCCGGTGGCCGAGCCGGTGCGAATGAGCGGAATCTTAAACGATGAATCAAGCGGCAAAAACCACCTGACCCCGGCCTTGGTGAGCGTATCGGCGATGAGGTGAGACAGGTAGCCGCCGCCCGCGAAAAGCGCCACCCCGTGCCAGCCCAGGTCCTTATCGGCCAGGTGGCCGATGTAGGTCCAGAGGGCGGTGGCCCAGAGCGTGTGCGTCCAGGAGCGGTGGGAGGTGAAGGGCGCCAGCGCCACGAACGTGCCCAGCAGGCTCAGCCACAGCTGCTCGGAATAGAGGCCCGCCACCACCGTGCCCAGGCCGGTGAAAAGCAGCGCCAGCCGCCGCGCCGACCCGCCCTGCATGCCCACCCCGATGAGGCCAAGGGCCAGCGCCGCCGTGTAGCAGAGCCGCTGCTCGGCGCCCGGCCGCAGCTGCAGGTAGGCGTAGGCGCCCAGGGCCAGCGCCCCGGCGGCAAAGGCCCAGCGCACGTAGTGCTGACTGAAGCCCAGGCGCTTGCTTAGCCGACTGTCGGGGTGGTCGAGGTCGGGTGCCAGGCTGGAAAAGCCGGCCAGGGCAATGCCGGGCAGCGAAAACGGGATGCCCGGCACCAGCCCCGCAATGGCCACGCCGGTAATCAGGCCGATGGCCAGGTGGGAGGAGCCGCGCATTCGTAGTTGTTAGTTGCTTGTTATCAGTTGTTAGACTGTTCTGAAAGCAGGTATCCGACCTAACAACTGACAACAAGCAACTAACAACTATAACCACGAAGCTACGGGCCGCCCCGGAAACCTTACCGCCCGCTCTGCTGTATCGTAAGCCGTTGCCCGACCGGAATTTCTCCCGGCCGGGCTACTGTATTTGTCCCTCGCAAGCCCGAATTTCCTGTGCAAGTAGCTGATTTTTTACGCCTTTACCGGCTTTCGCCGGAGCTGCAAACCCTGGCCGCGCGCCTGCGCGGGGCGGCCAAGCCCGACCCCGGCCGCGTGCGCCTGCACCTGCGCGGGCTAGTGGGCAGCCAGGACGCGGTGGTGGCGGCCGCCGTGGCCCACGCCCAGCACCCGCACGTGTTCATTTTGCACGACAAGGACGAGGCGGCGTACTTCCTGTCCGACTTGCAGCACCTGCTGCCCGAGGGACCCGAGGTGCTGCTGTTCCCAAGCTCCTACAAGCGGCCCTACCAGTTCGACGAAACGGAGAATGCCAACGTGCTGATGCGGGCTGAGGCGCTGAACCGCCTGAACACGACCCGCGCGGCCACGACCGGAAACAGCGTGTTTGTCGTCACGTACCCCGAAGCATTGACGGAAAAGGTAATTAACCGCCAGAGCCTGGTTAAGAATACGTTCAATGCGAAAGTGGGCGACAAGCTGGACGTCAATTTCCTGGGTGAGTTGTTGGGCGAATACGACTTTGAGAAGACGGATTTTGTGTACGAGGCGGGCCAGTACGCCGTGCGCGGCGGCATTGTGGACGTGTTCAGCTACGCGAATGAGCTGCCGTTTCGGTTGGAGTTATTTGGCAACGAGATAGAGAGCATTCGCACGTTCAACCCGGAGACGCAACTGTCGGTGGAGCCGCGGCCCAGCATCAGCATCATCCCGAACGTGCAAACCAAGATGCTGACCGAAACGCGGGAAGCCTTCTTTGATTTTCTGCCCCGCACGGCCTGCATTTGGGCCAAAGACGTGCGGCAGACGCTGGACGTCGTGGCGGACTTGTTCGAGAAAGCCGAGGCCAACTTCCAGCGGATGCTGAGCGAGGCCGGCGGCATGCAAATCGTGAGCAAGCCGGGCGACTTGTTTGAATCGGGCCGGAATTTCAAGAAGCTGCTCGATGAGTTTGCGGTGGTGGAGTTCGGCAAGCGGTTTCACTTCAAGAACGCCGACACCTTTCAGTTCACGGCCAAGCCGCAGCCGAGTTTCAACAAGGAGTTCGAGCGGATGGTGAAGAACCTGAAGGAAAACCAGGTACGCGGGTTTACTTCGATAATTACCGCCGACACCGTACGCCAGGCCGACCGGCTGCGGACCATATTTGACGAACTGGACAACAATGTGCAGTTTCAGCATCTGCTGCTGGCGCTGCGCGAGGGCTACCTGGACGAGGACCTGGGCCTGGCCGTGTACACCGACCACCAGCTATTCGAGCGCTACTACCGGGCGCAGGAAACGCGCAAATTCTCCAAGAAGAAAGCCCTGACGCTGCGCGAACTGAAAACGCTGCAGCCGGGCGACTACGTGACGCACCAGGACTACGGCATTGCGCGCTTCGCCGGGCTGACGCAGGTGGAGATTAATGGGCAGATTCAGGAAGCTATTCGGCTCGTTTATCGGGACGACGACTTGCTCACCGTCAGCATCCACTCGCTGCACAAGATTGCCAAGTACAGCGGGGCCGAGGGCACGCCGCCGACGATGAGCAAGCTGGGCTCGCCGGAGTGGGAGAACAAGAAAAAGTCGGTCAAGAAGAAGGTCAAGGACATTGCGGCCGACCTCATTCGGCTGTACGCCAAGCGCAAGACGGCACCGGGGTTCGCCTTCGCCGCCGATGACTTCATGCAGGCCGAGCTGGAATCGAGCTTCATCTACGAGGACACGCCCGACCAGGCCAAGGCCACCGAGGACGTGAAGCAGGACATGCAGCAGCCCCACCCCATGGACCGCCTGATTTGCGGCGACGTGGGGTTTGGCAAGACGGAAATTGCCATCCGGGCCGCGTTCAAGGCGGTGGCCAATGGCAAGCAGGCGGCCGTGCTCGTGCCCACCACCATCCTGGCCATGCAGCACTACAAGACCTTCCGCGACCGGCTGGCCACGCTGCCCGTGACGGTGGAATACATCAACCGCTTCAAATCGACCAAGCAGATTAAGGAGACTTTGCAGCGCGTGGCGGAGGGCAAAACCGACATTCTCATCGGCACGCACCGGCTCACGAACAAGGACATCAAGTTCAAGGACCTGGGCCTGCTCATTATTGACGAGGAGCAGAAGTTCGGCGTCAAGACCAAGGACAAGCTCAAGGAGCTGAAGGTGAACGTGGACACGCTCACGCTCTCGGCCACGCCCATTCCGCGCACGCTGCACTTCTCGCTGATGGGCGCCCGCGACCTGAGCGTGATTGCCACGCCGCCGCCCAACCGGCAGCCGGTGAGCACGGAGCTGCACGTGTACGACGAGATTCTGATTCGCGACGCGGTGGCGCGGGAGTTGAAGCGCGGCGGGCAGGTGTTTTTCGTGCACAACCGCGTGAAGGACATCGAGGAAATGGCCGGCACGATTCTGCGCCTGGTGCCCGACGCCAGAATCACTTACGCCCACGGGCAGATGGACGGCGAACTGCTGGAAAAGCGCATGATGAAGTTCGTGGAGGGCGAGTACGACGTGCTGGTTTCGACGAACATCATCGAAAGCGGCCTCGATATTCCCAACGCCAACACCATCATCATCAACCGCGCCCACCTGGCCGGCCTGAGCGACCTGCACCAGATGCGCGGCCGCGTGGGCCGCTCCAACCGCAAGGCCTACTGCTACCTGCTCACGCCGCCGGTGGCGCAGCTGCCCGCCGACGCCCGCAAGCGCCTGAGCACGCTGGAGGAGTTTTCGGACCTGGGCGCGGGCTTCAACGTGGCCATGCGCGACCTCGACATTCGCGGGGCGGGCAACCTGCTGGGCGGCGAGCAGTCGGGCTTCATCAACGACCTGGGCTACGAAACCTACCACCAGATTCTGGACGAGGCCGTGACGGAGCTGAAGGAAACCGAGTTCCGGGAGCTGTTTTTGGGCGACTCGAACCAGCGCTTGCAGCTGGCCGCCGGCGCGGGCCGCAGCCACGAGTGCAACGTGGAAACCGACCAGCAGGTCCTCATCCCGGAGCGGTACGTGAGCAACGTGTCGGAGCGCCTGCAGCTCTACGCCAAGCTCGACCGCGCCCAGCAGCCGGAGGAATTGCGCAAGCTGCTCGGCAGCATGGTGGACCGGTTCGGGCCGCTGCCGCCCGAGGTGGAGCAGCTGGCCGACATCGTGCGGCTGCGCTGGCAGGCCTGCGCGGTGGGCTTCGCCAAAATCACGCTCAAGCGCGACACGCTGAAGGGCTTTTTGCCGGCCGGCGAGGAGCACCAGGCGTATTTCCAGGGCGAGCAGTTCGGCACTATCCTCAACTACGTGCAGACGCACGCCCGCACGGCCAGCCTGAAGGAGAAGAAGGAGCAGCTCATCGTCACGTTTGAGGAAGTGCGCTCCATTCAGCAGGCCAAGCGGGTGCTGGCCGAGCTGGGCAGCGAGGAGGCGGTGGCGGCGTAAGCGGAACGGTGGCTTTTTTATTGGCGGTGGCCGGGACAATGTGCCGCCCGCCCTGTTAGTCACCTTACACATTCCTTCTTCCGGTTATCCCAATGAAAAAGCTCCTTCTCCTGGCCGCCCTGGCCGCTGGCATCACCACCGCTTCGGCGCAGCCCGGCTCGGGGGCCGCCGCCAGCCGCGCCGGCGCCAACACCAAAAAAAGCTCGGCGCCCTCCGCTACCACCGTGGCGCCCAACTACTCCACCGAAAGCGCCGGCAAAGACAGCGGGCCCCAGAAGGTGAACACCGCGCCGGCCACGGGCGCCACCCGGGCGTCGCGCTCCAGCTCCGGCCCCAAAACAGCCGGCCAGCGCAAGCCCACCGGCAGCGGCAACATCGAGTCGATGTCGAAAAACAACTCCTCGCCAGCGAACCCGAAGAAGTAATCCGCCCGCGCCGGGCGTTTGGCCGAGCCGGGCCCGTCGCCGCCGCGACGGGCCCGGCTTTTTCGTGGCCGTGCCGTTATTTGCCCGCGCTCACCTTACCACCGCGCATGAAATTCGTTCTGGCCCTGCTCCTGCTGCTTTTGGTCCGGCCCGCCCCGGCCCAAACCCGCTTCAACGCGGGCCTGAAGCGGGAGCTGGACAGCATTTACGCGGTGGACCAGCGCTGGCGGGCCCTGCTGTTCAGCCCGCGCGTCAGCCGCCGGCCCGACTCGCTGGCCGCCGCCCTGGGCGTGACGAAAGCGGCGCTGGCCACCTACCTCACCCGCCGGATGCTGCAAACCGACTCGACCAATCTGCTGCGGGTGCGGGCCATCATCCAGCAGTACGGCTACCCCGGCCGGGCGCTGGTGGGCGCCCCCACCAACGAAGCCACCTGGGCCGTCATCCAGCACTCGCCGGACATTGAACGCTACTTGCCCGTCATCAAAACCGCCGCCAAGCGGGGCGAATTGCCGTTTTTCCTCTACGCCCAGATGCTGGACCGCCAGCTCATGCGCGCCGGCAAAGAGCAACTGTACGGCACGCAGGGCATGGGCTACAGCGTCGCCAACCCCGCCACCGGCCGGCGCGAGCCCCAGCCACCGTTCATCTGGCCCATCCAGGACGCCGCGGGCGTAAACGCGCGCCGCCAGGAGGCCGGCTTTCCCGACACGGTGGAGCAGAACGCCGCCCGCCTGGGCATCCCCTACCGCGTGCTCACGCTGCCCGACGTGGCCCGCATGCCCAAAGAGTAACCGCCGCATGACCCTCCACTGGACCCTCAAGCCCTTCGCCGAGCTGACCCTGACCGAGCTGTACGAGCTGCTGCGCCTGCGCGTGGAAGTGTTTATCGTGGAGCAAAACTGCCCCTTCCAGGACCTGGACCGGCAGGACGACCAGGCGTACCACCTGTTGGGCCACACCGAAGCCGGCGACCTGGCCGCCTACGCCCGCCTGTTCGACGCGGGCCGGAGCTACGAGCAGGTGGCCATTGGCCGGGTGATTGTGGCGCCCGCGCAGCGGCGGCACGGCCTGGGGCAGGAGCTCATGCGCCAAGCCATTGCCCAATGCGACGTGCTGTTCGGTCCCCAGCCCATCAAAATTGGCGCGCAGCAGTACCTGGAAAGATTTTACCAGGGCTTCGGCTTTACGCGGTGCGGCGAGGGGTACTTGGAGGACGGCATCCCGCACATTCCCATGCTGCTGAACGCTGCGCTTAATGAGGAATGAGCAAAAACAACGTCATGCTTCATCTGGCGTACGCTTGCCGAAGCATCTCGCGTGGGGTGGTAACTCAATTAATGCAACGATGTAAGCGAGATGTCTCGGCAAGCTCGACATGACGTTCTTTTTGCTCATTGCAAATTCTTCATTCCTCATTCTTCATTAAGCGCCGCGTTCAGTCGCAGCCCTCGGGCCCGCAGGCGGCGCCGTCGGCTACCACGGTGAGCGCGGGCTTGAACTCGTCCCATACCTTTTCCAGGACTTCGGCGAACAGCTCGGTGGGCTGGGCGCCCGACACGGCGTACTTGTCCTCGAACACGAAGAAGGGCACGCCGCGCACGTTGATTTGCCGGGCCTGGTACTCGTCGTGGCGCACGGCTTCGGCGTAGGTGCCGGCGGTGAGGGCGGCGCGGGCCTCGGCGGCATCGAGGCCCACTTCAGCGGCCAGCTTCGCCAAGGTGTCGGGGTCGCCCACGTTCTGGCCTTCGGTGTAGTAGGCGGCCAGCAGGCGCTCCTTGGTGGCGTCTTGCCGGCCGTGGTGGGCCCCGAAGTGGATGAGCTGATGGGCCAGAAAAGTGTTGGCGGGAATGGCGCGCCCGAAGTCGTAGTGCAGGCCCACTTCGTGGGCGGCGGCGGTCACGTAGTCGCTCATTTTGCGGCTTTCCTCCACCGAAATTCCTTTGTTCTTGGCCAGCGACTCGTAGCTGCTCTCGCCGGGCACGGGCCGCAGTTCGGGGTTTAGCTCGAAGCTGCGCCAGGTTACCTCCACCGCGTCGCGGTGGGCAAACTGGGCCAGGGCGTATTCGAACTTGCGCTTGCCGATGTAGCAGAACGGGCACACCACGTCGGACCAGATTTCAACTTTCATACCGATGCGTTTTTGAAGCTTTGGAAGGAGCTAGAAGAAACTGACGCGGCGAAAAGTTTCGGGAAGCAAGTTGACACGGACTGTCACACTGCGCCCGGCTGTCCTGCTCATCTGGTGCCCGCTTGCGCAGCACCTTATCCTCGCCGAACGAGCCGCTTTGCCGGGATGCGTTTCGGCGGCCTCCCATTCTAATGCAAGCAGCTTCTCAGTCTTTCAGCACGATGCTCACGACCTTGCCGGGGCCGTCCACCATGAACTTGCATTCGTTGAAGTCGGGCGCGGCGAGGGTGGGGCGCACGTTGTTCGAAAACGCGTAGGGCTCGGTGGGAATGCCGACGAAGTTCTTGTCAATTTTGTCGTTGTTGTTCAAATCCTGGGTGATGGCCACGGCCCACTCGCCGGTGGGCAGGTCCACGGGCAGCGAAAACTCGCTCTTGCCCGCCGGCTTCACCGCTTTGGAAAACGCCCACTTGCCACTCTTGAGAAAGCCGTCGCGAGTGTTGTAGAAGTACAGCTTCACGGTGGAAGTGGTAGACACCAGCGACGAAACCACCACCGTTACCGCCTGGGTTTCGGTGGGCCGGGGCGCCGACGCGGCGGACCCCAACAGGCAACTACCGCCCAGCAGCGTAACAATCGGAAGCGTGGTCATAAGCAAAACGGGAGATGGTGGAAGTACGGGGCCAACACCCTGCCTTACGGAAAGAGTTCGGCAACAGCTGGTTTTGGCCGGCGCCGCGCCGCAAGACCATCACGGAAAGCCCGCCAACTGGCCCGCTACGAAACCAAAGCCGCCCTGTTCGCCGCCTACCAGTCGGCCCGCAGGCCCAACGCCACCGCCGCCCGCACCGCTAAAGCCGCCGTCAAGCCCGCCTAAATAACTCAAGTTGCGGACTACAGAAGGGTAGCCCCCATGGGGCGGCACGTTGGTAGTCAACCCGTTCTAAACCCGTTTTTCCAGCCCCGGCGGGGCGACACTCGGCCGACGAATGTCGCCCCGCCGGGGCTTTAGCGCCTGAGTGGAGGCATCTTGCTACCGACATGTCGCCCCGCAGGGGCTACGTT
>NZ_JANNOD010000017.1:0-22076 GCF_031398885.1 Hymenobacter sp.
AAGCTTGCTTTTTCTTAGTTGACAGTTGCTCGTTGTCTGTTGCCAGCCCCGTAGCAGCCAACGCAACGGCCTGGCAACTGACAACGAGCAACTGACAACTAAATCCTAGGCCTTGACGGCAATAATCTCCTTGATGTCGCCGATGATTTTCTGCGCCAGGTAGTCCGCCGTGGCGTTGGAGTCGGACTCGGCGTAGATGCGAATGATGGGCTCGGTGTTGGACTTGCGCAGGTGCACCCACTCCTTATCAAACTCAATTTTTACGCCGTCAATCGTGTTCATGGGCTGCTTGGCGTAGCGCTTCTGCATCTTGGCCAGCACGTCGTCGGTGTTGATTTCCGGCGTCAGCTCGATTTTGTTCTTCGAGATGAAATAGCCCGGGTAGGAATTCCGCATCCGGCTCACGGTCAGGCCCGATTTGGCCAAATGCGTCAGAAACAGCGCAATGCCCACCAGGGCGTCGCGGCCGTAGTGCAGCTCCGGGTAGATGATGCCGCCGTTGCCCTCGCCGCCAATCACGGCGTTGGTCGCCTTCATCATACTCACCACGTTCACCTCGCCCACGGCAGCGGCGGCGTACTGGCCCCCGGCGCGCTCGGTCACGTCGCGCAGAGCGCGGGTACTACTCAGGTTGCTCACGGTATTGCCGCCGCCCAGGGTTTTCAGCACGTAGTCGGCCACGGCCACCAGGGTGTACTCCTCGCCGAACATCTCGCCGTTCTCGCTCACCAGGGCCAGGCGGTCCACGTCCGGGTCCACCACAATGCCGAGGTCGAAGCCGCCTTTTTCCAGCACTTTAGCAATGTCGCGCAGGTGCTCGGGCAGCGGCTCGGGGTTGTGGGCGAAATCGCCGGTGGGCTCGCAGTGCAGCTTTTCCACGGTGGTCACGCCCAGGGCTTCCAGCAGCAGCGGCACGGCAATGCCCCCGGACGAGTTCACGGCGTCGACCACCACCCGGAAATTACGGGCCCGAATGGCTTCCACGTCCACCAGCGGCAGGGCCAGAATGGCCTTGATGTGTTTTCTGAGAAACGTGGCGTCGGTGGTGTACTGGCCCAGCTTGGTCACGGCGGCAAACTCAAAATTCCCGCTTTCGGCCGAGGCCAGCACCTGCTGCCCGTCGGCTTCGGAAATGAATTCCCCCGTCGCGTTGAGCAGCTTGAGGGCATTCCACTGCTTGGGGTTGTGCGAGGCGGTGAGGATGATGCCCCCGGCCGGCCGCTTTTTTGGCGGGCACGGCCATTTCCACGGTGGGCGTGGTGCTCAGGCCCAGGTCGCACACGTCGAGGCCCAGGCCCTGGAGAGTGGCGGCCACGAGGCGGCTGACCATTTCGCCCGAAATGCGGGCGTCGCGGCCAATGATGATAAGCTTGCTGTCAGTGGCTTGGGTTTTTACCCAGGTGCCGTAAGCGGCGGCGTACTTCACCACGTCGGGCGGGGTCAGGCCTTGCCCAACCGGCCCGCCAATGGTGCCGCGGATGCCGGAGATTGATTTAATAAGAGTCACGGAGAAGTATTTTTGAACGAACAAAATTAGGCATTTGGCGGCGGTTCCGGGCCGCTGGCAATGCTGCCAATTATCTTTGAAAGAATGGAAAACGCCACTCCTTCTGCTAGCGCCCTGTTTACCAGCGTCCGCCGCCCGGCGCAACTCGAAGCGTTCGGGCGCTTGCTCGACGTGCTCGACCGCCTGCGCACCGAATGCCCTTGGGACAAAAAACAAACCCTGCAAACGCTACGCCACCTCACCATTGAGGAAACCTACGAAATCAGCGACGCCATCTTGCGCGACGACTTGCCCGACCTGAAAAAGGAGCTGGGCGACGTCATGCTCCACCTGGTTTTTTACGCCCGCATCGCCGCCGAAAAAGGCGCGTTCGACATCGCCGACGTGCTCAACGCCCAGTGCGAGAAGCTCATCTACCGCCACCCCCATATCTACGGCGACGTGCAGGCCGACGACGAGGAAGCCGTGAAACGCAACTGGGAGCAACTCAAGCTCAAGGAGAAAGGCAGCTCCGGCGGCGTGCTGGGCGGCGTGCCCACGTCGTTGCCGGCCCTGGTCAAGGCCATGCGCATCCAGGAAAAAGCCCGCGGCGCCGGCTTCGACTGGGAGCAGCCCGAGCAGGTGTGGGCCAAGGTGCAGGAGGAGTTGGCTGAGTTTGGCGACGAGTACGGCCACGGCCGCCCCGAGCGCATGAACGCCGAGCGGGCCGCCGATGAGTTCGGGGACTTGCTCTTTTCGCTGGTCAACTTTGCCCGCTTCGCCGGCATCAACCCCGAGGAAGCGCTGGAGCGCACCAACCGCAAATTTATCAGCCGCTTTCAGTACCTTGAAGCCGCCGCCGCGACTGCCGGCGAGCAGTTGGCAGACCTCACCTTGGCGCAAATGGACGTGTACTGGGAAGAGGCCAAACGCCGCCTAACCCAACCCGGCGCCGCCGATTAGCGTTGTCGCCCTGCTGCCCACCCTTCTACCGCCCTTCTGCCTGCCCTGGCCAAGTTTTCTTTGGTCGGGCCGCGGATTTTGGTTAGGTTTGCCCAGCTAAGAGGGCTTGGTGTGTGGTTGGAACTTAGGTAAGTGCCATTTTAATCCTTCGAGTTCGGGATTATGGATTGTTAATTTGCCGCTTCCGGCGCGCCTAACCAACTTTTTGCTTTTTCTTTACCCGCTCAATTCAACTACTTCACACAACAACCCCCAAACAATCCGGACTAATGGAACAGAAAAATGCCACAAATACGAGCCCACGGCCCGCCGCAACGGCCGCCAAAGCCGAAGCCCAAAGCAGCGGTGGTGCCTCGCTGTTCTCCGTCATCGTCATTATTCTGGCCTTCGTCGTCAGCTACATAGTTTACGCCTTCGTATTTGGTGCGTCCAGCCACTTCCAGGGCGGTAACAGCGAAAACAACCCCAACCCCGGCGACTACCTCGGGGTAATTTACAAGGGCGGCGTGATTGTGCCGTTCCTGCTCACCATGTTCCTGTGCGTCATCACCTTCTCGATTGAGCGCCTGCTCACCATCTCCAAGGCCAAAGGCTCGAAAAGCATCGAAGCTTTCGTGCGCACCGTGCGCCAGAAGCTGAACGCCAACGACATCAACGGCGCCCTCGCCGCCTGCGACCAGCAGAAAGGCTCGGTGGCCAACGTGGTAAAAGCCGGCTTGATGAAGTACAACGAAATGATTCGCGAGCGCAACATGACCACCGACCAGAAGGTCCTCGCCATCCAGAAAGAGATTGAGGAAAGCACCGCCCTGGAGCTGCCCATGCTGGAGAAAAATCTGGTTATTATCTCGACCATTGCCTCCATCGCCACCCTCACCGGCCTGCTCGGCACGGTGTTCGGCATGATTCGCGCCTTCGCCGCGCTGGCGCAGGCCGGTACCCCCGACGCCGTGGCCCTCGCCAACGGTATTTCGGAAGCCTTGATTAACACGGCCCTGGGCATTGGCACTTCGGCCCTCGCCATTGTGGCCTATAACTACTTTACCAGCAAGATTGACGAGCTGACCTACAGCATCGACGAGGCTGGCTTCAGCATCATCCAGACCTTCGCCGGCCAGCACGGCAGCACCGAGAACGCCCGGACAGTCTAGTCGGATTAGTTGTCGGTTGCTCGTTGTTAGTTGTCAGTTGTTGGTTGTCAACACAAGGTTTATGGCTGATAACTGACAACGAGCAACCGACAACCAACCCGGATGCACTAAAACGCGGGGCGGTTCGTTCCCCCGAACGAGTCGCCCCCTTTTAACCCCACCTCGCAATGCCTAAAGTAAAACCGCACCGTACCTCGCCGTCGCTCGACATGACGCCGATGGTGGACCTGGCCTTCTTGCTGGTGACGTTCTTCATGCTCACCACCAAGTTTGCCCCCGAGGAATCCGTGGTGGTGGATACGCCGTCGTCCATCTCGGAACTTAAATTGCCCGAAAACAACGTCATCACGCTCACCGTCGACAAGGACAAGCGGGTATTTTTTGGCGTTGACGCCAAGCAAACCAAAATTCAGGCCCTGCAGCGGGTAGGCGCCAAATACGGCGTCAACTTCACCGCCGCGCAGGCCAAGGAATTTGGTGACCTGCCCAACTTTGCCTTGCCCATCAACCAGCTCGGCTCCTACCTCAACATGAGCAAGGAAGACCGCAAGCAGGTAAATGCCAAACAGCCCGGCGTGCCGCTCGACTCGCTTAATAATCAGTTGATTGACTGGGTCTTGGAGTCGCGCCGTGCCAATCAGGCCATCTTTAAAAAGCCGACTTACATCGCCATCAAGGGCGATGGTGATGCCGATGTGCCCACCGTACAACAGGTCATCAAGATTTTGCAGGAGCGGGACATTAACCGCTTCAACCTCATTACGGACATGGAAAACAAGCCCGTGGCGGCCGCTCGCTAACCTTGGCGACCGCGCGCACGATGGATTGATTTTTCCAGCTACTCACTTACCTATAATATCATGTCGGAAATTCAACAAAAAGCCGATTCCGGTGGCAAGGGAGGAAAGAAGCGGGCCAAAAAAATGTCGACCAAAATCGACATGACCCCGATGGTGGACCTGGCATTTCTGCTGCTCACCTTCTTTATGCTCACCACCACCTTCGCCAAGCCCAACGTGATGCAGCTCACGATGCCGGTGAAGAAAACCGATGACGTGGAGGACACCAAAATCAAGGCCTCGCAAGCCATGACCATCATCCTCGGCAAAGACAACAAAGCCTATTACTACTTCGGCCTCAACACGCCGAACGACAAGACCGTCCCGAAGCCCGAATTGAAGGTGACCAACTTCTCAGCCAATGGCATCCGGCAGGTCCTGCTGACCCGCCAGCGCCAGAAGCCGGAGCCCATCATCCTCATCAAGCCCACCGAGGACGGCAAGTACCGCAACATGGTCGACATTCTGGACGAGATGAACATCACGAACCAGAAGAAATACGCCCTGGTGAAGGTGCCCAAAGAAGACCTGGCCCTGATTAAAGAAGCAGCCCTATGATGGATAACGCGCAAATCGCCAAGGCCAGCCTAAACGACATCGTTTTTGAGGGCCGTAACAAGGCGTACGGTGCTTACGTGCTCCGTCGTTTGTACCAGCGCCACGTTACGCGGGCGCTGATTATTGCCACGTCGGTGTTCGCCTTGATGGTGTTCTTTCCGCTCATCGCGCAGTATCTGAAAGATAAGATGCCCGCCGAGCCCAAAAAGAACCTGCAGGAGAACGTGCTGATGGAAGCGCCGCCCCTGGACGACACCAAACCCCCGCCCCCGCCCCCGCCCCCCGAGGCGCCGCCCCCCCCGCCCCCCAAGCTCACCACCATCAAGTTCACCCCGCCGGTGGTGAAAAAAGATGAAGAGGTGAAAAAAGAGGAGGTGCCGGACCAGGAGGAGTTGAAGGACAAGACCGTGGCCACCGTGACCGTGAAAGGCAACACGGATGCCGTGGACTTATCCGAGCTGTCGGGCGATGGCGACAAGGTGGTGGAAGACGTGGTAGAAAACAAAGTCTACACCTACGTGGAGCAGATGCCCCAACTGCCCGGTGGCGGCGGCAACGCTGCCATTGTGGCCGCCATTCAAAAAGCCACCAAGTACCCTCCCCTGGCCCTCCGCAACCAAGTAGAAGGCCGCATCTTCGTCAGCTTCACGGTGAACCCCCAGGGCGACGTTTCGGATGTGAAAGTGGTGAAAGGCCTGGGCTCGGGCTTGGATGAAGAAACGGTGCGGGCAGTAAAAACCCTGCCCAAGTTCATCCCCGGCAAGCAAAATGGCCGCGCCGTGAGCGTGTCGTTTACGGTGCCGATTACCTTCAAAATTCAGTAGCGTAGTTTCCTGATTCAGGTCAGAATTTCTTAAGACCCCGGATTGAGCCTCACGGCTTGGTCCGGGTTTTTTGTTGGACGGTGCAAAAAGAGTTGTGACGAGGCACGTACGCTTGGCTTGCATATTACCATGCAGTCGGACGGCGTTGTGCAAGAACAGGTCCGGTTTCGGGCCGCGTCTACGTGAGCTTCGTGGTCCAGGCCGACGGCAGCACTGGCGACGTTGCGGTGCTGAAGGGGCTCGGCTGCGGCACCGAGGAAGTAGCAGCCCGCGTGGTGCGCGAAACGCCGGCCTGGACGCCAGGAATGCAGAACCACCGTTCGGTACCGGTACGTTTTACGCTGCCCACCACATGCCAGAACGAATAGCGGCCCGCGGGCCACGAAAGCGTGGCTGCGTATGAGCAAGGCAGAGAAGCCGAAAATTGCCCGCGGCTATGAAAAGCGGCTAATTTTCGGCTTTTTTGTGGGCTGGTTCAGTTCCGACCCGTCGTTTGGCCGAACCTTTGGCCAACTGTTGCCGGTTTGGTAGTTCCCTTCGCTTGTACTCGCGCTTATTTGTCTATGCTCAATATTCCTACGACCGAGGAACGACTCGGTAAGTCGCCCCAGCGGCTGGTGCGTTACTTTGTGCTGTTGATGGCCCTGGTATACCTGGGCCTGGGTGTCTGGTTGTGGTGGTCGGCCGCGCAGCCTTCGGGCGGCGGCTTGGTGCAACTGGGGCCAACTGCGCGACGCGTTTTGGGCTCGGTATTTATCATCTACGGCCTGCTGCGTTTTGGCCGGGGCTACCAAGCCAATTTTCGCAATAAACCTACTCCACCCGACCATGATTAACCGCGTTCATTTTTTGACTACCGGGGCCGTTGCGGTGCTGGCCGGAGTCGTTGCCACGGCGTCCTGCAACGGGCTCGGCTCCCCGGGGGCGCAGGACACGCCCACCAGCGGCACGGTGGCCGTGAGCGTGGACGAAACCTTCGCCCCCATTCTGCAGGCGCAGGCAGACACCTTTGCAAAACTGTACCCGAACGCGCACGTCCAGATGAGCTTCCAGGCCGAGGAAAAGGTGCTGCTGGATTTGGTCAACGGCAAGGTGAAGCTGGCGGTGGTGTCGCGCCCGCTGAACGCCGAGGAGTTGGCCGACTTTGCCAAGCAAACCATCGTGCCGCAAACCACGCGCATCGGCATCGACGGGCTGGCCATTGTGCTGAACCGGGCCAACCCCGATTCGCTGCTGACCGTGGCGCAACTGGCCGCCATCTTTACGGGCAAAACCAGCGCCTGGCGCCAGGTGAGCGGCAAAAAAACCCTCTCGGCCATCAACGTGGTGTTTGACGCGAACCGGAGCAGCACGGCCCGCTTCGTGCGCGACTCGGTGACGCGCGGCGCGGCGCTGACCACACGGGTTTTTGCGGCCTCTTCGAACCCGGCGCTGCTCGATTACGTTGCGACACACCCCAATGCCATCGGGGTGGTGGGCGTGAACTGGATTTCGGACCGGGACGACCCCGCCGCGGTCAAGTTTTTCAACAAGGTGCGCGTGGCCAGCATCACGGCCCGGGCCAATCCCAAGCCCAGCGACTATATTCAGCCCTACCAAGTGCACTTGGCCGAGAAAACGCCCGCACAACTGGCCGACTACCCCGATTTGCAGAATTACCCGCTTCGGCGCAATCTTTACGTAATCAGCCGGGAAGCGCGCGCAGGGTTGGGCACAGGTTTTGCGTCTTTCGTTGCCGGCAAAAACGGGCAACTGATATTCCAAAAGTCGGGGCTTTTGCCCGCTCAGATGCAAGCCCGCATCATCACCACGCCTAAACTGTAGGCGCTTGTTGCGCGTACCCTTTTTTCAACTCTCGATTTTTCACCCTTTTTCCCTTCCTATGAGTTTCAAGCCCTGGAAACAGCCGCTGCTCGCCGCCTTCGCCGTGGTGGCCGGCACTACGGCGGCCACCGCCCAAAACGTACAAAGCGCCCAGCGCGCCATCGAATTGGGGCGCTACAACGAGGCTAGTGCCCTTCTGCGCCCCGGCTCCACGCCCGAAACCGCGTTTGAGCTCGGCCGTCTTTATCAGATGCGTAATTTGCCGGACTCGGCCGCTCTTTATTTCAACAAAGCCGCCGGCACCACGCCTTTTGGCCAGGTAGCCGCCGGCCGGGCATTGCTGGTGAAAGGCCAGGTGGCACCGGCCGAAGTGCAGTTCGACGCCGCCGCCAAAGCCACTAAGAACAAAGACGGCAAGCTCCTCACCATGATTGCGCAGGCGTATGGCGAGACGGACTCCAAGAACACCGGCAAAGCCCAGACTTACCTGACGGCGGCCCAAACGGCCTACAAAAAAGACGACCCGGCACTGATGGTGGCCCGCGGCGACGTGTTCCTGCACTCGGACCAGGGCGGCGGCGAAGCCATGACCAGCTTCGACCGGGCCATTGTCAGCAACCCCAGCTACGCCCAGGCCTACTACAAGAAAGGCCAGTTGAGCGTCCGTTCGCGCAACTTCAACGCCGCCCGCGAAAGCCTGAGCAAGGCCATCGAGCTGGACCCCAGCTACGCCCCCGCCTACCGCGAACTGGCGGATATGTACTATTATGCAGGCCAGTACGACCTGGCGCTGAGCACCTTCCAGAAGTATATCGAGTTGGCTGAAAAGTCGCCGGCTACCGACGCGCAATACGCTTCGTTTCTGTACCTGACCAAGAAATACCCCGAGGCGCTGGCGGAGGTGAACAAAGTGCTGGTGACGGACCCCACCAACCTGACCATGAACCGGCTCAAGCCCTACCTGTTGTACGAAACCGGCGACTTTGCCGGTGCCGCCACGGCCATGAATGCGTACATGAAAATGGTTCAGCCCGACAAAATTATTGCGGAGGACATTGCCTACAACGCCAAAATCATGAGCAAGACGGGCAAGGGCGACGAAGCGGTGGCCCTGATTACCCAGATTATCAAGAAGGACCCCACCAAAGCTTGCGACCTGCAAAACGACCTGGCGTCCATCTATGCCAACCAGAAAAATTACAAAGGCGCCGTGAGCGTGTATAAGTATAAGCTGACCAGTTGCAAAGGCGACCTCACCGACCAGTTCCGTCTGGCCACGGCGCTTACCGGCGACAAGCAATACACGCGGGCGGACAGCGTTTATAACATCATTGTGACTGCCAAACCCACCTACGCGCCCGGCTACATGGCCCGTGCCAAGGTAAATAGTGCCCTTGACCCTGAGGCGAAGCAAGGCCTTGCCAAGCCGCACTGGGAAAAATACATCGAGCTATCCAAAGCCGAAGGCGCTGACCCGACCAAATTCAAAGAGGGTTTGGTGGAAGCATACGGCTATCTGGGCGTGTACAATTTCCAGAAAGGCGACAAAGCCGCGGCCAAAACAAACTTTGAGCAAGTGCTGGCCATGGACCCTGGCAACCAGGGAGCCGAGAACAATATCAAAATCCTCAGCGCCCCGCCGCGGCGCGCCACTCCCGCGAGCAAGGCGCCGGTCAAGAAGAAATAATTGATTGGCTGCTTATGGAAAAAGCCTCAACGCATCTGCGTTGAGGCTTTTTTGTGTTTTCTGACGGCTCACTACGCAGCCCAGGCCCGCCACTTTTCCAGCACCGCCGCAAAATCCTCGGGCAATTCGGCCTCAAACAGCAACTGCGCACCCGAAGTGGGGTGCACAAACCCCAACGAACGGGCGTGGAGCGCCTGCCGGGGCAGGAGCCGAAACGCATTTTCGACAAAGTCGCGGTAAGCGCCCGTGCTCTGGCCCACCCGAATCCGGTCGCCGCCGTAGGTGGCATCCGAAAAGAGCGGGTGGCCGAGGTATTGCATGTGCACGCGAATCTGGTGGGTGCGGCCGGTTTCGAGCACGCATCGCACCAGCGTGACGGGCCCAAAGCTTTCCAGCACTTCGTAATGCGTCACCGCGGCCTTGCCTTGGTCGCCGTCGGGGTACACCGCCTGCACCTTCCGGTCGCGCACGCTGCGGCCGATGTGGCCGCTGATGGTGCCCGTGGGCCCGGGCGGCGTGCCCCAAACCAGCGCCAGGTAGCTGCGCCGGATGGTATGATGGAAAAACTGCAAGGACAGGTGCGTCATGGCAAACTCGGTTTTGCCAATGACCAGCAGGCCCGACGTATCCTTATCAATGCGGTGCACCAGTCCGGGCCGGATTTCGCCGTTGCGCCCCGTGGGCAAATTGGCCAGGTGGTGGGCCAGGCCGTTTACCAGCGTGCCCTGCCAATGGCCGTAAGCAGGGTGCACCACCAGGCCCGCGGGCTTGTTCACGATGAGCAATTCGGCGTCCTCGTACCGGATGTCCAGCGGCATTTCTTCGGGCATCACCCGGCCTTCGCGCGGCGGCTCGGGCAGCGTGATGGTGATGACATCCTGCGGCTTTACCCGGTAGTTGGGCTTCACCGGGGCTCCGTTCACTTCCACGGCAAGGGCCCGTATGGCTTCCTGCACTTTGTTGCGGGAAGTATTGCGCAGCCGGGCCTGCAAGAACTTGTCGATGCGCAGCTGCTCCTGGCCCCGGTCCACCACAATACGATGGTGCTCGTACAGCTCATCACCCCCTTCGACTTCATCCAGGTCAGCCCCTGTCAGTTCCTCATCCGGCTCATTGCTCGTCATGCTTACTGCGTTTATGCACGAAAAAAGCCGGAGCTACTGCTCCGGCTTTCTCATTGTCTGGCGGCAGAAGCCGCTTATTTCTTGGTTTTGGTCTTGCTCTTGTTGGTGGCGGGAGTGATGGGGGCTGGGGTGGTCGTGGTCGGCGCAACTGCCGGACCGGACTTCACGGGCGCGGCGGCACCGGGCGTGACGCCCATTTTCTTCAGCACCAAGTCGGAAATGTCGCCTTCTTTGGGGGCGTGCAGCAGGAGCGGACTGCCGCCGCCGTCGGAGTTGAACACGTAGGTGTAGCCGTTCTCGTTGGCCACCAAGTCGATGTTTTTCTGCAGCTTGTCCAGGGCCGGCTTCAGCAGGGTCTGCTGCTTCTGTTGCAGGCTCTGCTCGGCGCTGCGCTGGAACTCCTGAATGGACTGCTGCATGCTCTGCAACTCCTTCTGCTTGTCGGCTTTCACGATGTCGGTCATCGTGGCTTCGCCCTGCTGGTAGGTCTTGTACTTGGTTTCCAGTTCGGCCGCCTTGCTTTTCAGCTGGCTTTCCAACTGGGTGTTGTAGGCTTTCAGGTCCGATTCAATTTGCTTGCTTTCGGGCATCTGAGCCAGCACGTACTGGACGTCGGTGTAGCCAATTTTGAGGGGGGCCTGGGCCTGCGCGGAAGCGGCAGCCAGGGTTCCGGCGGTCAGCAGAGCGGCGGCGAGCGTCAGACGAAAGATTTTCACGAGATTCATCAAAAGGAAAAAGAGTCAGAAAAATGTTGGGACAAAGGTAATTACTTCGCGCGCTTCTTGGTTGGGCGGGCCGGCTTGGCCGGAGCCTTGGTGGGCGCGGCCGGGTCCGCCCCCGAATCGGACTCGAAGTTGGGGTCCACCGGGGTTTTGGGCGGGGCCACGGTTTTCACGGCTCCCTTGGGGCCGGGCTGGTTGCGGTCTTCCGCCCCCAAACCCAGTTCCTCCAATACAAATTCCGTGTAATCGTGGGCCGGGTTGGTGTAGAGCATGGTCGCGTCACCGGACTTGTCGAACAGCACGGCCAGCGACTTCTTTTTGGCCACTTTCTCCACGGCTTCGAATACCTTGTCCTGCACGGGCTTGGTGAGCTCCTGCCGTTTCTTAAACAGCTGGCCTTCGTAGCCAAACTGCTTGTTCTGGTAGGCTTTGACGTCCTGCTCCTTCTTGAGAATTTCGTCCTGGCGCTTCTTTTTCATCGCCTCCGTCAGCACCACTTCTTCCGCCGAATAGTTGCGGTACATCTTGTCGAGGTCCTTTTTCTGCACCTCAATCTCCTTCTGCCAGGTGTCCGACAGCAGGTTCAGTTCCGCTTGCGCTTTGGCGTACTCCGGCATTTTCGCAATGATGAACTCCGAGTCAACCCAGCCAAATTTTTGGGCCCGGACTTCCGGCGCAACGCCCAGCAATAGTACGGCCAGCAGCAGGCCACCAAAATTCTTCATACCGGAGGAAACGTGAAATGCCGCCCGCTAGTACCCAGCTAGCGAATTTGCTGACCAATGATGAAGTGGAATATGCCGGACTCCTGCTTGTTACCGGCAGGCGTGTTCGGCTGCGGTATCACGGAGTCGAAGCCGTAGCCGTAATCAAAGCCCAGCAGGCCGAAGGCCGACATGAAAATCCGGGCGCCCACGCCGGCCGAACGGTACAGCTTGTAGGGGTTGTATTCGGAGTACGAGCCGTAGGAGTTACCCGCCTCGGCGAAGGCCAGCACGTACACCGTGGCGGCCGGGTTGAGGCTGACCGGGTAGCGCATTTCCAGCACGTACTTGTTGAAGGCGATGCCGCCGGCCTGGTTGCCCTGGGCCGTGGGAATGGCGAAGGCTTGGTTGGGGTCGGCGTAGCCTCGCAGGCCTACGAAGTCGGTGCCCACCAGGAAGTTACCGCCGCCGTTGGCGCCCAGGCCCGCGCCGCCCATCTTAAACCGCTCGAACGGCCCGATTTCGCGCCGGGAGCTGTATTTGCCCAGGAAACCAAAGTGGGCCCGCGTGTTCAGCACCAGCTTGCCTACGATGGGCATGAACCACGACGCGTCGAACATCCACTTGTGAAATTCAATCAGTTCCGTGCTGGCGTGGTCGGGGTTCAGCAGCGAATAGGGCGGCGTCAGGTTCACGCTCAGGCTCAACGAAGAGCCGCGCCGCGTGTAGGTCGGGTTGTCGATGCTGTTGCGCGCCAGCGTGGTGTTGAGCGTGATGTTGGTGGCGTAGCCCGACGTGAAGCCCGGCAGCAGCGCGTAGTTCTGGGTCTGGTATTGGCTCAGTGACAGCGAATTGCTGAGGGTAAAATAGTCGTCCGGTACGCGCAGTTGGCGGCCCAGGCCCACCGTGGCGCTGTTTACCTTAATAAAGCTGCTATTCGACGCATCGGTGGCCGTACCCGTGCGCTGAATGCTGTGGTTCAGGCTAAAGGAAAATGAATTCGGGCGGCGCCCCCCCAGCCAGGGCTCCGTGAACGAGAGCGAGTAGGCCTGGTACTGCACGCCGTTGGCCTGCACGTTAAGGGCCAGGCGCTGGCCGTCGCCCGACGGCACGGGCGTCCAGTTGCTCAAAGTGCCGGCTTTGCGCAGCGAAAAGTTGTTGAACACCAGGCCCACGGTACCAATGAAACCGGCGAAGCCGCCCCACCCGCCCGAGAGCGTCACCTGGTCCGAGGGTTTTTCCACCACGGTGTAGTTGATGTCCACCGTGCCGTCGACCGGGTTTGGAATCGGGTTGATGCCAATCTTCTCCGGGTCGAAGTAGCCCAGGGTGGCAATTTCCCGCTGCGAGCGGATGAGGAGTTCCCGGTTGAACTTGTCGCCGGGCAGCGTGCGCAGGGTGCGCCGCAGCACGTGGTCGCTGGTCTTGGTGTTGCCCGCGATGTTGATGTCCTTGATGTGCGCCTGCACGCCCTCGCTGAGGCGCATTTCAATGTCGATGGAGTCGCCTTCCACCTTGGTTTCTACCGGGTCGATGGTGAAAAATAGGTAGCCATCGTTGAGGTAGAGCGACGAGATGTCCTGCCCGGTCGGGTTGTAGTTCAGGCGCTTGTCCAGGACCTCCTTGCTGTACGCGCTGCCCGGCTTGATGCCCAGCACGTTGGCCAGCGTCTTGTCGTCGTAGAGGTAGTTACCGTTCCAGGTAATGTGGCGGAAGTAATACTTCGGGCCCTCGTCCACGCGGATGTTCAGGGCCAGGCCTTGCTCGTCGCGCACCAGCGAATCGGCCACGATGATGGCGTCGCGGTACCCTTCCGCGTTGTAAAACTCCAGCAGCTTCTTTTTGTCCTCCTCGTACTCGCTCTTCTGAAATTTGCCCGCCGTCAGGAATTTATACGGCTTGCGTTCCTTGGTTTTCTTCAGCTTGCCTTTGAGCTTGCGGTCCGAAAACGCCTTGTTGCCCTCGAAAGCAATGTCGTGAATGCGAACCTTCGCCCCTTTATCCACGTCAATGCGCAGCGCCACGCTGTTGGACAGCGACGAATCCGGCACCTGGATGACGTTCACCTTGGCGTCCAAATACCCCTTGTTGACGTAAAATTTACGAACCTGCGTCCGGGTGTTGTTCAGCAGCGCATCGGTCACCACCTTGCCCCGAATCAGAGTAATCTTTTTGGTCAACTCCTCCGTTTGGCCTTTCCGAATGCCCGAAAAGGTAAACTTGGACAGCCGGGGCCGCTCCTTCAGGTTGTAATCCAGAAAAATCTTGGTGCCCTCGGTCCGGGCAATGGTCACGCTCACATCGCCCAAAATGCCCTGGGCCCACAGCTTGCGGATGGACTTACCAATTTCTTCGCCGGGAATGCTGATGGCGTCCCCCACGCGCAAGCCCGTCAGGCCGATGAGGGTGTTGGGGTCGAGGTAGCGGGCCCCGCTCACGGTGATGCCCCCCAGCTCGTAGCGCTTGGGTTCGTCGGCGCTACCGGGCGCGGCCTGCTGCGCCCGCGCCGGAGCGGCCACCAAGCCGCCCAGCACCACCAACGCCAGCGCACATTTTAAGAATAAACTACGCACAATAATCATTACAAGAAATTAAGATACAACGACTTGCTCGCTGGTTTTGCCAAATCGCCGCTCCCGGCGCTGGTAGGCCCGAATGGCCTCCTGGAAATGTTGCTTTCGGAAATCCGGCCACAACAAATCGGTGATGTATAGTTCAGTGTAAGCCAACTGCCAGAGCAAAAAGTTGCTAATCCGTTGTTCCCCGCTGGTGCGAATAAGCAGTTCGGGGTCGGGCATACGGGCCGTGGCCAGGTAGCTCGCTACCGTGGCTTCGGTCACGGCGGCGGGCTGCAGCTGGCCGCTGGCCACGTCGGCCGCCATGCGCCGGGCCGCCTGGGTCAGGTCCCAGCGTCCGCTGTAGCTCAGGGCCAGCACCAGCGTCATACGGGCGCCGGCTTTGGTCAGCTCCATGGCCTCGGCCAGCTCGCGCTGGCAACCGGCCGGCAGTGTGCTGATGTCGCCGATGGCTTCCAGGCGGATGCTGTTTTTGAGGAGCGTGGCCGTTTCCTGGCGGATGGTGTGGACCAGCAGTTGCATCAGGGCCATCACCTCCAGCGCGGGACGGTTCCAGTTCTCGGTCGAAAACGCGTACAGCGTCAGGTAGCGCACGCCAAGCTCGGCGGCTTCCTCCACGGTTTCGCGCACGGCCGTGATGGCGCTCTGGTGCCCAAACACGCGCAGGCCCCCGCGCTGCTTGGCCCAGCGCCCGTTACCGTCCATGATAACCGCCACGTGGGCCGGGATATTGAGAGTGTCTATTTCGGCCTTGCCGGTCATCCTTGCGATTTCGCTAAAAGAGGCCGCAAGTTACGGAAACGGTTGCATTTAGCGGCCCGGCACTGCTAGCGCCCTTTGCCGGGGCCCTTGTCACGGCCGGGCCAGCCGCTACTTCAGCAGCTTCCTATTGTTCTTATACTGGTCGGGGCAGCGAATCTTGTAGAAGGTATACGAAAGGCTAATGCCGCTGTAGTAGTACCAATCCTGGTCGTTGGGGTTCACCAGCAGCGGGTCTTGCTGGGCCAGATGGTCGAGCTCGTCCGTAAAGGTTTTGCGCACGCCCGTTTCCAATCCTAGATTAAGAAACTCCGACAGCGCGTACTTGAGCCCCACGCCCGCCGGAATGGCCAAGCCCAGCATCGAGCCGCTACGGTTAAAAGCCCCGCCCAAAGCCTGGTTGATGCCCTCGGTTGTCGTGTTGGCGTAGTACGCGGCCACCCCCGCAAACAGGTAGGGGGTGAAGTGCACTTTGTCGGTCCGGTAGTGGTAGTCCAAAAAGTTGTATTCCACCACGGCCGAAGCTTCCAAGACGCGGCCCTTGGTGTTCACTTGCCGGTAGTTCGGCAAGGGTGGCACGCCGCCGTTCACCCCTTCCACGTTGCCGTCGTCGGCCCGCAACAGCCCGGCCGTGAAGCCGCCGCGCAGGGTGATGGGCACCGACACGTCTTTGCGGTAAAAAGCGGTAAACGCCGGCCGGTTGTTCTGAAACTGGTAGCTGGGCGAAACTTCTCCGCGGTAATTGGTGGCGCCAATGCCAATCCCAACTTCGCTGGTATTCTGCGCGTTGGCAGGAACACAAAAAAACACCCTCCCCGCTTGCACGAGGCAAACGAGGAGGGCTTTTTGAACAATTGAATACGTCATTTAAGCTGCTGCTAACTGGGAAATCAAGAACTCAGCCAGCGCTCAATTAGCTAGCGGAATTTGGGGTTCTTGATGCGGGGGGTCAAAATGTAGTTGAGCGTGACGCCGGTAACGATGTACCAGTCGGTCTTATTGCCCGAGTCACCACGCTGCTCACCCACATTGTCGAAGCCGGGGAAAGCACCACGGTCTTTCGTGATACCGTAACCGAAATACTGGCGAAGCTCCGAACCACTCAGGTTTTCAATGCCGGCGTACTTACCTCCCACATCGTCGAGGTAATCGGTAAATGTTTTGCGCCAGCCAATTTCTAAGCTGGCGTCAAAGTTCCGATTGATACGGTAGCGAATACCGCCACCAAAAGGAACGGAAAACTGCGTCTTGCCGTAGGCACTGGCCTGATTTTCGGTTTTCAAAGAAGCCAAGGAAACGTACTCTCCATCAGCCGAGAGGCCTTTGGGATTGTGATAGAAGCCCGCTACCCCAGCAAACACGTACGGCACAAAGTCGGGGCGCTTGAGGTAGTTGTTCCGGTTTTCAATAAGGTCGAAAACGGCAACAGCGGACGCCTCAATTATGTCGTTGCGGAAGGTGAAGTTCCGGTTTCTGCGGAAGCGAGCATCCGGGTCGCTCACGCCGTCGGTGGCTTTTTCGTCGCTGCCGGAGATGCGGCCGTACGAGAGGCCCACGCGGCCAGACAGCCGCGGGAAAAAGCGGCGGGTGAGCGACACCCCAGCGCCCACGCGGGTGGCCCCAAAGCGCAGGCTCGTAAAGCTGGTCACCGGCGTCACGTCGCCAAAATAGTTAATAGCGTTTAGGCTGAAGCCCACGGAGTTATATTGTTTCCGTTTACTGAACTGCTGAGCGTCTGCCTCCGGCGTGGCCACCAAGGCCAAGCCGAGCACAAAAGCCGCGGAATAAGTGAAAATATTTTTCATATGGCAACAAGAATGAGGAGGCAAGGGAAAGAAGTTGAAGCCGGTGCGGAGCATGCACAGTTTCAGACGGTGACAAAAGTAGCGCTTATCAGGAACTAAAAAAACTTTCGGAGATTATTCAATAAAATATCTCGGCCGTTAGACTTGGATGCCGGCTGGGTTGCGCCGGTCAAGGCCCCAATTGAGCTTACTACGCAAGGTACTGAGAAAGTTAACGTGGTTGAGCTTAACCAACCGGGCATTGAAGGATTCGCGGCGAACTGCAATTTGAACGGAGGCCTCAACGGGCAGGGAGCGGGAGTCGAGCGAAAGCATGTAGCTGGTGCTGCGGCCTTCAATTTCGAAGGAAATGACGCTCTGGTCGGATACCACCAAGGGGCGCACGTTCAAATTGTGGGGGCATACGGGGGCGATGATAAAATTGTTGGTCTGCGGCAGCATAACCGGCCCGCCGCAGCTAAGCGAGTAGCCAGTGGACCCGGTGGGCGTGGCCACCACCAAACCATCGGCCCAGTAGGAATTCAGGTATTCGCCGTCGATGTACGTGTGCACGACAATCATGGATGAGGTGTCGCGCTTGAGGACGCTGAATTCGTTGAGCCCAAAATTCAGGCCCCCAAATACGTCGGGGTCGGTGTCGACGCGAATCAGGCTGCGCTCTTCAATATTGAAGTGGCCTTTGTAGAGGGCGTCGATGGCCTGGGCGGTGCGGTCGGGGGTGATGGTGGCCAGGAAGCCGAGCCGGCCGGTGTGAATGCCCAGAATTGGGATTTGGAGGCTGCCAACGTAGGTAACGGTGTCGAGCAAGGTACCGTCGCCCCCGATGCTGAGCACGAACTGCACGCCGCGCAGCGAGTCGCCGCGGCGGAATTCGGTGGTGCCTTCGGGCAGGCGCAGGCGGTTATCGAGGAAGGTGCGGAAGGCTTCGCCAATGCGCACTTCGGCCCGGCGGGCGGCCAGGTCGTCGAGCAAGGCCTGAATGGCCGGGGCGGCTTCGTCGTCGAAAGGCTTGCCGAGAATGGCGATTTTCATGCAGGAAAGTGAAGCGGATTACGTAACAAGAAACGCGGCTACGTAACAAATAAATAACCGATTGGGCGGGCTGACGGCGTCAAATCGGAAATTCAGCGCGGAAAAAATACCCCGTTTGTCCCAGTCCGTTTAGGGTGTACTCGGCGGTAAACACCCGGTCGTAATAAGTAACCAAGTGGAGCCCGAGCCCGATGGCCCGCAGCAAATGATTGGGAAGGCGGTTTTGGGGCAGGCGACCGGGCGCGACCACGTAGCCCGCATCGGCAAAGATATTCAAGTAGAGTGCGAGCGGAATGGTGTTGATTTTGGGATTGCCGACGGATTGCAGCCGAACGGGCGGGGGCTGGAGCAGGCGGTACGAGAGCCCCTGCTGCAGCAGGCCGTAGTGGCGCCCGTCGACGACGTACTCATCGTAGCCCCGCACCAGGTCGTCGTAGCCCAGCGCCCGGGCGTCGGCGTAGGCCAGGCGGCGGGTGAGGCGGACTTGGCCGCTGACGCCCGCGCTGTAGTAGAATCCACGGCCAAGGGCGAGGTAGCGGGCGTAGCGCAAGCGCAAGGCAGTGAGGCTGGGCGTGGCCTCGGTCAGGAAAACGCGGTGCGTGAGCGTGGCCCGGGCAAACTGGCCAGTGAGGGGGTAGGCAAAGGTGTTGCGCTGGTTGCTCGTGCTGGTCAGCGTCAGGTCGAGGTACTCGCGCTGGGTGCGCCCCTGGTAATAATTGGGGTTAGCAAAATTGACGGAGTCACCGATTTGCTCGCGGTGGTAGGAGACATCGAAAGCGGTAAGGGACTGGACGGTCTGACGGAAACGAAGCCCGCCCGTGACGTAAAACCGCCGAATGGGAAAGCCGGCGTCGGCCCGCAAGGGCACGAGGCGGTCGGCCTGGGTGGCGTAGTCCACGGTGCGGCTTTGATAAAGCGAGCCCCCCACGCCGAAGCCCAGCCGGCGGTAGCGGCCCAGGCCGGGCGCTTCGTAAAACAGCTCGTATTTGCGGTTGAAGCCCAGCTGCAGGTTGGCGCTGACCTGCTCGTTGCGGCCCCGAAAGTTGTTGCGCACCACGTGCACGCCGTAATCAACCCGGCGCCAGCGGTCGGGGCGGTCGAGCCAGGAGCGCAGGTTGCGGTCGGCCAGCGAGAGAATGGGCACCGGAAAGGTGTACCAACGCTCCTGCACCCCGAATACGATGATGAGCCGGGGACCTGCGCAACTGGCCTGGACCACCACCGCGTGGAACAGCTGCAGGTTGAACAGGCGGCGGCGGTTGGCTTCGAGGCGGGCCGGCAGGTCGGCCAGGGCCAGCGTGTCGCCTTCGCCGAAATCCAGCTCGGCCCGCAGAATACGCTCCTTGGTGACGGCGTTGCCGGCAAAAAGAATGGTGCCGACTGCGGCGCGGGCCACGCCGGGGCAGGGCACAATGCGCACGAGGGTGTCGCTCGGCGCCACCACGGGTCGCAACGCGCGGCGGACCGTATCGGGTGGCGCGAGCCCGGGGCCCGCGCCGGCCAGCAGCAGTTGTAACGACAGCAGGATTCCGAGCACCCGATTATCAGACGCTCAGGTACCGCAGCAGGGCGTCGTAGCGCTCCTGGTCGTCTTCGCTGGCCACGGCGGCACCGCTGAACTGGGCCGTCACCACGTAGCCAAACCGCTCCAGCGTGGCCGTGATGCGCGCCAGATTGTCGGTGTTCAACTTGAGGGTGAGGCGGATGCGGTAGGGGTCAATTTCGTCCTGCGCGACGTGGGCGCTGACAATTTTGGCGTTGTTTTCCTCAACGTAGCGGCTGATTTGGGTGAGGGAATAATCCCGCTCCTCCATGGTGAGGACGATGATGCCGCCCTGCCCTCCGGCCGGCTGCTGCCCAAAGGCGGCCAGCGCGTCGGCGATGGTGACCACGCCAGCGTACTCCTGCCGCTCGTCGACGACGGCCACCAACTGAATTTTGTTTTCGATGGCCAGCTCCATCACGCGGTAAAAGTGCTGGTCGGGGCGCACGTAGGCGTCGGCGTAGCCCAAGGGCAAGTCGGCCAGCAGCATTTCGGGGTCATCGAAGTCCGCCAGGTCGGCCTCGGTGACGAGGCCGCGGTAGTGGCGGTTGTCGAGCACGGGCAACTGGGCCACGTGAAACTCATCGAGCCAGCGCGCCGCTTTGCCCGCCGAATCGGTGCCCTTCAGAGGCGGAATCATTTCGTTGAGTAAATCTTCGGCGAGCAGGGCAGGCATTGGAAAACAAATTATAAGGCGGAATTATAATCGGGCGTAAACGGGGCGGTTGGGTGGGAGAAAATGGGGTGAAAGAATGTTCCGGCACGGGCCTGCTGCAAGCTAGCACGCGAGGCACTGGCGAACAACAATCGGGCCGGCCGAATGATAAACTGAATTTTAAGCGGCCACGGCCGGGGCGGCTGCGGTACTACGCAAAAACCGGCGCAGGTGGGCGTTGAACCCGGCGGCGCGCTCCATCATGGGGGCGTGGCAGCAGCGGTCGAGGAAGCGCAGCTCGGCGCGGGGCAGCAGGCGGGCAAATTCGTGGGCCACCGGCGGCGGGGTGATGGTGTCGTTCAGCCCCCACACCAGCAGCACGGGCACGGCAATGCGCGCCAGCTCCTTGCTCAGGTTGTGCCGCTGGGCCGAGCGGGCAATGGCGATGATGCGCAAGCACTTGGAGTTGGAGTTGGTGACGTTGAACACTTCATCAACCAGTTCCTGAGTGGCCACGGCGGGGTCGTAGAAGGTGTAGCCGACCCGCTCCCGCACGTAGGCGTAGTTGCCGCGCTTGGGAAAGGAGCCGCCCATGCTGTCCTCGAACAAGCCGCTGCTGCCGGTGAGCACCAGGCGATTGACGCGGCTGGCGTTGTTCAGGGTGTAAACCAGCGCAATGTGGCCGCCCAGCGAATTGCCAAGCACCGTGAAGGCGGGCGGCAGGCGCAGCGCGGCCACGAAGCCCTCGACGTACGCCACGAGGCCCGGCACGCCGGCCTGGGCCAGGGGCATGTCGTAGATGGGCAGCAGCGGAATGATGACGCGGTGGTCGGGCGCAAACTCGCGCACCACGTCCTGCCAATTGCTCAGGGCCCCGAACAGGCCGTGCAGCAGCAGCAGCACCGGGCCCTCGCCCTCGTCCACGTACTCGTACCCTTGCTGGTGCTGGCGGCGCAATTCCATAGGCTAATTGTCAGTTGTTGGCTGTCAGCTGCTAGTATCAAAAAAGCTTCCGGGCGCACCTGACAACCGACAACTAGCACCTGACAACTACTCTTCAGCGGTTTTGGCAATGATACAACACCGGAGCCAATTGGCCAATATTGCCAGCCCGTGCGGGGTGAGCAGGGCTTCGGGGTGAAACTGGACGCCGTAGAGCGGCAACGTGCGGTGGCGCAGGGCCATGAGTTCGGGGGCGGGGCCGGCGGTGTGGGCCAGGGCCACCACCGCCGGCGGCAGGGGCTCGCGGAGCACCAGCGAGTGGTAGCGCGTGACCGGCTGGGTGGCGGGCAGGCCGGCAAAAAGCGGCTCGGCGGGGTCGCAGCGCATCTCGGACACCTTGCCGTGCATGGGCCCGGCGGCGCGCACCACCGCGCCCCCGAAGAACTCGCCCAGCGCCTGATGGCCCAGGCACACGCCCAGCATGGGCACGCGCTGGTGAAACGCCGCGATGACGGCCGGCATCACCCCGGCCCGGGCGGGCGTGCCGGGCCCGGGCGACAGCACGATGCCGTCGAGAGTCAGCGCTTGCAGCTCGCTCAGCGGCACATCGTTGCGGCGCACGACGACTTCGGCCCCGAGCTGGCGCAGGTAATCGGCCAGCGTGAAGGTGAAGGAATCAAAATTGTCGAGCAGCAGCAGGCGCATTAGTAACAGTTGATAATCAACAGGGAGCTTGGAGCAAACAGCACGTCATGTCGAGGGTTGGGGGGGCAGTGGGGGCGGGGGGGGGAGCAAACAATAAAACAACCAGGCGCGTGGTGTGGGGCACCCGGCCATGAAGTGGGGGGTTGGGCAATTGCAAAGGTTTTTTTGGGGCACATT
>NZ_JANNOD010000042.1:0-33357 GCF_031398885.1 Hymenobacter sp.
CGTCGCAGGCGCGCAGCAGCGTACGTAGCGTCTTGATCATGTCTCCCAACTCCGCCGCCCGCGCCTCCAGTTCCGCCATATGGGCAAGCGCCAGCGATCTGACATCGGCGCTATGTCGGTCCTGGTCACTCCAGAGTTTGACTGCTCCGAGCGAGATGTCTCGGCTGCGCTCGACATGACGGCCTTTTAATGCACTGATGCTTTTTTACCTCTTCCGTTACCTCAACGAGCATTTCAATATTCCCGGCACGGGGGTGTTTCAGTACACCACGTTTCGGGCCGGGCTGGCGGTGGTGATTTCCCTGCTCATCGCCCAAACCTTTGGGCACCGCCTCATCCGGGTGCTGCAGAAAAAGCAGGTCGGCGAAAGCATCCGCGACCTGGGCCTGCAGGGCCAGAACGAAAAAAAAGGCACTCCGACCATGGGCGGCCTTATCATTCTGCTGGCCATTCTGGTTCCCGTTATTCTGCTCTGCCGGCTCCGCAACATCTACATCATCCTCATGATTCTGAGCACGGTGTGGCTGGGGCTGATTGGCTTCCTGGACGACTACATCAAGGTGTTTCGCAAGAACAAGGAGGGGCTGAGCGGCCGGTTCAAGGTGCTGGGGCAGGTGGGCCTGGGTATCACCGTGGGCTGGGTGCTGTTCTACAGCGACGAAATCACGGTGCGCCAGTACCTGCTGCCCAACGGTCAGTACTCCGCCATCGAGGCCACCAAGGCGTTCAAGGACGTGCACTTGATGATTACCACCGTGCCATTTCTCAAGAACAACGAACTGAACTACGGCGACTTGTTCGCCACGGCCGGTACCTTTTTCAACGGCCTCTACGGCTTTCTCTACATCCCTATTGTCATCTTCCTGATTACGGCCGTGAGCAACGGCGCCAACATCACCGACGGCCTCGATGGGCTGGCGGCGGGCACCTCGGCCATCATCGGCATTACGCTGGCCATCTTCGCCTTCGTGAGCGGCAACGTGCTGCTGGCCGACTATCTCGACGTGATGTTCATCCCCGACTCCGGCGAGTTGGTCATTTTCTGCACGGCTTTCGTAGGGGCCTGCATCGGGTTTTTGTGGTACAATAGCTACCCAGCCCAGGTTTTCATGGGCGACACGGGCTCGCTGGCCATCGGCGGCATCATTGCCGTGCTGGCGCTCATCGTGCGCAAGGAACTGCTGATTCCCGTGCTGTGCGGCATTTTTCTGGTCGAAAATCTCTCGGTAATTGTGCAGGTTAGTTACTTCAAATACACCCGCCGGAAGTACGGCGAGGGCCGCCGGCTGCTGCGCATGTCGCCGCTACACCACCACTACCAAAAGCTAGGCTACCACGAATCGAAGATTGTGTCCCGGTTCTGGATTGTCGGCATCATGCTGGCCGTCATCACCTTGGTTACGTTGAAATTACGCTAATGAAGTTTCTCGCAGAGGTCCGCCGAGGCAACCGCAGAGGCCCGCAGTGGACGACCTCCGCGAAACTCTGCGTAGTCCTCTGCGGACCTCTGCGAGAAACCACACCCGCCACGCCATGAACATTGTCATCCTCGGAGCGGCCGAAAGCGGAGTAGGAGCGGCGCTGCTGGCGCAGGCCAAAGGCCACGCCGTGTTCGTGTCGGACCGCGGCACTATCCAACCCAACTACCAGCACAAGCTCGCCCAGGCCGGCATCGAATACGAGGAAAATCAGCACTCGCTCGACCGGATTCTGCAGGCCGATGAGGTCATCAAAAGCCCCGGCATCCCGGAAAAGGCCCCGGTCATTCAGGCCCTGCGCGACAAGAACATTCCCATCATCTCCGAGATTGAGTTTGCCGGCCGCCACACTGAAGCCAAGTGCATCTGCATTACAGGCACCAACGGCAAAACCACTACCACGCTGCTCATTCACCACTTGCTGAAAGAAGCCGGCCTGCGCGTGGGCCTGGCCGGCAACGTGGGCCACAGCCTGGCCGAGCAGGTCATCGCCGACGCCCACGACTACTACGTGGTGGAGCTGAGCAGCTTTCAACTGGACGACACCTATGATTTTCGGCCCTGGGTGGCGGTGCTGCTCAACATTACCCCCGACCACCTCGACCGCTACGACTACTCGCTGGAGAAGTACGCCCAGGTCAAGCTGCGCATTGTCCGCAACCTGGACGGTGCCGGCAGCTTCATCTACAACGCCCACGACGAAGCAATCAGGAAGTATTTCCGTTCGGCTTCACAGCCGTTCCGGTTGCTGCCCTTCAGCCAACCGCGCTTATACAATGTTTCCTTGGCGGCTTACTACACTGCTGAGGAAGTGCTGTATACAAACTTGAACCAAAATTTTGACGAAGCCGGGGGTGAGGAAGTAAGCACTGCTCAATCGCCGCTCATCGGCCAGCACAACCGCCAAAACACGCTGGCTGCGGTGCTCGCCGCCCGCGTGGTCGGCCTGAGCACCGCGCAAATCGAAGCCGCTTTGGCCACGTTCCGTAACGCCGACCACCGCTTGCAAGTGGTGGCCGACATCAACGGCGTCCGCTACATCAACGACAGCAAGGCCACCAACGTGGAAGCCGCACTGTACGCGCTCGACGGCATCAGTCGGCCAATTGTGTGGATAGCTGGGGGTGTGGACAAGGGCAACAACTACGTCAGCATGTTGGAAGTGGTTGGTAAGCACGTCAAAGCCCTCGTGTGCCTGGGCCTGGACAATGCCAAGCTGCTCGACGCCTTCGGCGAGCTGCTGCCGCACGTGGAAGAAACCCGCGCCATGGCCGACGCCGTGGTCCGCGCCGCCGCCCGAGCCGCCCCCGGCGACGTGGTGCTGCTCTCGCCCTGCTGCGCCAGCTTCGACCTGTTTCAAAACTACGAGGACCGGGGCCGGCAATTTGCGGCGGCGGTTCAACGCTTGGCGTCCGCATCGGCACAATCAGTTTAATCAGCAAAAATCAGCGATTATGGAATCCTCCACCACCTGGCTGCAGCGCAACCTCAAAGGCGACCCCATCCTGTGGGCCATCGTGCTGCTGTTCTCCTTCATCAGCATTGCGGTGGTGTACTCGGCCACCGGCACGCTGGCCTACAAGAAGATGGACGGCAACACCGAGCATTTTCTCTTCAAGCACACGGCCCTGATTCTGGTGGGCCTCGGCTTCATGTGGGCCGCGCACCGCATCGACTACCGCTACTACTCGCGGCTGGCGCTCTACGCGCTGCTCATCTCGGTGCCGCTGCTGCTCTTCACCTACCTCATGGGCTCGAACATCAACGAAGCCTCGCGCTGGCTCACCATCCCGGTGATTAACCAGACGTTTCAGCCCTCGGACCTGGCCAAGCTGGCCCTGATTTCGCACCTGGCCAGCATGCTCAGCCGCCGCCAGCAGCACCTGGGCGACTTCTGGACGACGCTCTTTCCGGTGATGCTCTGGGTGGGCATCATTTGCGGGCTGATTATCCTCAGCAACGCCTCCACGGCGCTGCTGCTCTTCGCCACCTGCCTGCTGCTCATGTTTATTGGGCGCGTGCCGCTGCGCCAGATGGCCGTGATGGTGGTCATTGGCGTGGTGGTGGGCGGGGCGGGCCTGGCCACCGGGCAGCGCGGTAAGACGGTGATGTCGCGCATCGAGAACTTCAGCAATCCCGACAAGAAGGTCCCTTTTCAGCTCGAACATTCCTACATCGCCATTGCCACCGGCGGCATCGCCGGCAAGGGCCCCGGCAAAAGCACCGAGCGCAACATCCTGCCGCACCCGTACTCCGACTTCATCTACGCCATCATCATCGAAGAATACGGCCTGCTGGGCGGGGCCGTGGTGCTGTTTCTGTACCTGGCTTTCCTCTACCGGGGGCTCAAAACGGTGATGAACAGCTACGGCGCTTTCGGCGGCTTGCTCTCGGCGGGCCTCAGCTTCAGCCTCGTGCTGCAGGCGCTGGTGAACATGGGCGTGGCCGTGGGCCTGGGCCCCATCACCGGCCTGCCGCTGCCGCTGCTGAGCATGGGCGGCACTTCGCTCATTTTCACCGGCATCAGCATCGGCATCATCCTGGCCGTGAGCCGCGGCGAGCGCGAAGTGCGCCCCATGACCGGCGAGCCCGACGACACGGCCCGCATCCCCAAAGTAGCCGTTAGCTATTAGGTTACACAGGTAGTTATCAGTTGTTCGTTGCTAGTTGTCAGGCCGTTCTGATGAACTGACGCTGGAACAAGCTGACAACTGACAACGAACAACCGACAACTAAAATGAGAGTCATCATCAGCGGCGGCGGTACTGGCGGGCACATTTTTCCGGCGTTGGCCATTGCCAACGAATTGCGGTGCCGGCTGCCGGCTGCCGAAATCCTGTTCGTGGGCGCCAACGGCCGCATGGAAATGACGCGGGTGCCCGACGCGGGCTACAAAATTGTGGGCCTCGACATCAGCGGCTTGCAGCGCCGCCTCACGCCGCAGAACCTGCTTTTTCCGATGCGCGTGTTCCGATCGGTGCGCCAGGCCGGCCAGCTGATTGAAGAATTCCGACCCGACGCCGTGGTGGGGGTGGGCGGCTACGCCTCGGCGCCGGTGCTGCTGGCGGCCACGTCGCGGGCCATTCCTTCGCTCATTCAAGAGCAGAACTCCTACGCCGGTTTGGTGAACAAGCTGCTGGCGCGCCGCGTGGGCCGCATTTGCGTGGCTTACGAAGGCATGGAGAAATTCTTCCCCGCCAACAAGCTCGTCGTCACCGGCAACCCGGTGCGGACCGAAATTGCCGCCGGCGACCGCGTCGAAGCCCTGCGGTTCTTCGGCCTCGACCCCGCCCGCAAAACCCTGCTGGTGGTGGGCGGCAGCCTGGGCGCCCGCACCCTCAACCTGGCCACGGCCGCCGCCCTCCCGCGCCTGCGCGACGCCGGCGTGCAGCTGCTCTGGCAAACCGGCAAGCTCTACTTCCTCGAAGCCCGGCAGCTCGCCGCCGCCCACCAGGCCGACAACCTTCACGCCCTCGAATTTATTCAGCGCATGGACCTGGCTTACGCCGCGGCCGACGCCGTGGTGAGCCGCGCCGGCGCCCTGTCCGTGGCCGAGCTCTGCCTCACCGGCAAAGCCAGCATACTGGTGCCTTCGCCCAACGTGGCGGAGGACCACCAAACCAAAAACGCCCTGGCCCTGGTGAGCAAAGGCGCGGCCGTGCTCATCACCGACGAGCACGCCCCCACGCGCCTCTACGACGAAGCCCTGCGCCTGCTGGCCGACCCCGAGCGCCGGCAGCAGCTTGGCGCGCGCGCGCGCGCGCTGGCCCGGCCCAATGCCACGGGAGCAATTGTGGACGAGCTATTGAAATTAATTAAAAATTAAAAATTATGAATTAAAAATGACCGTTTACGAAGGGAGATGTTACGCTCGATATTTTTCAGATTTTTAATTTTGCATTTTTAATTTTTAATTAAAATTGGACCGGTTTCCTTACGTCTTTTTTCTCGGCATCGGTGGCATTGGCATGTCGGCCCTCGCGCGCTGGTTCCGGGCCAACGGGCACCGGGTGAGCGGCTACGATAAAACCGAAACCCCCCTCACGCAGGCGCTGACGGCCGAAGGCATTCTTGTTCATTACGCGGACGCGGTGGAAAATATTCCCGCCGAAATCCGGGACAACCTCGCCCAAACGCTGGTCGTGTTCACGCCCGCCATTCCGGCCGACAGCCAAGAATGGGCTTGGCTGCGCGCGCAGGGCTACGATATTCGCAAGCGCAGCCAGATTTTGGGCGTGCTCACCCAGGGCCGCTACACCATCGCGGTGGCCGGCACGCACGGCAAAACCACCACCAGCAGCATGGTAGCCCACCTGCTGCACCACGCCGGCCTCGATGCCGGTGCCTTTCTCGGCGGCATTGCGGTCAATTTGGGGAGTAATTTACTGCTGCCCAAAACCCCGAGTGCGCCCATTGTGGTGGAAGCCGACGAGTACGACCGCAGCTTCCTGACGCTGTTTCCCGACGTGGCCATCGTGACCAGCACCGACGCCGACCACCTCGACATCTACGGCGACCAGCCGGCATTAATCGATTCCTTCTGCCAGTTTGTGGCGCAAATCAAGCCCGGTGGCACCTTGTTGCTCAACCACACCGCCGACTCCCGCGTGGCCGCCGCCGTCCCGGCGGGCACCCGAGTCATTCGCTACGGCCTCACGGCGGCGCAGGGACCCGAGCTGTTTGCGGGAGACATCACCGCGAAAGGCCACCGGTTTCATTTTGACTTGCACGGTCCCCGCGGCGCTGTTGCTGGTTTGGCGCTGGCCGTGCCCGGCTACCACAACGTGGAAAACATGCTCGCCGCCGCCGCCGTGGCGCAAATGCAAGGCTTGGGCGCCCCCGCATTACGCGCCGCCGTTGCGGAATATCGCGGCGTAAAACGGCGGTTTGAATTTGTAGTTACCACCCCGCAAAACGTCTATTTAGATGATTACGCCCATCATCCCCGCGAAATTGAGGCTTTCCTGCGTTCGGTGCGCGCCTTATATCCGGGCAAGCGGCTGCGCGTTGTCTTTCAGCCCCACCTTTTCACCCGCACCCGTGATTTCGCGAAGGGCTTTTCCCAAAGCTTAAGCATTGCAGATGAGGTATTTTTGTTGGATATTTACCCCGCCCGCGAAATGCCCTTGCCGGGGGTTACCTCCGAAATAATTTTGGCTAACATCACCGCGCCAACCAAAGCCATCCAGACCAAAGAACAAGTGCTGGCGGCGGCCAAAATCGACGAATCGTTTGACGTGCTGGCCACGGTAGGCGCCGGCGATATTGATACGCTGGTGCCCCAATTAAAATTAATTTTAAGCCAGCGCTGGCAATAGCCAAAAATAAATACGCTGAAATTATTTACTCGCAATATCAACCTTCCCGCTTTTCATTCGCTAAGCAATATTTAGCGCAATAGCACATTACTTAAGCTTCAGCAAGCGCAGATAAATACGCCTTGGCGAGCGTCGCCCAACGAGCTATTTGCGCATTCGTTCCGTTCCTTTATTTTCCCATTTGCTCCTTGGACCGCACAATTAGAAATTTAGTAGTTGCCGCGGCCTGCCTGCTGGCGCTGGGTGGGCTGGCGGTATTTGCGGCCGTGCGCCAGGCCACCCGGCCGGTGGGCGAGGTCGTGGTCACCATCGCCAACGAGTTCGATAACTACTTCATCAGCGAGCGGGGCGTGACGGCCTTGCTCACCAAAGGCGGCAAAGAACCCGTCATTGGCACCCAGCCGGAGGGGCCGCGCCTGCGCGAACTGGAGGCGCGGCTGCGCGCCCACGCCTTCGTGCGCGAGGCCCAGGTGTACCGGGACCTGGCCGGCAACCTGCACGCCGATGTGCGGCAGAACCGGCCCATTGCCCGCCTCACGCATTCCGACACCCGCCTCGACACCTACGTGGACGCTGAAGGCCGGGTGCTGCCGCTGTCGCCCCTGTTCACGGCCCGCGTGGCCACCGTGGCGCGCCCCGGCGGGGGCATCCTGCCGAGTGCATTTTTCCAGGATAGCACCGGGCGCCGCTACCTCGAGTTTTTGCGGTACGTGGACGAGCACGAGTTCTGGAAAGCCCAGGTATCGGAGGTGTTTATTGAGCCCGGCGGCAAGCTGTCATTCACTCAGCAAGTGGGCGACCAGCGCATCGAATTCGGGCTGCCCGAAAATATTTCCGAGAAATTCGCTAAGCTTATGGTATTTTACCGGCAAATTCCGTCAGTTTTGGGGTGGGATACTTACCACCGCGTAAACGTAGAATACCAAAATCAAATTATCTGCGAATAACAATTTGCTGAATAACAGACCGTTAGGTCGAAAATTTCCAATCCCCAACCCACGCTTTCTTCACTGCTCGCCAGCACCGCTCATATGCAACAAGACAAAATCGTCGTCGGGCTCGACATCGGCACCACCAAAATTTGCGCCTTGGTGGGCCGCAAAAACGAGTTTGGCAAACTCGAAATTCTGGGCATGGGCAAAGCCGTGTCGGAAGGTGTTTCGCGCGGCATCGTGCTCAACATCGACAAGACCGTGGACGCGATTAAGCGGGCCATTCGGCAAGCCGAAGAACAGTCCGGAATTAGCATTGGGGTGGTAAACGTGGGCATTGCCGGGCAGCACATCAAGAGCCTGCAGCACAACGGCAGCATCACGCGCAACTCGGCCGACACCATCGGGCCCGACGACGTGAACCGCCTCACCCAGGACATGTACCGCCTTGTGACCCAGCCCGGCTCGCAAATCATTCACGTGATGCCCCAGGACTACAAAGTGGACTACGAGGAGGGCATCGCCGACCCCGTGGGCTACGAGGGCGTGCGCCTGGAAGGCAATTTCCACATCATCACCGCGCAGAGCACGGCCATCAACAACATCAACAAGTGCGTGACCAAGGCCGGGCTCGAAATTGCCGACCTGATTCTGGAGCCGCTGGCCAGCAGCATGTCCATCCTTTCCGAAGAGGAGAAGGAGGCCGGCGTGGCCCTGATTGATATTGGCGGCGGCACTACTGACCTGGCCGTGTTCAAGGATGGCATCATCCGCCACGCGGCCGTGCTGCCGTTCGGTGGCAACATCATCACCCAGGACATCAAAGCCGGCTGCAACGTGGCTCCTGGCCAGGCCGAGCAGCTGAAGGTGAAATTCGGCAAAGCCATTGCCGAAGAAGCTTCTGATTACGAAATCGTGAGCATTCCCGGCCTGCCCAACCGCCCGCCCAAGGAGGTTTCGCTGAAAAACCTGGCGTACATCATTGAGGCCCGCATGTCGGAAATCATGGAGCTGGTGTACGCCGAAATTTACCGCATGGGCCTGCACGACAAGCTGTCGGCCGGCATTGTGCTCACCGGCGGCGGCTCGCAGCTGCAAAATCTGGAGCAGCTCACCGAATACATCACCGGACTCGATACGCGCATTGGCTACCCCAATCAGCACCTCGGCAAAAGCCGCATTGAGGCGGTGAAGTCGCCGATGTACGCCACCACGGTGGGCCTGGTGCTCTCGGGCTATCACTCGCTCGACGAGCGGAATGCCCGGGCCCCCTACGAGCACGAAGCGCCTGCCTATCAGGTGCCCCAGGTGGCGCAGGCCACGCACGCGGCAACGGAGCCCCGCGCGGTGGTGCCCGCAGTGCCCGCGCCCGTACCGGCCAAGCCCAAGGAGCCCGGTGCCGCCAGCCGTTTCTTCAAGGACATCATCACCCGCACCAAGGGCTTGCTGATTGACGACTACGACGATAAATCTTATTAATGTAAGCTGTTGGCTGATAGCTATTGGCTGTTAGCTCTTATTCAAATCAGAAAGTCTAACAAGCCAATGGCTATCAGCCGTCAGCTAACAGCTAACACAATGAATTACAAATTCGACATTCCCGCCCAGAATAAGTCCATCATCAAGGTGATTGGCGTGGGCGGCGGGGGCTCCAACGCCGTGAAGCACATGCACAAGCAGGGCATCAAGGACGTGGAGTTTATCATTTGCAACACCGACCACCAGGCCCTGCAAAGCTCCACGGTGCCCAACAAGCTTCAGATTGGGGTAGACCTGACCGAAGGACTGGGCGCGGGCGCCAAGCCCGAGCGCGGCCGTCAGGCGGCGCTGGAAAGCAAAGAACAAATCCGCGAGCTGCTCAACCACGGCACCAAGATGCTGTTCATCACGGCGGGCATGGGCGGTGGCACGGGCACGGGCGCGGCCCCGGTGATTGCGCAAGTGGCGCAGGAGCTGGGCATTCTTACGGTGGGCATTGTGACGGCGCCGTTCCTGTTTGAAGGCAAGAAAAAGCGCTTGCAAGCCGAGCTGGGCATCAAGGAGCTGAGCGAGCATTGCGATACGGTGCTGGTGATTCTCAACGACAAGCTGCCCCAGATTTACGGCAACCTGACCATGAGCGCCGCCTTCGCCAAGGCCGATACAGTGCTAACCACGGCCGCCAAGTCCATCGCCGAAATCATCACGGTGACGGCCGATGTGAACGTAGACTTCGAGGACGTGAAAACGGTGATGAAGGACAGCGGCGCCGCCGTAATGGGCAGCAGCATGACCGAAGGCGAAAACCGCGCCCGCCGCGCCGCCGAGGAAGCGCTGAATTCGCCGCTGCTCAACAACACCGACATCCAAGGGGCGCAGAAAATCCTGCTTTCCATCATGTCCGGTGCCGAGCACGAGTTGGAGATGGACGAGCTGACGGAAATCACGGAGTACATCCAGGAGAAAGCCGGGCAGGACGCCGAGATGATTTTCGGCCACGGCATCGACGACACCCTGGGCCAGAATATTCGCGTGACGGTGATTGCCACCGGTTTTGCCCGCGACGCGCATTCCATTACCACGCCCACCACGGGTGGCGTGGAGACGAGTGCAGTGACTGCTGCCACGTCGGAGGCTGACCGACCCGGGGCAGCGCCCAATGCGCCCACTACGGGCAACAATGCCGCGCCTTTCGTCCCCAGTTTCGGCGCCGCTGCGCCGGAAACCGCCCGCGTCACTTTTGATTTAAACGGGCCTTCGGCGCACAACGCGCCGCCTCTGACCGGTATTCCGGCTAGTGCTCCGGGCGAGCCGGTGCTCACGTCGGGCCCGTCGGCGCCCGCGCCCGAGGCGACCCGGCCGCGCCCGGCGCTGGACGCGCAAGCTTTGGAGCGCCGCCGCCGCCTGCAGGAGCTAAGCAACGGCCTGCCGCCCGAGGCCGTGGCCCAGTACGACACGCCCGCTTACCTGCGCCGCCAGGTGAAACTGGAAAACGTGGAGCCCAGCTCGGCCCAGAACATCTCGCGGTTTAATTTATCAGACGACAACGAATTGCTGGGGGATAACCGGTTCTTGCACGACAACGTGGATTAGGTAGTTCATTGGTTTCAGATTAGAAAAAAACGGCCGCCGCCGAGACTCTCAGCGGCGGCCGTTTTTTTGTGGTAACGCCCGGGCAGCTTTGTGCAGGCACGGCTCAGGAAAACGTCTGCTTGAGTTTAGCGCAAATCTTGATGGAAGTATAAATATCGAATCCACTACTTCCGCCGAGCTTTTGCAAAACTATTTGTTGGCAGCCGCTACTTTTCGCCTGTTTAATAATCAAGGCTGTTTAGAAAGTTAATAGCACATCATGCTGATTGAAATTTTTGAATTATCAAACAGCTTCATTAGTAAGTAGTAAGATTTCCGGCCAAAGCAGTGTCCCGGAAATAAACCGTTCGCAAAAGAATTGACCAAGTAATCTTTTTCAATTGTCAACATCAAATTCCCCCCCCCCCGCTCTAAACAAAGTTTATTGAGCAAAATTGTCTGGAAATAGAATGCTAAACAAATGTCCTCCAACTATTCCCATTGAGAAACTTAATCTAGCCCCAGTATCTCACTTCGCATTTTTGACGTTAATTTCTGCTCGAACTTGCTTGAGATTTTGTTTCTGAATCTGTGAATTCCTATAAATTACAGATATTAGGAATAATGGAATGGCGATATATAGAAAGCCAAAACCGTTTTTTACAATGCCATAAACCATTACGCCAATTAAAAACCCTATCAGCCCTGCAGAAAAGGTTTCATTCTTTTTAACCTTTCTCTCCTCTGCCAATAACTCTTCAAGTGTCAATTTAGAGTAATCTTTTTTGTCCAACATATTCTATTTTGATTTTAATGTTGAAATTTGTGTTTTGTTTTTTGCAATTGCTGCCAGCATTTGTATTGGCGCAACTCGCAGCCTGTGCAAATTGCGCCAACCCGCTCATAGTTCGTAAGCTAGTGGCGTAAAGCTAGCTGAATCGGGCGGGATTACGCAGCACGTACTTAAGCCCCAGCTACTCCCCATACGCCAGCCGATTCTACCACCAATTCAACGGCGCTTCCAGCCAGTGCCTGGCGGTGGCCAGTAGTAACAGCACGGGCAGCAATAATAGCACCGTCGGTAGCGGACTGAGCCAGGGCTGCCGGGTTTCAACAGCGGGGAACAGCTCGCTGCTCAATAACCGCCGGTCCGAAGCCACTTATATCTTTGTCTTGCCGCCCGACGTGTCACCGCTGAACTGGCGCCATGCGCTTTGCCGGGCGCGGCCGGTTTCGGCAAACCCTGAATTTTGCATATGGTTGTTTTTCTCCGGCGCTGGCCGTGGCTGCTTCCGGGACTGGCGCTACTGGGCCTGTTTCTGTACATGACCGGGCCGGGCCTCGGGGGTACCTCCGATTCGGTGCACTACTTGTGGGCGGCGCGGAGCTGGCGCGCTACCGGGCAGCTCCTGGCACCCAGCGGTGCGCCGTACCGCTTCTGGGGCCCGTTGTATCCGTTGCTGTTGGCTACATTCTTTAGTCCCGCGGGGGTGCGGATGCTGCACGGGGCCGCGCTGCTGGCGCAGGTGGCGCTGTGGGGGCAACTGGGGCGTTGGCTGCTGCCGGCCGGCCCCGCCCCGTGGTTGCCGTGGCTGGTGGCGTTGAGCACGGCCGTGCTGGTGCCCGCCAAATTTATTTGGTCGGAAACTGTTTTCGGGGCGCTGGGGGCTGTTTATTTCTTCGCACTGCTGGCCTGGGGCCGAAGCGGGCGGCGGGGCTGGCTGGGGCTGGCCACCGCCGCGGGGTTCCTGCTGCCGTTGCAGCGCATCGCCGGGTTCTTCTTGCTGGTCGGTGCCGGGGTGGGGCTGCTGGTTACGGGGCAGTGGCGCGCGGGGCGGTGGCGGTGGCTGCTGGGGCACTGGGTGGGCTGTGCGGTGGGTGGCCTGGCGTGGAGCTACTACGCCGAAGTGGTGGCCGGCCCGCCGCTGTACCAAACGGCGCGGGTCTGGAACGCGCTGGGGTCAGTGGCCGATTACGGCTTTGTGCTGGCGCGGTGGTTTGTGCCGCTGGCGGCGGGTTGGCGCAACCTGCTGCCGGGCCTGTGGGCCATTTTTTTGCCCGGAATACTCTTCGTGCTCTGGCCGCGCAAGAGCGGGCCGCAAGGCCCCGAGAATGCCCCGGCCTCAACCCAATCATTCACCCGGCACAGCTTGCGCTTGCTGTGGTGGGTAGTGCTCACGGTGCTGGCGGCGCTGCTGCTGGCCACCCGCGCCACCCGCGCCGCCATCGGCCCGGACAGCGCCGAGCGGTACTGCGCCGCGCTGGTGGGGCCGGTGGCGCTGCTGGCGCTGGCCCGCTGGCCCAGTGCGGATGGCGGCCGCTTGCGGTGGGCTGGGAAAGCCCGGCGCTGGCTGGGCCCCGTGCTGCTGGGCGGCTGGCTGGCGTACTCCGCGGCGCGGGCCGGGCACAACGCCCAGCAGCAGCGCCACCGGCCCCCGATGGTTTGGCCGGCAGCGCCTTCTGCCACCCGAGCCGTTGGGGCATTACCAGGGGGGAGGCCCGACCCCGGAATCGCGGGTTGGCATCCCCGGGCATCGCCTCAGACCACCAGCTGCTTCATGTTGCCGGAAAGCCGGGGCGTTAGAATTTGGAATACGATAGTCGGTCCTTCCAGCGGTTGAGCGGGGCCTCCAGCCAGTGCCAGGAGGCGGCGGCCAGCAGCAAAAGCACCGGCGTGAGCAGCAGCACGGTGGGCAGCGGACCAAGCCAGAGCCGACGGGCTTCCACCGCCGGAAACAGCCGGTACACGGCGCGCTGGTAGAGCACGGGCAGCAGCAGGTGGTAGAGGTAGCAGCCGTAGCTGCGTCGGCCCAGCCATTGCAGCACCGGCGACAGGAGCACGCGGGCACTGCCCAGTGCGGGGGACCCCGGCCGCTGAACGGCCCAATTCAGGGTGACGACCGACGCCACGCTGGCCACGGCGGTGGAAGTCAGCAGCCAGAGCGAGAGGGCCGAGAAGTAGTGCGTGAGGGCCCAGAGGCCGCTCCAGGCCCCCCAGGCCAGGAGGACCCAGCGGCCCCGGGCCAGCCGCTGCACCCACGGAATGTGTTCGGTCAGGCTCAGCACCGCGCCCAGGGCAAACATGTCGAGGCAGGCTGGCAGGAGCACGAAAACGAAGTCGGGGGTGACCCAGATGCTCCACGCCACGCGGAACAACACGCCCGAGGCCGCCACCGCCAACAGCCACCCCAGCCGTTGGCCAATCACGCCCAGCAGCAGGGGCCACACCAGGTAAAACTGCTCTTCCACCGCCATGGTCCAGTAGTGGCCCACGCCTTCGCCCCAGTGGTGCAGGCGGTAGAAGAGCAGGTTGGACGCCGGGAGCACGAACCAGCCGGGGTATTCGCGGAGGGTGGCCAGCGGCAGCAGCGCGCCCGCCGCGAGGGCCAGGTAGTAGGGGGGCAGGATGCGCAGCACGCGCCGCTGATAAAACGTGACCAGCCGCCGCCCCCACGGCCCCGGTGCGCCGGGGTGCACCTGCTTCCGCCAGATGATGCCGGAAATCAGGTAGCCGCTGAGCACGAAAAACGGAATGCGCCCCATTTCGCCGACGGGAAACGGCGGCAGCGTCCAGTGCGCGAGCACCACCAGCCACACGGCAATGGCGCGGATGCCGTTCAGGCCGGGGCGGTAGGCGAGGGGCGGGGCAGAAGGCGGCGTCATACCAAGGGGCCGCAAGCCGGGCGCCTAACCAATGGTGTGGTACACGGCCTGCACGTCCTCGTCCTCCTCAAACTTGTCAATGATGGTCATGACTTCCTCCACTTGCTCTTCGGTGAGGGCGACGGTGGTGTTGGGCACGCGCTGCAGGTTCACGCTCACCACGTGGCGGCCCTGGGCTTCGAGGGCTTTCTGCATCTGGCCAAAGTCGGTGAAGGCGGTTTCGACCACAATGTACTGGTGCTCGGCGCCGTGCTCGTCCTCCTCGGTGGTTTCGTACACGTCCTCGGCGCCGAAGTCAATCAGTTCCAGCTCCATTGCGTCGCGGTCGAGCCCGGCCGCGGCCAGCTTGAACACGCCCTTGCGGGTGAAGGTGTAGTCGGAAGAGCCGGCGGTGCCCAGGGTGCCCTCGTTGCGGTTGAAGATGAGCCGCACGTTGGAGACGGTGCGGGTGGGGTTGTCGGTGGCGGTTTCGATGACCACGGCCACGCCGTGGGGCAGGTAGCCCTCGTACACCACTTCCTGGTAGTCTTTTTCCTCCTTGCTGCTGGCGCGCTTGATGGCGGCTTCCACCCGGTCTTTGGGCATGTTCACGCCCTTGGCGTTCTGCATGGCGGCGCGCAGGCGGGCGTTGGTGTCGGGGTTGGGGCCGTTTTCCTTCACGGCCATCACGATTTCTTTGCCGATGCGGGTAAAGTCTTTCGACATCTTGTCCCACCGCTTCATTTTGCGGCCTTTGCGAAATTCGAATGCGCGTCCCATGTAGGTCAATTAACAAGTAGCAATGAGCAATTTACAGTGCCGTTGCGGAGATTTTCAACGAAAAGGCAGCCGAAACGGGCCGCAAGTTAGCCAGAAGGGGCGGGGGGCGCCAAACGCCTCGCGCACGGGAAGCTTACCGGCGTTGCGCGCTTTTGGGCCGGGGGCGCGGGGGGGCGCCGGGCAGCGGCCGGGCCCCGGCGGCGGCGAGCTCGTAAACGCCCCGGTTGCCGGCCGGGTACCCCAGAATGGTGAGGGTGAGCCCCCGGGTGGCCGGATTAAAGCGGAAGGTGCCGCGCTGCACGTCGGCGCCTTTGAGGTCGGTGAAGGCAAACCGAATGCTGTCGCCGCGCAGGGTGAAAGTGCCGTCCTGCTTGAAATACCTCGGGCCGCCGGGCCCCATGATGCTCAGGCGCTTCTCGTAAGTGCCCGCTGGGCGCAGCGTGAGCGAGCCGCCCACGCCGCGTACCTGGGTGGGCGGGTTGTCGCTGCCAGTGTCGTACACGGTGTAAGCGGTGTAGTTATAAGTCGTGTAAAAAGAGGGCAGCGCCGCGGCCTGAGCCCGGGCAGCTCCGGGCACCAACCACCCCAGGGAGGCGCCGGCAAGGCAGATGAGATTACGCTTGGCGAAGAGAAAATTCATTGATATGAAAATGCGTGCGTGAGCGAGCTTCCGGGTTAAAGTAGAAAAGAGAGCCGGAAAAGACGGGCCCGTCCTGGATTGAAAAAGGGTTGACCAGGGTAAAAACCGGGCTGAATCTGCCACTGCTCCTGCTCCTGGGCTCCTTTAAGGTGTTCGCAACGCTGCCATAAGTTGTGCCAAAGAAAGGCGCGGCTTTCTTAGAAGCTGTTTGAGGTAGTCAAAATGTATTATTGAACGTCATGCAGAGCGCAGCGAAGCATCTCGCTCGCTTCGTCGGGGCCGTGTCAACGAAGCGGGCGAGATGCTTCGCTGCGCTCTGCATGACCGTTTCTACTAACTTAAACAGCTTCTTAGTGATTTTTCAAACCCCTGGCCCACGTGCAAAAAGACGGCATGAAGCTTTGCCCAAGCCGGCCCCGCCGCCGCGCCACCCACGCTGGCCCGGCTTTGGTGAGCCTTGACGTCAATGCCCGCGCTAAGATGTTCACCCAGCTGCGGCCGCGCCCCGGGCCAACGAATTTACCCCGCGCCAAGCCGCAAAAGCCGCTTTCTCAGCGGGCAAGAATGAGCAAATCCGGCCATTTGAAGTCGTGAAACCAAACCCGCTTTTCGTCCGCGACAACCAAACCGCCTGTCATCCGCGCCGCTGAGGCGGTTTCGCTGCAACGGCGCGGATGACGGGCGGGGGCCAGCCCCGCACTCTACTTACACGAACCGGAAAATGGCTCTAGTCGCCCACGCCACGGCGGTTGTGGGGCGCCGGCACCGGCCGGCGTTTGGTTGAGACCCTGGTGGTTTTGCGGCGCCGGCCGCCGGTGAGGAACCACGCCACGCCCGCTACCAGAATGCTGGCACCGATGACCGCGGCTTGCTGGGGTAGCTTGTCTTTGGGCGCGGGCGGCAGGTGCGCTACGCCGTTGGCGTCGGTGCGGGCGGGCTCGTGCACGTAGCGGCCGTGGGCGGGTACGGGGTAATTATCGGCCAATGCGCGCAGGCCCGCCGCCGCCGCGGGCCCGGTGATGACCGGGCCGTGGCCGCAGCCAATGGCCTCGGGCTCCAGGTCGGCCAGTGTTTGCACCGATTGTTGGGCGGCTTGCCAGTCGTAGTTAAACGGCGTGCCGGCCCGGCTTATTTGGGGCCGGTTCAGGAGCACCGCCGGAATAGAGTCGTGGTGGCAGGTGGCGAAGGCGTCGGCGCCGAGCAGGGTGCGGTCGGCTTCGCGGAAGAAGGCCAGCTGGCCGGGGGCGTGGCCCGGCACGTGCAGCCAGCGCCAGCCTGGGAGGTAGGGCGCGGCGGGGTCGGCGGGGTTCAGGGCCTGCACCCGCGTGCCGAGGTTGGGCAATTGCGCTGGAAAAAAGCGGCTCATGAAGGCCAGCGAGCCGCCCACGGTGGGGTCGCGCGGCGGGTACTGGGCCTGGCGGGTGAGGTATGGAAGCTCCAGTGGGTGCACCACGATGGGCACCCGCCAATGGTCGGCTAGCGCGATGGCCGCGCCCAGGTGGTCGAGGTGGCCGTGGGTGAGCAGGATGGCCTCGGGGTGGGAGCCGGGATAAAAGAGCTGGTCGGCGGCGGCAATGATGGTTTTGGCGCTGCCCGGCACGCCGGTGTCCACCAGCACCCACTCGCCGGGGGTGCCGGTTTCGACAAAGTACACGTTGACAAAGCGCTGAATGCGAAGCTGGGTGACGCCGGCGGCTACGGTATTCATGGGGAGGAAATTAAGTGAACGGAAAGGACGGCAAGAGCTATGAATACGGAAACGGGGCGCCGGGGTGATAAAAAAAGTAGGGAAGGCTTGTAACGAATGCCCGATGGCCCGGTACCCCCTTCGCAACTCACCCGCCCCGGCGGCCCGGCCGCGGGCCATCTCGTTACATCCCATCCCCTTCACCCCATCATGTTATGAAAGCCTTTTTTTCTGCGCTCGCACTGGTGTGCGGCACCTCGGCGGCCATGGCCCAAGCCACCGCGGAGCCCCAGTTTAAGATTTCCTGCCAGCATAAAAATTGGTCGGGTAACAAGGAGAGTGAACAGTTCTGCGAAACCCGCGACCTGACCATGGACGCGGCGGCCGGCCAAGTTTTCGTCGTCGATGGCGGTACGAACGGCGGCATCACGGTGCACGGCTGGGCGGGCCCGAACGTGCGGGTTCGGGCCAAGGTGCAGAGCTGGGGCCGGACCGAAGCCGAGGCGCAGTCCCGGGTGCAAAGCGTGCGCATCGCCACGGCCAACAACACCCTGCGCGCCAGCACCACCGCCAACGATGAGCGCTACAGCGTGAGCTATGAAATCTTCGTGCCCCGCCAAACGGCCCTCTCGCTAAAAACCCTCAACGGCGGCATCAGCCTCGACAACCTGCGGGCCGACGTCAAATTCTACGCCGTGAACGGCGGTGTGGCGCTCGCCGACCTGGGCGGCCAAGTCACGGGCCAAACCGTGAACGGCGGCCTGACCATTGCCCTCACCGGCCGCCAGTGGGAGGGCAAAGGCCTCGACGTGGAAACCACCAACGGCGGCATTCGCTGGCAACTGCCTCGGGATTATTCCGCCCAACTATTTACCAGCACCGACATGGGCAACCTGCGCACCAGCCTGCCCATCACCAAATCGGGCTTCATGCACAAGGAGATAGCTGCCAGCCTGGGCAAAGGCGGCGCCCCGGTGAAGGCCGTGACAACCAATGGCGGCATCGATATCGAGCAGCAGGGCGACTGAGACCCTATCCGAAAAATAAATTGAACGTCATGCTGAGCTTGCCGAAGCATCTCGCCCGCTTCGCTGAACGGTCCTGATGGAGCGAGCGAGATGCTTCGGCAAGCTCAGCATGACAGGCGTCTGCGCAGCCGAAGTATTTTTCGGATAGGCTTTAAGAAGCCGTAAAATCAGAAAGAGACAATTGGAACCGTCCGGCGGAGCGGAGCCGAAGCCCCTCCCCCTCGGCCGTAACCGGATTAATTACGCAGTAGAGAGGCTTCGGCTCCGCTCCGCCGGACGGGTTTTTGCGCCGCCGCGTGGGTTCAGCAGCCGGAGCTAAAATCCGGGTAGTCCGCGTACGTCGGCGAGGGTTTATCGTCCAGCCGAATGATGTGGTCCAGCCGAATTTCTTCGCCCGATTTGAGGCGCATGAACTCCACTTTCTCGCGAATGAAAAAAGTGTCAATCACGCCCGCGCCCAGGCAAAGCTGGCGCAGGTCGTTGAAGTACTGGAGCGCCACCCGGCGGCGCTGGGTAGCGGCGGCTTCCAGCTCGTCGTAAAAGCCGCAGTCGATGGGTTGGTAGTTGGGGCTCATGGGAAAAATGCAGTAGGCGGGCGGTAAGAATGTTTGCGGAGGCCTACGCCGCCCGCACGGGCACGGGCTTGACGGCTGGTTTCGGGTCGGGCAGCCAGGCGTCGAGCAGGCGCTGGCACAGCGGCACCAGCGGCGCAAACAGCAACACGCCGGTGACGTTGAAGAGGACGTGGGCGTGCGCAATTTGCCGGGCCACGTCGGCGTGGCCGGCCAGGCGCAGCACCAGCGCCGTGAACGGGCCGATGAGCAGCAGGCCCGCGGTGATGCAGATAAGGTTGAAGCCCAGGTGAAACAAGCCGGTTTTGAGGGCGGCCGGGCCCCGGCCCACCGTGGCCATCAGCGTGTCGGAGCAGGTGCCCAGCTCGGCGCCCAGCATTACGGCAATGCCGGCGGGCAGGGTGAGCAGGCCCTTGGCCGCCAGCTTGATGACCATGCCCAGCGTGGCCGACGACGACTGGATAATGAGCGTGATGAGCGCCCCGGCGCCGGCGCCCCGCAGCGGGTTTTCCAGCTTGAGCAGCCAGGCCTGTACGCCCCGATAATCCTTGAGCGGGGCGGCGGCTTCGCCGATGATAAACAGGCTGAAAAACAACAGTCCGAAGCAAAACAGGGCGCGGCCCACCGTGCGGCGCTTGCGTTTTTTGCTGAAGGATAGCAGCAGCAGGCCCGGCAGCATGGCCACGACGGCGTACTGCCCCAAATCAAACGCGAACAGCTGGCTCGAAATAGTGGTGCCGATGTTGGCGCCCAGCACCACGCCCAGCGAATTGCGGAACGGCAGGGCCCCCGCGCTCACCAGGGCAATGGCCAGGATGATGACCACCGACGACGAATCGAGCAGCGTGGTGACCACCGTGCCGGTGAGGATGGCCATCGGGACGGTTTTGGTGAAGCGGTCGAGGATGCCTTTCATCCGCTCGCCGGCCACCTGGCGCAGGGCCAGCGAGAGCCGGCTCACGGCGTAGAGAAATAACACCAGGCCGCTGACCGCCAGCAGGGTAATCGACAGGATGGAGGAATTCATACGGCCCGGCAGCGGGGGATAGGGTTGCGCCTGTGCCTGCAACGCAGCCGCCCCCCCCGATGCCGGAAGTAGTAGGTGAACAAATTGTTACCCTGCGGGCTGTGCCGCGCCCACGGCCGGTATCCGCTTGTTCATTATCCGAAACCAGAGCGAGGGCACGGTGGCCAGCAGCATCATGCCGGGGTAGCCGGTGGGCATCTGAGGGGCCGCGGGCTGGTGCCGCAGCGTGTGGTAGGGGCGGGCGGCCTGGTAGTGGTGGTCGGAGTGGCGGGTCAGTTCGTAAAGCAGGATGCGGCCCAGGGCGTGCTCGGAGTTCCAGGAGTGGTGGGGCTGCACCCGCTCGTAGCGGCCGGGGGCGGTGAGGCGGCGCAGCAGGCCGTAGTGCTCCACGTAGTTCACGAGTTGAAACAGCACGTAGCCCACGGCGGCGGCGCCCAGCCAGCCCAGCAGCCCCGCCGCCCCGGTCAGGGCCACCACCAGGCCCGCCAGCACCCCCTGCGCCAGCTGAAACTGCAGCAGCTCGTTGGCCAGGGACCAGGCGGGCCGGCCCAATCGGTGCAGCCGGTCCGCCTCCAGGGCCCAGGCAGAACGGAATTCGCCGAGCACCGCGCGGGGCAGAAAGCGCCAAAACCCCTCGTGCAGGCGGGCCGTGACGGGGTCGGCCGGGGTGGCCACGTGGCGGTGGTGGCCGCGGTTGTGCTCAATAAAAAAATGCGCGTACCAGGTGCTCAGCAGCAGGGCCTGGGCCAGGCGCTGCTCCCAGCGGCGGGGGCGGTGGCCCAGCTCGTGGGCCACGTTGATGCCCAGGGCCCCGCAGCAAATGCCCACGCTGCAGACGGCCCCCGCGACCTCGACGGCCGTAAACCCCCGGGTTTGGAGGCTGTGCAGGAAGTAAGCCAGCAGCCCGAACTGCAGCGGCACGTTGAGGTACAGCAAGCCGTCGAACAGGGCGTGCCGCTTGGTTTCGGTGGCTGCGGCCACGCCGGGCAGGGCCGGCGCCGGCGGCCGCAGCCACTCCAGCAGCGGCACCAGCCCAAACGCGTATCCCAGGGTGAGCCAGGTGGCCGCGCCGCCCAGCCACAGCCCGGCCGCGGCCGTGAGCGGCAGCGTGTAAGCCAGCAGGTAGCGCAGGTCGCGGACGGAAAGCGGCATAATTAAGGCTAGAACCGGAGCGGAGCGTGCTCGTCCCTAAAGGTATGAGTTGATAACTATATGAGGTTGAGCGGTGGCTACCGCTGCTGCGCGGGCAAGCCGCGGTAGGGCCCAATAAAAGCGGGTCGCCGAAAAGTGCCGCCGGTCAAACGAACTCGGGTGAACCCGAGGGCCCCCGGCAAAGCCAGCTTTTGGGGGCGACATCAGGGACCTCAGCCGAGCGGTGGGAGGCGCTATTCACGGAGCATTCGGAACGAATGGGAGCGGGGTGTTTAGCCGATGGAAATGCAATGCTCAATGAACCCGTCATCCAGCACACCATCCGCCTGTGCCGGCAGCACCGCGGGCAGCTGCCCGACGCCAGCACTGCCGCCCGGGCTCATGGCCTGACATTGGTTACCCGCAACGTCGTCGATTTTCAGGTAATTGCGGGCTTGGTAGTCATAAATCCGTACGATGCGGCACAATTCACCGGGTTCAGTAAATTTAGCCGCGCCTTGAGCTTGAACTGACTTCTGCCTGCAGGTTCTGCGCGGCTCTACTTTATTTTCCCCAACGCCCTGCTCGTGATAAAGCAAGCAATAGTAACCCTGGCCCTTCTTGCCACCACCCGCGCCGCCGTGGCCCAGCCCGGCTGCCCGCCGCCCGTCGTGAAAGTGTTGCGCAATAACCAGGAGGTGCCCGGTGCCGGCGCGGCGTTCGCGCCCAAAGTGACCCTGCTTGTAAGTTCGAGCCCGGAGTGTGCTGCCAAAGCCACCTACCGGTTCAGAGAAGCGGAAGTGACCCTGCTGCGGGGGCGGCGGCCCCTGCTGCCCACCAAGCTCGTGCGCCGGCCCGAAGCGGACCTGACCGATTTGATGGGCATCGCCCAGCCCGGCGACCGCATCCGCGTGTTCGTGCTGTACAAAAACCTGGCAGTAGTTTCGGCCGATGGAAAGCTGAGCCTGTACCCCGCGCCCAAAGTCGACGACAAAAACGAATTGAACGCCAACCTGCTTACCGATGAGGCCAGGGGCGTGGGCTTCAACTGGGTGCTGCTGCAAAAGTAACCCCCGGGTGTGGCGGGCCTATTTCACCGGCGCCGGGCGCACGGCGCCGGTGGCTTTGTCCACCTCAAACCGGGCCCGGTTGGGCATGCGCCGCGCCCAGTCGGTGCGCGGCACCAGCACTTGCCAGCTGGTTTCGTTGTCGTTCACGCGGGCCGAATCGAGGACGAAAAGTGCCGCATTGGGCTGGGTTTGGAGGAAGCGGGCCACGGCGTCCCGGGCTTGCGCGGCGGTTTGCGCGCCGGGTGCGGGCTGGACTATTTCCGCCGGGCCGGGCCGCACACTGGCTGCTTGGGGAACCTGCTGGCAGCTGGCTAGGGCGCTGGCGGTGCCAAGCAGGAGGAGGAATGCGAGCAGACGAGACATGGGCCAAAGGTAGCGCCGCCCCGTCCACCAGCGGTGCGTGCGGGCCCCCCGAACGGCGGCACTGGCCGTTGCGGCGGCTGGCAGGTGTAAGGCCGCGCCGGGCCGGGCGTCAGCCTGGGCGTTCCACCTTTTTCGGTATGCCATGAAGAATGTACTGCGCGCCGCGGCCCTCGGGTTGTTCGCGGCCCTGACTGCGTCGGTGGCTCAGGCGCAAAATCCGGCCCCTGGCCTCACGGCCGCCGCCCTGGCCGTGGGCGACCCGGCCCCCATGTTCAACGCCCGGGACGCCAACGGCCGCGGAATCGACCTGGAGCAACTGCTGAAAAAAGGCCCCGTGGTGCTGTATTTCTACCGCGGCCAGTGGTGCCCTTACTGCAACAAGCAGCTGAGTCAGCTCCAGGATTCGCTGCAGCAGCTCACGGCCAAAGGCACCCAGGTAGTGGTGGTGTCGCCCGAAACCCAGGACAATATCGGCAAGACCGTGGCCAAAACCAAGGCCGGCTTCCCCATCGTGCACGACCAGAACTTTGCCATCATGAAAGCCTACCGCACGGCTTTCACCGTGCAGCCCGACGTGGCCGCCAAGTACAAAGGCTTCGGTGTGGACCTGCTGGCCGCCAACGGCGCCGACGCGGCCGTGCTGCCCGTGCCCGCCACCTACATCATCGGCCAAGACGGCAAAATCAAGTACGCCTATTTCAACGCCGACTACCGCAAGCGCGCAAGCGTGAAGCAAGTAGCGGCTGCCCTGTGATAGATGGTTTGATTAAGCCTCCTTCACGAACCGAATCAGCTCCCGGACCTGGTTGAGGAATCGGGCGTCTTCCGAGAGCTTGGCAATTTCCTGGGCGGTCTGGCGGGCCAGGGCTTCGTGCTCGCGGGCGTTGGCACGGGTCAGTTCTTCAAGCAGGGAGTCGAGGCGGTCGAGGCGCCGCGCCACCGTGGCCTGGGCCTGGGCCAGGGAGTAGGCCCAGGAGCCGGTTTCTTCCGCGTTCAGCGAGTAGGTGGTGCTTGCCAGCCGGCTTTCCAGCTCCTGCACGCGGTTGCGCAGCTCCACCACGTCCTCGCGCGGGTACTGCACCTGGTGTTTCATCAGGCGCAGCCGCTCGGTCAGGTGCTCGTAAGCCCGCTCAGCGGGGCGGGCAAAGGTGAGGACCAGCGCCGCCACGGCCGCCGGGTAGCCCACCGCCACCACGCGGTAGTACGCCAGTCCAAACAGCACCGCCGCCGTGAGCAGGTGCAGGCCAATGGCCAGCCCGCGGAAGCGCGTGGCGATGCGCTGGGCAAAGGCCACCTGCGCCTCGTTCACCGCAATGCCGGTTTCGCGGGAGGCCTGCGCCTCTTCCACCACGTGGCGGGCGGCAAAGTGCGCGTTCCAGGGCAGGGTGGTGACCACCGCCAGCCACCACAGGATGGCCACGCCCACCAGCCAGTCAATCAAGTTGCCCGTGGACATGCGCAAGCCCCGCAAGCCGAAAAAGGTGGCCAGCACCAGGCCCGTGAGCACGCCCAGGGTGAGTAGAAAGTTGCGAAACGACATAAAGCCACAAGTTGGAGACGGCCAAATATAGCGCCCCGGCTCAGCGGCCGGGCACCTCGGCGCCCGGCCGCAGCTGCGCGCCCCGCGCCTGCAAATCGGCCTTGGCTAAGTCGAAGCCCTCGCCCGAAATAGCCCGGGTAGCGTCCTCAATCACCGTCGTGGCGAATCCCGCGGCCAGCGCATCCAGGGCCGAATAATACACGCAATAGTCGCCCGCGAGGCCGGCCACGTACACCTGCGTCACGCCCCGGCCGCGCAGGTAGTCGGCCAGGCCGGTGCTCTTGCGGTGGCCGTTGTCGAAAAACGCGCTGTAGCTGTCGATTTCGGGGTTGGTGCCTTTGCGGAAAATGGCTTCGATGCGCTCGGGGTGCAGCGCCGCGGCCAGCTCGGCCCCGGCGCTGGCCTGGGTGCAGTGGTCGGGCCAGAGCACCTGCGGGAGGCCGTGCAGGTCGATTTGCTCAAACGGCCGGCGGCCCGCGTGGCTGCTGGCGAAGCTCTGGTGGCCGGCCGGGTGCCAGTCCTGGGTGGCCACCACCAGGTCGAACCGCGGCTGCAAGGCGTTCACCAGCGGAATGATGGCGTCGCCCTCGGGCACGGCCAGCCGGCCGCCGGGCAAAAAGTCGTTCTGAATATCAATTAGCAGGAGAGCTTTCATGGGCGCAAGTTGGGGGCAATTTGAACAAAAGAACAGCGTGCCGAGAGCGGGCTGGGGTGTTGATTTTGGTGTCATGCTTCGGCTGCGCGGACGCCAGATGAGCAAAACATCAATCGCATTCTTAGCCTTAGCTACTCCGACCAGTTCACCAAAGCTTTCTACGATAAACCAAGCATCGGGCGCGCAGTTACGTTTACGCTCCTATCCATCCTCCATTCATCCTTTCCCCATGCCCGACCTCCAGCAACAGATTATTCTCGTCACCGGCGCCACTTCTGGCATCGGCAAAGTCACGGCCACCGAGCTGGCCAAAATGGGCGCCCACGTGGTACTGCTGGCCCGCAACGCCGATAAGGCCGCTGCCACCCAACGCGAAATCCAGGCCGCGGCCGGCCACGACCGCGTCGACGTGCTGCTGGCCGACCTCGCCGACCTGAGCCAGGTGCGCCGGGCCGCCGCCGAGTTTGCCGCCCGCTACCCCCGGCTCGACGTGCTGGTGAACAACGCCGGGCTGATTTTTGGGGCCGCGCGCCAGCTCTCCCCCGACGGCTACGAGCTGGGGCTGGCCACCAACCACCTCGGCCCGTTCCTGCTCACGGCCCTGCTGCTGGACCAGTTGCGGGCCAGCCCCGCCGCCCGCGTGGTCAACGTGGCGTCGATGGCTTATAAATTTGCCAAGCCCAACCTGGCCGATGCGCAGTCGGCCCGGAGCTACAGCGCCCTGCGCGTCTACGGCAACACCAAGCTCTACAACATCATGTTCACCCAGGAGCTGGCCCGCCGCCTGCGCGCCCACGGCGTCGCCAACGTGACCACCAACGCGGTGCACCCCGGCGCCGTGGCCAGCAATTTCGGCGACAGCGCCGGCGGTTGGCTGGGCACGCTCACGCAGCTGGCCCGCCCGCTCATGCTCTCGGTGGAGAAAGGGGCCGAAACCAGTATTTTCCTGGCCTCGGCCCCCGAGGCGGCGGCCGTCAGCGGCGGCTACTTCGCCAAAAAAAGGGCCGAACCCGTGCAGCACAGCTTCAACTCCCCCGAGCACGCCCGGCAGCTGTGGAAGTTGAGCGAGCAGCTGACGGGCACCCAGTTTCTGGCGTAATTAACGGGCCAATTCGTTGCAATAGCTTCTTGCCGCTCATGCCCAGCTCTGCCGTCGACCTCGCTGCCTACACCGCCCGCATCGGCTACCACGGCCCCCTCGCGCACTCCCTCGAAACCCTCGTGGGCCTGCACCGGGCGCAGGCATTCAGCATTCCGTTCGAAAACCTCGACCTCCACCGCAACCGCCCCATTGCCCTCGACCCGGCCAGCCTCCAGCGCAAGCTCGTTGCCGAGGAGCGGGGCGGCTACTGCTACGAGCTCAACGGGCTGTTTCGGCTGGTGCTGCTCGAACTGGGCTTCTCCGTGACGGGCCTGGTGGGCCGCAACCTGATTGCCGGCCACCCGCTGCGGCCCCGCGCCCACCAGGTGCTGCGGGTGGAGGCCGCCGGCCACTCCTGGCTGGCCGACCTGGGCTTTGGCACCAACGGCCTCATCGAACCCATTCCGCTGGTGGCGGACGCGGAGAGCCACCAGTTTTTTGACCACTACCGCCTGCGGGCCGCGCCGCACCACAACTATCATTTGCAGCTGCAAATCGGGGGCGAATGGCAGAGCCTGTACACGTTTACCCTCGATGAGGCCCAGCCCAGCGACTATCAGATGATGAATTTCTTCTACTCCCAGTCGCCCGATTCGCCGTTTCGCAAGCAGCGCATCTGCACCCGCGCCGCCCCCGACTTCCGCGTCAGCCTGGTCGACCGGGAGCTGAAAATCCGGCGGGCCGACGGCATCACCACCGCCCAACTGCTCACCGACGCTGCTTACGAGCAGGCCCTGGCCACGTATTTCGGCATCCGGCTGCCGGTGGCGGCTATTTAGCCGGGGCCGGGTCGACAGCGTCGGTGAAGACTCTCCAAACGGGTGGTCAAAGGCAACGGAGTGCCGGGCGCGGCACAGCATCACGCGCGAGTCCCTGGACCGTTGAACCACTTCGGCACGCGAGACGCCGCGCCGCGCCCGACCCAACAACCCGTTCGCGGCGGGACGACCCGTTGGGCCAGCGCCTTCAACCAGCGACCGGACTCGGCAATGCCGGGTGCAGCGCCCGCCACTCGTCTTCCAGAATGCCCATCTCCACCAGGCTCCAGTAGTCGTCGCCGTGCTTCACCACGTCGCGCAGCACGCCTTCTTGCCGAAAGCCGCACTTGAGGTAGCAATTGATGGCGGCGTGGTTGAAATCGTACACGCCCAGGCTGATGCGGTGCAGCCGGAGGTCTTCGAAGCCGATGCGCAGCAGGGCCCGCACCATGCCCTGGCAGATGCCCCGGCGGCGCTCGCTGCTGTTGCCCACCAGCACGCGGGTGATGCGCCCGGCCCGGTCGCGCTGGCTGATGCCGCCCAGCGAGATGTGCCCCACCGTGCCGCCGGTCTTCGAATCCACGGCTTTGTAGATGAAGACGTCCGGGTCGTGCACGTTGTTGGAGCCTTCCACGTACCACGTCAGGCCGGCCTCGCTGAGGGGAAACGAGAACATGGAGCCGCTCCATTCTTTCATCAGCCGCTCGTCGTCGACCCAGGTCATGAGTTGGGCAAAATCGGCGGCGGTGAAGGCTTCTAGTTTAATCATGAGCGCGGCGGGTTCGGCTTTCAAAGGCGTGACGAAGAAGCCCGCAAGGTAGTGAGGGAGTCGGCCTATCGGTGCGGCGCGTCCAGGTTGTTGCTCGTCGCGTGGGGCGCGGAAGCCCGGCCCGGCACCCCACGCGACGAGCATAACGGCCCTTTATGCTTCCAATTGCAGCGCCTGCCGGCTGCGGGCGCGCACGGCGGCCGTCAGGGCGGGGTCGTCGGCCAGGTGTTTGCCAAACGAGGGCACCAGCGCCCGAAATTGAGCCTGCCATTCGGGCGAGGCGGCCCGCTCGGGGAAGCACTGCTGCACCAGGTCGAGCATGATGGCCACGGCGGTGCTGGCGCCCGGCGAGGCCCCCAGCAGCGCGGCGATGGAGCCGTCGGCGGCCGTCACCATCTCGGTGCCGAATTCGAGCACGCCGCCTTCCTTCTTATCCTTTTTGATGACCTGCACGCGCTGCCCGGCCACGGCCAGCTGCCAGTCGGCGGGGTCGGCGCCGGGGTAGTACTCGCGCAGGGCGGCGGTGCGCTCCTCGGGCGACTGCAGCACCTGCCCGATGAGGTACTTGGTCAGGCCCAGGTTGCGGGCCCCGGCGTAGAGCAGCGGCCGGATGTTGCCCAGCTCGATGGATTTGAACAAGTCGCCGTAGGAGCCCTGCTTCAGGAACTTGGTGCTGAAGCCGGCGTAAGGCCCGAATAGCAGCTCCTGCCGGCCGTTGATTTGACGGGTGTCGAGGTGGGGCATCGACATGGGCGGCGAGCCCACGGCCGGCTTGCCGTAGACCTTGGCCTCGTGCCGGGCAATCACGGCGGGGTTCTGGCACTTGAGCCACTGCCCGCTCACGGGGAAGCCGCCGAAGCCGGCCGCCTCCGGGATGCCCGACTTCTCCAGCAGCGGCAGCGAGCCGCCGCCGGCCCCGATGAACACGAACCGGGCCCGCACGATGCGGCTCACGTCGAGCCCCAGGTAATTCACCTTGAGGCGCCAGATGCGGTCGTCCTTCTGCCGGAAGTCCTCCACCTCGTGGTTGAGGTGAAACTCGACGCCGGGCAGCGCCCGCAGGTGCCGGAACAGGGCGCGGGTGAGGGCACCGAAGTTGACGTCGGTGCCGATGGCCATGCGGGTGGCGGCCACGGGCGCCGCCGGGTCGCGGCCGTCCATCACCAGCGGTATCCAGGCGGCAATCTGGGCGGGGTCGTCGCTGAATTCCATGCCTTGGAACAGGGGCGAGTGCAGCAGGGCGGCGTGGCGCTTGCGCAGGTACGCCACGTTGGCCGCGCCCCACACGAAGCTCATGTGCGGGATGCTCTGGATGAACGAGGCCGGGTCGGGCAACTGGCCGGCCTGCACCAGCGAGGCCCAGAACTGCTTGCTCAGCTCGAACTGCTCGGCAATCTTGTCGGCTTTGGAAATATCAATGCTGCCGTCGGGACGCTCGGGCGTGTAGTTCAGCTCGCAGAAGGCCGAGTGGCCGGTGCCGGCGTTGTTCCAGGCGTCGGAGCTTTCGGCGGCCACGGCGTCGAGCCGCTCAAACACGGCAATGGTCAGGGCGGGGTCGAGGGCCTTGAGCAGCACGCCGAGCGTGGCGCTCATGATGCCCGCGCCGATGAGCACGACGTCGGTGACGGGTTTGGCGGGGTCGGGGGCAGTTGGGGTCATCGCAAAGAAGAAGTTAAGGAGGGAAGGGCCAAAAGCCATACGGCAGACCGCGGCCCGGGGCTGCTGGTTGGCGAAAAAACCACCGCCCTACCTTGCGCCCGCAAACCACCTCCCGCTCCCCCGTGCCCGACCTCGACCTGCCGCTGCTGCCCCTGCCCACCCGCGCCGACCCGGCCGACGCCGCCGCGCCCCGGCTGCTGGTCATCTACACCGGCGGCACCATCGGCATGGCCGTCAACCACGCCGGCGAGCTGGTGCCCATGCAGTTCGGCCGCCTCGATCGCAAGATGCCCGAGCTGGCCCGGCTGCTCTTTCGGCTGGAGCTGGTGAGCCTGCCCGCGCCCATCGACAGCAGCAACGTGACGCCCGCCGACTGGCTGTTCCTAGCCGGGCTCATCGGCCGGCACTACGCCGACTTCGACGGCTTCGTGGTGCTGCACGGCACCGACACCATGGCCTACTCGGCGGCGGCGCTGAGCTACGTATTGGAGCACCTGGGCAAGCCGGTGGTGTTCACCGGGGCGCAGGTGCCGGTGGGCGCCAGCCGCTCCGACGCCCAGCGCAACCTGGTCACGGCCCTCGAAATTGCGGCCGCCCGCCACCCCCGGGCCCGCACCGTGCGGGTGCCCGAGGTGTGCGTGTTCTTCAACGACGTGCTCATCCGCGGCACCCGGGCCAAGAAGGTGGAAAGCCAGCAGTTCGCCGCCTTCAAGAGCGAGAACTATCCGCCGCTGGCCCGCGCCGGCATCGCCCTGGAGTTTGCCGACAAGAGCATCCGCCTGCTGCCCGGCGCCCGCCTCAAGGTGCACCAGCACCTCGAAACCGGCGTGGCGGTGCTGCGCCTGTTCCCGGGCATCACCGAGGCCGTGGTGACGGCCGTGCTCGGCATTGCCGGCCTGCGCGGCTGCGTGCTCGAAACCTACGGCTCGGGCAACGCGCCCACCGCCCCCTGGTTCCTGGCCTGCTTGGCCGCGGCCCGGGCCCGCGGGGTGTGGCTGCTCAACGTGAGCCAGTGCGAGGAGGGCCGCGTGGTGCAGGGCCAGTACGAAACCAGCGCCCACTTCGCCGACCTGGGTGTGCTCGGCGGCGACGACATCACCACCGAAGCGGCCGTGACCAAGCTCATGTTCGTGCTCGGCCTCGGCCTGGGCGACGACCGCACCCGCCAGCTGCTCACCCAGGACCTGCGCGGGGAAATCACGCCGTGAAAGCAGTGATTAATGGTTAGTGTTTAGTGATTAACGGTTGGTTGAAACCCATTATTTGTTTGTTCGGTCGGGACGGCCGCTCCGCCAACCAAGTGATTGTTTCGCGCGCACCAATCATTAATCACTAATCACTAACCGTTAATCACTAATCACCGCCCTATCTTTGCCCCACAAACCACCATCCTTGAGGGGTGTCCGAGTGGTCGAAGGAGCACGCCTGGAAAGTGTGTATGGCTCAAAAGGTCATCGTGGGTTCGAATCCCATCCCCTCAACGAAAAGCCCGTTTCTACTAAGGAAACGGGCTTTTTTATTCTGCTGGTCACGACGGCACTTGTTGGCAACGGATGTTTTAGCGCAGCACCATATCCTTCATTGTGATGAGGTACTCGTGCGTGCCCGCGTCGTGGCGGATGGTGTACTTGGTGGGGTAGTACTTGCCGGTGGCCTCGTGGGCCGCGGGCTGCTTGATGGCTTGCTCCACGCCCACGGCCGGCACCAGCATGGCCTTGGTCAGCATGGGCTCCAGGAAGGTGACGTGCCCGTCATAGGTGCCGTAGACGAAGGTGTGGGTGAACGTGCCGCCGGGCGCGTACTCGGGGCTGGTGGGGTCCACCCAGTGGCGGCCCATCATGGGGCTGGTGCGCGCAGGGGCCGCGTTGGGCGCCGTGACGTAGCCCGTGGGCAGCAGGCCGGCGGCCGGGAAGATGTCGCCCTTGGGGTCGTCGAGGGTGATGGTGTGCTGCGCGGCCATGGACTGCAGGTAGAAGTGCACGTCGAAGTGCGGGGCCGAGTAGGTCGGGGCCGGGTCGTGGCCGAGCGGGTTCCAGCCGAGGGAAATGTGGTCGAAGGGCAGCTGCCCGGCAGCGGCGCTGGGGGGCAGGGCCACGTCGAACATGGGGCTCACCGCCGCCGTGGGCAGGCCCGCGAGGGCAGATTCGGTGAGGGCGAGGCCGATTTCGGCGGGCTTGCCGGCGGCATCGGCCGCCACAAAGCCGCGGGCCGAGCCGCCGCCCACCTGCACGGTGGGCCCGTAGGCCACCGACGGCTGGGCGGGGGCTGAGTCTTCGGTTTTGCTGCAAGCTAGGAGCAGCGGCAGGCCCAGGGCCAGCAACGCCGCCGGACGGGACCAAACGGCCAATGGCCGCGCGAAAGATGTGAGCATGGTGGGGTGAACTAGCGCGGAAGCACCGTTGCTCACCGCATAATAAATATAGTTAAATATTAATTAATATAATTAAATTTAATCATTGAAATCTTTAAGATAACCGGTTCCTGTGGTGGGCCCGGGAGGCGGCCCGCCGCGGGCCCCGCACCCCGCCACCTGCCCGCGAAACCCCAAAAACCCGCTACCTTGCCCGGCGTTTCCACCACCCCCCGCGCCGCTCCCCATGACCCCATCCCCGACCCTGACCGCCCCGGCCCCCGTCGAAAAAGACAACAAGCGCATCACCCGCGGCTGGACGTTCTACGACTGGGCCAACTCGGTGTACCCGCTCGTGATTACGAGCAGCATCTTCCCGATTTACTGGGGCAGCGTCACGAAGGACATCAACCCGACCGACGTGGTGAGCTTCTTCGGCTTTCAAGTGCCGGGCTCGTCGCTGCTGACGTACGCTATTTCGTTTGCCTTTTTGCTCATTGCCCTGGTCAGCCCGTTTCTCACCTCGCTGGCCGACTTCTCGGGGCGCAAGAAGCTGTTCCTGCAATTCTTCTGCTACCTGGGGGCGGCGGCGTGCGCGGGGCTGTTCTTCTTCACCAAGGATACGCTCACGCTCTCCACGTTCGTGTTCATCGCGGCCACGGTGGGCTTCAGCGGCAGCATCGTGTTCTACAACTCCTACCTGCCCGAAATCAGCAGCGAGGCCAAGTACGATTCCCTCTCGGCCCGGGGCTTTTCGATGGGCTACGTGGGCTCGGTGATTTTGCTGGTGACGTGCCTGGTGCTCATCACCTTCAACGAAACCTTCGGGCTGACCAAAGGCTTCGCCACCCGCCTGAGCTTTCTGCTGACGGGTTTCTGGTGGGCGGGCTTTGCCCAGATTCCGTTCGCGACGCTGCCCGCCGACCCCGGCCGCCCCGCCGGGGCCGCCGCGGCCGACGCCGGCTGGCTGCTCAACGGCTTCCGCGAGCTGGGCAAGGTCTGGGACCAGCTCGCCGGCCTGCCCAATCTCAAGAAGTTTCTGCTGGCCTACTTCACCTACAACATGGGCGTGCAAACGGTGATGTACGTGGCCACCATCTTCGGCGACAAGGAGCTGCACCTCGAAAGCACGGCCCTCATCGTCACCATCCTGCTGCTGCAAGTGGTGGCCATCCTCGGCGCCTACCTGTTCGCCAAGCTCTCCGAGCGCATCGGCAACACGCGGGCCCTGAGCTACTCGGTGGCCATCTGGGGGCTGATTTGCGTGGCCGGCTACTTCGTGCAGGCCGGCTGGAGCTTCTACGCCCTGGCGGCGGTCATCGGCCTCACCATGGGCGGCATCCAGAGCCTGAGCCGCTCCACCTACTCCAAGATTATCCCCGAGAACACGCCCAACACCGCCGCCTTCTTCAGCTTCTTCGACGTGACCGAGAAGCTCTCCATCGTTATCGGCACGGCCGTCTTCGGCCTCATCGCCCAAATCACGGGCTCGATGCGCAACAGCATCCTCTCGCTGATTGTGTTCTTCGTGCTGGGCTTCGTGTTTCTGCTCACGCTGCGCGGCAAGAAGCTGCGCGAGGACGCGGCCCCCGCCCCGGCCGCTTTTCCCAGCTCGCCGCCATTGACAGTACGAAATGAAGGATGAGAAAGAAATAATTTAGAGGGGGCCGACAAGGCGAGAGGTGCCGCTCAACACCCGCGGCCTGTATAAAAACAAATTAATTGTGACAGAACCCCGCCGGCATGTGCCGGCCGCGCGCCACATC
>NZ_JANNOD010000074.1:0-54935 GCF_031398885.1 Hymenobacter sp.
ACATGTCGAGGTGCCCGACACATCCCGCACTCTTCGTTAAACTTTGGTTCCACCCCCCCGCGCGTTTTTTCTCGGAAAGCTCGACACGACGTTTTGCAGGTTCGACATGACGTTCTGTTTGCTCCCCGCACCCTGGTCATTTATCATTCTTCCTCATTCTTCGCGCCTCATTGAAAAAACACCTGCCCAACGCCGTCACCTGCCTCAATTTGTTGTTCGGCTGCTTGGCGCTGACGAGCATTTTTGCGGGGCGGCTGGAGCTGGGAGCCTACTTCGTGGCCGCCGCCGCCGCCGCCGACTTTGCCGATGGCCTGCTGGCCCGGGCGCTGCGGGTGTCGTCGGCCATCGGCAAAGACCTGGACTCGCTGGCCGACATGGTGTCGTTTGGGGTGGTGCCGGGGGCCATTTTGTTTCAACTGCTGAATAGAGCCGCACAGCCCCACTTTATTGGTTATGCCGCCCCAGCCGGGACCTGGCAGTGGGTAGCGTATTCGGGCTTTGTGGTCACCATCTTCTCGGCGCTGCGGCTGGCCAAGTTCAACAACGACACCCGGCAGACCACGTCCTTTATCGGCCTGCCCACGCCGGCGTGCACGCTGGTGGTGGCGTCGCTGCCCCTCATCCTGGCCCACGACCGGTTCGGGCTGGCCCCGGTCATCCTGCACCCGGGGCTGCTGCTGGGCCTCACGGCGTTGCTCTCGGGGCTGCTGGTGGCCGAGCTGCCGCTGTTTGCCCTCAAGTTTAAGAACCTGCGCTGGGCCGACAACCGGCGCCGGTTCCTGTTTCTGCTGCTGGCGGCAGGATTATTGCTGGGGCTCTGGGCCGCTGCCGTACCCCTGGTGGTGCTGCTTTACGTGCTGCTCTCGGTGCCGAAAACAGCGGCCCGGTAATCGGCCCGGTCCGCGGCTACAATAATTAGGTTATTTGGTTGTTAAGAAGCTGCCATCGGATGAACCTGGCGACTGGCGGGACTGTTGCGGTGCCACCCGTGGCGAAATAGTTTAGGTAACAAGTGCCAAAACATAGCGTGTATGCGTCCTTTTTTTCTCTTCGTTGCTTTTGTAGGATTATTGGTCGGGGCGGCTGCGCCGGTTAGCGCGCAGTCGGACGGCGCGGCCACCGCCCACGGCACCATCCGTTGGGGCGGTTACGCCGAGGTGCCAACCCTGAAAACCCGCAAGCAGAAGGTGCCCACTTTTAGCGAAGCCCGCCAGGCCATGGACGACCAGGTGGGCTGGTTCAGTATGCGGCTGGGCGGCGCCGCGGCCTCCGGCCAGCTCATCAACATGGTGTACGAGCCCTTCTCCGCGGCCGACGCCAAGCTCTTCGATGCGGGCAAGCTGCCGGCCGGCCCGGAGCCCCGGCTCACGTCCGGCACGGAGATGAAGCAGGTGGTCACCCACCTAAGCCTGCGCCCCGTGCGCCGCAACCCCCAAACCGGCCAGCCGGAACGCCTGGTTTCGTTCGACTACAACTACGCGCCCCGCACCGGCAACGCGGCCGCCCGCGGTACGGCCACCAACCGCACCCACGCCGCGCACTCGGTGCTGGCCACCGGCGACTGGTTTAAAATGGGCGTGGCCGAAAGCGGCATCTATAAGCTCGACAAGGCCACGCTGACTAAAATGGGGCTCAGCACCCAGGGGCTCAACCCCAACAACCTCCACGTGTACGGCAACGCCATGGGCATTTTGCCCCAGGCCAACACCGCCCCGCGCCCCGACGACCTCGCCGAGAACAACGTGCTGTTTGTGAGCAGCAACAACGACAACGTGCTCGACGACAACGAGTACTTCTTGTTCTACTCGCCCGGCGCCCATACCTGGGAGGCCCAGGGCGGCCTGTTCAAGCACCGCAATAATATCTACACCGATACCACGTATTATTTCGTGACGGTGAACGGCACGCCCGGGAGCCGGGTGCCCACGGCGGCGCCCCTGGCGGCTACGGCCGTCACGGCCACCGTCACCACCTTCAACCACCGCGCTTTTCACGAGCACGACCTGGCGAACCTGTTGCTTTCGGGCCGTAACTGGGTAGGCGAGGGGTTTAGCAGCAGAACCGGCCAGCAGAAAGAATTCGTGTTTGCCAACATCCCCGACTTGGTGCCCAACGTGCCAGTGCGCGTTACCTCGTCGATGGTGGCCAGTTCCACCGCGGCCAGCTCCTTCCAGCTCACGTTGAACGGCGCCACCTTGGGCAATCAGGTCCTGGGCCCCAAGCCAAATGGTGAGTATCAGCCCATTGCCACCGTGAGCACCATCACCACGCAGCGGGCCTTGCCCAGTCCGGGAACCGAGCTGCGGGTGGGCATCAGCTACGAAAGCAGCGACCCCGGCGCCAGCGGCTACCTCGACTACCTCGAAATCAATGCCGAGCGCCAGCTGCAGATGAGTGGCCCCCAGTTGGAATTCCGCGCCCTGACGCCCACCGGGCCGCAGGCGCGCAACCGTTTCGTGCTGGCCAACGCCACCGGCGCCGCCGTGTGGGACGTCACGAACCCCCGCCGGCCCGTGGCCCGCCCGCTGGACGGCAACGGCAGCTTCGTGGCGCCCGCCGACACCCTGCGCGAGTACGTGGCTCTGCAGCCCGGCGGTAGCTTCAGCACCCCGCGGCCTTTCGGCAAAGTAGCCAACCAGGACCTGCACGCCCTCAACGCTACGCCCGGCGCGCTGCTTGATTTGGTTATCGTGACCTATCCGCTCTTTAAGGCGCAGGCCCTGCGGCTGGCTAGCCACCGCACCAGCCACGACAACCTGCGCGTGGCCGTGGTCACGACCACCGAAGTGTACAACGAGTACGGGTCGGGTGGCCAGGACGTCACGGCCATCCGCGACCTGATGAAGCAGCTCTACGACCGGGCCCCGGCCGGCAAAACGATGCAGTTGCTGCTGTTCGGCGACGCGTCGTTCGACTACAAGTCCGACCCGTACAACGACAAGGCCTTTGAGCCCACGTGGTGGCGCGAGCGGGTGCCGTTTAAAGAAGACGCGGACTTTGACGCGTTCAATCAAAACTACGTGCCCACTTACGAGTCGCGGGAGTCACTGGCACCGTTCTACGGCGGCGCCAGTTACTCATCGGACGATTATTACGCCTTGCTCGACGACGACGAAGGCGAGTGGAATGAGTTGGTGCCCGGTACCGAGCTGCTCGACATCGGGGTGGGTCGTCTGCCCGTGCACACTCCCAAGGGCCAGCTTACCAATGCCGAGCAGGCCCGGCAAGTAGTCGATAAACTCATCGCCTACGACGCAGTGCCATCCTTCGGCAAGTGGCGCAACCGCATTACGCTGGTGTCGGACGACGGCGATAACGACCTGTTTGTGGGGCAAGGCTCGGAATTGATGGCGAGTTCCCTCCAGGCCAATCATCCGGTTTATAACTTGCACAAGGTCTACCTGGACCTGTACCCGCAACAGTCCGGGGCAGCGGGGCAGCGTTCGCTCGAAGCCAACCGCGCCGTTGACCAGTCGATAGAGCAGGGCTCATTGATTGTAAACTACCTGGGCCACGGCGGTCCGAAGGGCCTGGCGCAAGAGCAAATCGTAACCAACGAATCGGTATTGGCTCTGCGCAATTCTAACAACTTCACGTTTTTTACCACGGGCACCTGTGATTTTAGCACCTACGACAACCCGGGCTTTAATTCGGCCGGGGAGCAGTCGCTGGTTGACAACCCCACCGGCGGCGCCATCGGCTTGTTTACCACTACCCGTGTGGTGGAAGCCGGCTCTAACGCCCGGCTGAACCAGGCCTACTTCAACCGGGTACTGCGACCCATCAACGGTCAGATGCCCAACATCAGCACCGTGGTTAGGCTGAGCAAGAACGATTATCCCGGTCTTGGGTTCGCGGGCGTCATCAACAACCGCAACTACGTGCTACTGGGCGACCCCAGCATGACGCTGGCCTACCCCCGGCAAACCGTGGCGCTGGACAGCGTGAGCAAGCGAGGAGCAAACGGTGCCTGGGAGCGGGCCGACACCTTGCAGGCCCTGGCCCGGGTGCGGCTGCACGGCCGCCTGCTCAACAACGGCATCGTAAACAACGCGTTTACGGGCCGGGCCCAGGTCACGATTTACGACAAGCCCACGACCGTGATGACGCTGGGCAACGAAGCCGGGGGAGACCCCACTTCGCCGGACGCACCGCGGCCGGTGGTTATTCAGGAGAACGTGATTTATGGCGGGCAGGCCGCGGTGGTAAACGGACAGTTTAGCCTGACTTTCGTCGTACCCAAGGACATCAACTACAACCCCGGGGTGGGGAAAATCAGCCTGTACGCGTTTGATGGCACGAACCGCATCGACGCGCAGGGCTACCAGATGAAGCCGGTGGGCGGGGCTGCCCGCAACGCGCCCCAGGATACCATTCCGCCGGATATCAAGCTGTTCATGGACAGCGAATCGTTCGCCTTTGGCGGCCTCACCGGGCCCACCACCACGCTGCTGGCGCAACTGAGCGACTCCAGCGGCATCAACACCACCGGGGCGGGCATTGGCCACGACATCACGGCGGTGCTGGACCGCGACCCCACCAAGACCATTGTGCTGAACGAGAGCTACGTGGCCAACGTGGGCGATTTTCGCGCCGGCCGCGTCAACAACTTGTTCAAGGACCTGGCCACCGGGCCGCACACCCTGAGTTTGAAGGCCTGGGACGCGTACAACAACTCCGCGGAACGGGAAGTCGAGTTTGTGGTGGCCCGCGACGAAAAGCTGGCCCTGGACCACGTGCTGAACTACCCCAATCCGTTTGCCAAGTCCACTACGTTCTTCTTCGACCACAACCAGGCCGGGTCCGAGCCCGACAACCTGGACGTGCAGGTTCAGATTTTCACCGTGGCCGGCCATCTGGTGCGCACCCTCACCGCCACCGTGTCCACCACCGAAGCCCACCAAAAGAGCATTACCTGGAACGGCCGCGACGAGTACAACGACCAACTGGCCCGCGGCGTGTACGTGTACCGCTTGAGCGTGCGCTCGCAGGGCAAAGGCACCATGGCTTCGAAATACGAAAAACTCGTCATCCTCAACTAATCTGCTTTCACTTGCGCCCGGGTCGCGTAGGGCCCTTTTTCCCCTCTTTATGCAGTCTCTCTTTTCCCGTTCGCGTTGGGCGCTAGCCGCCGGCTTGGTGGCTGCGGCGGCCACGGCCCAGGCTCAACAAAACCAAAAAACCATCACCACGGCCGTGCCCATCCTCACGCTCGCACCGGACGCGCGCTCGTCGTCCATGGGCGACGCCGGGGTGGCCATCTCGCCCGATGCCAATTCGTCGTACTACAACCCGGGCAAGCTGGGGTTCGTGCCGTTCCAGTACGCTGCGTCGGTTTCTTACTCGCCGTGGCTGCGCAACATCACCGACGACATGAGCATCTCCTATCTCTCGGGCTACGGCAAGGTGGGGCAGCGTTCGGCTTTTGGCGCCTCGCTGCTGTATTTTGATTTGGGGACCATTGACTACCGTGATATCAACAATACGCAATATGCGTTTTTCAGCCCAAAGGAATACGCGCTGGCGGTTTCCTACGGCCTGCAGTTGACGGATAACTTTGGGGTGGGCGCCTCGGCCCGCTACATTCGCTCCAACCTGGTGGGGGCCATCAACGGCAACGACGCCCAGCCCGGCAACGCCGCCGCCGTCGATTTGGGGGCCTACTACGCCAAGGACGCCACCATTGGCACCGGCCTATATAACCTGGCTTTCGGGGCCTCGGTGACCAACATCGGCAACAAGATTACCTACACCGACCCCACCAACCCGAGCTTTCTGCCCACCACGCTCAAGTTGGGTACGGCCATCACCCGCGAGGTTGACCAGTATAACAAATTCACCTTCGTGTTCGATGCCTCTAAGATGTTGGTGCCCTCGCCCTACTACGAAGCAGGCTTGACCTCCAATAACCCGATTATTATTGCCAAAAATAAGGAGCGCAACGACCAATCCATCGTTAGCGCCCTGTTTAATTCTTTCAGCGATGCTCCCGGCGGGTTCAAGGAAGAACTGCGGGAAATCAACCTCTCGACGGGTTTAGAGTACAATTACAACGACCTGCTCTACGCCCGGGGCGGCTATTTTTACGAAGCTCCCGACAAGGGCGACCGCCAGTACGTGAGCCTGGGCCTGGGCGTGCGCTACCAGGTGTTCGGCATCGACGGCACTTACCTGGTGCCCACCGGCGACGGCTCCAAGAACAACCCGTTGGCCCAAACCATTCGCCTCTCGCTGCATTTCAACCTGAACAAGCTGTCGGACGCGTTTGACGAAAACGGCGCCGGCGGCACCAGTGGCAGCACGCCGGAGAACTAAGCCGCCGACCGGTTGCTGCCTTTGTTGAGAACGTCATGCTGAGCTAATCTCAGCATGACGTTCTTTTTTAACATTTTACGCTATTCTGTTTTCCTAAATGCTCGACCGTACCGTCGCTCCCCCCGTTCAGCCGCTGGCCCGCGTGGCCCTGCCTGCGGCCGATGTGCTTTCCCTCCCCAGCGGCGCCCGCCTGCACGTGCTGGCCAACGACGCCCAGCCCGTGGTGCGCCTGCAAGCCGTGTTCCGGGCCGGCAAGCTGGCCGAGCCCCGCCCCGGCCTGGCCTCCCTCACGGCGCGCATGTTGCTGGAGGGCACTACCACCCGCACTGCTCGCCAGATTGCCGACGAATTGGCCTTCTACGGCGCTTCGCTGGAATGCGACGCGGGCTTCGACCGCGCCACGCTCACGCTTTACTGCCTGACCCGGCACTTGACCACGCTCTTGCCCCTGGTGCTGGACGTGCTCGCCAACCCTTCCTTCCCCGCCGCCGAGCTGGAGCAACTCAAGACCCGCACGGTACAGAACGTGCGCGTAGAGCGCCAAAAGACCAGCTTTTTGGCTTCGGAGCGGTTCAACGAGTTGTTGTTTGGCGCCGAAACGCCGTACGGCCGGCCGTTCGACAGCGCCACCTACCAGGCCCTGACGGCCGCGGAGGCGCAGGCTTTCCACCACGCGGCGTACTCGTTTAACAATGCTGAAATATTCCTGTGCGGCGACGTGGTGGCCGAGCGGGCAGCGGTGGCCGCGGCTTTCGGCATCGCTCCGGCCAGCGCCGGACAAGCCGGCGCAACCGCGGCTGACCTCGCGACGGGGACCGACTATTCCTTCGTGGCGGCTTCCGCCAGCCGGATGGCCGTGGCGGGCAGCCTGCAGGCGTCGGTGCGCATGGGCCGGGAGTGGCCGGCGTCCACCCACCCCGACACGCACCGCCTCAAGCTGCTGGTGAACGTGCTGGGCGGCTATTTTGGCTCGCGCCTGATGCGCAACATCCGCGAGGACAAAGGGCTGACGTACGGCATCTACGCCAGCGTGGCCCCGCGCGAACGGGGCGGCTCGCTCGTCATTGGCACCGACGTGAAAGGCGAAAGCGCGGACCTGGCAGTGAGCGAAATCGAAATGGAGCTGCGCCGTCTGCAGGAAGAACTGATTCCGGCCGAAGAGTTGACGACGGTCAAGAACTACTTGCTGGGCAAGTTTGCGAACGAACTGTCCACCGTTTTCGAGCAGTGCGACAAGTACAAAAACATGATATTTCTGGGCCTGCCCGCCGATTACTACCCCGAGTTCGTGCACCAAACCGAAACGGCAACCGCCGAAGCTCTGCGGGAGCTGGCCCGGCAGTACCTCACCCCGGCAAGCATGCAAACGGTAATTGCGGGGCCAGCGAAAGAATAAACAGTTTCACCAGAACGTCATGTCGAGCTTGCCAAGACATCTCGCTCGCATTGTCTAACGAAGCGGGCGAGATGTCTCGGCAAGCTCGACATGACGTTCTGGTGAATTAGTGCTGGCTTCCTTTAGCTCGCCACTGGCGTTTGGATGGCCGGGGGCGTGGGGTTGTATTCGGGCGTGGCGGTGCGGTGCTCGGCGCTTTTCTTGCCCTGGTCGTCCTTGACGTCGCGGCGGCTGAAGGGGCGGATGATGAGGCGCAAGGCCTGGTCGGAGCTGAAGTAGCTGAACGCCCAGTCCACGAAGGCCACCACCTTGTTGCGGAAGCCCACCAGCGTCATCAGGTGCACGAAGAGCCAGGTGGCCCACCCAAAAATGCCATTGAAGTGCACGTTGCCGGGCAGGTCCACCACGGCCTTGTTGCGGCTCACGATGGCCATGGCGCCCTTGTTGAGGTACTTGAAGTCCTTGGGCGCCTCGCCCCGCAGCAGGCGCTGGAGGTTGGCGGCCAGGTGGTCGGCCTGCTGCTGGGCCACGGGCGCGAGCATGGGCAGGCCGCGGGGCATCTCGTCGGTCACCATATTGGCCAGGTCGCCGATGGCGAAGATGTTGGTTTGGCCCTGCACCTGGTTCCAGCGGTTCACGGCAATGCGCTTGTTGCGGGCCACCACCTCGGCGGGCAGGCCGGGCACTTCGGCGCCGTTCACGCCGGCGGCCCACACCAGGTTTTCGGTGGGTATGAACTCGGTGTCGGAAAAATAGGCCCGGCAGTTCTCGAATTTCTTGATTGACGTGTTCAGCCGCACCAACACGCCCAGCTCCTCCAGGTAGCGCTTGGCGTCGGCCTGCGAGGCGGCCGACATGGGCCCAAGCAACTCCGACGTGGCTTCGACCAGGAAAATCTGCATGGCCCGCAAGTCCAGTTCGGGGTAGTCCTTGGGCAGCACGTGCTTGCGCATCTCGGCCAGCGAGCCGCTGATTTCCACGCCGGTGGGGCCGCCGCCCACCACCACAATGTTGAGCAACGCCTGCTTGGCGGCGGGGTCGCTGGTGAGCAGGGCTTTCTCGAAGTTCTGGAAAATGAAGCTTCGCAGGTTCAGCGCGTTCGGAATGCTCTTGATTTGCATGGCGTTGCGCTCGATGCTTTCCAAACCGAAAAAGTTGGTGAGCGAGCCGGTGGCCAGCACCAGGTAGTCGTAGCGAATCTCGCCCACGCTGGTGGCCACCGCGTTACGGGCCGAATCGATGCGCTGCACGTCGGCCATGCGGTAGTAGAAGTTGCGCTGGCCCGCGAAAATCTTGCGGATGGGGTAGGCAATGCTGTCCGCCTCCAGGGCTCCGGTGGCTACCTGGTAGAGCAGGGGCTGGAAGTTGTGGTAATTGTTGCGGTCGACCACCACAACTTGCACGGGCGCGTCGCGCAGGGCCTTGGCCAGGCGCAGGCCCCCGAAGCCGCAGCCGATGATGACCACGCGCGGGTGGGGCGAAAAAGGAAGGTTGGTATCCATAGGGACCGCAGATGGAACGGATGTTAGCGGATTAAACGGATTTTCTGTGGGCACCGGCCATATCTGGCGCGCCAAGTTGCGGCCGGTAGCTCGTGGCTAGGCCGTTAATCCCCCGTTCGAGATTATAACAAGCAACCCCCCAAAACGCCCTGCGATACTCCCCCGGAACCACGAATAATTCGTTTAATCCGCCAACATCCGTTCTATCTGCGGTTAGTCGTCGTCGCTGTCCTTGCGCTTGAACTCGCCTTTTTTCACCTGCTGAATGAGCTGTAGCCAGCTGAAGGGGTTGAGCAGGGGATTGTTGGAATACTGGTTGGGCGCAATGCCATTGCGGCGGTCCAGGTTGAGCTGCTGCAGCTCCTGGGTTTGACGGAAGTTGGCCGTGGCGCCCATCGGCTGGGTGTTGAAGATGCGGCGCATGAGCTGCTCATTCAGGTTGGCGGCGGCGCTGCTGCCGCGCTCGGTGGGCAGGCGCAGGGCCAAAAAAGCCTTCTTGAAGTCGCGCTCGGTGGTGTACGGGAACACGCGCACCTCGCCCAGCATGGTGGCGTCTTCCTGCATCTGCACGATGACCGAATAGCTCTGCCGCTGAAAATCGGGCGGGATGACGATGGTCTGGTTGGTGTAGCCCAGCGAGCGGATGGTGATGCTGTCGCCGGCCAGCACGGCCAGGGAGAAGTAGCCGTAGGCGTTGGAAGCCGTGCCGCGCCCGGCCTTGGGCACGTAAATGGTGGCGCCCGGGATGCCCAGCAGGCTGTCGCCGCTGGCCACGATGCCCGTGAACTGGATGACGCGGCGCTTGCCCTGGGCCCGGGCCGCGGGGGCCGCCAGCAGCAGCCCGCCGAGCAGCACCAGGGCGAAAAACAAGGAAAAGCGGCGAAAACTCAAGAAATCAGGCATGTTCGGGGGGCAGAAAAACAAATATACGGCGCGGGGTCCGGGGCCGATGGTACCTTTGGACGGAACGCCACGGCGGGGCGCGGGCCCCTTCCCAGACAGCAGATGCGCTTGAAACATTTCACGGTTGCTTTTGGGCAGCAACTTTTTAAATCGTTGGGCGACGAAAGCCGGGTGCGCATCCTGCACCTGCTGTGGCGCAACCAGGAAATGGTGGTGGCCGACCTGGAGCAGGTGCTCGACTTCACCCAAACCAAAACCAGCCGGCAACTCGCCTACCTCAAGAACGCCGGCCTGGTGAGCGTGCGCCGGCTCGACAATTGGATGTACTACGGGCTGAAAGAAGAAGCGCGGGAACTGATGCAGCAGCTGCTTGGCTTTATGGAAAAAGACCCGCAGCTCCTCCGCGACCAACACGTGTACCAGACCCTGTGGTCGAACCGCGAGCTGGCCGCGTATAAGCTGCAAAACCGCCATTGGCACGGACCACCGTAGGGTTGGCCGTGCTGGCTATTTTCCGCAAGTTTTAATGAGCAACACCCGCCGCTTTTTTGTGTGTACCCGCCAAAAATCCGGGGTGGGGGAGGACGTGGCCAAGGCCTTGAAAAAAGAACTGAAAAGCCAGGGACTGGGTAAGCTGCTGGTGGACGGCCACAAGCAGCGCACCCAGGTGCAGACCTGCAACTGCCTGGACCTGTGCCACGACTGCAAGAAAGGCCCGGGCGCGGCCTTGGTGGTGTATCCCGAGGGCACGGCGTACGGCAACGTGCAGCCCGCCGACGCCGCCGAGCTGGTGGCCGAGCACCTGGGCCGCGGCCACGTGCTGAAGCGGTTGCGCGTGGATAAATAGGCCGGCCGCGGGCCCCACCGGCGTGGAGCAAATGCCCCGGCGGGGCAGCGCAGGCTAACCGTAAGCGGAGGGAATCCGTTAGAACTTCAATTCTACAGTTTTTTCCCCTGCTCCATGCGTTTCCCCCTCGCAGCCCTGGCCTTCACCGGGCTGACTTTCGCCGCCGTTGCCCAGCCGGCCGCGCCCCCCGATTCGGTCGTCGTGCCCACTCCCGCCGCCGTGAAGCCCCCCACCAACCTGACGCGGGGGCCGCGGGAGTTCGGCAAGTTCGGCAAGAACAACCAGCTCACCGTGCTGCCCATTCCGGTGCTGTTTTACCAGGCCGAAACCGGCCTGGGCTACGGCCTGGGCGGCCTGCTCAGCGGCCGCTTCTCGGAAGACACCCTCACCCGGCCCTCCAACGTGCGGGTGCAGTACTGGCAAACCCAGGAAAACCAGTCGCTGCTCCAGTTGGTGCACACGGTGTACACGCCGGGCGAGAAGTTTTACCTGAACGGCGAGATTAGCGCCTACGACATTCTGCTGTATTACTACGGCGTGGGCCCCGAAACGTCGAGCGACGACGAGTCGGAGACGGCCTATAAGCTCTTCATCATCAACCAGCGGGTGCAGAAGCAAATTGCGCCGAAGCTGTTCTTTGGCGCGCAGTACCGGCTCACCGACATCAGCCAGTTTGACATCACGCCGAACACCACCAACGACGACCGGCCGAACGTGTTTCTGCGCGACCCGCGCCTCACCGACCGGGAGCGGCGCGGCACCCGCGTGTCGGGCCTGGGCCCGGTGCTCACGTTCGACACCCGCGACGTGCCCTCGGCCGCTTTTCGGGGCAACCTGCTCGATGCCAGCGTGATGTTCAACGGCACCGGGCTGGGCTCCGACTACCGCTTTGTGCGCTACCAGCTCGACGCCCGCCACTTCCAGCCCGTGTTCTCGGAGCGCACCATCCTGGCCATGCAGTTCCTGGGGCAGTTCCACACCGGCGACGTGCCCTTTCGGGAGCTGGCCGGCCTGGGGGCCAACCTCGGCGGCACGCTCTACAACAACGCCAACCTGCTGCGGGGCATCTACGAGCAGCGCTTCCGCGACCGGCAGATGATAACCTTCCAGGCCGAGCTGCGCCAGAAGCTGTTCTGGCGCATCGACGGGGCCGTGTTTGGGGGCGTAGGCAACGTGAGCCAGTACATCGACAAGTTCAGCCTCGACAACACCAAGGTGGCCGGCGGCGCGGGCATCCGCTTCAATTTCATCCGGCGCGACCGGCTGAACCTGCGCCTCGACTACGCCGGGGGCACGGGCAGCACGGCGGGTATCTACTTCGCCATCGGCGAAGCTTTCTAGCCGCTCCTGCCTTCGCGGTTCTTCTCAATGAATCCCCTTCTGCTTGCAGGAGGGGATTTTTGCGTCGCGGCCCGGTCGCAATCTGCGCCGTGGCGCGGGCCCGTATCTTGTGCCGCGCCGTGGCATCAGCCGCGGGCCTTCTTTTCCCCATGCGCTTTCTTCTCTCGTTGCTTGTGTTGATGCTGGTGCGCGTGGCTGCCGGTGCCCAAACCCCGGACTCCGCCCGCCCGGCCCCGCCCGCCCGGCCCAACAAGCCGAGCTTCATCCCTTTCCCCATTCTGTTTTCGCAGCCCGAAACCGGCGTCGGCTACGGCCTGGCGGTGCTGCCCGTGTACCGGTTCGGGGCCGACACGCTCACCCGGCCGTCCAACGCGCGGCTGCTGCTTTACCGCACCACCAAGGGGCAGTCGGCCGTGCAGCTCACGCACAACGTCTTCACGCCAGGCGAGCGGTTCCTGGTATCGGGCGAGCTGAGCTACTACTACGATTTCCCGATTAACTACTACGGGTTCGGCCCCCGCACCGAGCTGGCCGATAAGTCCCTGATTCAGTACCGGGTGCTCATTTTCAACCAGCGGGGGCTGCGGCGGCTGGTGCCGCATCTGTTTGCCGGCCTGCAGTACCGCCTCACCAACCTGAGCAACGTGCTAGTGCGCGAAGGTACCGACGACGGCCGCCCCAGTCCGCTGCTGAGCCGGCCCGCGCGCGAGTACACCGGTTCCACCGTCAGCTCCGGGCTGGGGCCCGCGCTGCTCTTCGATAACCGCGACAACATCCTCAGCGCGTTTCGCGGCAACTACCTGGAGGTAAGCGCACTGTTCAACGGGCGGGCTTTGGGCAGCGACAACACCTTCAGCCGTTACCAGCTCGATGCGCGGTATTTCCAGCCCCTGTTCTCGTCCACCCGAACCATCCTGGCGGTGCAGGTGCTGGCCCAGCTGCACAGCGGCTACGTGCCGTTTCGGGAGCTGGCCAACCTGGGCGGGGCCAGCCAGCTGCGGGGCTATTTCGAGGGCCGGTTCCGCGACCGGCAATTGCTGGCCGCGCAGGCCGAGGTGCGCCACCACCTGTTCTGGCGCCTCAACGGGGCCGTGTTCGGGGGCGTGGGGCAAGTGGGCGACGGGTTGGATGAACTCGGCGAAGGCGGGCTGAAAGTGGCCGGCGGCGCGGGCCTGCGCTTCCAATTCAACCGGCGCGACCGGCTCAACGCGCGCCTCGACTACGGCGTGGGCCGCGGCGGCTCGTCGGGCGTGTACTTCAGCATTGGCGAAGCCTTTTAGCCTGCGCCGCTCCGGCTGCCGTCCGTAAGCCGCCGCCAAACCTTTTGACAATCAGCTGCTGAGCAGCGGCTGGAATTAGCCGCAAGAGAAAGTGCCCCGCTCTTTGCCGTAAGCTGGGCCTTATCCTTTCGCGGAAGCCGGCGTACACCGGTTCGATGGACCACGCTACGCCCGCCCGCTTCCTCGCCGCCCACGAGGCCACCGCTCCCGCCCCCGCTTTCTCTCCCGCCTTGCTGCCCGCGCCGCGCCGCCGCGGCTGCGCCCTGCGGCTGCACCGGCAGCTACCCCCGCCCCGCGCCGAGCTGCAAATCAGCGTCATCATCCCGGCCAAAAACGAAGTAGCCAGCCTGCCCGCTACGCTGGCCGCGCTGGCTGTCCAAGTCGACTGGCAGGGCCGGCCCTTGCCCCCGGGCAGCTTCGAGGTGATTGTGCTGGCCAACAACTGCACCGATGCCACGGCCGCCGTGGTGCGCCAGCAGGCCCGGCGCTTCCCGCACTTGGTGCTGCACGCCGCCGAGTTGTGCCTGCCCGCGGCCAAAGCCCACGTGGGCCGCGCCCGCCGCCTGCTCATGGACGAGGCCTGCGCCCGTCTGGAACGCGTGGCGTCGCCCGCCGGCGTCATCGCCAGTACCGACGCCGACACCCGGGTGGCGCCCACCTGGCTGGCTGCCACCCGGGCCGAAATTGCCGCCGGGGCCGACGCCGTGGGCGGGCGCATCTTGACAAATATTACCGGTGCGGCCCTGCAACCCCTGCGCCGCCTGCAGGTGCGCGACGCGGCGTATCGGCAGCTGTGCGCCCGCCTCGAAGGCCTGCTCGACCCGGCCCCCGCCGACCCCTGGCCCCGCCACCACCAGCACTTCGGCGCCAGCCTGGCCCTGACTGCCCGGGCCTACCGCCGGGTGGGCGGCCTGCCCGAAGTCCGGTTTCTGGAGGACGAAGCCCTGTGCCAGGCCCTGCGCCGGCACGATTTCAAGCTGCGCCACAGCCCCGAGGTGCAAGTGCTGACCTCGGCCCGCCGGCAGGGCCGGGCCGAAGTGGGCCTGTCCTGGCAGCTGCGCGAGTGGCTGCACCTGAGCCGGCAGCAGCGCGAGCCCCACGTGGAAAGCCCCGCCCAGCTGGCCCGGCTGTGGCGGGCGCGCCAGCAGCTGCGGACCTACTGGGCCAGCCGCCCCGCGCAGCCGCACCGCCCTTTGGCCACCCAACTGGGCCTGCCCGCCGCCATGCTGCTGGCCCGCGTGCAGTGCGCCGCCGCGTTCGGCGAGCTTTGGGAATGGGTGCTGAAAAACGGCCGGGGCACGGCCGTGGCGCAGTTGCCGCTGTCGCTGGCGTTGCGGGAGTTGCCGCGGCTGATAAAACAGTACGAAGCCGGCCCGGCAGCGTGGCCGGCAGCGCTGGCAAACGCATCAAAAGTCCCGGGCCAGGTCCGGGCATAGAAGCGTTGGTACAGACCCCCAGCGCAGGGCAGTGAGCGGGCCGTATTTTAAGATATTTCACCGCTAGCTTCAGCGGCTGAGGCTATTGGCGTGGCTTTGCTTCTTGGCCGTCCGCTCGCGCCTCAGCGCTTGTCCAATAAATCGAGGCGGTAGTTTTCGTGGCGCTGCCCCGCAAGGTGGCGCAATGGGCCGTCGGCGGTGGTTTTGGCCAGGAAAAACTCGTGCACGTCGTCGCCCGTGAGGGGGTAGTCGTGCACGGGCGGCGTCCAGTGCACCAGCAGCAGTTGGCCGCCGGGCCGCAACGCGGCCACCAGCTGGCCGGCCGCTCGGGCCAGGTCGGCCGCCGACCAGTAGTAGCCCACTTCCGACACCAGAATCAAATCGAACAGCTGGTCAGGGAATTCCTCGGGCACCCGCATTAGTCGCAACTCTACCTGGGGTAAGGCCGCGCAACGCGCCCGCGCCTGCGCCAGGGCGGCCGCGCTCACGTCCACGGCCAGCAGGTGGCCGCAGCGGGAAGCTAGCTGCGCCGTCAGCACGCCCAGCGAGCAGCCGACTTCGAACGCCTGGGCGTAGTGCGGGCGCGGCAGGGCGGCGAGGGTCGCCGCGTACTTCTCCCGCTCGTAAGGGCTGGTTTCAAAATTCCACGGGTCCCGGTTGGCCTGGTAAACGTGGTCGAAATACTCCGGGGGCAACGTATTAGGCTGGTGCTGATTCATGGGTGGCTTCAAAAAAAACTTCGTACGGCCCCGCAAAATGCGCGAGCATTTCTTCGGACAGCAAAAAACCGCCGGGGTCATCCGTGAACACGCCGGGCGCCACCTGCGAGCGGTGCGCCCGAATGGCCCGCTGCTTCTGCGCCACCACGGCGCCAATATTCAGCCGAAAGCCAATGACCCCATCCGCGGCGGTGGGCAAGTCGGCGGCCGAGGCCCGTTCCCAGGCCCACACCACGTATTCGAGGCGGCGGGGCGGGCGCGGCATACCTGCCAAAGCCGCTTGCACCAGCTGGCTGGTGGCGCGGTGGTCGGGGTGCGGGTCGCGCCGCCAGGGCACCAGCACCGTGGCCGCCGAATGGGCTTCCAAAAACCGCTGCAATCGAACCACCGCTTCAGCAAAGCCGGGCGCACCGGCCGCATCAGGAACCCGGCCGTCGGGTAGCCCGAGAAAAAGCGGCGCGCTACCAGAAACCCCTAGAATGGCGAGGGCGCGGCGAAACTCCGTTTCGCGCACGGCCCGCCGGGCCGGGGCCGAAAACAGCTCCGACGCCGGATGCGACAGGGTGCCGTCGCTCACCAGCACCGCGGCGGCCGGCTGGCCGGCTTGGCTCAATAACGCCAGTAGTCCACCGCAGCCCAGTGCCTCGTCGTCCGGGTGGGGCGCCACCACCACCGCGGGGCCCAGGCCGGCCGCAAAGCTGGCGTGACGCACCGGGTAAGAGAAAAAAGGAGCCACTTGAAGGTTAGTTGTCAGTTGTTCGTTGTCAGTTTTCAGGGCAGAAGTCTTCCCGGCGGGATTCTGTTCTCGGGGTCGGATCGGCGCGATGATGCGCAAAACCGGCGGCGTGCAAGGCTCATTGGTCGGCGTAGGAGGGCTGAACCAGTGAATTCCGGGGGATGGTTGAAAACTGGCAGGGCCCCCCGAAAACACGGCTCACCAGCCATCAGCATGACCTAACAACTGACAACGAACAACTGACAACTAATAACGAGCAACTAACCCCGCGACTAATCCGTGAAATTCTTGCCTTCGAGCACGAACCGTCCGACGTCGGCCAACGAGCCATCCGGCGCGGGCTGGCGCAGGTAGTGCGTGAGGTCGCGGTGCAGGCGCTCGAAGGGCAGGGGCTGGAGCAGGCCGCGGGCGCCCACGCTGCGCTCGGCCCATTGCAGCATGTCGAGACAGATTCTTTCGATGGCCGTGCGCGTCATGTTGGCGTAGGCCACGGTGGCCTCGGCCGCTTCGGGTGCGGCCGCGCCGGGGCGGGCGGCGTGCTCGGCCGCGCCGCGCAGCCACTGGCGGCCGCTTTCCAGGGCAATGGCCATTTCGCCCAGGCGCTGGCGCTGGTAGGGGTCGTCGGTGCGGCCCAGGCCCCGCAGGAAGCCGCGGGTCTCTTCAAACACGGCTTCGGCGCCGCCCAGCTGCACGGCGGCAAACCGAATGGCCCCGCCGCTGAACGCCGGCTGCTGGTAATAGGCGTTTGGTGGGCCGATGAGGTCTTCCGGCCCAATTTCTAACCCCGTCAAATCGGCCCGGAAGCTGGCCGTGGCCCGCATGCCCAGCGGCCGCCAGAAGGAGCGGTCCAGCGCCGGCGGCTGGGCGTCGGCCGGCAGCACAAACAACTGCCAGCCCTGCCCGTCGGGCAGCGCGCCACTGATGAGGGGCCGGGCCAGGTGGCCGGCGCCCGAGGCAAAAGTCTTGGCCCCGCGCAAGCGGTAGCGGCCGTTGGCCAACGCCTCCAACTGCACGCCCGCGGCCGGGTCCTCGGTGTTCCACACTCCGAACAAGCGGCCGGCGCGGGCATCGGCGGCGTAGCGCGCCACCTGCGCGGCGCGGCCGAACTGCTGAATAAGCAGCAGCGCATTTAAGTGGCCTTCGTAAATCCGGCCCACCGCCAGGTTGCCCCGCCCGATGTGCTGGAGCATCCGCAGCAAAGGCAGCGTGGCCGCGGCCAAATCGAGCCCGGCCCCGCCCAGCGCGGTGGACAGCGTGGCGGTCAGCAGGCCCGTAGCGCGCAGCCACCTGAACTCTTGCTGCGGAAACGCGCCCACCACATCGGTTTCGGCCGCTTGGGCAAACAGGCGCGGGGCCATTTCGGCAGCAGCAGCTTCGGCCTGGGCGGGGCTGGTCAGGGCGGGAGACACCGCCCGGGCGGATACGACCGTCTCGGCCGTGGCAGTGGCCGGCTCGGCGGCCGGCACTAGGTGAAAGTCAGATGACATGCGCTTGGAAATTGGGACGGGAGGAACAAGCTATACTTTGGAAGCTGGCTCGTGGTTGGGCTTTGGCTGGGCAGTAGGCCATCCTTGGCTGGGATAATAATTCGGTAACACGAGCGGCCCCGCCCCGCCGGACCCAGGCCGTACCTTCGCGGCGGCAATTGTGCCGTGCTTTTCTGTCCGTTTTATGTCGTCTCGTCCCATCCGCGCCGCGTTGCTTTCCGTGTATCACAAAGACCGATTGGCGCCCCTGGTGCAGGTGCTGCGGCAGCACGGCGTCACGTTGTATTCCACGGGCGGCACCCAGAAGTTCCTGGAAGAGGAAGGGGCCGAGGTAACGGCCGTGGAGGACCTGACCGGCTTCCCAGAAGTATTTGGCGGCCGCGTAAAAACGCTGCACCCTAAAGTATTTGGGGGTATTCTGCACCGCCGGCACGACGAAGGCGACCTGGCCCAGGCCAAGCAGCACGGCATTCCGCCCATCGACCTGGTGGTGGTGGACCTGTACCCCTTCGAAGAAACCGTGGCCAGCGGTGCCGAAGAGCAGGACGTCATCGAGAAGATTGACATCGGCGGCATTGCGCTGCTACGCGCCGCCGCCAAAAACTACCGCGACGTGCTCGTGGTGAGCAGCCGCGACCAGTACGCGGCCGTGACCGAACTGCTGACCGCTAAAAACGGCGCCACCGACCTGGAAGACCGCCGGCATTATGCGGCGGCGGCGTTCCAAGTCACGAGCCACTACGACACCGAAATCTTCGGCTACCTCCGCCAAGGCACCAGCTTCACCAACGAGAAATTATTGACCGATAATTCCTCATTCCTCATTCCTCATTCCTCATTAAGCGCAGCGTCAACGCCCCTGCGCTACGGCGAAAACCCGCACCAGGCGGCTGTTTTTCACGGCGACCTCACCGCGCTGTTTGACCAGCTGCACGGCAAGCAGCTCAGCTACAACAACCTGGTGGACGTGGACGCGGCCGTGGCCCTCATGGCGGAGTTTGCCGACGGCGAGCCGGCCTGCGCCATCCTCAAGCACACCAACGCCTGCGGCGTGGCCCAGGCCGCCACGCTGCGCGAAGCCTATTTAAATGCCCTGAGCTGCGACCCAGTCTCGGCTTTTGGCGGCGTCATTATCGTGAACAAAGAAGTGGATGCCGCCACTGCTTCGGAGCTGAACCAGCTGTTTTTCGAGGTGCTGATTGCGCCCGGCTTCGCGGCCGAGGCGCTGCCGGTGCTGCAGAGCAAGAAGAACCGCATTCTGCTGCTGCAAAAGCCGGTGCAGTTTCCGGCCAGGCAAATCAAAACCCTGCTCAACGGCATCATCGAGCAGGACGCCGACCGCCAGACCGAAACCGCCGCCGACTTCCGCACCGTGACCCAGTCGGCCCCCACGGCCGAAGAGACGGCGGCCCTGGTGTTTGCCGGCAAAATCTGCAAGCACACCAAGAGCAACACCATCGTGCTGGCCCGCGCCGGCCAGCTGCTGGCCTCTGGCGTCGGCCAAACCTCGCGCGTCGACGCCCTGCGCCAGGCCATCGAGAAAGCCCGCGCCTTTGGCTTCGACCTGCGCGGCGCCGTGATGGCTTCCGACGCTTTTTTTCCTTTCCCCGATTGCGTGGAAATTGCCGGTGCCGCCGGCATCCGGGCCGTGGTGCAGCCCGGCGGTTCCGTCAAGGATGCCGACAGCACCCGGGCCTGCGACGAGCTGGGCATGGCCATGGTGCTCACGGGCGTGCGGCACTTCAAGCATTAAGAGCCCATCCGAATAGGCAGTTAAAGCGAACAGAACGTCATGCAGAGCGGAGCGAAGCATCCCGCGGGAATCGTTGAAAAAGTAGATTACTGCAGCACGCGAGATGCTTCGCTCCGCTCTGCATGACCGCCTATTCCGATAGGCTCTAAGGCGGCGGACGCAAGCTTGTCATTGCGAGCGCAGCGCGGCCTGTTCCGTGCCCGGCGATGCAACCAAGCCCCGGCTCTGCCTAGAGCCGGGGTTTTTTGGGTCTGCTGCCTGGGCCTATCACACCCCGAGGCCAGTTACCGAAGACGGGACGGCTGGCCGCGCTGCGCTCGCAATGACGCGGGATGGCATTTCTGTAAATGCCATAATGCCGTTCATCACCCCGGCCCAAACCTTCCGTACCTTTACCCATTATGTTGCCCGGATTACTATTTGGGCCCCGCCTTATTGCAGCTAACTCAATGGGTTTCTTTAATTTCCTGACCAGCGATATTGCCATCGACCTGGGCACGGCCAATACGCTCATCATTCACAACGACAAAATCGTGGTGGACGAGCCGAGCATCATCGCCAAAGACCGCACCACCAACAAAGTCATCGCCGTGGGCCGCCAGGCCCAGCAGATGCACGAGAAAACCCACGACAACATCCGCACCATTCGCCCGCTCAAGGACGGGGTCATTGCCGATTTCCACGCCGCCGAGGAAATGATTAAGGGCATGATTAAGATGATTGACACGCGCAACCGGCTGTTTCAGCCCTCGCACCGCATGGTCATCTGCATCCCGTCGGGCATCACGGAAGTGGAGAAACGCGCCGTGCGCGACTCCGCCGAGCACGCCGGGGCCAAGGAGGTCTGGATGATTCAGGAGCCCATGGCCGCCGCCATCGGCATCGGCATCGACGTGGAGCAGCCCGTGGGCTCGATGATTATCGACATCGGGGGCGGCACCACCGAAATCGCAGTCATTGCCCTGTCGGGCATCGTGTGCGACCAATCCATTAAGACGGCCGGCGACGTTTTCAACCAGGACATCCTCGACTACATGCGCCGGCAGCACAACCTGCTCATCGGCGAGCGCTCGGCCGAGCGCATCAAAATTGAGGTAGGCGCCGCCCTCACCGAACTCGACATGCCCCCGCCCGACCACGAAGTGCGCGGCCGCGACCTGATGACGGGTATTCCGAAAGTCATTAAAGTAACGTTCTCGGAAATCGCCATTGCGCTCGATAAATCGGTGGCCAAAATCGAAGAAGCCGTGCTGAAAGCCCTCGAAATTTCACCGCCCGAACTGTCGGCCGATATTTACGAAAACGGCATTCACCTCACCGGCGGTGGCGCGCTGTTGCGCGGCCTGGACAAGCGCCTAGCCGCCAAAACCAAGCTACCCATTCACATTGCCGAGGACCCGCTGCGCGCCGTGGTGCGCGGCACGGGCAAGGCCATTAAGGACATTCAGGCGTTCAAAGGCGTACTTTTGACTTAATTAAAAATGAAAAATTAAGAATTAAAAATGAGACCCGAAGTCAGTCCCGAGGCGCGGTGTAAGACCATTTTTAATTTTTAATTCCTAATTTTTAATTCAAATGAGAAACCTGTTTCTCTTTCTGTTTCGCTTTCGGGGGGCGCTGGTATTTGGCTTGTTGGAAATAATTAGCTTGTATTTATTTATCACCAACAACTCCTACCAACGGGCAGCGTTTTTTAATTCGGCCAATGCCTACGCCGGCGTGGTGCTGGACCGCCGCACGCAGGTGACCGACTATTTCAAGCTGGCCGAGGTGAACCAACAGTTGGTGGCCGAAAACACGGCGCTGCGCCAGCAGTTGTACCCCGCCGATACGGTGCGCCGCGAGGCCGATTCGGTGGCCCTGCCCCCGGCCCGTACCGATTCGCTGCGGCGCGTGCGCTACCAGCGGCCCGCCGAGCGCCCCGACACTTTGCTGCTGGGGCAGCAGCGCCTGCCGGCCCGCGACCCGAGTTATCCACTTATTCCGGCCCGAGTTATCAACAATATGCTGCGAAATGTGGATAACTACCTCACCCTGAACGTGGGCAGCGCCAGCGGCGTGCGGCCCGGCCTGGGGGTGGTGGCCGACGGCGGCGTGGTAGGCCGGGTGAAAGTGGTGAGCGAGCATTACGCCACCGTCACCAGCCTGCTGCATTCCAAAACCAGCATTTCGTCCAAAATCAAGCGGGACGGTACGTTCGGGACCATTCGGTGGCTGGGCGACGACCCCACCCACGCCCTGCTCGACAACGTGCTGCGCGAAACGCGGCTGGTGCGGGGCGACACCGTGGTGACGTCGGGCTACAACGCGGTGTTTCCCGAGGGCATCTTTATCGGCACCGTGGATTCGTTCGTGAAGGAGCCCGACAAGAATTTCTGGACGGTGCGGGTGCGGCTGGGCATCAACTTCGCTAATTTGACCTACGTGTACGTGGTGACCAGCCGGCCCCGGGCCGAGCGCGACACCGTGGAGGCCCGCGCCGGCGTGCCGCTGGAAGGGGGGCAGCGTCCGTGAGCGGCCTGCGGTTGGTGGTGGTGCAGCTCCTGCGCTTTGGGCTGTTTGCGGGGGTGCACGTGCTGCTGATTAGCCGGCTGGTGCTCTTCGACCGGGGCTGGTGCTTTCTGTACCTGGGCTTTTTGCTGTTTCTGCCGCTGGCCACGCCCATCGTGGTGCAGTTGCTGCTGGCGTTCGGGATGGGGCTAACGATGGATATTTTTTACGACACCGGCGGGCTGCACGCGGCGGCGGCGGTGCTGCTGGGCTTCCTGCGGCCGTGGGTGCTGCGCCTGCTCACCCCGCGCGACGGCTACGACAGCGGCGACGCCGTGAACGTGCACCAGATGGGCTGGCAGTGGTTTGGGGTGTACCTCACGCTGCTGGTGGTGCTGCACCACGCCGCATTTTTTCTGCTGGAGCTGGGCAGCTTTCGTAATTTCGGGCTCACGATGGTTAAAATGGGGGCCAGCGCCCTCTTCACCGGGCTGGCGCTGTTGATTGTGCAGCTGCTGTTTTTTCCGGTGCGGCGCGGCCGTAATTAATGGTTAACGATTAATGGTTGGCGGTAAGTGAGGGATGCTGAAGAAAAAGTCGTTTGAATTTGCAATTCGAATTGTTCGATTATTTCAATACCTGCAAACCGTCAAGCAAGAACAAGCAAGAATATGTATTAGCGAAGCAGTTGTTGCGTTGCAGTACATCGGGTACATCGGTGGGCAGCATGATTCGAGAAGCTGAACATGCCGAGAACAAAGCTGATTTTGTTCATAAAAGGGCTGTAGCTCAGAAAGAAATTAACGAGACGCGGTATTGGTTGGAACTGCTAGCCGCGACTGATTAGCTCACAAACGAAGAACATGACAGCCTGCGTGCCGATGCCACCGAACTCCTGAAAATGTTGACGAGCACCATCAAAACGGCGAAGACCAACATCAAGAGTGCCTAAAAATTAATCACTAACCACTGACAGTTAACCACTATAAATGCAGTACCTGGAGGGCCGCAAATACGTTGTGCAAGGCATCTTCCTGGTGGTGGCGCTGATTTTCCTCGTCCGCCTGTTTTTCATGCAGGTGCTGGACGGCACGTACAAGCTGGCGGCCGACAAGAACACCCTCCAGCGCCTGGTGCAGATTCCGTACCGGGGGCTGATTTACGACCGCAAGGACAAGCTGCTGGTGCAAAACACCCCGGTGTACGACCTCATGGTGGTGCCCCGCGAGGTGAAGCAGCTGGACTCCCTGCGCTTCTGCGAGCTGCTGCAAATCCCGTTGGCCGACCTGCGCGCCAGCCTGCTGGCGGCCCAAAAATACTCCCGCAATAAGCCCTCGCCCATCGTTCAGAACCTGACCACGCCGGACCTGGCGGCCATTCAGGACCAGTTGATGGATTTTCCGGGCTTCCGCATTCAGGCGCGCATGGCCCGGGCCTACCGCACGCCCAACCTGGCCCACGCCCTGGGCTACGTGGGCGCCATTACGCCGGCGTTTCTCGAAAAGCCGAAGTACGCCAAGTACCGGCCCGGCGAGAACGTGGGCATTTCGGGGCTGGAAGCGTTTTACGAAACGACGCTGATGGGCCGGCGGGGCGTGCAGTACAAAATGGTGAACGTGCGCGGCATTGAAAAGGGCAAGTTCCGGGGCGGCGAGTTCGACACGCTGTCGGTGGCCGGGCAGGACCTGCACCTGAGCATCGACGCCGAGCTGCAGGCCTACGGCGAGAAGCTGCTGGCCGGCCGGCGCGGCTCCATCGTGGCCCTCGACCCCCGGACGGGCGAAATCCTGGCCTTTGTGTCGGTGCCGAACTACGACCCCAACCTGCTCACGGGCAAGGGCTCCGGCAACCGCTACATGGCCCTGCTCAACAACCCCGACCGGCCGCTGTTCGACCGGCCGCTGATGGCCACTTACCCGCCCGGCTCGGTGTTCAAGCTGGTGAACGAGCTGGTGGCGCTGCAACTGAAAGTGGTGACGCCCGGCACGGCCTTCGACTGCAACCAGCGGCTGGTGCGCTGCACCCACCGCCACGAGTACCCGCGCAACGTGGATATTGCCATCAAGCAGAGCTGCAACCCGTATTTCTACCAGGTGATGCGCTCGGCGGTGCTGCGCGGGCAGTCGCCCAACCGCTTCGAGGACGCCCGCCTGGGCCTGGGGCAGTGGCAGAAGATGGTGAAATCCTTCGGCCTCGGCGAAAAGCTAGGCGTGGACATGGCCCAGGAAAAGCGCGGCCTCATCCCCTCGCCCGACTACTACGACCAGCGCCTCGGCCACCACCGCTGGAATTTCAAAACCGTGTATTCGCTCAGTATCGGGCAGGGCGAAATTGGCATCACGGGTCTGCAAATGGCCAACGTGCTGGCCACCATTGCCAACCGCGGCTGGTACTACACGCCGCATTTCGTGCGCGGTATCGGCAGCGGCGGCCCGCTGCCGCAGTTCCAGCAGAAGCACTACACGGCCGTCGACACGGCGCTGTTCAAGTACATCATCCCCGGCATGGTGCAGGTGGTGGACGGCCGCGGCGGCACCGGCGAGCTGGCTTCGCTGGCTCAGTACGGCATTTCGGTGGCCGGCAAAACCGGCACCGTGCAAAACCCCCACGGCTATGACCACGCTACTTTCGCCGCCTTTGCCCCGGCCCACGACCCCAAAATTGCCATTGCCGTGTTCATCGAAAACAGCGGTTTTGGGGGCACCAGCGCTGCTCCGGCCGCCGGCCTGATGATTGAAAAATATCTGCGCGGCAAAGTGGCCCCCTACCGCGGCCGCTGGGAGGATTGGATTATGTACGGAAACTTTACCAAAAAGCTAAACGCGCTGTAGCAGCCGGCCGCCCCCGCTGGCGCGCGTCTTGAGACGCGCTGCCGACTGGCCCGGCGTTTCCAAACGCCGTCGTTCGCGCCGTTCGCCCACCGTTCCACGGCCGCGTCGGAGATGCGAAGCCAGCGGGCAGCGCGCCACCGACGCGCGCCCGTCTCGCCCAACTTTTGCCCGCTACCGGCGGTTGTAGCCCCTCATTGCTTTCTCCCAACCACCATTTCATGGAATCATTAACCGGTAAAATTGCCCTGGTAACGGGCGCGGGCAAAGGCATCGGCCGCGCCGTGGCCCTGGCCCTGGCCGCCGAAGGCGTGCACGTGGGCCTGCTGGCCCGCACCGATGCGGACCTCAAGTCCCTTGCCGCCGAAATAGCCACCCACGGCGTGAAAACAGCTTCAATAGTGGCCGACGTGGCCGACCGCGCCGCCGTGGAGGCCGCCGTGGCCCAGGTGCAGCAGGAGCTGGGCCCCGTCGACATCCTGATTAACAACGCTGGCATCGGCCGCTTCGCCAAGTTTCTGGAGATGGAGCCGGCCGATTGGGAGCACATCATCCAGGTGAACCTGCTGGGCACCTACTACGTGACCCGCGCCGCGCTGCCGGGCATGATAGCGCGGCAGACCGGCGACATCATCAATATTTCTTCTACCTCGGGGCTGCGGGCCGCCGCCGGCAGCAGCGCCTACAGCGCCTCTAAGTTTGCCGTTATGGGCCTCACCGAGGCGCTGATGCAGGAGGTGCGCAAGCACAACATCCGCGTGTCGGCCCTCACGCCCAGCACCGTGGCCACGCCCCTGGCCCTGAACAACGGCCTCACCGACGGCAACCCTGACAAGGTGATGCAGCCCGAGGACCTGGCCGAGTTCATCGTGGCGCAACTGAAATTGAACCGCCGCATCTTCATCAAGGAAGCCGGCATGTGGTCCACGAATCCGTAGGTGAGCAAACCACTCGCGGGGCCGCCATGTACGGCAGTGCATTAACTTAGTCCAATGGTAACGACTGTTGACGAAGTGGAAAATGCCCTCCGCCCCCTGCGGCCCATGCTGGCCGAGCGGTTTCACGTACAGCGGCTAGGGGTGTTTGGCTCTTTTGCTACCGGACTGGCCCACTCGGAAAGCGACGTTGATGTGCTGGTGGAATTCTCGCAGCCGCTGGGTTGGGAGTTTTTCGAGTTAGAGGAGCTGCTGGAAAACGCGTTGCAACGACGGGTTGACTTGGTTACAGTGGACGCGCTTAAAGCGCAGTTGCGTAGCCAGATATTGGCGCAGGTGCGTTACGTTTGACCCTGTTTCATGCCACGCTCTTATTTGCTGTTTCTGGAAGACATGCAACTTTCGATGGAGCGCATTGGCCGCTATTGCGCGGGGCTGGACTTCGTCGCCTTCTGCGCCAGCGAACTGGTGGTTGACGGCGTGGTGCGGAACATGGAAGTCATCGGCGAAGCTGCCAAAAAAGTGCCCTTGCAAGTGCAGCAGGAACACCCGCAGCTACCTTGGTCGCAGATGTACCGAATGCGAAATCGCATTTCCCACGAATATTTTGGGCTGGATTACGCCACGGTATGGCGGGTTGCTACCGAGCATCTGCCGCTGAATTACCAGGAATTATTACTTGTTATTGCCGCCGAGCGCAGGCGGCTGGGTGAGTAGGCCGCAGCCACAACGGATGCGCGAAGAATCCAACGACTGCACCTTTCTCACCACTCACTACAGTTTCTCAAACGGCACGTTCTGGATGCGGTACGCCTTCCAGTCCCGAAAATCAAAGTGCCACCATTCGGCTTCGAGCACGGTGAAGCCATTCTGCTCCATTTTGTGGCGGAGTAAGTCCCGCAGCGCCCGTTGCTCCGGGGTGCCGCCGGCGTAGGTGGCGGCCGAGCGCGGGGTCATCTCGTCGTAGGCGCCGGTCATCGCCACTTCCCGGCCGGTGGCAATTTCGTAAAGGCTCAAATCAACGGCGCAGCCGCGGTTGTGGCGCGAGCCTTTTTTGGGGTTGGCCACGAATTCCTTCTTGTCCCGGGGCGTGACGTCCCAAAACAGCTTGGTTACGCTCCACGGGCGGTAGCCGTCGAACACCAGGAGCCGGTAGCCGAGGGGCGCCAATTCCTGGTTCACCCGTACCAGGGCCTGAGCGGCTGGGCGCTGCAGAAAGGCGCGGGCTTGCGAATAGACGGCCCGGCCGGCGAAGTTTTTGGTGGTCGCGTACCGAATGTCTAACTGAATAGTCGGGTCGAGCCGCTGCAGTTCCACCAAATCGGGCGGATTGAAACTGCCAGTTTCCTGCGGGGGCTTCGCGGCACAGCTGCTGATGACAACCAGCCCGCAAAGCGCCCATAGCTTCGGAAGCGGAACGTGTTTCGTCTCGAAAGGACGCATGAAACAACGGTTGAAATGCGGCTAAATATAAACGCTAAAGCGATTCTTCGGCTCACGTACACGGCGTGGCCGGAAAACCTCACCCCCGGCCCCTCTCCTGCGGAGAGGGGAGCCGAACGATTGGTACACCAACTGGAGAACTGCTCTGAATCGGATGTTACGAAGCCCGCAAAGGCGGTAACAGCCAACAAAAAAGCCTCCGCAACGGAGGCTTTTTTGTTGGAGGAAATCATACCTACAGAATCCCGCTCAGGAAGCCTGGCACCACGCCCAGCACTATGGTGAGCAGCGCCAGCAGCGCCAGCGTGGCCGACTGGATGCCGTCGACCGGCACGGGCGTGGCCTCGGCCTCGGCCGGGCGCATGTACATGGCAATGAGGGGCCGCAGGTAGTAGTAGAGGCCCACCATGCTCATGATGACGGCAAACACCACGAGGCCAATGTTGCCCTGGCCCGCGGCGGCGGCCAGCAGGAAAAACTTGCCGAAGAAGCCGCCCGTGAGCGGAATGCCGGCCAGCGAAAGCATGGCCACCGTCATGGTGAAGGCCAGCAGCGGGTTGGTTTTGCCCAGGCCGTGGAGGCCGGCGTAGTCGTCCGTTTGCCGGTGGTCGGCCACCAGCTTCAGCACGCCGAACGCGGCCACGGTGGCGATGGAATAGGCCAGGGAGTAGAAGAAAATGCCGTTGGCGGCGTCGCCGGTGAGGCGGCCCTGGCTGGCCACAAGGCCGATGAGCAGGTAGCCGGCGTGGCTCACGCTGGAGTAGGCCAGCATGCGCTTGGCGCTGGTTTGGGCCGCTGCGCCCACGTTGCCGAGCAGCAGCGTGAGGGCGCACATGGCCTGAATGGTGGGCATCCAGAAGCCCTGGGCGGCGGGCAGGGCCACGGCCAGCAGCTTGAGAAAAGCGGCGAAACCAGCCGTCTTCACCACCGTGCTCATGAAGGCGGTGAAGAAGGTGGGCGTGCCCTCGTATACGTCGGGCGTCCAGAAGTGAAACGGCGCGGCCGACACCTTGAAGCCGATGCCGATAATCATCATCAGAATGCCGATGTAGAGCATGGGCTGCAAGGAGGCGTTGGCGGGCGCGGCCACGGCGGGGGCCAGCTGCGAGAGGGCGAAGGTGCCGGTGGCGCCGTAGAGCAGCGCGATGCCGAAGAGCAGGATGCCGGTGGCAAAGGCCCCCATGAGGAAGTACTTCAGCGCCGCTTCGTTGCTGCGCGAGTCGCGCTTTTGGGAGCCGGCCAGCACGTACATGCAAATGCTCAGGATTTCGATGCCCACGAAGAGCATCAGCAGGTGGTCGTAGCCGACCATCATGATGGCGCCCACCAGCGAGAACAGCAGCAGGGCGTAGTACTCGGCCAGGTTGGTTTCGCCGGCCACCACGTAGCTGCGCGAGAAGGGCAGCAGCACGATGGTGGTGAGCAGCACGATGCCCGTGAAGGCCACCGTGTAGTTGTCGACCACCAGCATGTTGTTGAAGTAGGGCGCGTGTACCACGTTCCAGTCAGCCAGGTTGGCCCCGAACACGGCCAGCAGCAGCAGCATGGCCCCGGGCAGCAGCACCTTGTTCGAGCGCAAAAAGCCCAGGAACAGGTTGAGAATGCCGAAGACGGAGAGAAGAATGATGGATGTCATATTTTTAGCTGTTAGCTAGTAGCTGTTGGCTGTTAGCTCTTTTGCCGACAACATTGTACAAAGCCGGGGACTACGGCACGAGGCACTTGGCTTGCCGGGGCCATTGGAAAAAGCTACTAGCCATCAGCTACTAGCCAGTGGCTGGTATCAGCGCCCCACCAGCGCCAGCAGGCCCGTCACGGCCGGCTCCGAGAATTGCAGGAACGTGCCCGGAAACAGGCCCAGCCAGAACACCAGCGCCATGAGCGGCGCCAGCACCAGCAGCTCGCCGCCGGTGAGGTCGGTGATGGTGGCGGAGTGCGCGGAGTCGGGCCCGAGCATGACGCGCTGGAACATGCGCAGCAGGTACACGGCCGAGAAAATGATGGTGAGGCCGGCCACGGCGCCCACCCAGGCGTTGTACTCAAACACGCCGGCCAGCAGCAGGAACTCGCCCACGAACCCGCCGGTGAGCGGCAGGGCCACCGTGCTGAGCAGCAGCACCAGAAAGCAGACCGAGAGGATGGGCGTGCGCCGGGTGAGGCCGCCCAAGTCGGGGATGTGGCGGGTGCCGGTGCGGCGCTCAATGGCGTCGGCCAGGAAGAACATGCCCACCACGTTCACGCCGTGGGCCAGCATTTGGAACACGGCGCCCTGCAGGCCGATTTGCGTGAGCGAGAACACGCCCGCCGCCATCAGCCCCACGTGGGAGAGCGACGAATAGGCGATGAGGCGCTTCACGTCGCGCTGCCGGATGGCGATGATGGCTCCGTAGATGATGCCGACAACGGCGAGGATGACCACCAGAAAGCCCCACTGGCTCACGCCCAGCGGCACGATGGGCAGCAGCCAGCGCAGGCAGCCGTAAATGCCCATTTTCAGCATGATGCCCGAGAGCAGCATGGTGGCCGGGGCGGGCGACTCGGTGTACGTGTCGGGCTGCCAGGTGTGGAAGGGGAAGATGGGCATCTTCACGGCGAAGGCCGCGAAAATCAGCCAGAACAGCCACGACTGCTCGGCCGCGCTCAGGTCCAGGTCGTAGAAGGCCGACAGCTCCGAGGAGTGGGCGGCCAGCGAGCCGGCGGCGGGGCCGGTTTGCAGGTACAGATACACGAAGCCGGCCAGCATGAGCAGCGAGCCCACCACGGTGTAGAGGAAGAACTTGAGCGTGACGGCCACCCGCCGCGCCCCGCCCCAGGCCCCGGCCAGGAAGTAAATCGGGATGAGGGCCACTTCCCAGAAGAAATAAAACAGGAAGGCATCGAGCGAGACGAACACCCCAATCAGGCCGGTTTGCATGAACAGCACCAGGGCGTAGAAAGCGGACGGGTTGTCGTAGTCGTGCTTAAACGCGGCCAGCAGGATGAGCGGCACCAGAAAGGTGGTGAGCAGCACCAGCAGCAAGCTCAGGCCGTCGAGGCCGAGGTGGAAGTTGAGGCCGGCCGAGGGAATCCAGGCGTAGTTGAGGGTGAAGCTGGCCGAACCGGTGGTTTTGATAGCGAAGGCAACGTAGGCGGCCAGGCCAAATTCGAGAAGCGAGGCGCCCAACGCCAGGGTCCGGGCGGTGGCTCCCTTGGTGAGCAGCAGCAGGATGGCGGCGGCCAAAGGGAGGAAAAGCAAAACAGCAGTCAGCATCAGCAAGCGGGTTGGGCGCGTTGCGGCGTGAAGGAACACACCCGCAAATTGACCGCAAACTTACGCATTGCCCCGCAAGGCCGCACGGTTTTACCGGAAGTTCTCTGCGGGCGGGCCCCTTCCGGGCCGGCAGGGCGCGCCCCGCCGCTGCCACCAGTTGCGGGCGCGGCTTCGGCGGTCATCGGTTAAGTTTGTGCCCCTTCCAACGGTCCTGGTCATGACTCCAACCTTGCGCGTGGCCCGGCCCACCGACAACCTGCCGGCCTTGCTCCGATTCTACTGCGAAGGCCTGGGACTGGCGCAACTCGGCGCTTTCACCGCTCACAACGGCTTCGACGGCGTGATGCTGGGGCCGGCCGGCGAGCCGTACCACCTGGAATTCACCCACGAGCCCGGCCGCGCCGTGGGCCGCGCGCCCTCGGCAGACCACTTGCTCGTGTTCTACCTGCCCGATGCGGACGCTTGGCAAGCCGCCGTGCAACGCATGGCCGCCGCCGGCTTGGCGCCCGTGCCGGCCCACAACCCTTACTGGGACCAGCACGGCCTTACTTTCGAGGACCCCGACGGCTACCGCGTGGTGCTGCAACACGCCGAATGGAGCCGGTAAGGAAGGGAGGAACCCATGCCGCCGAAGATGCCTAAGCCGCTCGAAATGCCCGCGGCGCGGCCCGTCGTTTCGCGCCTGGCGCCCACGCCCAGCGGCTACCTGCACCTGGGCAATGCCGTGAACTTCGTGCTCACCTGGCTGCGCACGCGGCAGGCCGGCGGCGTTTTACACCTGCGCATCGACGACCTGGACCGCGCCCGCCTGCGCCCGGCGTACCTGGACAACATCTTCCGCGTCCTCGACTGGCTGGGCCTCGACTACGACCACGGCCCCACCGGCCCCGACGACTTCCTGCGCCATTACTCGCAGCTGCGGCACCTGCCCGAATACAACGCCGTGCTGCGCCGCCTGGCCCAGCGGCCGGGTTTGGTGCAGGCCAGCCGGCGCACCCGCACCGGCGGCCCCGCTGCCCCCGTGGCGCTCGAAACGCCCGGCGCGGCCTGGCGGGTGCAGGTCCCGGCCGGCACCACGGTTTGCTTAGCGGATGGCTGGCAGAACGAAATCACGGTGCCGCTGGGCGCGCTGATGCCCGACTTCGTCATCCGCAGGAAAGACGGCGTGGCGGCTTATCAAGTCGCCTCGGTTGTGGATGATTTGCGCCTCGGCACCACGCTCATCGTGCGCGGCCTCGACCTGCAGCCCAGCACGGCCGCGCAGCTCTGGCTGGCCGGGCAGTTGTCCGAAACGGCCGCGTTCAGCGCCGCGCGCATCCAATTCTTCCACCATCCACTGCTGACCAATGCGGCCGGCCAGAAACTCTCCAAGTCGCAGCAGCTGCCGCTGGATGCGGGCGTGTTAAGCCAGCAGCAGGGAAAGCAGGCCGTGTTCCGGGCGGTGGCCGAGCTGCTGCACCTGCCCGTCGCGGCTGTCGAAACGCTCGAAACGTTGCGGGAAGTAGCGTTGGGGAAACCTCACGAGACCCCTGCGGGGCGGCCCCCCTCCACAGGAGAGGGGAGCCAGACGATTTCTAAAGGTTGAAAGGTAAAAGTGAGAACCCTGCTGTGTCCTTTATTTTGACTCTCAACTTTTCACTACCGCCCGAGTTGCCGTGGCTCCCCTCTCCGCGGGAGAGGGGCCGGGGGTGAGGTGCCTCGCCACAAAACCCCTACCGCACTTCCTTCTTGAACTCCTCCGCCCAGTAGTCGGCCAGGCGCGTGGGCTCGGGCAGCTTGTAGCCGCGCAGGCAAGCCAGGGTGAGGCGGGTGGCCGTGGCCTGGTCGCAGCGGTGGCCGGGGCTCACGAACAGCGGCAGCACCTTGTCCTTGCTGCGGAGGACTTCGCCCAGCAGTTCGCCGGTGCGGCCATCAGTGAGGAGCGTGATGCTGCCGCGCTCCGGGCCAGGCTCCTGAAACACGCCGGTCAGCTTCTGCTTGGCCACGCCGAAGGTGGGCAAATCCAGCAGCACGCCAAGGTGCGCGGCAATGCCCATGCGGCGCGGGTGCGCAATGCCGTGGCCGTCGACCATGACGACGTCGGGCTTGTTTTGGAGCTTGGCGAAGGCGTGAATGACGTTGGGCGCCTCGCGGAAGGAGAGGAAGCCCGGCACGTAGGGCAGGTCCACGGGCCCGTGGTTGTACACTTTTTCCACCAGCTCCAGCGAGGGAAACTTCAGCACCACGAACACCGACAGAATGGTGTCGGGCGTGGGAAAGGACGAGTCGCAGCCGCCGATGAGGCGCGGCTCCCGGGCCAGCGGTTCGGCGCGCACCCGCTGGCGCATTTCCTGCTGCTGCTGGGTGAGGCGCTGCACGAGGGCCGGGTCGGGGGCCGGGCCGGGCGGGCGGTAGTAAGCCATGATTTCAATTAACGGTGAACAGTGAGCAATTCTGCGATGAAATGAAAAATGCACAACGGGCAGCACCTTGCACGGACGAAGGGCGTATACGCGGACGAGTCACTCTCTGCTTGCTGTTCCCTGTTAATTGCTCACTGTTCACCGTTAATTGAAATCATGACTGGCCCGCCTGCCGCGGCGCAGGACGTGCTACGCCGCTACGCCTTCCCGCCGCCCGACCTCATCACCGGCATCTTCGCGCCCGACGCGCCGCTCGAAAACCGCGTTATGGTGCTACGGGCGCAGTTTTTGTTCTTTAAGTTTTTTATTTTGGGGTGAAGGTGACCGGCGAGGCTGCCTGCGCCACCCCCGCCGGCCCCAAGCGGGGGTGGGGCTACGGCTACCGCACCCTGGAAGGCCCCTTCGAGCGCGGCCAGATTGATTTCACGGTTCACAAAAACATCACCTCGGGCGCGGTGCAGTTTCAAATCCACGCCGGGTTGCAGCCGGGTCACATCCGCAGTCCGTTCTACTGGTTGGGGTTCAAGCTGTTTGGGCGGCAGCTCCGGCGCAATTTTGCCCGCGAGTCGTTGCGGCGCATGCGGGGAATGGTGGCGGCCGGCCCGTTGGCTGCCCAAACCTTGCTGGTGCCGGCTGGTTAGCGCACTTCAGTACGTAGTTTAGTTTGTCGTGCAGTGCAACATCCCGGGCAAGTCGCCCGTCCTGCTGGCAAGGAGAAGCTTCTTTTCGCCGCTGAACGAGTCACGGTTGAACGCATCGCGGCAGCGTGACAGGACGTTTCCCTCGTCGGCAGGACAGGTGACGGAGCGGCTACCCCGCGAGATGCTTTAGCTCTGCTTGATGCGCTGCACGACGTTCACGTTCCCAACAGTCTTACAAACAAACCACCTTCAAAACTTCCCAAATGCTCCCCACCAAAGCTTACGCGGCCCCGGCCGCCAGTGTGCCCTTGGCCCCTTTTTCCATCGAGCGCCGCGAGGTTGGCGCCCACGACGTGCGCATTGACATTCAGTTCTGCGGCGTGTGCCACTCCGACCTGCACCAGGTGCGCGACGAGTGGGGCGGCTCCATTTTCCCGATGGTGCCCGGCCACGAAATCGTGGGCCGCGTGACCCAGGTGGGCGACCATGTCAAGAATTTTAAAGTGGGCGACCTGGCCGGTGTGGGCTGCATGGTCGACTCCTGCCGCACCTGCCCCAGCTGCCAGGACGACCTGGAGCAGTACTGCGAAACCACCGGCTTCGTGGGCACCTACAACGGCCGCGAAAAAGAAACCGGCGCGCCCACCTACGGCGGCTACTCCAGCCAGATTGTGGTGGACGAGAAGTTTACCCTGAAAGTATCCGACAAGCTCGACCCGGCCCGGGTGGCCCCGTTGCTCTGCGCCGGCATCACCACCTACTCGCCCCTGAAGCAGTGGCAGGTGGGCGCCGGCCACCGCGTGGGCGTGATGGGCCTCGGTGGCCTGGGCCACATGGCCGTGAAGCTGGCCGCCGCCTTGGGCGCCGAAGTGACCGTGCTCAGCACCTCGCCGGGCAAGGAAGCCGACGCCGAAGCGCTGGGCGCCCACAAGTTCGTGGTGACCAAGGACGCCGACCAGTTGAAGAGCGTGGGCAACTACTTCGACTTCATCCTCAACACCGTGTCGGCCCCGCTCGACCTGGGCCTGTACGTGAACCTGCTGCGCCGCGACGGCACCATGATACTGCTGGGCGTGCCGCCCGAAGCGCCGCAGCTGCACGCCTTCGCCCTCATTGGCGGCCGCCGACGCATTGCCGGCTCGCTCATCGGCGGCATCGCCGAGACCCAGGAAATGCTGGACTTCTGCGCCGAGCACAACATCATGTCCGACATCGAGCTCATCGACATCAAGGACATCAACGAGGCCTACGAGCGCATGCTGAAAGGCGATGTGAAGTACCGCTTCGTGATTGACCTGGCCACGCTGCAGAACTAAGCAGCAAACATACCGCCGGCTTTCTGCCACATTAAAAAGAGGCCCTTGTCAGTGACAGGGCCTCTTCTTTTTCTGCCTACTTCGTTAGTTCGGGCGCTTGGCTAATTCCGTCGCGGCGCTGCCCGTTAACAAGCGCGTTGCGCAGGACGAGGCGGTAGTTGGGACAGGGTTGGTCAGCATATAGGGTTTCTGTTTCCAGCACCACGTCGGTGATGTCGTAGCGACGGTTGGCAGCCGGCACCTCCAGGCGGAAGCTGCGCGCCACCACGTTTTGGCCCACATTGACTGGGACCTCAAACTGAGGAGGGCGCTGGTAGCTGTATTCAATTTGCAAAGACTGCCGCGCGCCCACATTGGGAACCGGCCGCCGCAGCGTGTCTAGTGGCTGCTGAAAGTCGGCCGAGGCGTAGCGCACCATGTAAGCTGAGCGAATTTCGCTCAGGCGAAACCCCACGCCGCTACTCGTCAGCGTATCGGCACTGAATGCCAGCGCTAATGACGGCGGAAACGGGTTAGGCTCTTGGCAAGCTCTTGAGCAGCCCATCAAGGCCACTGCACCGGCGGTCAGCATCCCAGCCAACCCCCTCTGTCTACAATAACGGCTCATCACAATTGAATAGTAGAGAAAGTCGAACCATATTATACCACCCTTCGCATGGGCACGCCCACGGCGTCGGCGTACACCACGTGCTCGTCGCGGAAGGGCTCTTCGCCCCGAAATTTTTGCAGGACGCGGGCCGTGGTGATGATGTCCTTCTGGCAGTAGGCGGCGATGCGCGGCAGGTCGTTTTCTTCCCAGTACACGCGGGCCACGTCGGCGCCGGTGATGTCGTCCTTGGGCGTGGGGATGCCGAAAATGGCGGCCAGTAGGTTGAGGGAGGTGTAGGACTTGCGGTCGCCGAATTTCCAGAGCTCCATGGTGTCGTGGTGGGGCACTTCCCAGGGCTTCTTGCCGGCCAGGTCGAGTTGCGGCGGCAGCGGCAGGCCGTTGATGAGCAGGCGGCGGCCCAGGTAAGGGAAGTCGAACTCCTTGCCGTTGTGGGCGCACAGGGCGAAGTGGGGGCGCAGCCGGAGCAGGTGGGCGAAGTCGCGCAGCAGGAGCTTCTCGTCGTGGTCGGCGTAGCTTTTCACCCGGAAGCGCCACAGCTCTTCCTGCTTGTCGAACACGAAATAGCCCACCGACACGCACACCACCTTGCCAAATTCGGCGTAGATGCCGGCCTGCTCGAACAGGCTGGCGGCGGTGAGGTGGTCGGGCAGGGGCTCGGGGGCCGGGGCGCGGCCGGTGTAGCCCTGCTGGCGGCGTAGGCTCTCGCTCTTGTGCTCCCAGAGGTGGCGCAGCATCTCGTCGAGGCTGCCGTGGCAGTCCACGCAGGGCACGGTTTCGATGTCAAGCACGAAGAGCTGGTCGAGCGGCGTGCGGTGGAGGTGCTGCATGGCAGGGGCGGCAAAGGCCAGTATTAAAGCATTCGAAGATACACTAACCGGCCCTTGGCGCGTTGGTTGGGTGCGGGGCAAGCTTCTGTATTGCGCTATGCTCGGTCGGTTTCTTGCCCGGATAGCCCCCGCAATGGATGCTTCTCGTCCCACCCGCCCATTACCCGCATGCTGTAAAAAAACGGACAGTCTCAGTCAGGCTCCTCCTCTCTTTCGGAAAGGGGGCGGGGGGCGAGGTTTGCGTGGCTCGGCCCGGCCAATTATACACGGCTCAACTTATGAGCTGGGACGGCTCAAGCCATAAACTGGAGCGTCGGCGAGCCAGCGGAGCCGGACTTTTGGACCCTCGCCTCACCTCATTTCCTGCTCATGAAACCTCTGCTGAAAACGGCCCTGCTGCCCTCGTTGCTTGCGGCCGTATTCGCCACGGCCAGCGTTGCGCAAACCCCGCTTGACGTGACCTTCAACCTGAAAAAATGACGACGCCCCGTAACGGAACCGGGTGCCGGGCGGTACCGGGTCCTAGTAAGTTGTCGGGCATTAGTTGTCAGTTGTTAGCTCTTTGGATAAATAACTGACTAACAACGGACAACAAGCAACTGACAACTCGTTTCCTTCTGGAAGACTACTTAATTGTTTTTTAACGCGCCTGCCTGCAACGCCCGCACTGCTTTCGGTTTCTGTTCTCATATTTCTCGCTTTGCCAAAACCCGTTCTGCCCATGACGTTTCGCTACCGCCTGCTGCTGGCTTTGTTGCTAGCCGCCCCCGCCATTTGCCCGGTGCGGGCCCAACAGCCCGCCGCGCTGCCCGCCGCCCCCGCACCGCCCCCCGGCACCGGCTCGCTCACCGGCACCGTGCTCGACTCGCTGGGTGGCAAGCCCGTGCCCTACGCCACGGTGGTGCTGTTGCCGCCCGCGCCCAACGACAAGCCCATCACCGGCATCGCGGCCGACGACAACGGCCGGTTCAGCCTGACCAAGCTGGCGCCCGGCCCGGCCCGGGTCCGGGTGAGCTACGTGGGCTACGGCCCCCAGACGCGGGCCGTGACCGTGACGGCCGGCGCCACCGAAGTGGCGGCGTTCCGGCTGCCGGTGGCCGGCACCGCCCTGGCCGAAGCCGTGGTGGTGGGCACCAAGCCGGTGGTGGAAGTGCGGCCCGACCGCATCGTGTACAACGCCGACCAGGACGTGACCAACGCCGGCGGCACCGCCGCCGACGTGCTGCGCAAGGCCCCGCTGCTGGCCGTGGACGGCGACGGCAACGTGAAGATGCGCGGCTCCGGCAACTTTAAGGTGCTGGTGAACAACAAACCCTCGCCCACGCTGGCCAACAACCTGGCCGAAGCCCTGAAAGGCATTCCGGCCGACCAGATTAAGAGCGTGGAAATCATCACCACGCCCCCGGCCAAGTACGATGGCGAGGGCACGGCCGGCATCATCAACATCGTGCTGAAAAAAGGGGTGGACCGCGGCCTCAACGGCCGGGTGGGCGCCTCGGCCGGCAACCGCAACTCGAACCTCAATTCCTCGCTCAACTTCAAGAAGGGCAAAACCGGGTTCACATCGTCGCTCAGCACCGGGCGCTGGTACGCGCCGAGCGGGTTTGCGCGCGAGCGGGTGGGCTTTACGGATTTGGGCACCGACCAGCTCAATCAGAGCAGCACCGGGCGCTACGGCGGCGGCTGGTACTACGGCACGCTGGGCCTGGACTACGACCTAAGCGAGCGGCAGAGCCTGTCGCTGGCCGGCTCCGCGAACGGCTACCGCGGCAACAATCAAAGCGACCTACTCAACCAGTTCGTGTCGCCCGACGCCACGAAAAATGACTTGTTCACCCGCGCTACCAACAGCCTGTTCAGCGGCTTCAGCGGCGAGCTGACGGGCACTTACACCCGCACCTTTGCCCAGGCCCGCCGCGAGTGGAGCGTGCTGGGCCAGTACGCCCGCAACGACGGCACGTTCGGCTACGACTTCGACGAGTACCGCAACTCGGCCACGGCCCTGGAAACCGGCCGGGCCGACTACCGCGAGCGTAGCCGGGGCCGCACGCCGGGCGACGAGTACACGGCCCAGACCGATTTCACGCAGCCCTTCGGCGAGAAGCAAACCCTGGAAACCGGCCTCAAGGCCATCTGGCGCAGCACCGCCTCGGTGGCCGACGTCGACGGTCTGACCCGGGGCCAGTCGGCCGACTTTGTGCGCCTGCCCGAGCGGGCCACCAACTTCACCTACGACCAGAACGTGCAGGCCGCCTACGCCACCTACTCGTTTGCCGCTGGCAAGAAGCTGACCTTCAGCCTGGGCAGCCGGGTGGAGCGCACCGCCCTCACCGCCGACTTCCGCACCACTGATTCGGGCTTCGAGCGCAGCTACACCTCGGTGCTGCCCAACGGCAACGCCCAGTACACCCTCAGCGAAAGCAACAGCCTGCGCCTGGCCTACAGCAAGCGCATCACCCGGCCCTTCATCGACTACCTCAACCCGTTTGTGGACCGCAGCGACCGGCAGAACATTTCCTTCGGCAACCCCAACCTCGACCCCGAGCTGACCGACTCGTACGAGTTGAGCTTCAACACCAATGGCAAGGCTGGCTCGCTGAACATCACGGGCTCGGTGCGGCGCACGGGCAACGCCATCGAGTCGATACGCCAGCCCACCGATACGGCCGGCGTCACGGTCCAGACCTTCGCCAACGTGGCGGCCAACTCCTTTTACCAGCTCAATTTCTACGGCTCGGCCAAGCCCGCCAAGGGCTGGGACATCAGCGGCGGCCCCGACGTGCAGTACATCGTGCGCCGCAGCCCCGCGCTCGGCATCGAGCGGAGCGGCTTCACGGCCGGCCTCAACTTCAACACTTCCTACAAGCTGCCCAAAAAATTCACGGTGCAGGGCTTTCTCTACAGCTCGCTGCCCACGCCCGAGCTGCAAGGCCGCGGCGCGGCCAACCTCTACTACCAGATGGGGGCGAAAAAAACCATCCTCAAAGACAAGGCCGACGTCGTGCTCAACTTCGGCTCGCCCTTCAACAACTACTGGCCCTACCGCAGCACCACCACCACGCCCAGCTTCCGCGAAACCAGCGAGAACCGGTCGTTCCAGCGCTCCTTCCGCCTCAGCTTCAGCTACCGCTTCGGCCAAGAGCAGCAGGGCAAACAGCGCAAGTCCATCTCGAACGACGACAAGAAAGGTGGCGGCAGCAAACAAGGCGGACAGTGACGCTGCGCGAGACGCTGCGCTTAATAAAGAATGAGGAATGAAGAACGGTCCTTGCGCCGCCGTGGCAATCCGTTTTTTCCGGGCGACCGGCTCTGTGGCTTACGAAACCGGAGAAACTGACTGAGCTAGCCGCGGGCGGCTAAACCGGTAACCGGACGACGAGGCGTAATATTTTGCGTCTTGTCGTCCGCGCCGTGCACCTGCATTGGTTCGGTATTGTGCAATGACGAGACTCCAACTGTTGCGTTTCTACCGCGTTGCGGGGGCTTCCAATTTCGACTCAAATAGCCGTTCAGCTCCGACCACGGCCCGGCCCGCCGGCCTCAGCGCAGGTGCAACTGGCGCAGCACGTCCTGGCGGTAAGTGCTGCCCACGGGCAGCTCGCGGGTACCTACCAGCAGCACGTTGCCGCTGAGCCGCTCCACGGCCGTCAGGTTCACGAGGTAGGATTTGTGGATGCGGATGAACTGGGCGGCGGGCAGTTGGCTTTCCATCAGTTTCAGGGTTTCGGCCGTGAGCAGCACCCGGCCCGAGGCGAGGTGGCACTTCACGAAGTTGCCGTAGCCCTCCACGAAGTGCAGGTCGGCAAAGCGCACCCGCTCGGTGCCGGCGTCGGTTTTCAGGAACACCGAGTCGGCGACTGGGGCAGCAGGCGAGGGTGGCAGCGGCGGAAAACCGGACCCGCCTGCCAGCGGCTTGCCCAGCTCGTGCAGGCGGTTGACGGTTTTGACAAACCGCTCGAACCGGATGGGCTTGAGCAGGTAGTCGGCCACGCCCAGGTCGAAGGCGTCGAGGGCGTGGGCGGCGTGGGCCGTGCACAGCACCACGGCCGGCGGCTGGGGCAGGGCGCGCAGCAGCTCCAGGCCGGTGAGGCCGGGCATGTCCACGTCCAGAAACAGCACGTCGACCGGCGCCGTCCGCAGCGCGGTGAGGGCTTCCACGGCGCCGTAGCAGCTGCCGGCCCAGGTGGCCAGCCCGGGCAGGCGGTCGAGGTAGGCGCGCATCACCGTGTGGGCCAGCGGCTCATCATCGACCAGCAGGCAGCGGAGGGGAGCGGACATGGGCGGAGAGTTGCTAGCGGGCGGGCTTGTACGAAAGAATTCAGTTTTGCAAAAGTATTCGTACAAACCCGCGGCGCAGGCTGTACGAATAGATTTCATTTCAGGAGAATACTCGTACAAAGCCAGCGAGGAATCTGTACAAGTATTTTAGGATTTATGAAAATTCTTGTACAATGCCGACGAAGAATCTGCACAAGTATTTTTTGTTTTCCGAAAATTCTTGTACAGCGCCGGCGTACTTGAAGCGGGTCAAAGGTGCAAAGCCGCTGCAATACCGCCGCCCCACTTTCGGTGGGCACTCAGGCGTCAAAGCACCAGTTGCAGGCTGGCGGCGTAAAACGTGGCGGTGGCTTCCACGGACAGCCGGTGGCGCGGGCCGGGGTAGTACTGCGCCAGCCGGGCCCGCAAGGTAGGCAGCCCCAGGCCCGAGGGCGTGGCCCGGAAATGCGGCGGAATACTGTTGCCGGTGTGTAGGGTCAGGCCCACGTCGGTTTGGGTCAGCTCGATGCGGATGGTGTTTTCGCCGCTGGGGCCGATGGCGTGCTTGAAGCAGTTCTCGACCAGCGGCAGCAGCAACAGCGGGGCCAGCGGCTGGTCGGGGTGGGGCAGGTTCACGCGGAACTCGACCCGCGTGTTGTGGCGCAGGCGCAGCTTTTCCAGCCCGATGTAGTTGGCCAGGTACTCGGCTTCGGTGCCCACGGTCACGGTGCTTTGGCGGGAGCTGTCGAGCTGGTAGCGCATCAGGCCGGCCAGTTGCAGCAGGGCCTCGGGCATCTGCTCGGGCGCGGCCAGGCTCAGGCCGTAGAGGTTGTTGAGGGTGTTGAACAGGAAGTGCTGGTTCACCTGGGCCTTGAGCAGGCTCAGCTCAGTTTCGAGCTGCAGGGCCCGCAGCTGCTGCACCTGCAGGTGGCCCACCACGCCGCGCCGCACGTAGCGCGCCACGGTGGCCAGCCCCAGGGCGAACACCAGGTTGGCCGCGTTCTGCGCAAACCGCAGGGCGGCGCCGGTGGGTGGGCCGCCGCCGGCTTCCAGCTGCATCTTCACAATGCTGAGCCGTTCCACCTGCTCCACCCGGTCGAGCCCGGCGGCGCCGGCCACCACCAGCGCCAGCGTGGCCAGCGCGTACCACGCGTAGCGGCGGCGTTCGAGCAAGTGCGTCAACAGCCAGAAGTGGATGTAGATGGCCGCCGCCTGCACTCCCAGCAGCAGGGCCGTGTAGGGCAGGCCCATCGTGCGCAGGTTGCCTTGCCGCCCGAGCAAGCCACACACGATGACCACCAGGAGCCACACCACGCCGTGCCGCAGGGCCCGGCTTCGCCAGAATCGCGCGTTCTTCATGGCGCAAAGCTACCGGGCGGCCCCAAGGTCTTTCAAATCAATGTGATGAACGGCGTTCGTCCGCGCTGGCCGGGCGTTGGTCACTTTTCTGCCGCATTGGTCACAAAGAAATGGGGCCGCCCGCCCGGCCGCCGCACCTTTGAGTCAGCAATCCACCGCAAGCGGGCAACTTCGCCCGGTCATTTGGCATCCAGGGCTCAGGCCCGGTAATGCTTGTGCTAAGCCGGCGATTTACCCCCGGAATTTGTGACTACACCCCCATCACCTCATCACCTCATCACCTGCAATCATGGCCCTTTCCATTACCAACCTTTCCAAAACCTACCCCAACGGGACGCAGGCGCTGAAAAACGTCAGCCTGGAAATCCCCACCGGCATGTTCGGCCTGCTCGGGCCCAACGGCGCGGGCAAGTCCAGCCTGATGCGCACCATCGCCACGCTGCAGGACGCCGACACGGGCAGCATCAGCCTCGACGGCACCGACGTACTGCGCGACAAAGAAGCCGTGCGTCGGGTGCTGGGCTATTTGCCGCAGGAGTTCGGCGTGTACCCGAGCGTGAGCGCCGAGGAGCTGCTCGACCACTTTGCCACCCTCAAGGGCATCGCCAGCGCCCGGGAGCGCAAGGAGATGGTGGGCGCCCTGCTGCACCAGACCAACCTCTACGACGTGCGCAAGAAGTACGTGGGCGGCTACTCGGGCGGTATGAAGCAGCGCTTCGGCATTGCCCAGGCCCTGCTCGGCAACCCCCGCCTCATCATCGTGGATGAGCCCACCGCCGGCCTCGACCCCGCCGAGCGCAACCGCTTCCACAACCTGCTCAGCGAGATTGGCGAGAACATCATCGTCATCCTCAGCACCCACATCGTGTCCGATGTCTCGGACTTGTGCCGCCACATGGCCATCATCAACCGGGGCGAGGTGCTGCTCACCGGTGACCCGCTCACGGTGATGAACAACCTGCGCGGCAAAATCTGGCGTAAGCTCATCGAGAAAGCCGAGCTGCCGGCCCTGCAAGCCGCCACGCAGGTCATCAGCTCGCGCCTGTTCGCCGGCAAAACCGTGGTGCACGTCGTGGCCGACACTGCCCCGGACAGCGGGTTTGAAGCCGTGAACCCGGATTTGGAAGACGTGTACTTTTTGGAAATTAAAAATTATGAATTAAAAATTAAAAATGGTGCCCTAGTGGCCTGAACGGCTCATTTGGGCAGTTTTCGTCCGCCTCATTTTTAATTCTTAATTCATAATTTTTAATTCCAATGTTTCTCCCCATTCTTCTTTTCGAATTAAAGTACCGCCTCAAGCGGCCGGCTACCTGGATTTATTTCGGGCTCCTATTGCTCATGGCCTTTCTGCTCGTCACGGCTGCCGGTGGGGGCTTCGGCACGGGCGTCAACATCGCGCTGGGCGGCGACGGGCAGGCGGTAAAAATCAACTCGCCCTTCTCCGTCAACATCACCGTCACCATCCTGAGCGTGTTTGGCGTCATCATCGCCTCCTCGCTGATGGGCAACCCAGTGTACCGCGACTTTGAGTACCGCACGCACCCGCTGTTCTACACCACGCCCATTAGCAAGCTGGGCTACCTGGGCGGGCGCTTCCTGGGTTCCTACCTGGTGGCGGTGCTGGTGTTCAGCGGCCTGGGGCTGGGCGCGGCGCTGGCCGGGCTGATGCCCTGGGTGGAAGCTGACCGGTTCCTGGCCAGCACGCCGGCCGGCACCTACCTGCAGCCCTACCTGGTGATGGTGCTGCCCAACCTGCTGTTCACGGGCGCCATCTTTTTCACCATGGCCACGCTCACGCGCAACATCCTGAGCACCTACATCGGGGCCGTGGTGCTGCTGCTGGGCTACCTCATCTCCAGCAATTTCACCCAGGACATCAAAAACGAATACCTCGCTTCGGCCCTAGATGCCTTCGGCCTCGGCGCGCAGTTCCTGACCACCCGCTACTGGACGGCGATGGAGAAAAACAGCCTGCTGCTGCCCCTCTCGGGCTACGTGGTGCTGAACCGGGCCGTGTGGCTGGGCGTGGGGCTGGGCCTGCTGGCGCTGTGCTACGCCCGGTTCCGCTTCGCGGCCTTCGCCTCCGACAAGCCCGCCAAAAAGAGCCGCAAAGCGGCGGCCCAGGCCCCGGCGGCCGACGACGAGCAGGGCGCCGTCCCGCTGCCCGGCGGCCTGCGCCTGCCCCGCGTGGCGCAGGTGTTTTCGGGCGGCATGAGCCGGCGGCAGTGGTGGAGCCTTACCAAGCTGGAGTTTCGGGGCATCGTGCGCAGCCGCTACTTCGCGGCCATTGCCGGGGCGGGGGTGATTTTTCTGCTGGTCGTCGGGGCCACGCAGGTGGGTAAAACCTTCGACACCACCACCTACCCGGTCACCTACGAGGTGCTGGGGGTGTCGCTGGGCTCGTTCTTCTTTTTCTTCCTGGCCATCATCATCTTCTACAGCGGCGAGCTGGTGTGGCGCGAGCGCCAGGCCGGCGTGGCCCAGATTGCCGACGCCGTGCCCGTGCCCAGCTGGGTGCCCTTCCTGAGCAAGCTGGCCGCCCTGGGCCTGGTGCAGGTGGTGCTGCTGGGGGTGGTGCTGGTGGCCGGCCTGCTGCTCCAGACGTTCAAAGGGTATTTCCACTACGAAATCGGCCTGTACCTGGAGGCGTTGTTTCTGTACCAGCTGCCGTTTCTGCTGCTCTGGTGCGTGCTGGCCATGGTGACGCAGGTGGTGGTGAACAACAAGTACCTGGGCTTTTTCGTGGTGGTGCTCTACTACGTGGCCAGCCTGTTTCAGGGCCAGGCCGGGCTCACGCACCGGCTGCTCAGCTTTGCCGGGTCGGCGTCGCCGGGCCGGTACTCGGCCATGAACGGCTACGGCCACTTCCTGCCCGCCTTCTGGTGGACCAAGCTGCTCTGGGCCGGCGTGGCCGTGCTGCTGGTGCTGGCCGCCAACCTGCTCTGGGTGCGCGGCACCGACACCACCGGCCGCCTGCCCGAAGCCCGCCGCCGCTGGAACGCCGGCAGCACCGCCGCCTTGGCCCTGGGCCTGCTCATCAGCCTGGGTGCGGGCGGGTACATTTTCTACAACACCAACGTGCTGAACCAATACCGCACCACCAAGGCGGGCGAAAAGCAGCTGGTGGCCTACGAGCGGCAGTACCGCCGCTTCAAAGGCGTGGCCCAGCCCCGCATCACGGCCGTGGACCTGACCACCGAGCTGTTTCCCAGCGCCCGCGCCGTGCGGTTCCGCGGGCAGTTCACGCTGGTCAACAAGCACGCCCGGGCCCTCGACTCGGTCATCGTGAACATTCCGGTCGAGCAGCACCCGCGCGTGCGGGCCCTGGCCGTGGGTACTCCCGGCCAGGCCACCTTGGCGCTGAACGACACCACCTTCGGCCTGCGCATCTACCGCCTGGCCCGCCCGCTGGCCCCCGGCGACTCGCTGGCCCTCACCCTGGACCTGTTCTACCAGGAGCGGGGCTTCCCGAACGCGGGCTCCAACACCGACCTGGTGTACAACGGCACCTTCGTGAGCAATAACTACTTGCCCGGCCTCGGCTACCGCGAAGACACCGAGCTGGCCGGCGACCAGGACCGCAAAAACTACGGCCTGAAGCCCAAGCCCCGCATGGCCAACGTCCACGACCTGAAGGCCCGCCAGAACACCTACATCAGCGCCGACGCCGACTGGATTCGCTTCCAGACTACGGTCAGCACCGAGGCCGACCAGACGGCCATTGCCCCCGGCTACCTGCAGAAGGAGTGGGTGCGGGACGGCCGCCGCTACTTCACCTACGTCATGGACCGGCCCATGCTCAACTTCTACACCTTCCTCTCGGCCCGGTACAAGGAGTACAAGGCCGAGTGGGTCGACACGGCCGGGCGCCGCACCATTCCCATCACCATCTACTACCAGCCCGGCCACGAGTTCAACCTCAAGCGCATGGCCGAAGGCGCCCAGGACGCGCTGGCCTACTGCTCGCGCAACTTCTCGCCCTACCAGCACCGGCAGCTGCGCATCCTCGAATTCCCGCGCTACCAGGGCTTCGCCCAGAGCTTCGCCAACACGGTGCCGTTTTCCGAAAGCATCGGCTTCGTGGCCCAGGTGGACACGGCCAACCCCGAAGACCTGAACTACCCCTACTACGTGACGGCCCACGAGGTGGCGCACCAGTGGTGGGCCCACCAAGTCATCGGCGGCAACGTGCAGGGCTGCACCCTCATGGCCGAGGCCATGGCCGAGTACTCGGCCCTGATGGTGCTCAGCCACCACAACGGCCCCAGCACCATGCAGCGCTTTCTCAAATTCGACATGAACCGCTACCTGTCGGGCCGGGCCTTCGAGAGCAAGAAGGAAGTGCCCCTGGGGCTGGTCGAAAACCAGCAGTACATCCACTACGCCAAAGGCTCGGTGGTGATGTACGCCCTGCAAGACTACCTGGGCGAGGCCCGGTTGAACGCCGCCCTGCAGCAGTACGTGAAAGCCGTGGCCTTCCAGGGCCCGCCCTACACCAACTCGCCGGAGTTCATCGGCTACCTGCGCCGGGCCGCGCCCGACTCGCTGCAGCCCTTCCTGACCGACGTGTTCGACCGCATCACCTTGTACGACAACCGCGTGACGGCCGCCACCAGCAAGAAGCTGCCCAACGGCCAATACCAGGTCGACTTCACGGTGAAGTCGGCCAAGTTCTACGCCGACAGCCTGGGCAACCAAAAGCCCGCCGACCAGAGCCGCGACGTGCTGCCGGTGGCCATCTTTCCAGAAACCGGCAAGAATCAAAAGCCCGCCGCCCCCCTGCTGCTCGCGAAGCGCCGCCTGCGCGCCGGCGACAATCAGTTGCGCTTTGTAGTGGCCAAAAAGCCCGCCTCCGTGGCCGTCGACCCCTACCACCTCATCATCGACCGGCAGCTCGACGACAATACCAAGGACTTGTAGCCCGCTGGTCATTAAGTTGTCAGGCATCAGTTGTCAGTTGTTAGCTCCTTGGTAGACACTTGACGAACAACTCGTTTGCTTTTGGACGACTGCTTAAGGCGCCAAACAAAAAAGGCCCCGTCCAGAATGGTCGGGGCTTTTTGCGTTCCAGCAGCGAGCGGTTAATCTTCCTGCGACCTGCGTACTTCCCTCAGGTCGTGCTTCACTTGCTTGCGGGCGGTTTTGAGGAAGGTTTTGAGCTGCTGCTTGCGCGAAACCACGATGACCCGGGCATCGGTCAGGTTCACGGTCGACTCGCTGGCGGCGGCGTTCAGCGTCATGGCTTCGTCGGCGTAGCCCGCGTAGGTCACCACGGCATCCAGAGCACCGGCGGTGGCGGGCACCACAAACTGGAATTCTCCTTCGGCGTTGGTCACAGCCATTTGCTTGGTGGCTTTCAGGATGATGACAGCCCCGGGCAACGGCCCGGCGGGGTTGGTGATTTTGCCCGAAAGCACCACGTCGTCTTCCGCATCGGCTGGCCCCGCGGCCGGCAGGAAACGGCCGGCCACGACACCCGCAACGGGCGCGGTGCTGCCGACGAAATCCGCCGGGGCTTGTTGGGCGGCGGCGGGAGCAAGGGCCAGGGCGCAGGTCAGAAACGAAGCAGTAATCAGAAGCGAGAAGCGGCGCATAATTAGAAGCGGTTAAGGATGGATAATAGATACGTGGTTGAATGATGCAAAGAAGAATTGTTCCTATCCGGTGGGGCCGGCCTTCGCCCAACACCGGCTAATTGTCGGCCAACGACGGCCGGGGCCTGCGGAGGAAACGGGGTTGAGCCTAGCCAGTTGCCGGATACACGAAAAAATCCTGCCCCAAGGGGACAGGATTTTTTTCGCCCGAAGGCAGTCTTGCAGAAAGAAGGTGCGGTAGTAGGGTGATGAGGAAAAAATCGGGGTTGGCTAAGAAGCTACTTAGTTCTCAACGCCTCAGCGGCGACGCTTTTGGTGCGGAGGAGGTAAACCGAACCCAGCGCCTGCACCGGAGCCAGAGTCAGCGCTTCCTCCTGCAGGCCGCCGTAGCCGCAAACTATTTTTATCAGCTTGGCGTCGGCAGGCACGCGCAACTCAAATTCGCCTTCGGAATTGGTTACGGCGATGGTCCGGCTGCCCCACAGCCACACCGTTGCGCCGGGCAGGGCGCCGGCTTCGCCTTGCACCACGCCGTGCACCATCCGGTATGCGCCGGCCTTGGGGGGCTCCTCCACATTCCGGCTCACGGACCCGGGCACCGCCACGTGGTTGAAGGCGTATTGTGCCCGCCCGGGCACCCCCACAAACAGCAGGCTGACAGCCACCACGGCGGGGAGAAAGCAAGAGTCCTTGACGAGTTGCACTGAAGTAATAATTAATTTAACGATGCAAACATACTATATTATATTGACATTATGCAAACTATTCTTGAATTAAATTTCATCACCCTCGGATTCGAGGAGCGACGCGTCGGAAGTATACGTCAGCAAGCGCTGGCTTCCCACGCAGGTCCGGTGATGGTTGGGCGGCCGCGCGCCCGCCCGGCCGGCCTGTGGCTAAAGCGTTTTCCTGAGGCGTTCTTCCTGCTGAAAAGCCGCGTACGAATAGGCGTAGCAGAACCCCGCGGTGCCGAGCACCAGCACCAGCAGCGTCGGCAGCGCCCAGGCCGCTGGCAGCACCAAGGCCAGCCCGGCCAGCAGCAGGCCCGACACGCAGAACAGGATGCCGCCCACGCGGTGCGTGCGGGCCCACACCGTGGGGCTTTCCAGCGTCCAGGGCGTGCGGATGCCCACGAAATAGTTGGGCTGCACGGTGGTGAGGTAGTTGCCCAGCAGGGCGAAAAACACGCCCACCAGCACCGCAATGCCCCGGCCGGGTGCCGTACCGGGGTGCAGGGCCAGGTAGAGCACGTAGCAGGCCAGGCCGCTGAGCAGGCCCACCACGGCCAGGCCGAGCTTCTGGTAGTTGGCGCTGCGGCCATCGAGCCGGCGTTTGGGGTCGAGGCGGGGCAGCACCGCGAACAGCCCGGCCCCGCCGAGCGGCAGGGCCAGCGTGAGCAGCCACAGGTGCTCGCGGCTGGTGTAGCTGTTGGGTTCGCCGCTCGGGTCAAAGTGCGTGGGCACCTGCGCGGGCAGGGCCGGCCACGCGTAGAGCAGGTACAGCGACGGCACCACGAGGGCCACGAGGGTCAGAAGTTGCCAGGGAAGCAGGTTGTTTTTCACGGCAGAAAAATTAAAGCAGGTTGGCGGGACTAAGATTTGAACTGGTGCAGCCAGCCCAACAGCTCGTCAAACACCGTCATGTTGAGGGTATAGACCACGAATTGGCCGTGTTTCTGACTGGTCACCAGGTCGGCCTGCCGCAGCAGGTCCAGGTGGTGGCTGATGGTGGGGGCGGAAAACTGAAACTGCTCGGCGATGGCCCCGGCCGTTTGGGGCCCGGCCCGCAGGCGCTCCAGGATGGCGCGGCGTGTGGGGTCGTTCAGGGCTTTGAAAAGCGCGTTCACGGCGATGCTTTTATAATTAGACAAATGTCTAAATAAAATTTATATAAAAAAGCGCGACCCCGCCAAACGGGGCCGCGCGCATCAAACACTGTTGAAGGAGGCGGCGCTTAAGCCGGCTGCCGGGCGGTAGTTTCCGCCGTAGCAGCGGTTTCGGGCCGGCGCATCCAGCCCATGCCGCAGCGGGTTTGCATTTGCTGGCGGAATTTTTCGCGCTCGTCGGGGCTAAGGTGCTCCATGCGGCCGGCCATGCGCTGCTGCCAGGCCTTGCGCCGCTGGGCCCAGCCGCCGGGCCGCCCGCCCCGGAAGCCCCCGAACAAAATGCGGCTCAGCACGAGCAGGCCCAGGGTTTGCCCCAGGCTGATGGCCGGGCCGTTGAACAGCTCGGGCACCAGCCAGTTCCAGAGGTATTGGGTGACGAAGAGCGCCGCGGTAACAAACAGCGCCGCGAAGAGAACAAAGCGGAGGCCGCGAAGCAGCCAGAATTTACGGTCCATGATAAGTTGGGGTGATGTGTTGATGGGAGAAATGTGCTGATGTGCTGCTGGTGGGAAAGGGCGGGGTGCGATAGGTGATGTTGAAAAGCACACCAGCAAATCAAAGAATCAGCAAATCAATCCGTAAACAACTCGGTGTACAATTTTTGCAGCCGCTTGCGCAGGTGCAGCACGGCGTAGTGTTTGCGCGAAATCAGGGTTTTGAGCGGTACGCCGGTTTCGGCTTCCATTTCGCGGAAGGTTTTGTCTTCCAGCTCGTGCCACACAAACACCTGGCGCTGGGCGGCGGGCAGCTCGGCCAGCGCGTCGGTGAGAACTTCCATGAGGGTTTCGCGCAGCAGGCGGTTTTCGGGCGAGTCGTCGGGCGCGGGCAGCAGGTCGGCCAGCAGCAGGCCCTCGCCGTCGTCGGAGGCTTCGGCCGCGCCGAAGGCCGCTTCCAGGCTCACCGGTCGTTTGCGGCGGTAGAGGTCGGTGATGCGGTTGCGGGCCACCCGGAAGAGCCAGGCCGCGGCCTGCTCCACGGGCTTGAGCATGCGGTAGCTTTCCACGAGCTCGGCGAAGACGTCCTGCAGGAGGTCTTCGGCCTCGGCTTCGTCGGGGATGCGGCGGCGGATGAACTGCAGCAGCCGGGGCCGCTGCTGGCGCACGGCTTCGGCAATCTGGCGGTCTTGCTGCGAGGCCGTCATTGGGGGCAGGGAGGAGGGGAGCGAAAGTGCCAAGGTTTTCATTGTGCCCACGCAGACGCCGGCCTTCCGAAATTACTTTAACTTTTGTTGCTCCAGTAATTTCTACGAACGTCCTGCTTCGACAGCGCTCGGCAGGACGTGCTGGACGCAAGACAATGCGCAAAATCGGCCCGCTTTTTTCGTTTTTCCGGGTACCTTTGCCCGCCGGCCGGCTTTACCGCTCATTCGCCGGCTTTGTGAAAGAATGGACCAAACGATTCCCGAAGTCATCCGCACCGTTCCGCTGCAGTACTACGTCTTCTTCGCCTCGGCGCTGTTCGCTATCGGTGTCACGGGCGTGCTGGTGCGGCGCAACGCCATCATCATCTTCATGTGCGTCGAGCTGATGCTCAACGCCGTGAACATCCTGCTGACGGCCTTCTCGGCCTACCGCGCCGACCCCAACGGGCAGATTTTCGTGTTCTTCATCATGGCCGTGGCCGCCGCCGAAGTCTCGGTGGGCCTGGGCATCATCGTCATGATTTACCGCAACTTCCAGACCACCGACGTTAACTTATTGAGTCGGTTGAAGTGGTAGTTGGGGACTTGGGGGCTTAGGGTCTTGGGGACTTGGTGATTGTTCGGTTTCGCGAACGACCAGCCGCGCCTCCTCTCCCAAACCGCTCCAATCCCGCCTTCCCTCAGCCAAATCCCCAAGACACCGAGTCTCCACATGGAAACCGTTCTTCCCGGCGCCAACGCCCCGTATTCCACGCTGCTCTACGTCCTGATTCCGCTGCTGCCCTTCCTGGGCTTCCTGCTGAACGGGCTGCTGAACCGTAAGCTCTCCGGCACCGTGGCCGGGCTCATCGGCAGCGCCACCGTGCTGGGCTCGTTCCTGATTTCGGTGATGCTGTTCCTCAACTTTGAGTACCAGTACACCGTGCAGCTGTTCGACTGGATTACGGTGGGCTCGCTGCAAATTCCCTTCAGCTACCAGATTGACCAGCTCAGCCTCGTGATGCTGCTGCTGGTGACGGGCGTGGGCTTCCTGATTCACGTGTACAGCATCGGCTACATGGCCCACGACGAGAACGTGGGCAAGTTCTTCAGCTTCCTGAACCTGTTCATTTTCAGCATGCTGGTGCTGGTGCTGGGGTCCAACTTCGTCATCCTGTTCATTGGCTGGGAAGGCGTGGGCCTGTGCTCCTACCTGCTCATCGGCTTCTGGAACCAGAACACCGTCTACAACAACGCCGCCAAGAAAGCCTTCATCATCAACCGCATCGGGGACCTGGGCTTCCTGCTCGGCATCTTTCTGATTTACCTCACCTTCAACTCGGTGCAGTACGCCGAGGTGTTCCAGATGGCCAGCCTGGGCCAGTTCGGTACCTACGGCGCGGGCATCTGCACGGCCATTACGCTGCTGCTGTTCGTGGGGGCCATGGGCAAGTCGGCCCAGCTGCCGCTCTACACCTGGCTGCCCGACGCCATGGCCGGCCCCACGCCGGTTTCGGCCTTGATTCACGCCGCTACCATGGTCACGGCGGGCATCTACATGGTGCTGCGGGCCAACGTGCTGTTCACCCTGGCGCCCGACACGCTGCAAGTGGTGGCCATCGTGGGCGCGGCCACGGCGTTGTTTGCCGCCACCATCGGCCTGGCCCAGAACGACATCAAGAAGGTGCTGGCTTACTCCACGGTGTCGCAGCTCGGGTATATGTTTCTGGCGCTGGGCGTGATGGGCTACAGCACCTCGCTGTTTCACGTGCTGACCCACGCGTTTTTCAAGGCGCTGATGTTCCTCGGGGCCGGCTCGGTCATCCACGCCATGAGCAACGAGCAGGACCTGCGCCGCATGGGCGGCCTGCGCAAGGCGCTGCCCATTACGTTCGTCACCTTCCTCGTTGGCTGCCTGGCCATCTCGGGCATTCCGCCGTTCTCGGGCTTCTTCTCCAAGGATGAAATCCTGAGCCACGCCTACGAGCACAACAAAGTGCTGTGGGCCATGAGCTTGCTCACGGCCTTCCTCACGGCGTTCTACATGTTTCGCCTGCTGTTCCTGGCCTTCTTCGGCGAGTTCCGCGGCACGGCCGAGCAAAAGCACCACCTGCACGAGTCGCCCGCGTCGATGACGCTGCCGCTCGTCGTGCTGGCCGTGCTGGCGGCGGGGGGCGGCTTTCTGGGCGCGCCCATGTTCACCGGCGGGCGCCACTACCTGGCCGAGTATCTGGCGCCCATCTTCACCTACTCGCAGCGCCTCGTGCCGGCCGCCTTCGCCGCCGAGCCCGACCACAACACGGAACTGATGCTCATCGGCTTGTCGGTGGCCGCCGGCGTGCTGGGCATAGCTCTGGCTTACGTGTTCTACGTGGTCCGCGCCCAGCGCCCGGCCGCGGACGGCGCCCCGCGCTCGGCCCCCGAAAGCCTGGTGTACCATAAATACTACGTCGACGAGCTGTACGACGCGCTGTTCACCCGCCCGGTCATGGCGCTGTCCAACGGCTTGTTTAAATTCGTGGAAAACGGCCTCATCAACCCCGTCGTGGGCGGTTTTGGCCGGGTGGTGAACGGCGGCGGCCAACTGCTCCGCTACGTGCAAACCGGCGCCGTCGAAACGTACCTGATTCTGATGGTCGTCGGCATCGTGCTGATTCTGGGGCTGAATTACGCGCGGTTTTAATTTGAAATCGGCGAACACCTGATTCGACTGGCAATGAGTACGTGCTTGTTATTCTTGGGCGACATCGGCGGCAGTGAGCTGATGCTCCTGATGCTGCTGCCAATGCTGTTCATCGTCAACTTCATCCCGTCGTTCATTGCCCGCAAACGTTCGGACTTTCTCGTCATTTTCCTCGTGAACATCCTTGCGGGCTGGACCGTCATCGGCTGGTTGGTCGCCTTGTACCTGGCCCTTCGAAGACCCTTGGTTTACCTGCCCGCAACTGCGGCGGCTTCGGGCAATCCGGCTTCCTTCGTTGCGGATGAGCTGATTAAGCTGCGCAACCTGCGGGACCAGGGCGTGCTCACGGCGCAGGAATTTGAGCGTCAAAAGAACACGCTGCTCGGGTAAGCCCGGGTTTGAGGAAACTGGACGGCGCCCCACTTTCAAGCCTGCAAAAAGGGTTGTTCGACTGGGGCAGTACCCACTGCAGGGCGGTCGAACATGATAAGCCAAGCGTTAACCAACGTCGGCACCGTGGCCGGGGGCAGGGACTTCGGCCAGCACCCGCACGACAACATGGCAAGCATTTCCATTCCGCGGGTCGGCGACCTGGAGCACCAGGATGCCACGGGCCGGCAGGCCGTCATCCGTGCGGGTGATGAGCGCCGGCACCGGCCTGGCCTACCGCGAGAAAAATCACAGTCCCGGCAGGAAGTGAAGTTCCTGCAAACCCGGGTGTTTCCCAATCAGCGCGGCGTGGGCCTCGACTATGCCCTGAAGCGGGCCGGCAACGGCACGTATGCCTTTGTGCTGGAAGGCGAAGTGACCATCAACGGGCAGGCCCGGCACCGGCGCGCCGGCTTCGGGTTGTGGATATGCTGAGCATGAAAGCCGATGCGGCCGCCCGCCTGCTGCTGATGGAGGCGCTAATCGGGTGGCAATAGCGCGATGCAGAACGATTCTTTGGCTGCAATAGCTAAATATCAAGCTGTTTACCAGATACTATCAGGCGCAGGGGCGACGGAAAGAACAACTTTTTTAGAGGAAAAGGGTATAGCAGCACATCCGAAGCGACCCGCCCGGGCCGTTGCGGCGTAACGCCTTTATTCTCACACCCAAATAATGTTATGGTCTTGAAACCTAAACTCCTGCTTAGCCTCGCGTTGGGAGCAACCTTGCTTGGCACGGCCACTTCTCCCTCGCACGCCCAAAGTGCCGACAAGAAAACGGCCATTGGCCTTTCCGGCAGCGCTTTCCAGTACAAGGGCAACTACGGCTCCAACTTCTGGGACTGGAGCGAGAACAACTACGGCCCGGGCTTCAACGTGAACCGCTACCTCGCCCCGGGCCTGGACCTGGGCCTGCACCTGGCCTACGTGGAGCTGAAAGGCAGCCAGCCCGCCAATCCGGCCAACACGTTCAGCACCAACCTGGCCATTGCCAACCTGGCCCTCAAGCTCAAGCTCAACAACGGCTGGGCGCTGAAGGAAGACGCCCTCATCCAGCCCTACCTGCTCGTGGCCCCGGGCGTGACCTACCTGAGCCGGGAAGGCACGTTCCAGGACGCCAACATCGAGGGCAACGACACCAACGTT
>NZ_JANNOD010000081.1:0-50235 GCF_031398885.1 Hymenobacter sp.
GCAACCAGGTCGAGCGGCTCATCAACCGCCTCAAGCAGTTCCGGCGCGTGGCCACTCGCTACGACAAGCTCGCCGCTACCTACGCGGCTTTTGTCCAACTACGCGCCATCACCCTCTGGCTAAATTGAGAACACGCCCTAGCAGACCAGACCTGATTATTCAATTGGGCGGACCTTTGCCAATGGGCGGACCTTTGCGAAACCTACTTTAAACCTCGTGAAACTTCGCGCTATGGACTTTCCCCAACTCTCCCACGACCTGGCGGCCCTGTGCCGCACCACGGCCGAATTTATCCGCCAGGAGGCGGCCACCTTCGACCGGAGCAAAGTTGAGCACAAGGGCGTGCACGACTTGGTGAGCTACGTGGACCAGGAAACCGAGCGCCGGCTCGTGGCCGGCCTGCGCCAGCTGCTGCCCGCCGCCGGCTTCATCACCGAAGAAGGCACCACCGGCCCCGACACGCACACCGAGAAATTTACCTGGATAATCGACCCGCTCGACGGCACCACCAACTTCGTGCACGGCCTGCCGGTGTACTCCATCAGCGTGGCGCTGCTGCACCACCAGGAGCTGGTGGTGGGCGTGGTGCACGAGGTAAACCGCGACGAGAGCTTCCGGGCCGTGCAGGGCGGCGGCGCATTTTGCAACGAGCAGCCCATTCGCGTGAGCGACATCCCCGACCTGAACAGCGCCCTCATCGCCACCGGTTTCCCTTACAAGGACTTCGGCAAAATGAGCGCCTACCTGCAGGTGCTGGGCGCTTTCATGAGCCGCAGCCACGGCGTGCGTCGCCTCGGCTCCGCGGCGGTGGACCTGGCCTACGTGGCCGCCGGGCGCTGCGAAAGCTTCTTCGAGTTCAACCTCAACGCTTACGACGTGGCGGCGGGCATCCTGCTGGTACGCGAGGCGGGCGGGCACGTCACCGCGTTTCTGGAAGATGGCGACCCGCTCTTTGGCCGCGAGGTGGTGGCCAGCAACGGCCACGTGCACGGCGAGATGCAGCAAACCATCCGGAAGTTCTGGTCGTAGCCGCGCCGGCCGCGGGGCCATTTATTAGCTTTGTAAACCATTCTTTTTCAAGCGCAGTTTACCTAGCATGATGCTGCTCGCCCTCACTTCCGTCGAAATCCAGTATTTTCTGATTGCTGCGCTCTTTGCGGCGGCGGCCTTTTACGTGGGCCGGATTTTTTGGCGGGCTTTCTTCAGCAAGACGGCGGCCGGCTGTGCCAAAGGCTGCGGCGGGGCTTGCGGCTCGCTCGACGTGGACCGGCTGCAGCAAACCATTGAGGCGCGCACTGCCGCCGGCCGCTGACCGGGCATCCGCCGTTTTCTCTTGTTCACATAACCCGCCCCCGCCCCGGCCCCGTATAGCCGAAGCGGGGGCGGGCGGCGTCTGCCCCCACCCATTCCGCGCGTTTTTACCCAAACACCCCACCGCCATGCAGGACAAAGAAGAAGAACGGTCGCTCGTCAACGTCGAGAACATGCTGACCAAGGACGGCTTCACTCAGGATTTCAAAGTGACCGATGGCCGCCTGCACACCCTCGACCCCCGCTCGCCCAAAAGCTACGCGCCCGACGAAGTAACCATCGTGGATTTTTACCGCTTCGAAGGCGAGAGCAACCCCGACGACACGTCCATTCTCTACGCCATTGAGGCCACCGACGGCGTGAAGGGCACCATCGCCTCCGCCTACGGCGTCTACGCCGACACCGACACCGACGACTTCCTCAAGCAAGTCGAAGACCTCGGCAAGAATTTAAAGAAGGGACACAAGTGATTTCAATTAACAGTTAACAGTGAGCAATTAACAATAGAGTTTGACTGGATTTAACCCAATTGTTAATTGCTCACTGTTAACTGTTAATTGAAATCACCCCCACACCTTGGTGCCTTCGGAGCAGTTGCGGCACATCTCAATTTGGTCGCGGCCTTTGAGCAGGCTACCGCGAAACTGCTGGTAGTTGGGGCCGCGCCAAAGCTGGCGGAAGGTTTCGGTTTTGAGGTCGCCCTGGCGGTATTCGGCGTCTTTGTCGAAGCAGCAGGGTACCACCAGGCCGTCCCAGGTGATGACGCAGGAATGCCACATTTTCCAGCAGTGGTTGAGCAGGGTATTTTTCAGGCTCCAGGTGCCATTGCCGTTGTTTTGGTACCGCGAGTAGTAGTCGATAGTCGGGATGAGCGGCGAGCCATGCTGGTGGTCGTAAATCTGCGCGGTCTTGAACCACACGTCGTCCACGCCCAGCGCGTCGGCCAGTTGCCGGGCGTCGGCTACCTGGTGCTCGTTGGGCCGCACCACCAGGAACTGGAAGATGATGCGCGGCGTGCTCGATTTGAGTTCTCGGCGCCAGCGTACCACGTTGCGGGTCCCTTCCAGCACTTTTTCCAACTTGCCGCCCACGCGGTACTGCTCGTACACGTCCTGGGTGGTGCCGTCGAGGGAGATGATGAGGCGATCGAGGCCGCTTTCCACGGTGCGGCGGGCGTTTTGGTCGCTTAGGTAATGGGCGTTGGTGCTGGTGGCGGTGTAAATGCCCTTGTCGGCCGCGTACTTCACCAGGTCCAGAAACTGCGGGTGCAGGTACGGTTCGCCCTGAAAGTAGAAGATGAGGTACCAGAGCCGGCTGGCTACCTCGTCGATGGTCCGCTTAAACAAGTCCTCCGGCAACATGCCCGTGGGCCGGGTGAACGAGCGCAGCCCGCTGGGGCACTCCGGGCACCGCAGGTTGCAGCTGGTGGTGGGCTCGAAGCTCAGGGCCATGGGCAGGCCCCGCAGCCGCGCCCTGCCGGTGAGCTTGCTCAACACGTAGGAACCCACGATTTGCAGTGTGTTCCACACGCGGAGCGGGGTAGCCTTCGATAAAACGTTGAGGCTGTCGGTAAGCTGAGACATGAAAAGGGACAACCGCAGTAGCGCGAGCCACAAAGTTCGCGCTGCTGCGGTTGCGGCGGGGGTCGTGCTACTTCTTGGTGGCCTGAAACTCGATGGCGCTGGTGTAGGTGCTGGCCTTGCCGAACGACTGGTTGATTTCGTCCACGGCCGCGCGGCTGCTTAGGCGCTTGGGCTTGGTGTTGAGAAAGGTGCCGTCTTCGCCCACCAGCAAGTACGTGGGCACTTCCTGCAGGGCGTAGGCCTGGGCCACGGCCGAGCGCAGGCCGCCGGGCATGCGCACCTGTATGCCGGGCAGCTTCTTCACGGTTACCAGCTGCTTCCATGCCTGTTCATTCTCGTCCAGCGCGATGTTGATGAAAGTAATATTCTTGCCTTCAAACTTGCGCATCAGCTCCTGGGCGTACGCCAAATCGCGCAGGCACAGGCCGTTGGTGGTTTTCCAAAAATTGATGTAAACCAGCTTGCCCGCGAAATCATGCAGCCGCACGGTGTCGCCTTTGGCCGAAGGCAGCTTGAAGTCGGGCGCGGGCGCCCCAATGGCAAAGTCCTTGTGCTGATTGAAGTCGGCCTGCAAGGTGGGGTAGTACTGATTCTTCAGGTCGTAGTTGCGGAAATCGGCCAGCATGGCCGACGACTGCTTCACGTGCCCAAACCGGAACGATTCCTGCAACACGCGCCCCAGAATGATGGCGCGGATGGGACCGGTCAGCTTCTTGCTGGCAAAGGCATAGGACGCCGTATAAAAGTCCGGGTCGGTGCGCTGGTGCTTTTCCTGCCCCACCGCAAAATGCACGTAGTTGATGAGGAATTCGTGGTACAGCTCGCTCTGGGCGGCCGTGGGCTCGTTCAGCAGGCCGGGCTCGCGCAGAAAGCTGTAGTAGTCAGCGCCCATTTTCAGCCGGCCTTCGGTGTTTACCACTTGTTCGCGCAGGTCTTGGTAGGTCAGGCGGTCATTGGCATAGGCGTAGGTCACTTCGGCCTTGGCGTAGTTGTAAAAGTCCTGGGTGAACGACTGCTTGGCGGCGTGGTCGTCCAGAAACTCAAATTGATTCTTGCGGCGGTAGTCCAGAAAGGACAGAAACGGCGCTTCGTAGAGTTGAATATTGTCGGGCAACACCTGAAAGCCGTCGTTTTCCACAAATTGCTCGTCGGCTTCCACCAGGTAGTTGTTGGCGTTGGCAGCTTGCTGGCGGTGGTGCTGCTCGTCGGTGAGGTTCTGCCGGTTGCGCAGCTTGGTGGCCAGGCCCGTGGGCACGCCGTTGGCCTTGAACTTGAGGGTGCCCGACATGTCGCTGCCTTTAAAACGCACGTCTATGTCGGTGCCGGGGTCCAGAAATAGTGGCGCCACGTCATCGCCGTACACCAGGTCGGCCTTGGTCGGGCCGCCCACCGGCACCACCAGCCGGAAATCTCCCTTGCCGCTCAGCGCAACGCGGAATAGCTTCTCCTTGGGGTCGAGCGGGTTCTCGCGAAGCGAAACCGCTACCGAATCGGAGTCCGTTCCGCTCACGTGGCCGGTCAGGATGGCCGTGCCAGCGGACTCGGCCGCGGCAGACTTGCTCGGGCCCGTCTTGGCCTGCCCGCGGCCCCACAAAGGAGCCAGCAGCAGCACCGCACCCAGCAGCCGGCGCGCACAAATAGTAAAAGATGATATCATAGCACGAAAAAACATAGAGCCGGCAACCACCACTGGTTGCCAACTATCGACTAAACAAATGCCAGGGCTATTCGGCTTTTTCCATCAATTTCACGGGAAAAGCCTATCAGCACTCCGAAGATACGGGGTTTTGATTTATAAAATCCAATCGACGCCCTAAACATTTTAGGCGGCGCTCGGGCGGGCAGCTAAAGGGTTGCTGCGCCTTACGGCGGCCACCGGCTGATTATCAGCGCGCTTTTCCATCAGTTAAACAGGCCGTTCAGCACCTCATCGAGGCGGCTCACGGCGTGCACTTTCAAGCCAAAGCGGGCCAGGTCCAAGCCCTTGCCGTTGAATTGGGACACGTACATTTCACGAAAGCCTAACTTCTCGGCCTCGGCCAGGCGCTGGTCGAGGCGCGACACCGCCCGGATTTCGCCGCTCAGCCCAACTTCCGCTGCCAGGCACACGTGGCCGGGAATGGGCACGTCGTTGAGCGACGACACCACGGCCGCGCACACGGCCAGGTCCAGGGCCGGGTCGTCGAGGCGCAGGCCCCCGGCGATGTTCAGGAACACGTCTTGCTGGCCCAGGCGCAGGCCGGCGCGCTTCTCCAGCACGGCCAGCAGCATTTGCAGACGCTTGGTGTCGAAGCCCGTGCTGCTGCGCTGCGGCGTGCCGTAGGTCGAGGCCGTGACCAGGGCCTGCACTTCCACCAGCAGCGGGCGGTTGCCCTCCAGCGTGGCCCCGATGGCCATGCCGCTCAGGCTCTCGCCGCGCTGCGAGAGCAGGATTTCGGAGGGGTTGCTCACCTGGCGCAGCCCGTCGCCCTGCATCTCGTAGATGCCCAGCTCAGAGGTGCTGCCGAAGCGGTTCTTGGTGGTGCGCAGAATGCGGTAGCTCAGGTGCCGGTCGCCCTCAAATTGCAGCACGGTGTCGACCATATGCTCCAGGATTTTGGGCCCCGCGATGCTGCCGTCCTTGGTGATGTGGCCGATGAGCAGCACCGGCGTGCTGGTTTCCTTGGCAAATTTCAGGAACTCGGCGGTGCATTCGCGCACCTGACTCACGCTGCCGGCGCCGCTCTCCACCAGCGTGGAGTGCATGGTCTGGATGGAGTCGATGACGAGCAGATTGGGCTGCACCTGGTCAATCTGCCGGAAGATGTTCTGGGTGTTGGTTTCGGTGAGGATGTAGCAGCCCGGGTGCTGGCCGTCGGCCAGGCGCTCGGCCCGCATCTTGATTTGGGCCTCGCTTTCCTCGCCGCTCACGTAGAGCACCTTCATCTGGCGCAGGCTCAAAGCAATCTGGAGCATCAGCGTGCTCTTGCCGATGCCCGGCTCGCCGCCGATGAGCACGATGGAGCCCGGCACGAGGCCGCCGCCCAGCACGCGGTTCAGCTCGGCGTCGGGGGTGAGGATGCGGGGCTCGTCCTCGGCCAGAATATCATTCAGGGGCACCGACTTGGCGGCCTTGGTTTTGCTGCCGCCGGGCACGGTGCTGGCGGGCTTCCACTGGCCGGTGGTGGTGGCCACGGTTTCCTTCTGGATGACTTCCTCGACGTAGGTGTTCCACTCGCCGCACACCGGGCAGCGGCCTATCCACTTGGCCGACTGCGCGCCGCAGGACTGGCAGAAATAAACGGTTCTGGCTTTGGCCATGAAATGCAAAGGTGCCGGCCCTGGTGGGTCAGCCAATGATAAGGCGTGCGAGGATTAAAAAGTTGCCCAAAAAGCCAGCAAACAAGACTATTTACCGCCTGAGTGCGCATTGTAGGCCCGCACCAGCTCCGGCATATTTTCAACGCGCGCGCCCTTTTCCTGCTGCCGGACGCGGGCAGCCAGGGCGTCATCCGCCGCGAAGAAAACGCTCATGGTTTTGGCGAAGTCGCCGCCGCCGCGGGGCACTTCGCGCAACGCCGCGCCGGGGCTGGGGCGCACGTACCAGTAGTACTTCTCGTGCGTCCCGGTCGAAACAAAGACGGCGCCAACGGGCAGCGGAATGGGAATGAGCATGTCGTTCTTGGTTTTGGCGTAGCCGAACAGCTCCACCGGGCCGGGCGCGGTCAGGTTCTCGGCCAGCAAGCCCAAGGGCTTGCCTTTGAGCGACAACGACTCGTAGCGGTGCCCGTCCACGGTCATTTCCTTGACCCGGGCCACGTCCAGGGCTTTGAGTGCCGGGCGCGGCAGGTGTTCCGGCGAGGTCTCGTAGCATTCCACCCGTTCCAGGAAGCACGTGGTGTAGCTGGGCAAATAGGCCCGTACCTGCTTGCCCGAGGTGAGGGTGACCTGCGCCGGAAAATACGTTGGGGTGCCGTCGCGGGCCGCTCGCAGCGAATCGATGCGGGTGGCCACCCGCGGGCGCTGTTGTGCCTGGACGGCCGTTCCCAGCGCCATGCACACGCCGGCACCCGCGGCGGCCCGGAGCGCCACTACCCGTAAAAAGCTTGTATTTAAAGTAAATTCAACCATCAATACGTCCTTTAGTGAGGCTCGATGAAAGTGGCCCGAATGGGCCCTCGCAAGTTAGCACCCCCGCCCTAACCGTTGGGTTGGGCGTAGCATTACGTCCCATGCTTCTCCCCACAACCCCCGCTCTCACCCCCGCCGAGCTGGCCACCGTCACCGTTTTTGCCGGTTTGCCCACCGAGGCGCTGGACTGGCTGCTGGACCACGGCGAAACCCGCGCGTATGCCGACGGCGAAGTGGTATTCGAGCCCGGCGCGCCGGCCGAGCTGATGCTGGCCGTGGTGCGCGGCGGCCTGCAGTTCTATAACATCAAAGGAGCACAGCGCGACTTCGTGTTCCGGGTCGAAACCGGGCAGGTGACCGGCGTGCTGCCCTACTCGCGGCTGCGCGTCGTCGGCGGCCAGGGCGTGGCCGTGGGCGAGTCGCTGTTTTACCTGCTGCACCGCGACCAGTTTCCGGCCCTGGAGCAGGCCAGCCCCGAGCTGGTGCAGCGCCTGGTGGCCGTGATGAACGACCGCAGCCGCGACCAGGTGCGCAGCCAGGAGCGCGACGACAAGCTGCGGGCGCTGGGCAAGCTCTCGGCCGGCCTGGCCCACGAGCTGAACAACCCCGCCGCGGCCATTGCCCGCGCCGCCCAGGCCCTGGCCGTCCGCGCCGCCGCCAAACCCCAGTTGCTGCAGGAATTGCTAGCGCAGTGCCCCGACCCGGCCGCGCTGTGCGCCTTCGCGGCGCTGGCCGTGCCCGTGGCGGCCGCCGACCCCGCCGCCCCGCACCTGTCGCCGATGGAGCAGTCGGCGCGCGAAGACGAATTGGCCGATTGGCTGGCGGGCCAGGGCGTGCCCGACGGGTTTCGGCTCGCCCCGGGCTTGCTCGAAACCGGCCTGACGGAGGAAATACTGGCCGCGGCGGCGCAGGTGCTGCCGCCAGCGGCGCGCCCGGCGGCCTTTGCCTGGCTGGAGACTCAGCAAAGCACTTTGCAGCTCATCCGCGACGTGCAAGAAGCCGGCAGCCGCATCAGCAAGCTGGTGGCCGACGTGAAAACCTACTCGCACATGGACCGCGCCGGTGGCTTTGAGCTGCTCGACGTTACCACCGGCCTCAACAGCACCCTGAACATGCTGGGCTTCCAGCTGCGCCAGAAAAAGGTGCGCCTCACCCGCGACTACGCCCCTGACCTGCCCCAGATTCGCGGCCAGGTCAGCAGCCTCAACCAGGTGTGGACCAATTTGCTGGACAACGCCATCGACGCCTTGCCCGACCAGGGCGGCGAAATTACGCTGCGCGTTCGCCGGGAGAATGATTTTGTGCGCGTTTTTTTAATTGATAACGGCACGGGCATCCCGGCGGAGGTGCTGCCGCATATTTTTGAGCCGTTCTACACCACCAAGCAGGCCGGCGCCGGCTCGGGCCTGGGGCTCGACATTGCCCAGCGCATCATCAAGCAGCACGACGGACGGCTGGAAGTCAGCTCCCGACCGGGCCACACCGAGTTTTGCGCCTGGTTGCCGGTAACCGCGCCGCTGGCGTGAGCGTGCTGGTTTTAAACAACAAGGCATCACAATAATGGAACGTCATGCTGAGCTTGCCGAAGCATCTCGCGTGGGGTAGTAACCCAATCGTGAATACGAAGCGAGCGAGATGCTTCGGCAAGCTCAGCATGACGTTCTATTTTTATACATCAGCCCATGGCCGCTAAAAAACCCATTATCCTCGCCGTCGACGACGACACACAAGTGCTGGCCGCTATTGCCCGTGACCTGCGCCAGGAATTCAGCCAGGACTACCGCATCGTGCGCATCAATTCCGGACCCGAGGCGCTGACCACCATCCAGGAGCTGCACGCCAAGGAGGAGGCGCTGGCCCTGATTGTGGCCGACCAGCGCATGCCCGAGCTGGAAGGCGTGGAGCTGCTCACCGCCGCCCGCGGGCTGTTCCCGGACGCCAAGCGCGTGCTGCTCACGGCCTATGCCGACACCGAAGCGGCGGTGCGCGCCATCAACTCGGCCCGGCTCGACCATTACCTGATGAAGCCCTGGGACCCGCCCGAAAACTTGCTTTACCCCACCCTGCACGACTTGCTTGATGCCTGGCAGCGCGAGCACAAGCCCAAGTTCGACGGCGTGCGCCTCATTGGCTTTCAATGGTCGCCGCTCTCGCACGAGCTTAAAGATTTTCTCAGCGGCTACATGGTGGGCTACCAGTGGCTGGATTTTGAGACCAGCCCCGAAGCCCAGGAGCTGCTGGCCGCCAAAGGGTTTGCCCCGACGGATTTGCCGGTGGTGATTTTTCAGGACGGCAGCAGCCTGGGCAAGCCTACGCCCACGGCCGTGGCGGCGCGCCTGGGCCTCACGCAGCAGGCCACGCAGGAGATGTACGACGTGGTGGTGGTGGGCGCCGGCCCCAGCGGGCTGGCCGCGGCGGTGTACGGCGCCAGCGAAGGCCTCAAAACCCTCATCATCGAGCGCCAGACGCCCGGCGGCCAGGCCGGCACCAGCTCGCGCATCGAAAACTATCTGGGCTTTCCCACCGGCCTGAGCGGGGCCGAGCTGGCCCACCGCGCCTGGGCCCAGGCCGTACGCCTCGGCGCCGAGTTCCTGGCCCCGCAGGAAGTCACCAAGCTCTGCGTGCAGGACGGCTACAAGGTGCTCACCCTGGTCGACGGCAGCGAAATCAGCACCAAAGCCATTGTGCTGACCACCGGCGTGAGCTACCGCACGCTCGACGTGCCGGGCATGGACCGCCTCAGCGGCGCGGGCGTGTACTACGGCGCGGCCCGCACCGAAGCGCGCAACTGCGACCAGCAGGACGTGTACATCGTGGGCGGCGGCAACTCGGCCGGGCAGGCGGCCATGTACCTGGCCACCTACGCCCGCCGGGTGTTCATCGTCATCCGCGGCGCCGACCTGGCGGCCAGCATGTCGGCCTACCTCATCGAGCAGATTCGGACCACGCCTAACATCGAGCTGCTGCCCTTTTCGCAGGTGAAAGAAGTGTGCGGCCAGGACCACCTCGAAGCCGTGATGCTCGACCTCAACGGCACGGTGGAAAAACGGCCCGCCCGCGCCCTCTTCGTGTTCATCGGCGCCAAGCCCAGCACCGAGTGGGTGTGCGACCTGGTGGCCTGCGACAGCAAAGGCTTCCTGCTCACCGGCCGCGACCTGGTGACCGACCCGCGCTACCCCGAACTTTGGAAAAAGCAGCGCGAGCCCTACCTACTCGAAACCTGCGTGCCCGGCATCTTCGCCGCCGGCGACAGCCGCGCCGGCGCCATGGCCCGCGTGGCCTCGGCCGTGGGCGAGGGCAGCATGGCCATCAAGTTTGTGCACCAGTACCTGGACGAATAAACTAATGGGTCGTTCCGGTGGGGGCCTCACCCCCTGACCCCCTCTCCAAAAGAGAGGGGGCACCGGTTCTGTGTACATAAACTTCAACAATCGAAAAAGCTACTTTACAATAACCTTTTTGTTGGAGCTTAAAATAAGGGCAACGCCGGTGCCCCCTCTCTTTTGGAGAGGGGGTCAGGGGGTGAGGGCCCCACCGGAACGACTCCTACGCTCCCTCTCCCATCACCAACTGCTCGGGCAGGTGCAGGAGGTAGTCGCCGTAGCCGCTTTTGCGCAGCGGCTCGGCTAAGGCGCGGAGCTGGTCGGCGGTGATGAAGCCCTGGCGGTAGGCTACCTCCTCGATGGCGCCCACCTTCAGGCCCTGGCGCTGCTCGATGACTTTGACGAACTCGCCAGCCTGCATCAGGCTTTCGAAGGTGCCGGTATCGAGCCAGGCGGTGCCGCGGCCCAGGATGCCCACTTTGAGCGTGCCCCGGCGCAGGTATTCGCGGTTCACGTCGGTGATTTCGTACTCGCCGCGCGGGCTCATCTCCAGGTGTTTGGCAATTTCCACCACGTCGTTGTCGTAGAAATACAGGCCGGGCACGGCGTAGTTGCTCTTGGGTTGGGCCGGCTTTTCTTCGATGCTGAGGGCTTTTTTGTCGGCGTCGAATTCCACCACGCCGTAGCGCTCGGGGTCGTGCACGTGGTAGGCGAAGACCACGCCGCCGGTGGGGTCGTTGTTGGCCTTGAGCAATTCTTCCAGGCCCGCACCGTAGAAAATGTTGTCGCCGAGCACCAACGCGACTTTATCATGACCGATAAAATCAGCCCCGAGCACGAAGGCCTGGGCCAGGCCGTTGGGCACTTCCTGCACCACGTACTGGAAGTCGCAACCCAGGTTCCGGCCGTCGCCGAGCAGCTTTTTAAACTGCGCCTGGTCGTGGGGCGTGGTGATGATGAGCACTTCCCGGATGCCGGCCGACAGCAGAATCGACAGCGGGTAGTAAATCATCGGCTTGTCGTACACGGGCATGAGCTGCTTGCTCACGGCCAGCGTGAGCGGGTGCAAGCGGGTGCCGGAGCCGCCGGCGAGGATGATGCCTTTCATGAGCGCAAGGTTTCGCTAAGTTTTAAAATAACGTTTCGCAAAGATTCTGAACTACGGACTTCGCGAGACTTAAATTTTTAAACTTCGCGAAACCTTGCGCTCAATTGCGTTCGGCGATAAACTCCTGGTTGGCCCGGAACCACGCCAGCGTCTGCCGCAAGCCCTCGCGAATGCGGACTTGCGGGTCGTAGCTGAGCAGCATTCGGGCTTTGGAAATATCGGCCAGCGAGTCGCGGATGTCGCCGGCACGGTCGGGACCGAAGGTGGGTGCCAGGTCGGAGCCGGCTTCCTCGCGCAGAATGTTATACATCTCGACCAGCGAGGTGCGGTCGCCCACGGCGATGTTGTAGACCTGGCCCAGGGCCTCGGGGCTTTGCACCAGCGCGGCGCGGATGTTGGCCTGCACGCAGTTTTCCACGAAGGTGAAATCGCGGGTCTGGCCGCCGTCGCCGTTGAGCGTGGGCGGCGTGTTCTGCAGAATAGCGTCGATGAAGAGCGGAATCACGGCCGCGTAAGCCCCGCCCGGGTCCTGGCGCGGGCCGAAGATGTTGAAGTAGCGCAGGCCGATGATTTCCAGGCTGTAGGTGCGGGCAAACACGTCGGCGTACAGCTCGTTGGCGTACTTTGTGACGGCGTAGGGCGAAAGTGGCTTGCCGATGCGGTCTTCCACCTTGGGCAGGCCGGGGTGGTCGCCGTAGGTGCTGGACGAGGCCGCGTACACGAAGCGCTGCACGCCCGCGTTTTTGGCCGCCGTCAGCATCTGCACGAAGCCGCCCACGTTCACGTCGTTGGTCAGCACCGGGTCCTTGATGGAGCGCGGCACCGAGCCCAGGGCAGCCTCGTGCAGCACCACGTCCACGCCCGCGCAGGCCGCGGCGCAAGCCGCCGCGTCACGGATGTCGCCGTTCAGGATTTCCAGCCGGGCGTCGCCGGCAAACAGCGCCAGGTTCTTGCGGAAACCGTTGGAGTAGTCGTCCAGCGTGCGCACCTGCTTCACGCCGTACTTCAGCAAATACTCCACGATGTTGGAGCCAATGAACCCCGCGCCGCCCGTGACGAGAAACGTAAGATTGTCCAGCGGCCGCTCGTGGAAAGGAGTTTGGTACATTTTATCAATTAAAAATTAAAAAATGCTCGTTTCAAATGCACGAAACTGGCCACGAAGAATGGCAGGCGCATTTTTAATTCTTAATTTTTAATTGCGCGCAGCGCCACCGTACTGCTGCTTATTATACTCCTGGTAGGCGCCGCTGGTCACGTTTTTCAGCCATTCCTCGTTTTCAAGATACCAGTCCACGGTTTGGGCCAGGCCTATCTCGAAGGTCACGCTCGGCTGCCAGCCCAGCTCGTGCATGATTTTGCGGCTGTCGATGGCGTAGCGCATGTCGTGGCCGGCGCGGTCGGTCACGAACTTGATGAGCTTGCGCGAGGTGCCTTGGGCCTGGCCGGTCTTCTCGTCCACCACGTCGCAGAGCAGCTCGATGAGCTTGAGGTTCTGCCACTCGTTCACGCCGCCGATGTTGTAAGTTGCGCCGTTGTGGCCGTGGTGAAACACCACGTCGATGGCCGTGGCGTGGTCTTTCACAAACAGCCAGTCGCGCACGTTCTCGCCTTTGCCGTACACCGGCACCGGCTGGCCGGTGCGCAGGCGGTGGATGGCCAGCGGAATGAGCTTCTCGGGGAAGTGGTTGGGGCCGTAGTTGTTCGAGCAGTTACTCAGCTTGATGGGCAGGCCGTAGGTGTGGTGCCAGGCGCGCACAAAATGGTCGGAACTAGCCTTGGAGGCCGAGTACGGCGAGCGCGGGTCGTAGCTGGTTTCCTCGGTGAACAGCTCGGGGCCGAAGTCCAGCGAGCCGTACACCTCGTCGGTGCTCACGTGGTAGAACACGTGGCCCTCGTAGCCGCCGGGCTGCCACAGGTGGCGGGCCGCGTTCAGCAAATTCACGGTGCCGATGACGTTGGTTTTCACGAACGCCATGGGGTCGGTGATGCTGCGGTCGACGTGCGACTCGGCCGCGAGGTGAATCACGGCGTCGGGCTCCTCGTGGGCAAACAGCTGGTCGACAAACGACTGGTCGGAGATATCGCCTTTGATGAACCGGTAATTCGGCGCGGTTTCCACGTCGCGCAGGTTCTCCAGGTTACCGGCGTAAGTCAGCGCGTCGAGGTTCAGAATCTGGTGCTCGGGGTACTTCGTGACGAACAGCCGTACGACGTGGGAGCCAATGAAGCCGGCGCCGCCAGTGATGAGGATTTTCATAGTCTTAATTGTTTTAATCGTTTGTCATGCCGAGCGCAGCCGAGGCATCTCGCGTGCAATGGTAATTAATTACTCGCGCGAGCGAGATGCCTCGGCTGCGCTCGGCATGACGTTCTAGTTACTTTTTATCGGTCAGCGTCTGCTGCCACTTCCAGGCGCTGGCCAGCGAGTCGGCCAGCGAGGTTTCGGTTTTGAAGCCCAGCACGTTGGCGGCCTTGGTGGCGTCGGCGTAGATGGCCGGCACGTCGCCGGCGCGGCGCGGGCCCAGGCTGTAGTTGAGCTTCTGGCCGCTGGCCTGCTCGAAGGCGTGCACCACTTCGAGCACCGAATTGCCGTGGCCGGTACCCACGTTGAAGGTTTCTACTTGGTCGGCGCCCACGGCGTCGAGCAGGCGGCGCACGGCCACCACGTGGGCCTTGGCCAGGTCCACCACGTGAATGTAGTCGCGCACGTTGGTGCCGTCCACCGTGTCGTAGTCGCTGCCGTTGATGGTGAGCTTTTCGCGGATGCCGGCCGCCGTTTGGGTGATGAAGGGCACTAGGTTGTTGGGCACGCCCAGCGGCAGCTCGCCAATCCTGGCCGAAGCGTGGGCCCCGATGGGGTTGAAGTAGCGCAGCAGAATGGTGCGCGGCCCACCCGCGGCGGCTACGTCGGTGAGGATGTCCTCGGCCATTTGCTTGGTGGCGCCGTAGGGCGAGGTGGCCTTTTTGGTGGGCGTGGCCTCGGTCACGGGCAGCGCGTCGGGGATGCCGTACACGGTGCACGACGACGAGAATACCAGGCTTTTCACCCCGAACTCCGGCATCACGGCCAGCAGCGCCAGCAGCGAGTCGAGGTTGTTGCGGTAGTAGGCCAGCGGCTTCAGCACCGACTCGCCCACAGCCTTGAACGCCGCGAAGTGGATGACGCCCGCGATGCCGGCTTCGGCGGCAAACACCCCGCGCAGGGCGGCCTCGTCGGCGCAGTCAACGCGGTAAAAGGGCACGGCCGTGCCCAGGATGGCTTCGATGCCCGCCAGCACCGACTCCTGCGAGTTGCTGAAATCGTCGACGATGACGGGCTGGTAGCCGGCCTGGTACAGCTCCACCACGGCGTGCGAACCAATGTAGCCGGCCCCGCCGGTAACGAGAATCTTTTTCATAGTGGTTAGTGGTTAACGATTAGTGGTTAGTGGCGAACCAGTACATCAGTATAAACTAATCACTAATTGTTAACCACTAACCACTGAATCACAGGCTCCAGTACTGCAGCTCCTTCATTTTGCCCCGGTAGAGGCCCTTGATGTCGACCAGCACGCCGTGCTCGCCCATGATGGACTGGAAGTAAGCCTCGTCCCTGGCGGCGTAGGGCCGGTGGCTCACGGCCACAATCACGGCATCGTAGTCGGTGCGCACGTCGTCGTCGTGGGTCAGGCGGAAGCCGTACTCGTGGTGCAGCTCGTTCGAGTTGGCGTGCGGGTCCACGATGTCCACGTTCACCGAGAAGTTTTTCAGCTCCTGAATCACGTCGGCCACCTTGGAGTTGCGGATGTCCTCCACGTTTTCCTTGAAGGTGGCGCCCATCACGAGCACGCGGCTTTTGGCCACGTCCTTGCCCTTCTTAATCATCATCTGCACCGTTTTGCGGGCGATATAGGCGCCCATGTTGTCGTTGGTGGTGCGGCCCGAAAGAATGACTTTGGCGTCGTAGCCCAACTCCTTGGCCTTGTAGGTGAGGTAGTACGGGTCGACGCCGATGCAGTGGCCGCCCACCAGGCCGGGCGAGAACTTGAGGAAGTTCCACTTGGTGCCGGCGGCTTCGAGCACCTCGTAGGTGTTGATGTTCATGCGGTCGAAAATCATCGACAGCTCGTTCATCAGGGCAATGTTGACGTCGCGCTGGGTGTTCTCGATGATTTTGGCGGCCTCGGCCACCCGGATGCTGCTGGCCCGGTGCACGCCGGCCGTCACCACCAACTCGTACACCTTGGCCACCACGTCGAGCGACTCGGCATCGCAGCCGGCCACCACCTTCACGATGGTCGCCAGCGTGTGCTCCTTGTCGCCGGGGTTGATGCGCTCGGGCGAGTAGCCCACCTTGAAGTCGTGGGGAAATTTCAGGCCCGAGAGCCGCTCCATCACCGGAATGCAGTCTTCCTCGGTGCAGCCCGGGTACACGGTGCTTTCGAACACCACGTAGTCGCCCGGCTTCAGCACCTTGCCCATCGAGGTCGCCGCGCCGAGCAGCGGTTTCAGGTCGGGCTGGGCGTGCTCGTCGATGGGCGTGGGCACGGCCACGATGTAAAATTGCGCCTGCCGCAGCACGTCCAGCGAGTCGGTGAAGGTGATGTCGCAGCCCTCAAAATCCTGCTTGTTCAGCTCGCCGCTGGGGTCGATGCCCTGCTTCATCTGGGCCACCCGGCCGGCGTTGATGTCGAAGCCGATGACCCGGAGCTGCTTGGCGAATTCGAGGGCAATGGGCAAGCCCACGTAACCGAGGCCGATGACGGCCAGGGTGGCCTCTTTGCGCAATAGTTGGTCGTACACTGCTAGGATTATGAATTTTGCGTTATGAATCAGGAGTTCGTCCGGGGTCGTTTGGCCGCACTCTGGCTCTGCGCCACGGGGCGCACCGACTGCTCGTCCGGGCTCAGCTCGTAGTGCTCGCCGCTTTCGGGGCAGGTGGCGCGGCGGCTGGCGTCGAAGGCCAAGCGGTGCCCGTAGGCGCTCATCCAGCCCTGCGCCCGGGCGGGCGTGCCGTATACGAGGGCGTAGGCCGGCACGTCGTGCGTGACCACGCTGCCCGCGCCCACGAAGGCGTAGCGCCCCAGCCGCACGCCGCACACGATGGTGGCGTTGGCGCCCACCGTCACGCCCCGCTCCAGGTGGGTGGGCTGGTACTGGCCGGCGCCCTTGCGGGGCACGGCGCTGCGCGGGTTCTTCACGTTGGTGAATACCACCGAGGGGCCCAGAAAAACGTCGTCCTCGCACACCACGCCGCCGTAGAGGCTCACGTTGTTCTGCACCTTCACGTTGCGGCCCAGGGTCACGCCGTCGGCCACGAACACGTTCTGGCCCAGGTTGCAATCTTCGCCGATGTCGGCCCCGGCGCACACGTGACAGAAGTGCCAGATGCGGCTGCCCCGGCCCACTTGGCAGCCTTCGTCGAGGATGGCCGTGGGGTGGGCGTAGGAATCGGAGGCAGAATGGGGCATTCGGGCAGGCGGGCGGTTCGGCCCGCAAAGGTAAGGCGAAGGCCGGGGTTGGCTTCGTACTTTTGGCTAAGCGCCTTGTTTCCCCCGCATTATGAGCCCGTCCACTTCTTTACCCGAAGCTTTGCCCCGCGTTTCGCCCGACGACTACCTCCGCCTGGAGGGCGAGGCCGTGGAAAAGCACGAGTATTACTACGGCGAAGTGCGCGCCATGGCCGGGGCTAGCTACGCCCACAACCGCGTTTGCGCCAACATGACGGTTGCCCTTGGCGGTCAACTTCGCGGTAAAAGCTGCGCCGTGGTGGGCAGCGACCAGCGCCTGCAGATTCTGAGCGGCAGCGCCTACGTGTACCCCGACGTGACCGTGGTGTGCGGCCCGCCGAGCTTCAACGAAACTCGCCGGCCGGAAACGCTGCTCAACCCCACCCTGCTGGTGGAAGTGCTGTCCGAGTCGACGGCCGACAAGGACCGCAGCGAGAAGTTCATGCTCTACCGCCAGATTCCCAGCCTGCAGCAGTACCTGATGCTGGACTCCCGCGCCGCCCTGGCCGAGCTCTACACGCGGCAGCCCAACGGCAGCTGGCTCTTTGTGGAAACCCGCGACCTAGCCGCGGTGCTCGATTTGGACAGCGTGGGCTGCCGGGTGCCGCTGGCGGAGGTGTATGCGGGGATTATCTGAATCACGGATTTGTGCGGATTTGTGCGGGTTTTTCGGATTTTGTGGATGGCTCAGGACCCCAGTAAGCGTCCATCAACACCAAACGCCTTGCAACCGAGCGGGTTTCTGTGCTGCTGTACTTACTCTGCAACAGCCGCCTACCTGTGCAACAGCCGACTACAAAATCCGTGAAATCCAAAAAATCCGCACAAATCCGTGATTAAAGTTTAACGCACACGTTCTGGGCCTCGGTGAAAAACCGCAGCGCTTCCAGCCCGCCTTCGCGGCCGACGCCGGAATTTTTCATGCCGCCGAAGGGCGTGCGCAGGTCGCGGTGCAGCCAGGTATTCACCCACACCACGCCGCTGTGCAGGGCCTGGGCCACGCGGTGGGCGCGGGTCAGGTCGCGCGTCCAGATGGTGGCCGACAGGCCGTAGTCGGTGCTGTTGGCCCAGGTCAGGGCCTCTTCCTCGGTGTCGAAGGGCGTGAGCGTGACCACGGGACCGAAAATCTCCTCCTGGTTGGTGCGGCAGTCGGGCGGCAGGTTTTCAAACACGGTGGGTTCGAGGAAGTACCCGCTTTCGCAGCGGCCTGGAACCGTGACGCGGTGCCCGCCCGCGAGCAGGCGCCCGCCTTCCTCGTGCGCCAGCCTGATGTAGCCCAGCACCTTGTGCAGATGCGCTTCGCTCACCAAGGCCCCTTGCGTGGTTTCGGCCGCCAGCGGGTCACCGATTTTTTGCGCCTGCAGCTGCTGCAAAAACGCGGCTTTGAAGGCCTCGTAGATGGGCCGCTCGACGAAGATACGGGAGCCGCACAGGCAAATCTGGCCCTGGTTGGCAAAGCTGCTGCGGATGCTGGTGGCCACGGCCGCGGCCAGGTCGCAGTCGGCAAACACGAGGTTGGGGTTTTTGCCCCCCAACTCCAGACTCAGTTTTTTGAACAGGGGCGCGGCGGTGGCGGCCAGGTGCCGCCCGGTGGCCGTGCCCCCCGTGAAGCTGATGGCCCTAATGCCCGGGTGCGCCACGAGGGCCTGCCCGCAGCCGGGCCCGGTGCCGTGCACGACGTTGAGCACCCCCGGCGGCAGGCCCGCCTCGATACACAACTCACTGAGCAAAAACGCCGTGGCCGGCGTAATTTCCGACGGCTTGGCCACCACGCAGCAGCCCACGGCCAGGGCCGGCGCAATTTTCCAGGTAAACAGGTACAGCGGCAGGTTCCAGGGCGAGATGCAGCCCACCACGCCCACCGGGTGGCACACGGTGTAGTTCAGGGCCACGCCGTCCTGCACGTGGGCTTCGGTAGCGAAATGCCCCGCGGCGGTACCAAAGAAGTGGAAGTTGCTGGCGGCCCGCGGAATGTCCATTGCGCGCGCCAGGCTCAGGGGCTTGCCGTTGTCCTGGCTTTCGGCTTGCGCCAGCCGCTCCAGGTTGGCGTCAATCAACTCAGCAATCCTCATCAGGAAGCGGCCCCGCTCCTCAGCCGGCAAGCGGCGCCAGGCGGGCAGGGCCGCTTCGGCGGCGGCCACGGCAGCGGCCACGTCCTCGGGGCCGGAGTCGGGCAGTTGGCCGTACACCCGGCCGGTGGCGGGCTCCACGTTGTCGAGGTAGCGGCCGGCCAGGGGCGGCGTGAGCTGGCCGTTGAGGTAGTTAAGAATGTGCAACATGCGGGAAAGGCGGTGGGCGCAAAGCTAGCCACCCCGGGGTCCGGCTGCTTTGTCTACTTGTTCTGCACCGGTGGCACGGGCAAATTGGTGTCCGAAATCAGGTAGAGCGGGCGTTGGCGCACGTTGGCCGAAAGCCGGGCCATGTACTCGCCGATGATGCCTACCGAAATAAGCTGCACCCCGCCCAAGAACAGAATGCTGACCATGAGCGACGGCCAGCCGGGCTGGTAATCGTGGCTCACAAAGCGCGAATAGAGCGTGTACAAGCCCACTATGAAAGCCAATCCGGATACCACGAACCCGCTCACCGTGGCCGCTTTCAGGGGCACGTCGGAGAAAGCCGTGATGCCGTCCAGGGCCAGGCGTATCATTTTGCGGTAGGTGTAGCCGGTTTCGCCCCCGGCGCGCTCGGCCCGATCGTACTCAATGAACGTCTGCCGGTAGCCAATCCAGGAAATCTGGCCCCGCAGGAACTTGTTCTGCTCGGGCATGAGCCGCAGCCCCTCCACCACCTTGCGCGAAATGATGCGGAAGTCGCCGGTGTCAACGGGAATAGAAACGTGCGTGATGCTGGCCAGCAACCGGTAGAACAGCCGGGCCGTGAGCTTTTTGGCGGCGCTGTCGCCCTGGCGCGAACGCCGTTTGGCGTAGATCACCTCGTAGCCGGTACGCATCTTCTCATAGAGCAGCGGAATCAGCTCGGGCGGGTCCTGCAGGTCGGCGTCGATGATGACCACGGCCTCGCCCGCGGCCCGGTCGAGGCCGGCCGTGACGGCAATCTGGTGCCCGAAGTTGCGACTGAAGTCAATGTAGCGCACCCGCTCGTCGCGAGCGGCCAAGGCCAGCAGTAGTGGCATGGATTGGTCGCGTGAGCCGTCGTTGATGAAAATCAGCTCGAAGCCGCCGGGCAAAGCCATGGGCTCCAGCACGCCCAGCAGGCGTCGGTGCAGTTCGCCGATGTTGGCTTCCTCGTTGTAGATGGGAATGATGATGGATAGCTCCACGCGGGCAGGGGTCAGGCTCGAAAAGAAGAAAAAATCAGGCGGGCTTTTGGGCCAGGGCAAACACGCTTACTCCCAGTGGCAGATTGAAGCGGCGCAGCAGGCGGTTCTCAGCCTTCAATAAGCTCAACAAGAAGCGATTGGCTGGCCGGGCAAAATGGTGCAAGTCGCCGGTGGCACCGGGCCGTTTGATTGGCGACACCGGGCCGGACAGCGCTCGTCGCCCCAGGCGCAGGACCGCCGTGGGCAGATACAGCGCCGCGTTCCAGAACGAGCTGCGTTGGGCGCGCAGGCCCGCGCGCTCCAGGGCGGCCAGCAGCCCGGGGCGGGAGTAGCGGCGGAAGTGGTGGTTCACCACGTCGTGCTCGCTCCACAGGTGAGCGTGGGCCGGCACGAACACCAGCAGCTGCCCCCCGGGCTTGAGCACCCGGGCCCATTCGCGCAGCGCTTGGGCTTCGTCCTCAATGTGCTCAAGCACATCGGAAGCAATGACGACATCGAACCGGGCGTCGCCAAACGCCAGCGCGGCGCCGTCCATCACCGACACGTGGGGGACGCCCCGGGCCTGGGCCAGCTCAATGGCGGGCACGCTTACGTCAATACCCGTCAGGTCAGAGTAGCCGGCCGCGCTTAGCCGCTGCATCAGCGGCCCACCCGAGCAGCCAATTTCCAGAATGGCCGCCGACACGGGCAGGCGCAAGCTCCGGATGAGGTCATAGACCACGTCGCGGCGGCTGGCAAACCACCAGTGCTGTTCTTCTAACTGATGATATTTGGCTTCGTAGGTCAGGTCCATGCCGGGCAAAAGTAAGCGGCTGGGCGTTAGCCTGCCCGGTGAGCGCGGCTTCGTCGCCACTTACGTCCGCGGGCTTGCGCCTTCACAGCATGAGATGCTCCGGGCATGACGGACAGAAGAAGGACGTATAGTTCTTTTGTTAGGGCAGCAAAATCAAGCGGGCCGTCGCCCGATAAACGGCGTAGATACAACGAGGCGTTTAAGCGCTCAGCGGGTGGGCCATTTGCGCATCCGCCGCGCGCTCACCTCCCGTGGCCTGCGCACCCAGCAGCCCCGTTCGTGCCACGTACCACCGACTTAGACCCGGCCGTGCGCGCCGCCTCCACCCGGTTGGGCCCGCCGGTCCCCACCGCCCCCAACCGGGTGGGGGTGGGGGACCTCACGTGCTTGCCGCGCCAAGGCGGGGGCTGGTTGTACCCGGCCGTGTGGCTGGACTGCTGCGCGCGCAAAGTTGTCGGCTGGAACGTGCGCGAGGCCATGCCGGAAGACCTGGTCAGCGAAGCCCAGCGCCGGCCCCTGGCCGGGCTCATCGTGCATTCCGACCAGGGTAGCCAGTGTATAGTATAGTACTCCTTTTATGTAAACGGATTGGCTCCAAACCGTTGCTCCCAATGCGGCGTGGCTTTCCGGCCCCCCGGACCATAAGCGTTACCGAGCCAGCTTTTCGGCGATTGCGCCCGTAGCTTTAACTTTTATTTTTGGGGCTTTGACCAACCCTGCCCGGCGTTTTTTCAGGGGCGATATTGCCCATCTTAGGCTGTTGACACCGCACTACATGCTCCCTTTTGCTGCTATGTTTAATAAAAGGCTAACGTTATCTATCACCAGCAGCTTGAGCCTAACTTGGCTGAGCATTGCGGGAGTAGCCTGTTCAGGAGACCCAGCCGACGGCACGTGGGTTGGCGATGAGGTCACTCACAACGACTTTGAGACCGTGGCCGGATGGGGCGCAGCAGACCGGTCAACCCTTACCCGGGACCATGCCCATTCTGGTCGTTATGCCGTGGTGGTTGACTCCACTCACGAAACCGGTCTTATGTTTGACTTACCGCTGTATGAGGCCAGCGTGCACTCGCTACAGGCGGTGGAAGTAACGGCGTGGGTATATCTGCCCAACAACAGAGCTGACGCGACGTTGCAGGCAGAAACCGTGGCCGATGGTGGGAGCCCGAACACACCTCCTTATCGCGAAGAATTTCCATTACGCTCGCAGGTCGAGGTATTCAAACGCTGGACCGAGGTGACGCATATTTTTCACTTGCCCGGGGGCTTGCCAGGCAGTACGCACTTGCGCCTGTACCTGAAAAGGGGCAGCAGTGCGGACCCTGTTTACCTCGACGACATCCGGGTGAAAGCCCGGGAATGGTAGCTACTGTTTGGTGCTTATGCTCTCTCCTTCCCTCTTGGCGCGCTGGCGCTTAGCCCGCCCGGTTGTTTGGCAAATGGGCGCTTACGCTGCTTTTGCGGTCCAAGTGCGCCTGTTCGAACTCCGCGGCTACTACGGCCCTTACGCCCACCCCCTGCTGTTGGCGGCCGCCGCGGGCTTACTTAGTGTATTTGCCCTGTTGCACTTTTTGCACCGCCCACCGCTCCAGGCTACCTCGCCTCCGAGGGCCGCCACGCGCTTGGTTTGGGGCGGGCTGGCGATGCTGCTGGGCGGCACCTGGGCACTGTACTACCAGGCTCCTGCCATTTTAAACAATCCCATAGATGTACGCGCTTCCGATGTAATTCCCATTCTGCAGAATTACGTGGCTCGTTTCCAAAGCGGTGAGGTCGTATACCGCTACATCACCAACTTGCCTTATCCGCTGTTCCCAAATCACTTACCGTTGCAGTGGTTACCCTATTTACTCCCCGACCAACTGGGCTTGGACTACCGGTGGTGGGGCCTGGGACTGCTACTGCTGTTGGGGTTTGGGGCATGGCAAGTGGTTTTGGCCAATCAGCCTATTGGAGGAGTCGAATTTGCTCTTAAAGCCTTGCTGCCGGCTTACTTGCTGGTGCGCATCATCCGCCATGACTCATACCTCTACGCGCAGGTGCTGGAGCCCACCATCATCGCGTACTACTGCGTACTGGCTGCTAGTGTCCTGTCGCGCTCCGTGCTGGCCCAGGCAGTCGCGTTGGTGCTGTGCTTGTTGTCGCGCTATTCGTTAGTGCTGTGGGTACCCTTATATTTTTGGATGTTATGGCATGGAGCCGGCCGCTCACACACGTTGAAAGTAGCTGCCCTCACTTTAATGGGAGTTCTGGTCATATACGTCGGGCCTTTTTTGTCCAAGGACTGGACTATTTTCACCCATGCCTTGAGCGAGTATCGCATTGCGACACTAGGAGAATGGAGCCGTTCGGACGGCCCCGGTGGTAACATTGGTCACATATTCAATGGCTTGGGCATAGCCCCGTGGTTTTCCTTGTACGCACCCGGCGATTTGTCCCACAAAATTTCTTGGCTGCAACGCGCTCAAGTGCTAGCCAGTGCCGCCACGGTATTGGGCTTTGCTGCGCTCTACTGGCGCCTGCGGCACCGCCTCAATTATCGGCTGTTGGCCTTGGTAGCGTTGCAGTCATACCTTACTGTATTTTACCTGTTTATTCAAATTCCTTACCCTTACCTCATTTCATTAACCTTATTTATTTCTGCTTTTTTGGTGCTGGCCGTAGGTGGGAGCCGGTGGCGGCCCAAGCCAGCGGCATAAGTTTGGAGCTCTGGGTCGGGACACGAGTAAAAATAGCAGGACTCTTTAGCTACTGGGCGCAGACAAATTCATATGGTGTCAAACCGCGCAGGCGCCTGGCGTGGTTATGCGCTAAAGTGTATAGTCCCAGGGTGAGCTGGGTGGGGTCGCGGATAAAAACAGCAGGGCTGAGTTGCCACTGCTGGCAGATGAATTCGTGCGGTGTTCCGCCGCGCAGGCGCTTGAGGCGCTTGCCGTGGTTGTAAGCCAGCAAAAAAGCTTGCAGGTGGTCGTTGAGCTGGGTCATCGTCTGGTAGTGATAGCGCTGCACCGTCGCCTCTTTCAAGGTCCGGTTGAAGCGCTCGACCTGGCCGTTGGTCCAGGGGTGGGCGGGCTTGGTGAAGCGGTGCTCGATGCCGTGCTCGTCGCACACGCGGTCGAAAATGTGCCGCCAGGCGTAGACCTGGTGGGGCGTGTTGCCAAACTGCGTCCCGTTATCGGTCAGCACCTTATGCACTTTGTAGGGGATGGCCGCCAGCACCCGGCGCAGGAAATCGGCGGCCAGCATTTTCGTCGCCCGGGGCTGTAGTTCGGCGAAGGCCAGCTTGCTGGTGCGGTCGATGGCGACAAATAAGTAGCCCCGGCCCTCTTCGGTGTGGACTTCGGCAAAATCCACGTGCAGGTAGCCGATGGGGTAATCCTTGAACTTTTTTCTCTTCCCCGCCGGCCCCGGGGCGGGCAGGCGACTGATGCCATGACGTTGCAAGAGGCGGTGCAGGGCCGAGCGGGAGAGGTGCGGAATCGTTTCCTGCAAGGCGTACAGGCAGTCATCCAGGGGCAACTGGGTGTGCTGGCGGAAGGCCACGGCGATGGCTTCCTCCTCGGCCGTGAGCACCGTCGAGGCCGGTTTGGGCCCCATCGGGGCATCGGCTGTGGTGGCGCGGCTGCGCCACTTGGCCACCGTTTTGGGGTTGACCCCATGGCGGGTAGCTAAGCTTTGTAGGCTTTCCGGACTTTGTTGGATAAGGCGCCGTACTGCCGGAGTTGTCCGGGCGCTGCCGTGAAGTACTCGTCCCATAAGTGCTGGCGAAGTTCGGGTGTAAAGACCACACCACTACATCCTGGGACTATACAGCTAGCACAAAGGCTTGCAAATGTTCGTTGAGTTGGGCCGTGGTTTGGTAGTAATACCGCTGGGAAGGTGGCCTTTTTCAGCGTACGGTTGAAGCGCTCGACCTAGCCGTTGGTCTGGGGGTGAGTCGGTTGGGTCAGGCGGTGCTCCACGCCGAAGGCCCGACGGATGCGGGCAAAACCGTGCCCGCCTGGAAACCACTGGTGGAGCTGGAGCGTGAACGGCACACCGTCGCTGCTCAGTACGATACGCGCCTGAAAAGGCCGCGTTCTCAATACTCGACGCAGAAAGTTAGCGGCTGCCATACGCGTAGCATGCGGCTGCAGCTCGGCAAAGGCGACTTTGCTAGTATGGTCTATGGCCACGAAGAGGTACCAGAGGTTTTCTTCGGTTTGTACTTCGGCAAAGTCGATGGGCAGGTAGCCGATGGGGTAGTCCTTGAACTTTTTTTCGGAACGGCCTGGCTTTCGTCAGTGAGAAGCAGCCGACTGACGCCGTGGCGTTGAAAACAGCGGTGCAAGGCCGAGCGCGGCAGGGGTGGAACAGTATCCCGCAGGGTGTACTGGCGAAACGCCAAGGCAGCGGCCTTTTTCGTCGTCGAGAGCAGCGCCGAGGCCGGCTTGGGAGCCATCAGCGCATCCGTTGTGTGTGGCGCGGCGCTTGCGCCATTTGGCCACGGCTTTCGGATTGATGTGGTGCCGCTTGGCCAAAATGCAGGGCCTCACAGCCCGCCTCGATTTGCCGGTCAGATAGGGTATAAAACCACAACTGCGTTTCGAGCTGGCTCATGTCAGGCGTACCCGGTGCCTGGCTGGGTGGCCGCGAATCCCAACGGTAGCGCGCTGTCGGTGGTGCTGAAGTAGCCCGGGTCCATCATGTCAGCGAAGCGGAACAAGTGAGTCGGCACAGCCAACGTATCCTCCCCAAAATTGGCCCACATGCGGTTGAGCATCAGTAAGCTATTCGCGTGGGCATAAACGATTTCAAATAAGACTTCCTGCACTACCATGGCGGGCTGCTGGGCGTGCAGCTTGGCAGCAATGCGGCGCGTGGTGTCGAAGGAGGCTTGCTCTTCGCCCACCGTGCGAGGAGTGAATCAGAAACCGCCGATACGTCCAGCAGAGCGCATTCAAATGCCTTCAGCCCAACGAAAAAGCGTCTGGCATTCGGTTACCGATAACGAGCCAGCTTCCTATGGTGTCAGCGCTTTCGCCAGACAGTGACGCGCGGTTGAACCAGAAAGAACCAGCGACGTGAATCGAACAGCCTGCGCCATGTTTTCGTGCGACAGCAGCGCAAGGGCCATCAGCAGTAATCGCGGGAGCAGGATTTTAAGAATTATACACACCACTTCCACTAATCCAATAACACGCTCGCCGTTCTGCTTTAGTTGGCAGCCAACGGTTATCGCACCAAAAAATAGCGCATCGACTACAATAACATGACGTCGCAACTCAATGCGGCTGAACCGAGCATTCTGTGAAGAAGAAAGCGCTTCATTTGTCGATGCGCCGGACAGCAACAAATTTCTCCCAGCACTTATAGACTATTGCTGACGCGGTAAAAGCAGCAGCGTTTGGCAGGGGCTATCTTGGTGCAGTTCGACCAAGCGGAAAGCAGAGTCGAGTTGCAGCAGATAGGTCGGGTTGCAAATCATCACTACGGCTCCCGGTTGCAAACTGCGAGCCGTGCTGCCCGCAATAAATTGCAAATTTCGCCCCGGTTTCTGCTCAAATTCTGCTTTGTTTTGTAATACATCAAAACAGGGCTGTACCCGCCTTGACATAGCAGTGTTAACTTGTCAATATGGGGTTGGGCAAGCACAAGTTTGGTAAGGTAACGCCCTAAGTGAGCATCCGACCCCACCCCATAATCGCTCCCGCGCTCACTAATTAGCTGATTAACAATGGTGCGATAGGGAACATAGAATACCGCCAGCACCACTGTCACACGCACCACTCACGCTGGGCGTCGGCTCAGTTGAGGTAAATACAATCCCATCAGGTCTTCATACATGATGCTTAGCCCAACGCCCACAACTAATGCGAGAGCAGGATAAATCGGGGCATCGTACCATTCCAGACCGCTCTCCGCCACACTGATGACCACTAACCAGCCCAATATGAATGATGTTAGCAATAAGAAAGCCCGTTTCACAAGGCCAGTAGGCTGAAGCAGTCCCACCAGCAGTGCTGGTCCGATTGCCCAGAACCAAACGCTAAAAAATTTATTTTTAATGTTTAACAAGTAGTAATTCCACTCCTTTGAACCGCCGTGGTCGGTTAAAAAACGCCCGCCTAAATCATTAAATTGCACGGCGTGCCAATAACCGGGGTCGATGGCCTCCCGAAGTAGAAAATACCCCGCCACTACCGTAATCCAAATACCAGCCGTTATATAAATACTTGGCTTGCGCAGCAGCCACAGTATTTTACCCCGTGCAATAGCATACACCAGTAAACCGGGCAGCCCCATCAAGCCAGCGGGCCCCTTTGTGAGGACCGCCGCGACCAAGCCAAGCGTCAGCCAGTAAACACTGCGTCGGCTGCCTAGCTCCACGTACTGAAAAAAACTAATCCATATCAACACCTGCCAAAAAGCAAGCATTGCGTCGTATTCGCCGGTGCGCGCCACGTGCAGCCGAACGTAGCCCGAACAAGTGACCAATACCATGCCGGCAAATAAGCCACCCAAGGGTCGGCGCAACACCTTGGCAGCGAAACGGAATATTAACACTACGGTGCCTAGTGTAGCCAGTAAAATTGGCAAGCGTAGGGCCCAGGTTGAATACCCAAAGATTTTGAAGCTGAGAGCTTCCAACCAAATAAGTAGTGGCGGCTTGGTATTCCAATGGTCGGGGTGGCCCCCAAAGTGTGGGACTAGCCAATGGCCACTGCTGGCCATTTCGACGGCGTTAACGGCCTCGCGCGACTCGTCCCACAGCTGTACTGGATTTCGACCCAACTCGTAATAAAGTGGAAATGCAGCTAGCAATAACACCAACAGCAACTGATTTTCGAATTGAAAAAACCAGCGCCGAAAGTTGACAGAATGGAACAAGTATTTTGATACCTTAATGATTATTCTCTAAATTTTAACAGCCAGTCATCATGCGAATCCAGCACGTGAGCCATGAATGGCATGCGTAGAATGGGCATTTTCAAATTTTCGCTAAAGCAAAGATAGTAGGTGTGCCTGCCGCTTCTCAAACCGTCCGTTCATGTGGAATCAAAATAAATTGATGGGCCAGCTCAATCCGCTGGTTGTTGACTAATTTTGGTTGTCCTATCGATGAGAACCTCGTTTTTACCCTTGCATTGCGTCTGAAACATTTCATTTTTTTCGCTGTGCCCACCTTCTTTACGGCCGCTGGGCAATCCGAAGAGTTCAGAAATCGTGTTTGTTTACTGGCTGGGGGTTCGCTTTTTCTCGTCTTAACGTTGTTTTTCTATGTTCCTTCGATAGGCTTGCTACCCCGGGGCATCCACGCCTGGGCACAGTCTGACCGCCTCTCGTTAGCCATTGGCTTTTACGACAACGGGCTGCATTTCTTCCGGCCACAGACTCAGAACCTCTCATCCATTGACGGCGTCACGGGAGTAGAGTTTCCCCTGATACCTTACTTAGCCGCATTGGGTGCTAAGTTGACGGGCAGAGACAGCTTGGTTTTATGGTACCGCGGGCTTACCGCTAGCACGGCTTGGCTAAGCTATTATTTTTTGTTCCGGTTGGTATTCGAGCGTACCCAACACTTTGTGGCGGCGTTGTTGCCGGGCGTATTCCTGGCTACATCGCCTGTCTTTGCCTATTACGCAGGCAACTTTGTTCCCGACCCGGTCGGGGCCGCGCTGACCTTGGTGGCCTCTTACTACTTGCTACGCTATGCACTCCGGCAACAATTTCGCGACTTGGGCTGGGCCATCGGTTGGTTCACGCTGGCTAGCCTAATTAAAACGTCGGCTGCTATCTACCTAATTGCCGCCATGAGCTCGGTCGTGCTCTGGACCTACCTGCAGCCTTCGGTCTTGCGCCTGCGGCAGAAACTAGGATTTATTGCTCTTTGCCTGGTAAGCTTAGCAGTCGTTATTGGGTACGCCCTGTATAATCGTTATCTCAATGAACTATACGATTCTACCTCTTTCTTAGCCCAGGCTATGCCCATTGAGTCGGAGCAAGAGTACGAGATGGTGATGACCCGCATCAACGATGTATGGATAAAGGAGTACTTCACCAAAGCTCACTACTTCATCCTGCAAGCCAGCGCCCTCATTTGCCTGCTACGCTTACCTCGTATCGTGCGCACCGACTGGCTTTGGGCCATTCAGTTATTTTTGGCTGCCGTCGGCGGCTGGGCCTTCTTTAAATTAATGGGCCGGCAATTTGCCGACCACGATTATTACGTACTGGCACCCTACTGGCCGGGCCTGACTCTTTTGGTGGCGCTGGCTACCGTACAAGCTGCTAATTGGCAGGCTGCGAGCTTCCGTTGGCGCCAATTTCTCCGGCTCGCACACCACGCAGTATTTGGGTCCGCGCTGCTGGCTTTGTTGGTCTTGGCCCTGCCGCGCTACCGGGCCCGGATGAGCGACTCGTACCCTCCTTTTAGCAACGATGACACCTATCGCTGGATGGAAGGCGGCGCCGCCGCAATGAACGCCGCTGAGGTACCTGCCACTGCCACGCTGCTGGTACTGGGCGAGGTGGCCCCCAACCTCAGTTTAGTGTATTTCGACCGCCGCGGCTTGGTCTGGAGGCCGGATATTAATCGAATGCCTTCGGCCGAGTTGTTGGACAAGATGGCCGACGCCGGCCTCGACCACTTAGTTATGCGCCGGGAGGAATTCCAGACCTTATCCCAGGCTCATCCCGATTTACTGCCCGCTTTCACGGAAATCGTAAGCAATAGTCGGTTCGTGTTATTAAAGCGGAATGACGCCCCTGGGCATTGGTGAGTGGGCTGATTGCCCAACAGGTTAGCAGTTGCCGTTTGTGTCCGCAACATTACTTTTATTCCGCAGCAGCCGTTATTGCTGATTGCCGGGACCCTTCTTTATGCATTACATGAAAAACCTGTTTTTTGCGCTGCCTATGGCGGCACTAGCTGCCTGCGGCAATGATGATTCGACCGCTCCCAGTAAGGACGCCATCTTAACCACCGACTTTGAATCGCTGGTAGGATGGGTGCCCGACCCGAGTACGATTACCAAAGAGAAGGCACACTCGGGGCTCTACAGCCTCAAAGTTGACCAGAATCACGAGTTCAGCCTGAGCTATTCGGTTATCTTGGGTCAATTGAGCAGCACCCGCATCCGCGGTATTAAAATGGACGCGTGGGCCTACATGCCCAACAAGGAAGCAACGGCCAAGCTCGGCTTTATCTTGAAAGAGGCCGCTGGGGGAAAGGATATTTTGGGGGATGGGATTGAGCTGGGCAGCCAAGTGAAGGAGTACGGCAAATGGGTGAAAATTAGCAAAGAAGTTAACTTCCCGGCTTCTGCTGGCTATTCTTCTCAAATCGTAATGTTCTTGTGGAGGGCGGGGTCCACGGGGCCAGCTTACGTTGACGACATTCAACTGACGGCACTGCGCTAGGGCACCCGGCACCCCCTTAGGCAACTACAAGCAACGTTGGCCTGCTCCGGTGGCGATGGATTTAAGCCTCGAAATCGGTGTGTTGCACCATGCATCCGCACTAGCGCCTAACGGCTGCATTGCACACTAGCATTACTTCATGGCCTTACCCTCACGCCAGCGCCTAGCCGCTCCGCTCACCTTGATGGTGGGCTGTCTTATTGCCATCAGCGCAGGCCTCTACAACGGGTTTCCCCTGGTAACGTCCGACAGTGGCACTTACATCAATAGCGCTCTTGAGTACACCGTCCCGGCTGACCGGCCCATCGTGTACGGACTGTTCATCCGGGCAACGGGCCTGAAATTTTCGCTGTGGTTGGTCATTTTCGTTCAAGGCATACTGCTGGCCTGGCTACTATTGCGCTACGTGGCGGTGTTTGCGCCTCGCGTTGCATCTAACTTTGGGAGATTGGCCGTGGTGGGGTTTACGACCTGGCTCACGGGCCTGTCTTGGTACTGCAGCCAACTCATGCCGGATATCTTTGCTGCCATTGGCATGCTGTGCTTGGGCTTGCTGCTGCTGGGCCGGTTTCGGTCACGGAGTGAGCAACTGGGGCTGTTGGCCTTATTGCTGCTGGCTTCGCTGGTCCACAACTCACACCCACTCATTCATACGATGGTGGTGTTGGGGTTCGGGCTCGTCGCCTTCAGGCAGCGCTTGTTCAGCCGGGGACTGGTGGGCCGGGGCCAGTGGCTAGCGGTCACGGCCGTGGTACTGAGCAGTTGGCTGGTGCTTCCCGCCATCCACGCAGGGTTTGGGGGTGGGTTCACAATTTCGAGGGCCTCGCCCGCTTTTTTGATGGCCCGACTTTGCGAAATGGGAGTGCTCGACAATTATCTGGCCCGCAACTGCAACCCCGAGACGAATTATAAGCTTTGTGCGTTTCGGGATAAATTGCCAAACGATGCCATCGGGTTCATGTGGGATGGCAACAGCCCGTATAACCAGACGGGTGGCCTGGAAGCTAATTTGACAGAATACCGGCAGATTATCAGCAATATCTTAACCACTCCCCGCTACTATCCTTACTTGGTTAGTGAAAGTGTGCAGGCTACTTTGCGGCAGTTAACGCACGTCGGACATGGCGACGGACTGGTTCCATTTCGCGAAAATACCAACCCGTATTGGAAAGTGCAGAACTTTGCCGGGTACGAATTGAAGGAGTACCTATCGTCACAGCAAAACCGGGGACAGCTTTCCTTTGCTTCACTCAACGAACGTACGTACGGGGCTCAACTGCTGGCGCTGCTGGTACTAGGCAGCTTAATGATGCGGTTCTGGAAACCAAACTCGACGGGTGCGGCCAATTCTACATCACTAGTCCTATACGGTGATGATAAATTCGTACTCCTGCTGCTGATAGTCGGATTATATTTAGTAGCAAATGCCTTCGTCACTGGAGCGTTGGCCAACGTACTGGACCGGCTGCAAGGACGAGTAGCTTGGTTATTGCCATTTATGGCCGTTCTGGCCGCTATCAACGAAGGCCCTACCATAGCTCGGTCACTGTTCAGGCGCGCCAACGTAGCATTCCGCACGGTGCCCTCGGAGTAGCGCTTTTCATCTACTGTCCCAGCAGCCCGTACTTCACGATGCAGAAGATGGCCCGAAACCCGTCGCGCCAGCCGATTTTCTTGCCCTCGGCGTAGGTGCGGCCGTAGTAGCTGATGCCCACTTCGTAGATGCGCACGTCCTTCACGCGGGCTACTTTGGCCGTTACCTCGGGCTCGAAGCCGAAGCGGTTTTCCTCCAGCATCAGGCCTTGGATGATGTCGCGCCGGAACAGCTTGTAGCACGTCTCCATGTCCGTCAGGTTCAGGTCGGTGCACATGTTGGAGAGAAAGGTGAGCACCGAGTTGCCGATGCTGTGCCAGAAGAACAGGATGCGGTGGGGGTTGCCGCCCATGAAGCGCGAGCCAAACACGACGTCGGCAAAGCCCTTGAGAATAGGCTTGATCAGCAGGTTGTATTCTTCGGGGTCGTACTCCAGGTCGGCGTCCTGAATGATGACGTAGTCGCCGGTGGCCTCGCGGATGCCGGTGTGCAGGGCGGCGCCTTTGCCCTGGTTCACGGCGTGCTCCAGCAGGCGCAGGCCCAGCTCCGGGTAACGGGCCGCGTAGGCCCGGATGGTGTCGGCCGAGCCGTCGGTGGAGCAGTCGTTGACGAGGATAATTTCCTTGCCGATGTTGTTGACCAGCTTCAGCTCGCGCAGCAAATCCAGAATCTGGTGGATGGTGCGGGCTTCGTTGTAGACCGGAATAACGATGGAGAGCGTGTCGAATTTTACCAAAATACAAGAAGGGCTTAGGGCGGGCAAATTTAGTTGTTAGTCGGCAGTCGGCAGTCGGCAGTTGGCAGTCGGCTGGCCGACCAGCCGGCATTGATTCCAGAACATTGCTGACAACTGCCAACGAACAACTGACAACTAGTAGCACCTCACAGGCTGCCCGTACGGCCACCGTCCACGGGCACGCTGGTGCCGGTGATGTAGCCCGCGGCCGGCGAGGCCAGGAAGGCCACGGCGGCGGCCACTTCCGCCGCCAGCCCGAAGCGCCGGGCCGGAATCAGTTGGAGCATCTCGGCCTCGATGGCTTCGGCGGACCGGCCGGTTTGGGCGGCCGTTTTCTCGATGAGCGAGGCGTGGCGCCGGGTGAGGGTGGCGCCGGGCAGCACGTTGTTCACCGTGATGCCGTGCGGGCCCAACTCGGTGGCCAGGGTTTTGGCCCAGCTGGCCACGGCCCCGCGGACGGTGTTGCTCACGCCCAGGCCCGGCAGCGGGATTTTGACCGACGTGCTCACCACATTGATGATGCGCCCGAAGCCGGCGGCCCGCATGGCCGGCACCACGGCCTGGGCCAGCAGGTGGTTGCACACCACGTGCTGGTTGAAGGCGAGCTGCAGCGCGGCCACCGGCGCATCCAGCAACGGGCCGCTGGGGGGGCCGCCGGTGTTATTGACCAAAATATGGAAGCCGCCGGGATGCTGGCTCAAGTAATTGCGCACCACTTGTGCCAGGTGGTCCGGGTCGTCGAAATCGGCCACCAGGTAGTCGTGCGTGTGGTTGGTGGGCGCGGGCAGGGCGGCGGCGGTTTCGCGCAAGCGGGGTTCGTTGCGGGCCAGCAGCGTGACGGCGCAGCCGTCTTCGGCCAGGGCCTGGGCCACGGCACGGCCGATGCCCTGGGTGCTGCCGCCCACCAGGGCGCGGTAGGGAGCGAGGGAAAGGTTCATGGGCTAAAAGTAGCCGCCCCGTTCAAGAGCGGCGGGCCGGGGCAGGCCACGGGCGGGGGCGGTTGGTATATTTGCCGGCCTTGTTGGGTCCGTTCGCGGGGTGCCGTGCCATCCCGCCAGTCGCGCTCCGGGCGGCCTAGTTTAAGATTTGGGTCGTGTGTTTGTTAAGGATACGGAAAGCTAGAACAAGAAGTGTGAAGATGAAGCGCGTAATCAACCCGTTATGAAACACGTGAGCCGCCCAGCGTGGGTGCGCGAAGCCAAATGCCTGCGCTCCAAGTGGCCCACGAGCTTTTTTCGCTTGGCGCTGCTCGGTGGGCAAACCGGGCGCGGTACCGCTGCACGAACCAGCGCGTGAAGCTTAGTGCTGCTCAACCGAATCAATACACGCCCAAAAATTGCATGAAGGAACTCCTCAAAAAATTGCTCAAGCGCCTGCCCGTTGCCTTCACCAAGAACCAGCAGTACGACCGCGATACCCGGCGGGTGCTGCAACGGGTGCTACGCCCCGGCGCTAGTTGCGTGGACGTGGGCTGCCACAAGGGCGAGGTGCTGGAGCTGATGCTCCGCTACGCGCCGCAGGGCCAGCACTACGGCTTCGAGCCCATCCCGGCGCTGTTTGAACATCTCACAACGACCTTCGCCGACCGGCCCAACTGTCACTTCTACCAGCTGGGCCTGAGCGACGCTCCCGGCGAAGCCTCCTTCAACTACGTGGTGAGCAACCCGGCCTACAGCGGCTTCGTGAAGCGCAAGTACGACCGGGCCGACGAGCAGGACACGCTCATCACCGTGCGCAAGGAGCGCCTCGATGCCGTGCTGCCCGCCGGCACCCCCGTCGCCCTGATTAAGATTGACGTGGAAGGAGCCGAGCTGGAGGTGCTGCGAGGGGCCACGGCCCTCATTGCGGCTAGCCGCCCGGTCATCGTGTTCGAGCACGGGCTGGGCGCTTCGGACTACTACGGCACCCGCCCGGAGCACCTCTACGACCTGCTGACCAGCGCCCCGCAAAACATGCACATCTCCACCATGGCCCGCTGGCTGGTGGGCCGGCCCCCGTTCGGTCGCGCCGAGCTGGTGCAGCAGTTTGAGCAGGGGCTAAACTATTATTTCATCGCCTACCCAACGGAGCAGCCAGCCGCGGCGATGCCACAGCAGCAAGCGTAACGGCTGGCCGCGACCCAGCGCATTATTAAATTTTTAATCTTTTTATTAGCAATGGTAGCCCGCCCCTTCAACGTTCAGCTCTGGATTGATGAACACCGCCACCTGCTCAAGCCCCCGGTGGGCAACCAGCAGGTATTCAAGGACAACAAAGACTTTATCGTGATGGTGGTGGGCGGCCCCAACGCCCGCAAAGACTACCACGTCGACGCCGGCGAGGAGCTGTTTTGGCAGGTGGAAGGCACGATGACCGTCAAGATTATGGAGGACGGACAGCCGGTCGACATCACCATCGGGCCCGGCGAGATGTTTCTGCTGCCGCCCAACGTGCCCCACTCGCCGCGCCGCCCGGCCGGCACGGTGGGCCTCGTGCTGGAGCGCTACCGCGAGGCCGGCGAGCTCGACGGCTTCCAGTGGTACTGCGAAAACTGCGGCACCAAGCTGCACGAGGAGTTTGCCGCCATCACCGACATCGTGGCCCAGCTCCCGCCCATCATGAACCGGTTCTGGGCCTCGGAGGCGCTGCGCACCTGCGCCAACTGCGGCACCTACATGGAAGCCCCAGCTAAGTAGCCGTTAGCTATTAGCTGCTGGCTGTTAGCTTTTATTGAACGACAGCTAACAGCGAATAGCCAGCAGCTAACAGCTCAAGAAACATGCTTTCCATCGACATTCACACCCACATTCTGCCCGAGCGCTGGCCCGATTTGGCGGAGCGCTACGGCTACGGCGGGTTCATTCGGTTGGAGCACCACAAGCTCTGCTGCGCCCGCATGATGCAGGACGACAAGTTCTTCCGCGAGGTGCAGGACAACTGCTGGGACCCCGCCGTGCGCCTGCGCGAGTACGACCAATTTGGGGTGCAGGTGCAGGTGCTGAGCACCGTGCCGGTGATGTTCAGCTACTGGGCCCAGCCGCTGGACTGCCTCGACCTGAGCCAGCGGCTCAACGACCACATCGCCGACGTGGTGCGGCGCTACCCCACCCGCTACGTGGGCCTGGGCACCCTGCCGATGCAGGCGCCGGGCCTGGCCGTGAAGGAACTGGAGCGGTGCCTGAGCCTCGGCTTGGCCGGCGTGCAGATTGGCTCGCACGTCAACGACTGGAACCTCGACGCCCCGGAGCTGTTCGAGGTGTTTGCCGCCGCGGCCGAGCTGGGCGCCTGCGTGTTCGTGCACCCCTGGGACATGATGGCCCAGCAGAAAATGCCCAAATACTGGCTGCCCTGGCTGGTGGGCATGCCCGCCGAAAGCACCCTGGCGCTCTGCTCCCTGGTATTCGGTGGCGTGTTGGAGCGCCTGCCGCACCTGCGCGTGGCCGTGGCCCACGGCGGGGGCACCTTCGCCAGCACCATTGGCCGCATCGAGCACGGCTGGCAGGTGCGGCCCGACCTGTGCGCCGTCGACAACCCCCACAACCCGCGCAACTACCTGGGCAGGTTTTGGGTTGACTCCCTGGTGCACGACCCGCTGATGCTGGACTACCTGGTGAAGACGCTCGGGGCCGACAAAATCACCCTCGGCTCCGACTACCCCTTCCCGCTGGGCGAGCTGGCGCCGGGCCAGCTCATCAATTCCATGCCGTACCCCGCCGAGGTCAAGGCCCAGATGCTGGGCCAGAACGCGCTGGACTGGCTGGGGCTGGCCCGCGAGCAGTTCGTGGCCGCGCCCGCCGCACAAGCCCGGCGCTAAGCCCGCGCCCGGTGCCTGATATTTGCCCTTCCATGACCTACGTCACTGCCTCACTTTCTGCCGCCGCCCTCGACGCGGCCGACCCGCTGGCCGCTTTCCGCCGGGAGTTTCACCTGCCGCCCGGCCCCGACGGGCGGCCCTGCGCCTACCTGTGCGGCAACTCGCTGGGCCTGCAGCCTAAGGCCGCCCGCGCCGCCGTGGAGCAGGAGTTTGCGGCCTGGGAGCAGCGGGGCGTGGAGGGCCACTTCCACGGCACCGCGCCCTGGCTGCACTATCACGAAACCCTGACGGCCGCCACCGCCCGCCTGGTGGGCGCCCGGCCCTTGGAAGTGGTGGTGATGAACAACCTGACCGTGAACCTGCACCTGCTGCTGGTGTCGTTCTACCGCCCCACGGCCACTCGCTACAAGATTCTGATGGAAGGCGGCGCCTTCCCCTCCGACCAGTACGCTATCGAAAGCCAGGCCCGCCTGCACGGCCTTGACCCCGCCGACGTCATCGTGGAGCTGCTGCCCCGGCCCGGCGAGCACACCCTGCGCACCGCCGACATCGAGGCCAAAATCCAGGAGCTGGGCACCTCGCTGGCCACCGTGCTCATCGGGGGCGTGAACTACTACACCGGGCAGGCCTTCGATATGGCCGCCATCACGCGGGCCGGCCACGCCGTGGGCGCCCTCGTGGGCTTCGACCTGGCCCATGCGGCCGGCAACCTGGAGATGCACCTGCACGACTGGGACGTGGACTTCGCCTGCTGGTGCACCTATAAGTACCTCAACTCGGGGCCCGGCGGCACCTCGGGCGTGTTCGTGCACGAGCGGTTTGCCCACCGGCCCGACCTCGTGCGCCTGGCCGGCTGGTGGGGCCACGACCCGGCCGACCGGTTCGAGATGAAGAAAGGCTTCCGGCCCATGCCCGGGGCCGCCGGCTGGCAGCTCTCCAACGCCCAGATTTTCCCGATGGCCATCCACCGCGCCAGCCTCGACCTCGTGGACCGGGCCGGCGGCATGGCCGCGCTGCGCCGCAAGAGCGAGCAGCTCACCGGTTACCTCGAACGCCTGATTCAGGAGTTGGAACTGCCCGGGTCGCAGCTTGAAATTATCACCCCGGCCGACCCGGCCCAGCGCGGCTGCCAGCTTTCGGTGCTGGTGCCCGAGCACGGGCGCGAGCTGTTCGACTACCTGGCGGCGCGGGGCATCATCGCCGACTGGCGCGAGCCCAACGTCATCCGCCTGGCTCCCGTACCGCTGTATAATTCGTTTGCCGATGTGCACCGGGCGGGGGTTGCGATAAGGCAATTCACAATGAACAATGAACAGTGAGCAATTGCTGGCCGAAACTTCGTTGGCGGTTGCCCGTGGTTCATCACAAATTGTTCATTACTTATTGTTAACTGCTCATTGTTAACTGCTCATTGATTCCCATGGAAGATTACGCCGCCAAGATGCTGCTCAAAACCGACGCGGCCCTGCGCGAGTACGTGACCGGCCATGCCCAGTACCGGGAGGCCGCCGTGCTGGCCGCCCTGGCCGAGTTGCGCCGCCGCGGGCAGCCGGCCCCCGAAGAAGCGGCCCTGCGCCCCGGCCTGGAAGTGGCCGCCGCCGCCCAGCAAACCGTCGACGAGGCCGCCGAAGCCCAGCGCTGGCAAGCCACCGCAGCGGCCAACCCCACCGCGGCGGCGGCGGACGACGACCCCGCCAGCCCGGCGCTGTACTCGCCGGTTACCATCGTCTTGTTTTCGATACCCTTCACGCTGCTGGCCGGCGGCACTTTGCTGGGCATCAACCTGTGGCGGCTCGACCGCAAGCGGGCGCTGCTCGGGCTGGTGCTCTTCGTGTTGGCATACTGTGCGGCGGGAGCGGTGGCTTTGAGCTGGGCCCTGCCCCGCTACGGGCTGAGCCCGTGGTACGGGCCCCTGTTCAACCTGCCCGCCGTGCTGGCGTACGTGCTGTGGTTTTGGCCGCGGCACGTGGGGGTGGTGAACTACCGGAGCCGGGGCTGGCTGGTGCCGTTGGCGGTGTGTTTTGCGGTGGTCTTTGGCTTGCAGAGGCTGAACAACTACCTCATCCAAAAGCAACCCAAAGAAGTGCAGCAGCAGCTGGAACGCATGATGCCGAAGTAGCCAGTTTAACCCTCACCGCTTGCCGAGCCGAGCCACCCGGCCCTCACCTGCTCCTTCTGCCTGCCCATGCCGTTGTCGCCACTGCTGCTACCCGACGCCGAACTGTTTTTTGACGCTGCCTTTCTCCCGGCGGCCGAGGCCGCCACTTTGCTGGCGCAGCTCACCGCCGAAGTGGCCTGGGAGCAGCGGTCCATTCGCCTGTTTGGGCAGCAGGTGCCCCAGCCCCGGCTTACGGCCTGGTACGGCGACCCGGCCGCGCGCTACACCTACTCGGGCCTGACCTGGGAGCCCCGGCCCTGGACCGCCGCCCTGCTGGCCCTGCGCGGGCGCGTGGAAGCCGCCACCGCGACCCGCTTCAACAGCGTGCTGCTCAACCTGTACCGCGACGGCCGCGACAGCATGGGCTGGCATTCGGACGACGAGCCCGAGCTGGGCCCGGCCCCGGCCATCGCGTCCCTGAGCCTGGGAGCCACGCGCCGCTTCCGCCTGCGGGCCCGGCCCGGACTGGCCCACGCCCCCATTGGCCTCGACTTGCCCAGCGGCAGCTTGCTGCTCATGCGCGGCCCCACCCAGCAGCGCTGGCAGCACACGTTGCCCAAGACGGCCCGCGCGCTGGGCTCGCGCCTCAACCTGACCTTTCGGTGGGTGGCGGGCCCGGAAACGCCGCGGGCCCCGGGCTAGTAGCGAATTCCGGGGTGGCCGCTCACGTTGGCGTACAGCCCTTCGCCTATCACGTAGTCGCCCAGCCGCAAAGCTCCCGGGGGAACGGGCTCCGGCCCGGGCGGCAATGCCTCGGTGAGATTAGAGAGGGCCGCCGCGAAAGGGCTGGCCAACGGTAGAACAGGCAGCCGCTTGGGGCGCCGGGCAGAAGTGGAACGGGACATCCGAGTAGAGAGTAATCAATAACAGAATAATTGGACGCTAACCAGCGCAATTTAATCAGGCGCTGCCGCCGCGTATCAAGGAGTGTACCAAGCTGAAAAACGGCTTTCTTACGGCACTCTCGGCCTATTCTGCGGCCTCCCACCACCCTTTTTTACCCATTTTGGGAAACGGCTAGGAAGCCGGGACAGCCGCGCAAAAAAGCCCCAACCGTTTCTGCACAGGGTGGGGCTTTTTGCGCGTAATTCCGCCAGCTACTAAAGGTCAAACAGCAGCCCAACGTAGCCGATGCGGCCGATGCTGGGCGCGCCGTACACCTGCAGGTTGGGCGCAGCCAGCAGGTTGGAGCCGCCGGCTTGCAAAGTCGTGCGCAGGCTCTTAATGGTGTAGCCCACCTGCGCGTCCAGGGTCTGGGCCACGGGCACGGTCCCGGTGGCAAAAGTCGACTCGTACAGGTAGGCGTCGGCCCAGCGGTAGTTGACGTTGTAGCTCAGCTGGCGGTCCAGGGCCTGGCCATCCAGGCCCAGGTTGAACTTGTGGCGCGGCGTGTTGAAAAACGACTGCGTCCCCGCTTTGAAATCCTTGGTGATAAGGTCGTTGTAACTGTAGTTGCCGCTCAGGGTCAGGGCCGGGGCGAAGGCGTAGCTCAGCGTGAGGCCCGCGCCCTGGCTCTCCACGCGCTGGTCCACGTTGGCCGCAATCTGGATGATGCGGGTGTCGTTGGCCGCACCGCTGGCCAGCACCGGGCTCTGGAAGCGCACACTGGCCCCGGTGGCTATTTGGGCCGCGGTGGGCCGGCTGCCGTCGGTGTTGCCGATGAAGTTTTGGGTGGCGATGAAGTCATTGTACGTGTTGTAGAAATAATCCACGTCGACGTACAGCTTCTTGGCTAGCTGGGCGCGGTAGCCCACTTCGTAGCTGTTCACTTCTTCGAGCTTGAGCGCCGGGCCGCTGTACTCGAAAGCGGCCAGCTCGGCGGCGCGGGCGGGGGCCAGGATGCCCGGCAGCTGCCTCGTCAGCCCGGTGGTGTAGCCCTCGAAGCCGTTGCGCACGTTGCCCAGCAAAATGGCCCGGCCCACGTCGAGCTTGATGTACTGGTCGTTCTGGGTGGGCGCGCGGAAGGCGCGGCTGTAGCTGACGCGGAAGTTCTGCAGCTTGTCCGACCCCAGCGAGTACACCGCCGAGGCGCGGGGCGAAAACGCCGTGCCGAAGTTCTGGAACCGGTCGACGCGGCCGGCGGCGGCCAGCTTCAGGTGCTCGTCAAACAGGGTTTTGCTGGCCTGGGCGTAGGCGCCGAACTCGTAGTTGGTAATCCGCTCGCCGTCCTTCGTGTCCTCGAACAAGCTGCCGTCGGAGCCCAGCAAAAACTGCCGGTAGGCCCCGCCCACGGTCAGGTCGGCGAAACTGTTTTTAAGCGTGTACTGCCCGCTGCCCTCGTTGAGCACGGAGCGGATGACCAGCCGGGCGCCCTGGCCGGGCGTCGGGTCGTGGATGATGCGGTTGCGGGCGTCGTTAAACTCCGGGGTGCCGGGCTGCAGTTGAGTTGGCGCCGCGGCGTTGACCGCAGCCTGAATCGAGGCGTCGGCGCCTTGGCCATCCCTCAGGCCATTGGCTAGGGTACCCAGGTAGGTGCCCACGTAGCGCTGGCCGTAAGTGACGGCGGAGCCGGGCACCAACTGGTTTTGCAGAAAGCCTCCCAGGAAACCCAAGTTGTAAGAGCCGTCCCCTTGCGCGTCACGCTTTCCCGAAAGGTCGTGCGTGCTAAAGGCCCGCACAAACCAGTTGCGGCCTTCCAGCTGCACACGGCCTTGGTGGGCGCCGCCGTTCAAAAAGCGGTAGCGGCTGGCACTCTGGTAAGTGGTGTTGGCTTGGGTGTACTTGTAATCGAGTGTGGCTTTTACCCGGTTGCTGAGCAACACGGCCAGGCTGGGAGCCACTTTGTATGAATTTGTTTTCTCGTCGCCCGCTAACAGCTCACGCTCCGAATAGCCGGGCAAGAATAGGGTTTTGCCCACTAAAGCGGCCGGCGTCGCAATGGGCGCGCCGTTCCGGTCCTTATACGACACCCCAGTGGCCGGATTGATAAGCGTCGACCCGAAGGTGATGGCGCCCACGTCGCCGTAGCGGTTCACCGCATCGTAACCGGCGGCCGAACCGACGGGGTTGTTGCTGGGCTCAATTAAAGCGGAAGTGGCTTCTTGGTTGTTGGCAATAAAGTCGTCAGCCACCGTGGCCCCCCCCGAGATTTTAAAGGCCACCCGCTCGCCCAGCTTCACGGCGTAGCGCAACTGGCCGTCGAGCAGGTTGCGGGTGCCGCCGCGCACGCGCACCGTCAGGCCGGGGTCCAGGAAGGGGTCTTTGGAGTTGGTGAGCAGCACGCCATTGAAGGCGTTGGCACCGTAGAGGGCCGAAGCCGGGCCGTGCACGATTTCCACGCTGGCCACGTCCAGCACCGGCATACCCAGCAGGTTGCCGAAGTTGGAGCTCAGACTTGGTATCTGGGTGTCCATGTAGTCGGCCAGCTGAATGACCCGCTCGGCGCGAGAGGAGTTGAAGCCCCGGGTGCTGAAGCTGGTGGTGAGCAGGCTGGAGCTGCTCACGTCGATGCCCTTGAAGCGGCCCAGGCCGGCCACCAGGTCGGGGGTGGTGATTTGCTCCACCTGGCGCTGGTCGAGCTTTTCCACCGTCACCGGCACCTGGCCAATGCTTTCTTCCACGCGGGACGCGGCCACCACCACCTGGTCGAGCACGGCGCTGGGCCGCAGAATGACCGTCAGGGCGTTGTCAGACTCGCTCAGCGGCAACTCCTGGGTTTCGTACCCGATGAAGGACACCGACAACGTCAAAGGCCCTTTGGAAAAGTCGGCTTTCAGCTGAAACAGGCCTTCTTCGTTGGTGCTGCCGCCCGTGTAGGTGCCTTTGAAAATAACCGTCGCCCCGGGCAGGGGCGTGCCGGCTTCCGTTTGCACAGTACCGCCGATGCTTGAGGCTTGGGACCACCCGCTAAGCGGCAGCAACAGGCATAAAACAATGTAAAAGTAAATTCGACGCATATAGGGGAATTAAAGAAATGAGGCCGTAAACCTACCATTTTCTTTTTGCACTTTGCGCATTATCAATGGGGTATGCCTGCTATAAATTTATAATTCAAATTATTCCGGTAAAAATCAGCTAGTATCTGATGCCGGGGTGCCCCAACAGCTGCGGGTCGCCCTCCGCGCTCACGAGGTACTCTCCCACGCGCAAGGCCGTAGCCGCGGGCGGCGTTGCGGCCGCGGCCCTGCGGCGCCGCCGCCCGGCCACGCCTGGCATGCGCCCGGCCGCGGCCTGCGCGCGAGCAGCCAAAAAGAGCGCCCGGCGGCGAGCCGCGCGGCAGCGCCACCTAAAGTAGCCCATGCGCTTATGCCAAAAACGAAAATGCATCATACCGAAAAGTAGTTTAATTCTACTGATTGGAATTGCTCAACTTTCATGCGGCAGTTGAGCGGCCCCAGAATTTTCCGACCAACTTGACTGCTTTCCGGTTCAACTGTAGCAAAGGCCCGTTCGATTGTTCTGCTACCGGCGCCGCCCCGGATGCCTCCGGGCCCGGCGCGGCGCTGGCAGTAGCTTCGCGGTGCCACCCCACCCTTTTCCACGCCGTTTATGTCGTCCGCTGCCCCCGCATTTTCCCCCGCCGAGCCCCTTACCGTGATGGGCGCCGGGCTGGTGGGCTCCTTGTTGTCCCTGTACCTGGCCCGGCGGGGGCATCCCGTGCAGGTGTTTGAGCGGCGGGCCGACCCGCGCCGGGCGGGCTTTCAGGAAGGCCGGTCCATCAACCTGGCGCTTTCGGACCGCGGCTGGCGCGCTCTGGAGGGCGTGGGCGTGGCCGATGACATCCGCCAGGTGGGCATTCCGATGACTGGCCGCGTGATGCACGACGCGCACGGTGCCCTTACGCGGCAGCCTTACGGGCAGGATGGCCAGGCCATCTACTCCGTGAACCGCGGCCACCTCAACCGCCGGCTGCTCGACCTGGCCGAGGCCCGGCCCAACGTGCGCCTGCGCTTCGGCCAGCAGTGCCTGGGCATCGACTTGAAGAACCAGCGCCTCGACCTGCTCGACACGGCCACCCAGCACGCGCACAGCGAGCCCTACACCCGCCTGTTTGGCACCGACGGCGCTTTTTCGGCGGTGCGCGGGGCCTTGCAGCGCACCGACCGCTACGACTACTCGCAGGACTACCTCGAATACGGCTACAAGGAGCTGACCATTGCGGCCGGCCCCGCGGGCGCCTGGCAGCTGGAAAAAAATGCGCTGCACATCTGGCCCCGCGGGCAGTTCATGATGATTGCGCTGCCCAACCTCGACGGCTCGTTCAACGGCACGCTGTACTTTCCCTTTGAGGGGGCCGAAAGCTTTGCCGCCCTGCGGACCCCCGCGGAGGTGGTGGCTTTTTTCGGGCGGGTTTTCCCCGATGCCCTGCCCCTGATGCCGCAGCTGGCCACTGAGTACTTCCACAACCCCACCAGCTCGCTGGTGACCATCCGCTGCTACCCGTGGAAGCACGCCGACGACGTGCTGCTGCTCGGGGATGCCTCCCACGCCATCGTGCCTTTTTACGGCCAGGGCATGAATGCCGGCTTCGAAGATTGCCGCGTGCTCAACGAGCTGCTGGACCAGCACGGCGACGCCGCCTGGCCCGCCATTTTCGGCGCCTTTCAGGCCCAGCGCAAGCCCAACGCCGACGCCATGGCCGACCTGGCCCTGTACAACTTCACCGAAATGCGCGACCGGGTGGCCGACCCGCGCTTCCTGCTGCAAAAGAAAATCGAGGGCAAACTTGCCGCCCAGTTCCCCGGCCGCTGGACGCCGCTCTACTCCCAGGTCACGTTTTCGCACACGCCCTACGCCGAGGCCTGGGCCGCCGGCCAGCGGCAGGATGCCATCATGGCCCGCCTCATGCCCCACATCCGCGCCGAAGCCGATTTTGACCAGCCGGCCGTACAGGCGCTGGTGCAGCGGGAAATGGCTGATTTTTAGTTGTCAGCTGTCAGCAATGGGAGACCTGTGCATCAGCAACTTCCCGCGCAGCGCTGGCCGCTAGCACTAAACGGTCAGCGCGGTGCCGTGGAGGACCGAACGGGGGCGGCGAGCTGCCGACCGGCAGGAGGCTTCGCGCACTGGCCCGGAGAAGCCGGGGGCGGCGGGGACTGGGGAGGCTGGCCTGCGCCGCCGAACTGGCCACCAGCACAAGCACCCCCACGGAGAGAAGACGGGCCGACACCGTACACCCAAAAAAGCAAGGGGAGCCGACCAAAGCGGCCCCGCTGGCGGCGCACTTGCACCGCTCCAAGTTTATTAGAGCGGTTGCCGGTTGGTGTCCGGGCCGCTTGGGGGGTGCGGGGCCATCCCCGCACCCCACCGAACCGCTCTGCGTTGGCTGTTTATTTATTTTCTGCCGGCGCGTGGTTGTCGCCTTTTGCTGCGCGGGTAGTTACTTTATGTCGGTGAATGAATAAACCCGCTGGTCACCATCTTTGCGCTCTACCTTGTGTCCTTCTTTCCCATGATGACTTGTGCCATTATTGACGACGACGAGATTAATCGGTTGACCCTCGAACACTACGTTGGGCTGAGCCCCAACCTCAAGCTCGTGGCCTCACTGGCCGATGGCATTGCCGGGCTCACGTTCTTCCGCGAAGGCCACAAGGTTGACGTGCTGTTTCTGGACATTGAGATGCCCCACCTGAGCGGCCTGGAGCTGCTGCGGGTGCTCACCGACCCGCCCGAGGTCATCATCACCACCGCCCGCCAGGATTTTGCCGTTGATGCGTTTGAGCTGCGCGTGACCGACTACTTGGTGAAGCCCTTCGACTTTGCCCGTTTCACGCAGGCCGTGCAGCGGGTGCAGCCCCGCCCCCGCCCCGCCCCGGGCGCCCCGGCCCCCGCCGAAGGCCCCGTCAACGCCGACCTGTTCGTGAAGGTCAACAGCCGCATGGTGCGCATCAATTTCGACGACGTGCTATACGTGGAGGCCCTGTCCGACTACGTGAACATCGTCACGCCCAAGCACAAGTACATCGTGTACACCACGCTCAAAGCGCTGGAAACCCGCCTGGGGCCGTTTCCGAACTTCATCCGGGTGCACCGCAGCTACCTGCTCAACACCCAGCACATCGAGTCCATTGAGGACAACACGGCCAACCTGCACGGCGGCCACTTCGTGCCCATCGGCAAGTCGTACCAGGAAGGCTTTTACAAAAGCTTGCAGCGAATTTAGGAACCGGGGGAGGCTGCGCGGACCTGCTGGTAGGCCGGCAGCTCGTAGAACGGGCGCAGCAGGCGTACCACGTCCAGGGCGTCGGCCAGGGCTTCGTGGGCCACGTCGCGATCGGCAAAGCGGGCGCGGGCCTTGCAGATGCTCATGCTGGGGAGGCGCGAGTCCTTGTGCCAGTTGAGGTAGAAGGCGGCCGGGTCGAGCATGGCGGGCTCGGCGCGCACCAGGGTGCCGTAGCCGGGCAGTTCCTTGAGAAAGCCGAGGTCGTAGGAGGCAATGTTTTTGCCGGCCATGGTCACGGCCACGCAACCCTTGGGGTTGAGGCGAAAGCCGTGGGCCAGCAAAAACTCGCGGAGCTGGGGCACCAGCTCGTCGGGGGCGCACAGCTCGGGGTTGGGCTCTTTGAGGGCCAGCTCTTGCAGCAGACGGGCGTTGAGGGCCAGCGCGCCGGCCGTGCCCACGTACTCGGGGTGGCGCACCACGCGCCGGAAGGCGGGCAGCTCGGCCAGCGGCAGCGGGCGGCGCGAGTCTTCAATCACGGCGGCCAGCTCCAGCACTTGGTGGCGGTGCGGGTTGGGGCCGGAGGTTTCGAGGTCGAGGGAGACGTAGCGCATGGCCGGGTGTACGCAGAAGCGGGGTGCCGAGAATGCTGGACCGCCAGAGGGCATTCCTAGCGCGAACCCACCCAACGGGTCAATGGCGCCAACAGCCAATCGGCAACCGAACCGCCCGGCGGTGAGCGGGTAGTTGACGTATCCTCCGCTACCGTACTTTCGCCCATCATGACCGACACCACCGCGCCCACCGCTCCCGCGAAGAAGCTCTTCCTGCTCGACGCCTTTGCCCTGATTTACCGCTCGCACTTCGCCTTCAGCAAAAACCCGCGCATCAACTCCAAGGGCATGAACACCGGGGCCGTGCTCGGCTTCACCAACACGCTGGTGGAGGTGCTGCAAAAGGAAAAGCCGACGCACATCGGCGTGTGCTTCGATGGACCGAAGAAGACGTTCCGGCACGAGCAGTTTGCGGCCTATAAGGCCCAGCGCCAGGCCATGCCGGAGGACATCGGCGTGGCCATTCCCTACATTAAGAAAATCATCCAGGGTTTCCACATCCCCATTTTGATGATGGACGGCTTCGAGGCCGACGACGTGATTGGGACGCTGGCCCAGAAGGCGGAGAAGGAAGGCTTCGAGGTGTTCATGATGACGCCGGACAAGGACTACTGCCAGCTGGTGACGGAAAACATCAAAATCTACCGCCCCGCCTTCATGGGAAACGCGGCCGAAATTCTGGACGTGGCCCACGTGCTGGCCCGCTTCGAGATTGAGCGGGTGGAGCAGGTGATTGACATCCTGGGGCTGCAGGGCGACGCTTCCGACAACATTCCCGGCATCCCCGGCATCGGCGACAAGACGGCCAAGGCGCTGATTAAGCAGTTCGGCTCGGTGGAGAACCTGATTGCCAACGCTGACCAGCTCAAGGGCAAGCAGCAGGAAAACGTGCGCAATTTTGCCGAGCAGGGCCTGATGAGCAAGGAGCTGGCCACCATCCACGTGAACGTGCCGCTGGACTTTGAGGCCGACCAGCTGGTGCTCGACGCCCCCGACGAGGCCACCCTGCGCGCGCTGTTCGACGAGCTGGAGTTCCGGCAGCTGGCGGCCCGCGTGCTGAGCGGCGGCCCCGCGCGCACGCCCGCCGGCGTGGCCAAGCCCGGCACCACCGGCGCGCGGCGGCCCCGCGCGGCGGCCGGCGGCCAGGCCTCGCTCTTCGGCAACCCCGGCGACGGGGCCGTGGCCAGCGGCGCTGAAGAGGGGGAAAATGGGCAGTACGGCGCTCCGGCCGGCCCGCGCAAGCGCCTAGCCGACGTGCCCTACCAGTACCACCTGATGGACACGCCGGCGCTGCGCCAGGCGCTGCTCTCGTTCCTGGTACAGCAGGCCGAGGTCAGCTTCGACACCGAAACCACGGGCCTGGACATCATGACGGCGCGGCTGGTGGGGCTGAGCTTCTGCTGGCTGCCCGGCGAGGCCTACTACGTGCCCGTACCGGCCGACGACCAGGCCGCCACCCAGGCCATCGTGGACGAGTTCTGCCCGTTTTTCGAAGCCGAAGGCATCCTGAAAATCGGCCAGAACGTGAAGTACGACCTCACCATTCTGCGCCACTACGGGGTGGAGGTGGGCGGGCCGCTGTTCGACACCATGCTGGCCCACTACCTCATCGAGCCCGACATGCGCCACAACATGGACGTGCTGGCCGAAACCTACCTGCACTACTCGCCGGTGTCGATTCTGGACCTCATCGGTCCCAAGGGCAAGAAGCAGATTACGATGGCCGACGTGCCGCCCGCCGAGGTGAAGGACTACGCCTGCGAGGACGCCGACGTGACCCTGCAGCTCAAGCACGTCTTCGAGCCCATGCTGCAAGAGCTGGGCCTGCTGGGCCTGCTGAATGATGTGGAAAACCCGCTGGTGCCGGTGCTGAGCAGCATTGAGTACGAGGGTGTGCGCATCGACTCGGGGGCCATGAACGAGTACTCGGCCGAGCTGCAGGGCTACATCACGGAGCTGGAGGCGCAGATTTTCCAGGAGGCCGGCGGGCCGTTCAACATCGGCTCGCCCAAGCAGTTGGGTGATATCCTGTTTGGCAAGATGGCCCTGCCGGGCGGGCGCAAGACGGCCACGGGCGCGTGGAGCACGGATTCAGATGCGTTGGAGGACCTGGCGGCGCAGGGCATTGAGCTGGCGCGTCGCGTGGTGGACTGGCGGCAGCTTGCCAAGTTGCGTTCCACCTACACCGATGCGCTGCCCAACTACATCAACCCCACCACAGGCCGGGTGCACACGAGCTATGCGATGGCGGCCACCTCCACGGGGCGGCTCTCATCGTCCGATCCCAATTTGCAGAATATTCCGGTGCGCACCGAGGAAGGCCGCCGCATCCGCACTGCCTTCATCGCCCCGCCCGGCACCAAGCTGATCAGCGCCGACTACAGCCAGATCGAGCTTCGCGTGCTGGCCCATGTGGCGGATATTCCGCAACTCAAAAAGGCCTTTGCCGACGGGCTTGATATTCATGCAATGACGGCAAGCGAAATGTTCGGCGTGCCGGTCAAAGGCATGGATCCCGCCGTGCGGCGGCGGGCCAAGGCGATCAATTTCGGTATCATCTATGGCATTTCGGCCTTTGGCCTGGCCAACCAATTGTCGATCAGCCGCGAGGAAGCGGGCGACTATATCAAGACCTATTTCAGCCGATTCCCTGGCATCAAAACCTATATGGATGAAACCAAGAAATTTGCCCGCGACAAGGGCTATGTGGAAACCATCTTCGGCAGGCGCTGCCATTTCGCCCGGATCAATTCTCCCAACGCCTCGGAGCGCGCCTTCATGGAGCGGGCCGCCATCAACGCGCCCATCCAAGGGGCGGCGGCCGACATTATCCGCCGCGCCATGATCCGCATGCAGGAGGCCCTTGATACAGCGAAGCTTTCGGCCAAGATGCTGCTGCAGGTGCATGACGAATTGATTTTCGAAACCCGCGATGCGGAAATCGAGGCGACGATGAAGGTGGTGAAGCACGTCATGGAAAAGGCGCCGGAGCCGGCGGTGAAGCTGACAGTTCCCCTGCAGGTCGATGCGCTGGCCGCGATGAACTGGGACGAGGCGCATTAGGCGGGGCAATGGCAAAGGACAAGATAGATAACGCGAGCATTGCATGGCCCCTTGAGCGACTCACACGGTTGATGCGGGCGGGCGAACACGAGGGCGGCTTGAACCCGGCGCAGTGGGAGGCGCTGCGCTATCTCTCGCGGGCCAACCGCTTTTCCAATTCCCCCATCGCGCTCACGCGCTTTCTCGGCTCCACCAAGGGCACGATTTCGCAAACCATCAAAGCGCTGGAGCGCAAGGGCTTCATCGCCAAGGCCCCGCGGGAAAATGAGGGGCGCTCGATCAATCTCAGCCTGACGCCCAAGGGCAGCGAGGCGTTAAAGAATGATCCATTGGCGGAGTTTTCCAAATCGCTGGATGATTTGAGCGGTAAGAACCGGCGGCGGCTGGCGAAGGGCCTGGCCGACCTGCTGGAAACAGAGCTGAAACGGCGCGAGCAGCCGAGCTTCGGCACCTGCCCCACCTGCCGCTATTTCCGCGAAGGTGATGTGCGGGGTCCACACGGCTGCACATATTTTGATGCGGGACTATCGAGCGCCGAGTTGCAGCTGATCTGCATCGCGCACAGTTAAGATGCCCTCATCCGCCCTGTCGGGCACCTTCTCCCATGGCCCAAGAGCCACGGGAGAAGGCGATAATTTCTAAAGGTTTTGCCTTCTCCCGTCCGAAGGATGGGAGAAGGTGGCCGAAGGCCGGATGAGGGCTCTCCCTACTCCGCCGCCAAGGCCATTTGCGGGCTGGCGTCCATGATGTCGGCGCCGACGTGGTCC
>NZ_JANNOD010000116.1:0-101840 GCF_031398885.1 Hymenobacter sp.
GTTGGGGTACTACCCCCTTCCCCGTTTTGTAATTAAATTTTAACGTTTGGGGTTTTGGATCGCCCGGGCTCGGCTGGACGTCCTTCTACTTTCTGACGGGTTTCTAACGGGCCAGTTCAGCGGACATTCACCCCCTAAAACGCAACATGAAAGTCGCCTATATCTCCACCTACCTGCCCCGCGAGTGCGGCATTGCCACCTTCAACAGCAACGTGGTGCAGGCCATTCTGACCAACCTGCAGCGGCAAGGCCAGAGCCGGCAGGCCAGCGGGTTTGGGGTGGCGCTGAACGACTCGGACCGGCTGGACGCGTACGAATACCCCGAGGACGTGCGGTTCGTCATCCGGCAGGAGCGGCAGAAAGACTACGTGCAGGCCGCCAACTTCCTCAACACCAGCGACGCCGACGTGTGCCTGCTCGAGCACGAGTTTGGCATCTTCGGGGGCGAGAGCGGCATCTACCTGCTGCCGCTGCTGCACCGGCTCGAAAAGCCGCTGGTGACGGTGCTGCACACCATTCTGCGGGAGCCCTCGCACACCCAGAAAATCATCATCCAGGAAATTGCCCGCCGCTCGGCCCGGCTCATTGTCATGAGCCTCCGGGGCATCGACTTTCTGACGGACATCTACGACATCGCGCCCGAGAAAATTCAGCTCATCGAGCACGGCGTGCCCGATTTGGAAGCGCCCGCCGTGAACCCACTGCTGCGCGTGTCGCCCTTTCGGGGCCGGCGGGTGCTGTTCAGCTTTGGGCTGCTGAGTCGTAATAAGGGGCTGGAAACGGTCATCCGGGCGCTGCCGGCCATCGTGGCCCGGCACCCGGACGTGGTGTACGTGGTGCTGGGCAACACCCACCCCGGCGTGGTGCGCCACTCCGGCGAGGAGTACCGCGAGCAGCTCCGGCTGCTGGCCCTGCAGCTGGGCGTGGACCGCCACCTGGTGTTCATCAACAAGTTCGTGGTCGAGGCCGAGTTGATGCACTACCTGTCGGCCGCCGCCCTCTACATCACGCCCTACACCAACGAGGCGCAGATTACCAGCGGCACGCTCTCCTACGCCGTGGGCGCGGGCGCGGCCGTGGTGTCCACGCCCTATTGGCACGCCCAGGAGCTGCTGGCCGAGGGCCGGGGCCGCCTGTTTCCTTTCAAAGACGCGGGGGCTCTGGCCGAAACCGTGAACGAGCTGCTGAGCGAGCCCGCGCAACTGGCCGCGCTGCGGCGCAAGGCCTACGAGTACGGCCGCCACCTGCGCTGGCCCACCATCGGGGCGGAGTTTCTGCTCGTGCTGGAACACGCCCGGGCCGCGGCCGCAACCGCCGGGCTGCCGCCCCGCCCCCTGGTGGACCCGGAAATCATGCCCGAGTTTAGCCTGGCCCACGTGCGCCGCCTCACCGACGACACCGGCATCGTGCAGCACGCCAAGTACGGCATCCCCAACCTGAAGGAAGGCTATTGCCTCGACGACAACGCCCGGGCCCTGACCATGGCCCTGATGGCCTACCAACAGCACAAAAGCCAGGAAGCGCTGGACCTGCTGCCCATCTACCTGAGCTACCTCCACTACATGCAGCGCGACGACGGCAACTTCCGCAACTTCCTCAGCTTCCGCCGCGAATACCTGGACGACATCGGCTCCGAGGACTCGTTCGGGCGCACGGTGTGGTCCCTGGGCTTTCTCATCCACTGCGCCCCCAACAACTCGTACCGGGAATTTGCCCGGGAGCTGTTCTGCCGCTCCGTGCCCCATTTCCGGCAGCTGACTCACCTGCGGGGCCAGGCCAACACCATGATTGGCCTGGCCTACTATCTCAAAACCCACCCCGACGACGAAGGCATGCTGGCGGAGCTAAATCTGCTGACAGCCAATTTGCTGCGGGCCTACGCCGCGCACGACGGCCCCGACTGGCACTGGTTCGAGGAAAAGCTGACCTACGACAACGCCATTCTGCCGCTGGCCTTGCTGCACGCCAGCGAGGTGAGTGGCGACGAAGCCGCCCGGCGCGTGGCGCTGGAGTCGCTGCGCTTTCTGGAAGGGCTGAGCTTCCGGGGCGGGCTGCTGAGCCCGGTGGGGAATGAGGGCTGGTACCACCGGGGGCAGGCGGGCGAGGTGCCGCTGTTCGACCAGCAGGCCATCGAAACCATGGCCATGGTGCTGCTGTATTTTCAAGCCTACCGGGCCACCCACGAGCCGGCCTTCATCGGGCGGATGTTCGTGAGCTACCAGTGGTTTCTGGGCGAGAACATCCTGCGCGTGCCCCTCTACGACCAGGAAACCAAGGGCTGCTGCGACGGCCTCCAGCCAACCGCCCTCAACCGCAACCAGGGGGCCGAAAGCACGCTGGCCTACCTCATTTCCCACCTCACGGTGCTCAACGCCCTGGCCCTGGAGCACGAGTACGACCCGGCCCGCTCGCAGGCCGCGCCCCGCGAGCCCGTGTCCCAGGAGCTGGTGCTGACCGCATGAAAGTGGCCGTGCTGGCCCCCGTGGCCTGGCGCAGTCCGCCCCGGCACTACGGGCCCTGGGAGCAGGTGGCGTCCAACGTGGCCGAGGGCCTGGTGGCCGCCGGCGTGGACGTGACCCTGTTCGCCACCGCCGACTCCGAAACGGCGGGCACGCTGGCCGCCGTGGTGGCGCGGGGCTACGAGGAAGACCGCACCCAGGACGCCAAGGTGCTCGAATGCCTGCACATCAGCCACCTGATGGAGCGGGCGGCCGAATTTGACCTCATCCACAACCACTTCGACTTTCTGCCGCTCACTTACTCGCGGCTGATTCGGACGCCCATGGTGACGACCATCCACGGGTTTTCGTCGGCGCGGATTCTGCCGGTGTACCAGAAGTACGCCGCCACCTCGGCCTACGTGTCCATCAGCCACGCCGACCGCCACCCCTCGCTGCCCTACGCCGCCACGGTGTACAACGGCCTGCGGGTGGCCGATTTCAGCTTCGTGGCCCAGCCCGACGACTACCTGCTGTTCCTGGGCCGCATTCACCCCGACAAGGGACCGTTCGAAGCCATCCAGATTGCCCGGCAGAGCGGCCGGCGGCTCCTGCTGGCCGGCATCGTGCAGGACCAGGCGTATTTCGACGAGTGTGTGCAACCGTATTTGAGCGACACCATCGAATTTTTGGGCCCTGTGGGGCCGGAGCGCCGCAACCTGCTGCTGGGCCACGCGGCCGCCCTGCTACACCCCATCCGGTTCGAGGAGCCGTTTGGGCTGAGCGTGGCCGAGGCCCAACTGTGCGGTACGCCGGTCATTGCCTTCCGCCGGGGCGCCATGCCGGAGTTGATTCAAGGCGGCCAGACGGGCTTTTTGGTCTCCAATGTAGGCGAAGCCGTGGCAGCGGTAGGGCAGCTGGAGCAGCTTGACCGTGCTGCCTGCCGAGCGTGGGCGGCGGCCAGCTTTTCGCAGGAGAAAATGGTGGCCGACTACCTGGCGGTGTACCGGCGGGTGGTGTAGATTTTGTCAGTACAACCTCTTGACACAGTGATTTAAAGACCGTCTTCACTATAAATGTGCAGATTTACACGCTGAACAACTGGCCACATTAAGCTTTCTGCACACTCTTATTCTGAGCCATGTTATGCGCAACAGCTTGCATCCGTAACTTCAAGCTGCTCTCCGGTTAACTTTGGTCACTCTTATGCCCGATACACTCGCCAGCTATTTAGTCGCCTTGGATGCTGCCTCCGTGACTGCCTTGCAGAACCGGGATATTGTAGCCGAATTTGGGCAACTGGCCCAACAGTTGGAAGCCGGCCCCGACCCGGAAGCCGCCCGGCCCGCGCGCATAGAACAAGAGGTGTTAGCGGCCAGCAAGAGTCTGGACGATAAAATCAGCTTCCATATTTCGGGGATGCGGCAGGATGCACAAGGCAATGAAGAGTCCTTCGGCTGGCCTGATACCTCCGGATATGGTGAGGCAGAGTATACGTACCTCAAACACCGGTTTCAGGCCACGGGCAACCTGTACCTAAAAAGTGAATACGGCCTGTTCCTGTACCTGCGTAAGCAGGCAGGCCGGCCGGAGGAAGTAGCGGCCCTGGTGCAGGTTCTGTTCGAGCTAAGCCAACAGTATTTCACGCTGGAAGCCACTGAGGATGCTTCCAAGCACTACGTTTTGTACGCGGTGCAGACCCTGGCACTGGCTTTTCGCATCGCCACCAGCCGCCAGCGCGACCCGGCCGTTGCGACTTTTTTGCCGGTCTTGGTTGACTATATCGTCGCCACGCAACAGCGCTGGAACGCGAGCCGGACGGGTACGCCCATGCTGTTGGGTACGTTTACCAGCCTGGTAGCGGAACAACTCACGTTGTTTCAGGAGGCCGGTCGGCTGCCCGATTTCCTGGCCAGGAACCGGCAGTTGATAGACGAACTGAGTGCTTCGTACCGGTACGGCGCGATGGAACTCGCGCAAGCAACGGCCAACGTAGCCCGGCAGGCCAAGCTGGATGCCCGGCCCTGGCAGCTGCTCGTGGCCGAGCTGTACGAGAAGCTGGCTGAGGAGGCTGAGGCTTCTGGTAACTCCGCCGCCGTTTCGTTCACGCAACAGGGCTTGCGCCTGTACCAGGAACTCGGCGAGGCAGTCGCCGTGGAGCGGCTCAACCGGCGCTACCAACAACTTCGCACTTCCTTTGGGCTGAATACCGTTGTCACGGAGGTGCCCGCAGCGCATGCCCGCGCCCAGGCCGCAGAGATTCAGCAGCAGGTGGCGCAAAGTACGGAGGCGCAGATAGTGCTGCTCGTTGCCGCAACGCCCATGTTTGCCACCATCCAGTCGGTCCGAGATTACGAAGAGACGGCAGCGAAGTCTTTTGCTGATTTCTTTCCTACCACCGTGGAGGATAAGCACGGCAACCCAGTACAGATTTTTGCCACCGAGGAGGAAAAACAGCAGTTCCGCATACTTAATGCGTATGGCATGCTGGGACAACTTGGCACCCAAACCCTTGTTCAGCTGATGTTGGCGGCGTACAAAGCCGGCAAGCTGAACCAGTCCGGCGTAATGGCCTACCTGGCCGACAGCTGGTTGGGCCAGCCTCGTCCGGTGCGGGAACATGGCGTCACCAGCCTCACGCATCCATTACGGCTGCTGGAATCCGGCATCCGCATCATCTTCCAGGAGCTGAACCGCTGGCGCGAAGGCGAAACCGATGACCCGGATTTTATCGCGGCCATTGACTCCTTGGTCTTGAAGGTGGAATACATCCTGCGTTACATGTGCGACCTGCTGGGAATAGCAACCTTCCGCCCCAAAAAGGATGGCATCGTCCATGAAAAACTGCTCGAGGAACTGCTGCGGGACCTGACGCCGCACCTTGACCCGGAGGATTTATTTTTCGTCCGGTTTCATCTGCACGAAAAGGCCGGGCAAAACCTGCGTAATCGGGTTGCCCACGGGCTACTCGATGATAACGAGTACGGGGTAGAGAAGGCGTTTCTCATTTTGTCGGTGCTGCTGAAGCTTGCCAGCTACGAATTCAAACCCAGAGAATATGTCACCGACAATCAATAGCCCCAACCCGATAAAACGCAAGACGGGGGGCGGGGCCATCCGCCCGCTAAGCCTCGCCTATGCTGACGTGCTGGAACGCCAGGCAATGCGGCGTAATGTTGCCTACCCGGTGCAGTATTTTGACGTGCGGGGTGCCGGCCTTCCGGAATTGCCCTCAGAATCGCCGCCTAATGTCGCTTTCCTCCTCCAGCGGGAGTTAGCCAAGCTCCGCGCTTTTGAGCAACTTCTTCCCAATTGGGATTCCTACGGCGCGCCGGCTATTCAGGCGGCGGCGGTACAAAGCGCCACCGAGTTGGTGCAAGACCCGCTCTTTGTGAAGCTACTGCCCTACCATCATCCAAGATTAGCCGCTTTTCCGTTGCGCAACGGCGGTATTCAGCTTGATTTAAACGGCGGAAAGGCACCCCTGGAAATAGAAATATCTCCGGATGGCGAACGGGAATTTACCCTATTTGGCCCGGATGACGAAGTCATTTGGGAAAAGCCTACGCTGGCAATGGCCATCGAGTTGTATCACGACTTTTCCCCTGTTCTACTGGGCGTGGCATGAGTTACCACATTACCGAAGCAAACTCCCTTATTCGTCGGGTGCCCGAGCTTCCCTCGCACGTAGAACAAGACGGGGCGGGTGCTTTTATCCGCGATGCCGCTGGCCGTCCGCAACTCACCAGCACGGTATTCAAATACAGTCCCAAGGGGGCGGGTGACGGTGTATCGGTGGATGTGCTGGAAATTTGGTTAGGGCTTGTTCCCTACGAGCAGGCGTTGGCCCGAGCGGCCTTTAACCTCGTGACGAGGACGGGCGCTGGCCACCTGGCGGCCATTCTGCCTGCTGTGGTACCGCTCGGCTTGGGCCTGCTATGCGTGCATGACCCAGTGGCTGAAACGGAGGATTTACCCGCCAACCCCGCCCATGCGCTCATTCAGGGGGAAATAACCAAGAGCTTAGCCCGTAGGCTGGCTAAGGCCTGCCAGCTTGTCGAACGCCCGAACACTGCTTCAGCACTCGTGTGAAATTAAGCCCACTGAGAGGACTCGGTTGTGTAGCATTTCACGTTTGCTGAACGGTTGGATAATTTCAAAAAAGCCGAGAATCTCCTGAAAACCGCTTACGACACAGCTGCCACCAGCGGCGCCGCCGGAGCCGCCACCGCCGAGCACTCGTCCAGGAGCTTTTCCAGCAGCCGCTTCAAGTCCACGGTTACGAACGAGGAGCAGTAGTCGGACAGGCCGTAGGGAATGACCAGCTTGCCGTTGTGGATGATGGAGCCGCAGGAATAGAGCACGTTGGGCACGTAGCCTTCGCGCTCCTCCTTGTTGGGAATGAGCAGGGGCTCGCTCAGGCGGCCGATTTCCACGGCTGGGTCGTTCAGGTCCAGCAGGCTCACGCCCAAGCAGTAGCGGCGCATGGGGCCCACGCCGTGGGTGATGACCAGCCAGCCCTCGCTCGTTTCGATGGGCGGGCCGCAGTTGCCAATCTGAATGAATTCCCAGGGGCTTTGAGGCTCCTGAATCTGCACCGCGTGCTCCCAAAGGGTCAGGTGGTCGGAGAACATGAGGTAGTTGCGCCAGCCGTCGATGCGCGAGAGCATGGCGTAGCGGCCGTTCACCTTGCGTGGGAACAGCGCCAGGTTTTTGTTGTGGGCGCCGGCGCCGTGCAACGGCATGCCCCGGAAGGTGTAAAAGTCGCGGGTCATGAGCAGCTTGGGCGCGATGCCGAGCCCGTCGTAGGCCGTGTAGGTGGCGTAGTACACGATGCTGCCGTCGTCTTCCACGAAGCGCACGAACCGGGCGTCTTCCATGCCCTTGCGCTCAAAGTCGGACACCGGAAACAGCACCCGGTCCGAGAGGTCGGTGTCCAGCGAAAACGTCAGCTCGTAGTAGGTGTCGGCCAGCCACAGCACCTGGTCGTAGCCGCTTTTCAGGGCGGCGTCGGGTTGGGCGGCCTGGGCTTCGAGCACCACTTTCTGAAACTGGTTGTACTCGAACCGGTCGGCGAGCCGGGCGGCGACTTCGGCCACCGCTGCCGCGGGGAGGCGGGCGGCGAAGTCCTGCGCGAAAAACGCCTCCTTGGTGTACACCGCGCTGCGGACCGTTTCGGCCTCGTCGATGTAGTTGCCGGCCGGCAGCACGTGGATGTTGGCGTCCTGGTCGAGCACGGCCCGGCGAAAGACGATGGACGAAATGTGGCCTTCGCCCACCGCCCGGAAGCTGACGATGATGCGCTTCTGGCCCGCTTCCAGCTCCGACTGGTCGGGGTCTTCCACGATGGACGGGTTGAAAAAGGCCGCCGACTCGATGGAGTACTCGTGGGTGAAGTAAGAGCCCAGCAGCAGCTTGCGGTAGGGCGCGGTTTTCTCGAAATCCAGCCCCAGCGCCGGAAACAGCTCCTGCAGCCGGGCACAATGGCGGTTGAGCACCCGGGTGATGTTGCGGTGGCGCTTGGAGTACTCCTGCAAAATGGGCGATATGGTGCTGAACACCTCTTCCTCGCTCAGCGCCATCACGCGGCCGATGACGTGCCGGGCCCGCTCTTCGCCGTAGAAAAAAAAGCGGGCAATGACCCGCTTCATGTCCGGGTACACCTTTACGGCGGCTCTCTCAATGGTTAAGCGCATGGAATTTAAGTAAAAGAATACGAAAAAATGGCTGTAAATGGTTAGCCAGCGGCCCGCCCCGGGGCGTTTAGAAGCTGTTTAAGTTAGTAAAAACGGTCATGCTGAGCTTGTCGAAGCATATCGCCCGCATCGTTGAACGAACCAAACGAAGCGGGCGAGATGCTTCGACAAGCTCAGCATGACGTTCAAACATGATTTTTAGCTAACTTAAACAGCTTCTTAGGAAGCCGGGGCCAAGCCGTTGAGCAGGGCCGTGGCGTTCTGAACCGCAGTATCGAAGCCGGTGCCTCCCCCGCTGGGCACCTCGGCGGCCACGGGTAGCACCAGCACCGGCACGGGGCAGCGCGCCAGCAGCTGGGCCGTCACGCTGCGGTGAAACAGCTCGCCCACGTAGCTGCGCTGGCGGGCCAGCACCACCACCAGGTCGGCCTGGAGGTCCTGCACTGCGGCCAGTAGGCCCTCAGCGCAATCGTCGTGCTCGTAGCCGCGCAGCTCCGGCACGGGCCGCCCGTCCACGAGGCTACTGGCTTGCACGGCCCGCAGGGCCAGGGCGCAGCCTTCGTCGTCCTCGGCGCGGCTCGACACGTGCGCCACGAACACTTCGGCACCGGGCAGAGCCAGCAGCGGGCGCAGGGCCTGTACTTCGGCGGCCAGCGCGAAGGACTCCCGGTCGGCGGCAATCAGGATGCGGCGGGGCGGGTGGTCGGTGGGGGCGTTGGGCGCCACCACCAGCAGCGGGTAGTTGCCGGCGCGCAGTATCTCGGCGCAGGCCGTGACCAGGTCGGCGGCGGCGGGGCGGGCCCCGTCGGGCTGGCTGAGCACGAACAGGGCCGGCTGGTAGCGGCGGGCCAGGTCCTGGGCCACGGCCGGCAGCAGGTCGGTGGCCACTTCCACGGTGGCTACGGTGCGCAGGCCCTCGGCCTGCTGGTAGAGCATGGCCGCCGTATCGGTCTGGTGTCCCAGCTCCTCCTGCTCGTAACTCTGGGCGACGCGGTCGTTGGGGTCAAAGAGCGCGGCGCGGTTGACGTGCAGCAGCACCAGCCGGCCATCCACGGCCTGGGCCAGGGTGTCGGCGTACTGAATGGCGCAGCGGGCGGGCGGGTAGAAACCCGCGAAGACAATCAGGCTAAGGGACATGGGGCAAGGCGTTTGGCCCGGCGAAACCGGGGGGTGTGCATTAGTCAGAAGCTAAGGAGCTATTCCCCGGCGCGCAGTTCGCGGATGTTGCGTCAGGTGGTGAGTTTGTAAGTAGGTCCAGGGGCTAAGAAGGCCGCGGCCAGCCCGTTATCGAATGGTTTTGGTGCCCACAAAATCCAACAGTTGCTTCATCAGCTCGGGGCGAATGCTGGGTTGGGTGCTGGGGCGGGCCGAGGGGGGCAGGGCATTGCTTTGCAGCAGGGCGTTGATATCCTTGGCCTGCGCGATGCGGCAGCCCATGTCCCACTTGGTGAAGCTGCGTTCCGCGCAGCGGCCCTCCCCGAGGACCTGGCAGTGATAATGCCGCGGGTCGGACCGAATGTGCTCGTAATAGAGCTGCCGCACGTCGGCCTCCTCGCCTTCCAGCACTTGCAAAAAGCGGCCGTCGGGCGCGTGCAGCAGCACGCCCGTGACGAGCAGCTGCCGGTTATGGGCGCGGGCCTGCTTCAGCAGTTGGGCCAGCTCCGGGGCGGTGAGCGGCACCAGGGCCCGGCTTTGGTATACAAGATGATACAGGCTCATGGCAAGGACTAAGAAAACGGTACGACAAGCTCCCGCCCAAATGCGCCGGGCATGTGCCGGACCGGAGGGAAGCTGGCAGGAGCAACCTGGGGCAATGACCAGTTGCTCAACGCAATGGCGGCGAGCCGATGCCCCGCGCGGGCAAGGCATCGGTCAGGACCTTGATGACGGATTTCCTGGCAAAACACGGGAACGGAGCAGGGAGAAATGGCCGGTCCGGCGGCCACCAGTTGCGGGCTAGTGCGCCAGGGCGGCCCGAATTTTCAGAAATTCATCAATGCTGTTTTGGTCGATGACGCCGCGGAAGCGCTGGTTTTCCAGCACCGGGTAAAAGGGGTTGAGCGTGCGTTGGGCGTGGTCGCACACCCCGCTCAGGCCCGCGCCGATGGCCACCGTTTCAAACTCCCGGCTCATCACCTCGGCCACGGGCACGGCCGCCCGGCTGGCCCGCAACGACCCAATTGTCAGCAGGCGGGTCATCGTTTGAGGTCGGCGAATGCGTTTGAGAGAAGCCATTTGAAAGAAGTTAAAAGTTGAGAGGTAGAAGCTAAAACAACACTCGCAAGCGTCTTAGCTTTTAACTGAAGTGACAATTCGGGTTAATATACGCTTATCTTTGGCAACGGCACTCCATACAAAAGGCGGCCTTGACCGTTCGGCAACGCGAGCAGACTTAATAAGCGGTGGCCGCCAAGACCAAGGACCAGCAGCTACCGGCACTTGGCCCGGCGCCACGGCGGGAGCTTGCCCACGATTCAACGCTGGGCGCGGCGTTCCGACGGGCAGAAGCGCCGCGGGGCGTTCCCCGGGCGCCGTGCCCGCACGCCGGCTTGTGGGGTGGCCGTCCTCGACTACCCCGTCCAACAGCTTGGCTAAGGCCCCGTGCGCATCGCCCGCGAACTGCGCCCGCGCTTTGCCCAGCCCCATCGCGGCGCGGCGCTGGCCATCCCGCAAGCCCACAGGCTGACGCGCCCGGCCGGCCCTAAAAAGCCCCACCCGCTGCCGGTGGGCCACCACCGGGCCCAGATGGACGGGCAGTTCCCGCCCAAACTGCCCGTCCATCTGGGCTCTGACCACAAGCTCTCGGTCATCCACCGGGCCGCTCGCCTCACGTGTAGTGAGATTCACAACAACCAGGACGGCGCCACCCTGGCCCAGGTGCTGGGCCGGGCCCAGCAGCAGCGGCCCCTCTTCTGGGTCGTGGTCACCAACAATCACACGGTCTTTACGAGGAAGTACACGGCCCACCCGCAGCGTCTGACGGCGTTTGCCCGCCAGTGCCAGGCCCTGGGCATTGCCTACGCGCTCATTCCCAAAGGCCAGCCCCGGTGCAACGGCTTCATCGAGCGCAGCAACCGCACCGACAAGGCCGAAGGTCTCGCCCGCCCAGCGCCGCTTTGCCGACAACGAGGGGCGCCGCTACTGCCAACGCCTGTGGGAAATGGGCTACAACCACGACCGCCCGCAGCTTGCGCCACCACGCCAGCACATTCCCCGCCATCAGTTTCAGCAAGTCATTGGCTTCCTCGGCCAGCGGATAGGAGGTCCGAAACTTCTGCTTGTCGGCGTTCCAGTCGGCCGGCTTGCACTTTTCACCGGCGGCACATTTCAGGCGGGCACCGTCAAAGTAGACCACCAGATGCACCGGGCAACGCCCGGCAGCATCTTTCTTGTCGCTTCGCAATACAAATTGGGTAACCATACAGGGGGGCGTAAGGGGGGAGTCCCTCGGATGGGGAACCCCCGGTTTCGCGTCGGGAACCACCGTGCGGGCCCAACGCAAAAAACCCGGAAAACTGCTTTCACGACGTGAGAAGCGGTTTTCCGGGCCTTCCGGTTGTGGTGTATTGTAGTCCGTAGGGGAATAATACCAATACCCCTGAGCCGATTAAGTTATGGCAGGCGTGAGTGCTAAAATACGTCATAAGAGCCCATATAGGCCGTTTTGTGAATAATTGGTCTGAAGTTGTACTGGACACTCAGTTGCCTCTTACGGAATTCTTGTACCCTATTCTGTACCCTGAATTCAATTTCTCTGTATCTTGAACTCTCAATTAATCAGTTCCGCATATGGCGACGGTTTCCTTTCAGTTGAAGGAGCCTAACGGTGAGAAGCCCACGGCAATCTTTATTTGGTTCAACCCTAAGAATGGAAGTGACCGAATTCGCATCTATACGGGAGACAAGATACGGCCAAACTAGTGGGAGGGAGGAGATGAGCAACGGGCTAAGACACCGAGACTGGGCGCTGATACACAACGTAATAAAGCAATTAACGCCAACAACGAGCGCATGCGGAACCGGCTGCTCGATTACTGGCAGGAATGCTGGGCTGCTGGCACCCTACCCACGGCCGAGTAGCTTCGGGCGGTTGTCGAACCAGAAACCCCTGCTGCTCCTGCGCCCGAACGTCCCCGGCCTCTTTCTGATTTCGCTACCTATCTGGAACGGATGGTAAAAAAGAACAGCCCTAACACTGTACGTTCCCATCGCACCACGTGTAGTCATTTGTCCATATTTTCTGCAAAGCTCCGTCGCACGTTGGAATACACAGACTTCACTCGGGAGTGGAAAAACTACTTCGCTGAATACCTAGCCGAAGAAGTATGCTTGGCCGATAGTAGTGTTAACAAGCAGCTGAAAATTCTGAAGGAGTTCCTAGCAGATGCTGCTGACCATGGACGGACCCCACGAATTGATATAAAGGGGTGGAACTGGAAATTTGCAGAGCTCGAAGTTCTGGCGCTGACAGTTGCCGAGATGGCACGCCTCGAAGCGTTGGAGGGTTTACCGTCTTATCTCGAAAATGCCCGGGGGCTTTGGTTACTGATAGCATATACGGGCTTGCGCTATTGCGACGCTATGTCGCTCAAGCCCGAGCACGACAAAGGTGACGTCCTGCAGCTTGTTCCAAAGAAAACCACTGACATAGCGGCGACGATTTATGTGCGCAAACCAGCACGAATGTTGTTGAATCGGTTATGGAAAGGCGATTTGCGTCCGATAAGCAACCCCAAGCTCAACGAGTACATCAAAAAAGTTTGCGAACAAGCCGGGATTGATGAGCTAACGGAGCAAATATCTTATTACTCTCAAACCAGCCGCCCCAAGAGGAAGCCCGTGAAAAAGTACTTGCGCATTACCTGTCATTCGGCCCGGCGTACGTTCACCACACTTTCATTCGCCAAGAAAATACCACTGGAGCTGATAATGCAAGCCACCGGGCACGTCAACGCCAAAACCACCCTGCGATACAATCAGAATACGGTAGCCCCTCAAGTAGAGGTTTCCCGTGTGGCTTGGGGTGAAGATGAGGCAGTTTAGAAAGAATATCAGCCGTGCCGGATGTCTTCACAGACAATACTCTGCCGGGTGAGGCGGAGCACAGCCAACCATGGTTTAGCTTGCTATCCAAAAAACGATTACAGCACAGCGGCCGATGCTGTTGCCAACTCTAAGCATCAGATTCAAGCTCCTCTGTATTGGCTAAAAGAAGAACCCCAGCCGAGCCATCGGTAGGGTGTCTTCCCGGGAGAATCCCAGCATGGCCGATAGGACGACCTGCTGAAACGGCGCTAGCCAAATGCCCCCGCCGTAGCCGCGGTGCCAGGTGCGAGAGGTTTCAGCCGGCACCCAGACCCGGCCCACGTCGTGGAAGGCCAGCAGGCCGTAGGTGGCCGGAAACAGGTAGCTGCGAAACTGGCCCACCTGCACCCGCACTTCGGCGTTGTTGTAGGCCCGCTGGCGGCCGGCGAAGCGGGTACGCCGGTAGCCGCGCAAGTTGGCGAGTCCATCGAGCGTGGCGGCCTGAAAAAATTCGAAGTCGCGGCTCAGCACGGCGGCCCCGCCGAAGCGGGTGGCCAGCGTGAGGCGCAGCGGAAAGTGTAGGCTGCGGTAGAGCGCCAGCTCGGAGCTCAGCAACGTGAGCGGGCGCGCCGCGGCGTTAAGGGCGCGAAAGGCCGTGAAATCAGTGCGCCAGGTGAGCCCGTGGGGCAGCAAGAGCGGGTCGGCGCGCCGGTCGTAGGCCACGCGGGCGGTGGCGCCGCCGTACTGCTTTAGCTCGAAGAGCTCGGCCGGGCGCACGCGCGGGTCGGTGACGCGCGCGAGAAAGCGGTTCGCGGTGTTTTCCACGTCTACGGCCTGGTAGGCGGGGCCCGCGCCCAGTTGCCAGTGGTCGTCGAGGCGGCGCTGCACTTGCGCCTCTGCGCCCAAGTGACGGAAGCGCACCCGGTAGTCGCGAATGTTTTCGCGGGCGTCATAAGGCGTGTCGTTGCCCAAGCCGAAAAAGTTGCGCACGTAGTTGGGCGCCTGCACGTCGGCCGCCAGCACAAGGTCCAGCGGGCCCAGCACGTGGGTCAGTTGCGCCTGGTAGGCGAAGCTGAACGCGCCGGTGGCCAGGGCCACGTTGCCGGTGAGGCGGTGGGTGGCCGCCCAGGGCTCCTTGCGAAAACCCGGCCGGCGCGCCAGCACGCCCACGCCCACGAACACGCCGTCGTCGAGGTTGAAGGCCAGCGGGTAGAGCGGGCCCGTGTAATCGTAGCGGAAGCCGGTGCGGTTGTAGGCATTGCCCCCAGCGGCAGAACTGGTCAGCGCGCGGGCGTTGAGGCCAGCGGCCAGCTGCACCCCGCCGGGCTCGTCGTAAACCAGGGTTTTACGGCCGTGGTGCCGGTCGCTGGGTCCGTTCGTGACGCTGTCCGCGCCCGCTCCACCGATGATGCGCACGCGCATTTCGCCCCACCCTTCCGTTCCGAGCAGCCGAAAAACGTCGGCGCCGCCCTGGCCAAATAAGCGTACTTCCCGGGTTTCGTCCGTGCGGAAGACCCGCTGATAGAGCGCGGGGCCGCGCTGGCCGGGGTCTGCGAGCGCAAACACCGTGACCCGGGTGCGGTCGGGCCCCAGGCGCTCCACGGTGAAGGTTTCCGCCTGGTTGCTGCCCACGACGTCGACCTCGCGGGCCAGAAAGTGGTAGTATTCGCGGGCCCATTCCGGTAGCCGGTCGCGGTGCGCCTTCAGCTTGGCCAGGATGGTGGGACCCGAAAGCTGCCGCACGGCCCCCGGCAGCCGGCTCACGGCGCGGGCCAGGACGGAGTCAGGCAGGCTGGCGCGCACCGAATCCGCAATGGCCAGCCAGTCGGCCTGGCTCAGCGCAGTCAAGAAAGAGCGGTCGAAGTGGCGGGCCTGGAAGTTGAAGGTCCTGACGTTGCGAAAATCGTAGGCGAAGCCCTGGAACTTGGGCAGGGTCCAGTCGGTGCTGACCTGGCGCGGCAAAAAGCCCTGGTTGACGAAATAGGCCTGGTCGCGGTCGCGCGGGGCGGCCCGGAACAGGCGGCCCCCGTTGGGCAGGCGGTAAGCCAGCCAGCGCCACTGGTCGTCGTGCCGGTCCCAGTCGGCCAGCAGCAGGTCCAGCAGGCGGGCGCGCAGCACCTGGCGCTGGTCCACGCGGTGGCGGGGGTCGGCCCGCAGCTGGTCGAGCACGTCCTGGGTGCTGTACGCCTTGGGCTGGGGCGCCCCCCGGAAGGCCGCGGGGGAGAAGGGGTCGCGAGTTTCCAGCACGGCCAGGGTGCCCGCGAAGGCCCGGCGGTAGGGACCCAGGCGCGAGTCGTCGGGCACGAGCACGATTTGCGGGCGGGTGTGCGGCACGCCTGCGGCTTCGGCCAGCACCGGCACCGTGAGGGCGGCGTAGGGGTGCGAGGCCGAAATCTGGTCCTGCACCACATCGGCGGCCAACGTGCGCCGCAAAAACGGGGGCACAGCCCGGTCCACTTCCTTGCTCACCGAGCGCAGCACGTACTCCCGGCCGTCGGGCGCGCGCAGGCGCAGCGACTTGGTCTGGAGCCCGCCGCCGCGCTTCACCGGCACAAGCCCGCCATGGGCCCGGCCCAAATCAAGGACCGGCACCCGGACCGGCTGGGCCCACTCGGCGCGGTAGTTTTGGCCCAGCAACCAGGTTTTCAGCCGCCCGGCCCGGTACTGTTCGCCGGCTTTGACCACGGCACTGTCGGGGCCCCGGTCGTCAGTATTCGCGGTGGGGAGCGGGCGCAGGGCCGCGGTGGGCTCGACCCAGCCCTGGCGGTAGAGCACCTGGCCGTTGGCGCTGCGCAGCGTCAGCATCACGCTGTCGGCCGTGCTGTAGTCGAGGCGGCCAAAGCCCACGGTGCGGGTGGCGAACAGGGCCGAGCGGCGCGGGGTCCGCCCCCCGGCCGTGGCCCCGGCGCCGCTCACCACGTAGTGCCGGCCGGGGGCCGGTTCGAGGTACTGCAGGCTGGTTTCGTGCCCGCCCGCGTAGGTGAGGTGGGGAAACCGGTCGAGCACGCCGAGCAGGGACCGGCGCAGCAGGCGGTTGCGGGGGTTGGGCAGGGCGGCCTTCCAGAAGCGGTATCCCGCGCTGTGCAGCGGGTGGTGCCCGGCCACCAGAATGTGCTTGTCCTGGTTGCGGCCCAGCACGTCGTCGAGCTGCACCACCACAGCCGCCGGGTCGCGGGCGTCGCAGGCCGACTCCTCGGCGGGCTTGTCCCAGGCGTGCAGCCACCATTGGGTGTCGAGCACGACCAGGGCGTGGGTAGCATCGAGGGCAATTTCCGTGGGGCCGGGACAGCCGCCCGCGGGTGCGAGAATGGCGCCGGGCACGGCAGCCCGAATGTACGCTTCCTGCTCGCGCACGCGCGCCCACCCGCGCGGGCCGCCGTTCTGCCACTCGGCCCCGCCCGGCACTACCACCACCCGGCCGGGAAACTCGCGCAGGGTCCTCAGCAGCGGGCGCAGCACCAGCTCCGCCGCCGCCCGGCCCGGCTCCTGCGCGGTGGGCAGGCCGCTGGCCGGCAAGTAGTCGCCGAGGACGACCAGCACGCTGCCGGGCCCGGCGGCCCGGGCCTGGTCCAGCAGGGCCGGCCCCGCGGCCAGGGCCGGGCCCGGCGCCGCGTGCCCCGTGCCGCCCAGCAGGAAAACCGACAGTGGCGCGGATGCGGACGCCTGCGCGGTGGCTCCCTGGGCCAGCCCGCCCAGTAAGGTGGCCAGTGTCACGCGCCGCGCCGCCAGGCGGCCAAATCGGCAGCCCCCCGCGGCCCGGGCCGCCAGGCCGCGCCCCAGGCAGCAAAGGGCTGTCACAAGAGAGACAAGATGAGTCAGCATTATCCTGAAGACAGTGTAGTTAACCAGCCTCAGCCTCAGCCGCAACTGGCATTATTACCCGGCGAGCCGTGGCCCGGCTAACGGGCGGGTGTTTTCGTGGCCACTGCGCCCGTCGCCGCTGGACGGGGCAGCGGGGTCCGGTCCACGCAGACCCGTTCGCCGAGGCGAAAGGGGGCGCCGGCCGCGAGTCGGACTTCCAAGGCCCCTAGTGGTGCGCCGATGGCCACCGAGTTCACCACTCCTGTCACCACGCGGGCCGGGCGGCTGGCGACCCACACCCGCACCGAGTCGCCGGGCCGGACGCGGCCCCGGGAATCTGCGGAGGTAATGCTCACGGCCAGGGTACGGTAGCGGGAGATTGTGGTCACCAGGGTAGTGGGCGTCAGGTACTGGCCCACCGCCAGGCGGCGGCTGCCCAAAAAGCCGTCGCGCGGGGCCAGCACGAAGTTGTAGTTGTAGAGCTTGGCCAGCACATCACCTTGATGTACATACTCGCCGCCCGTGAAGTAGAGCTTGCGCACTCGTCCGCGCGTCCCGGCCCGCAGGGGCTGTTCGCCCCCGGCCCCGACAAGGCCGGCGCTGGTGAGCAGCAGCGAATCCGGAACGCTGCTAGTTGGTACGGCCCCCCGGGTGGCTACGGTCGCGCGTGGCGGGCGGGTGCCCCACCAGCCACCCAGCAGGAGCAAGCCCAGGACGGCCACGGCGAGTAAGGTTTTTTTCATGGTTGAGGCGGTTTGTCTTAAGCCTTGGTTTGAGCACCGTCTTCGGGGACGTGGTCGGCCAAGTTCTGCTTTACCATGCCCTGGTATGTCGACGCTGCCGTTGGGGGATTCGGAAGGGCAGCTTTTTCGGTCCGGGCGCTGGTAGCAGCGAGGCCTTCACCGAACTTTAAACGCCGACCCAGTGAGGGGTTTTTGGTCCAGATACAGGACTTGGTAGTCTCGCTTCTTGAAGAGCCAGGTGCCGTCCACGCGCACCAGCTCGTCGGAGTAGCGCGCGAGGTTGTAGTTGCTGTTGGTGCCGTCGGGCCGGGCGCGGGCTATTTCGTTGACGTAGAAGTTGGCCGTGGCCGTGTCGCCGGTCACGGTGATGGCCGCGCTGGTGGAGAGCTGCACGAAAAAGTCCCAGGAGCCCAGCAAATGGGTGAAGGCAACCAGCACCTGCTCCCGCCCCCGAAAGTGCTGGTTGATGGGCGGGCCGATGAGCCATTCGGCGTCCGGCGTCCAGAGGGAGGCGAACAGGCCGGCGTCCACGCGGTTGGCGGCGTCGGCGTAGTGGTCGGCCAGGCGCCGGATTTCAAACTCGGCGAGCATTTGGGTTACGTCCATAACAGTGCGCTAAGAGTAGGGTGGCAAATCAGATTTTATTCTGGCAAGGGAGCTGCCGCCGGGACCGACAGCCCCGGTAACGCCCCGTTGATTTTATGGCCTTGCCCGGCAGGTGGGCGCGGCCGGGGCAGGCGTTTGGGAATTGGGGCAGCGCCCCAGGTAACGGGTGAAGAAAGGCCGGGAGACTACGCCGCCGCGTGGTGTAAGCGTCCGTCCAGTCGACCAGCACCCCGATTTCTGCGAGCAGCAGGTCGGCCAACACGACTGCCCAGAAGTGGATTTCGCGAGCCGCCCTCGCCCACGAGGGCTGCGCAAAGGCGCTGATTTTTACGCGGTGGTCGGGCACCGGGGCAGCGGGAGAGCAGATAAAAGCGAGCATGGCAAACCGGCCGGGGCCGTGGTTTAATCGGGGTTATTGGGGCGGGGTGGTCGGTGGCACCTCGTGCAGCACCCGCAGGCCCGCCAGCGGAAACAGCCCGGTCACGACCGCCAGTTGCACCCAGCTCGTGGCCAGGGTTTCCAGCACCCGCGCGTGCACCAGCGGCCCGGCATCTTGGGGCTGGTAGCCACACTCGGCGATGAGAGCGGCCGCCTGCGCGTTGGCGGCCGGGTGGTCGCCGCAGTAAAATACGGAGGGCGTCTCGCCGCCCAGCTGGCGCGAGGGGGCTTGCAGCACCTCGGCAAACGTGGTGTTGAAGGCTTCCACCACCTGGGCGCCGGGCAGGCGGCGTGCGATTTCCTCAGCCACCGACTCGGTGCGGGGGCTGGGCAGGCCGGTGGTCTGGCCGCTGAAATCGGGCCGCAGGCCGCTCACGCAGGTCAGCAGCACTTTGCCCGCGAAGGCCGGGGCCTCGGCCAGCACTTCGTCGAGGGAAGGGTAGGGCACGGCCAGCAGGAGCACCTCGCCGAAGGCGACGGCCTCGGCCACGGTGCCGGCCCGCGCCTGGGGCAGGCCGGCGGCCAGCGCCTGCAGCTGCCGGGGGTCGCGGGCGTAGCTGAGCAGCACCCGGTGGCCGGCGGCGGCCCAGAGCCGGGCCAGGGCCGCGCCCATGTTGCCGGCTCCAATAATTCCAATGTTCATAAAAAGGGAGAGAGGGTAAGGTGATTGTTTAAGTGCCGGCTCATTGCTTGAACCACTGCGGGTCCACGAAGCCGAAGTACTCGCGCATGCCCACCAGCTCCCCGCCCGCGACTTCAAAGGCCAGCACGTTGTAGCCCCGGTAAGGGTAGCCGCCGGCCACCTCGCCCGCCGAGTCGAACTGGTAGAGAAACGTGTTGTCATTGGCCGTAACCACCACGTTGGTGAACGCGAGGCGGTTGGGCTTCTGCTCCCGCTCTGCGACGAGGCCGCGGAGCTTCTGCGCGGCCTCGGGGCCGGCGAAGCGCCCCAGCAGCGGGTGCGAAAACGTGCGGTACGACGGCCCCAGCAGCGCCCGAAAAGCGGCGTAGTTGCCGGTGGCCTCGCCGGCGGCCCAGGCCGCAAACGCGCGGTCGGCCACGGCGCGGGGGGTAGGAGGGGCCGTCGAACCAGGATTGGCAACGGCCGCCAGTAGCAAGCCGGTGAGCAGGGTGGGGAGGAGCATGTGGGTTGGTGGGTGAGGAGGGGTTTTGGAAAGAGTTGAGAGTTAAAAGTGGAGAGTTAAAAGTTAGAATTCAAGCCGCGTAAGTCTTCCACCAAGGCGAGCCCGTCGTAACCCGACGCGGGCTTTTCCGAGTCGCCGTAGCCGCGCATGTCGGGCACCAGCACCCGGTGGTGGGCGGCCAGCCGGGGCGCCACGTGCCGCCAGGTGTAGGAGGTACCCAGCCAGCCGTGCACCAGCACCACGGTGGGGCCGGTGCCAGCCGAGCGGTGGTGCAGCTTCACGCCGCCGTTCACGTAAGCCCGGGCGTGGTCGAAGTCAGAAAAATTCATGGGGTTTAGAGAAGATGGTTGCGAGCCAATGAAACTGTTGGGCAGGTCGCGCTGAACTCAACGACGCGTTGCGCCGCGCGCAACCCAAGCACCACGGCTCCCGATTGCCTAAGTAGCCGGGAACCCTACGAGCGGCGGCCTGGCGGCTGGTCAGCTAGCCGCCCGCCAGCACGGCTAAATCCTGGTCGACGTGCAGCACGCGGCGGGTAAATTTCCACTGCCCGTTGAAGCGGCGCAGGGTGTCCTGGCAGGTGGTGGTGGCAATGATGCTGCGCTGCTGCCGGTTCAGGATAGTCAGGTAGCAGAACATGGTGGCTTCGTCGCCCCGCACCTCAATGTCGCAGTTGTTGATGAGGTGCCTGGTGCCCCCCATGGCCCGGGTCTGCTCCACGAAGCTGGCCACCCAGGCGCGGTAGGCCTCTCGGTTATCGTAGTTGCCGAAGGGGCTTTCGAACTGCATCTCATCGGCCCAGGTGGCCATGTGTGCGTCCACGTCGCCCGCGTCAAAAGCGTTTTCGAAGCGGTGCACCAGCTGCTGGATAGCCAGCTTGTCGGCCACCACATCCTGCAAATCAGTAGTAAGCATGGGAGGGAAATGTTAAAGTGAAAAAAGGGTATTTGACTAGATTTTCCGAACTGCTGCCGGGGATGAGCCGTGTCGAACGGCCCACGAAAAGGCGGGCAGGGCGCCCATTTCCTGGCCCACCACGTGCACCGGGCCGGCCGCGGCTGCGCCAACGGCTGGCGCAGGTCTTCCACCAGCGTGAGCCCGTTGTGGCCCGGCGCGGGTTTTTCTAAGTCGCCGCAGCCGCACACGTCGGGCACCAGCATCCGGTAGTGGGCCGCCCGCCGGGGCGTCATGTGCCGCCGGGTGTGCGAGCGTGCACCAGCCAGCCGTGCACCAGCACCACGAGCGGGGCGCCGGATTGCCCGCCGATGCGCTGGTGCAGCCGCACGCCGTTGACAAAGGCCCGGCCGTGCTCAAACGTCTCGAATTTCATTAAGATGGGATTTGGGGAGTGGAAGGAGGACTTAAAACGCCTTGCCAAAGCCGGTGCCAGCTTATTTGGTTTGCCCGCTTGCATGCGGTAAGCTGCTCATTTCAGATGCCAGCGGTTTTTTACCTTTTTGGCAAGGGGAATAGCCTGGCAGTGGGGGCCAGGTGCTACTCTGATATATTGGAGTTCTGGCCGGGGGTCTCCCATATGTCCCAGCGGCCCTATTTTTCGAACGTTGGCGGCGCGGCGCCAAGGCAGCAAAACGGGAAAAGGAATTTTGAGAAATGGGCAGAACCCTGCCCAAGGCAATGGTTTCGCCGAACCCCACCCTTGTTTTTGCCAGCGCATTTCATCCATTAATTCGTCGCGGGCGCTTCCACAGCCGGGGTCAGCAGGTGCGTCAGGCCCATCCAGTTGAAGAGCGCGGCCTGCATCTCCGCTTGCAATTGGTTTATTTGCTCAATCTGCGGGAAAGGACTTTGGACCGTCACGCGCAGCGGCCGGGAGCCCACGGGGGCCGCCATAATCTGCGCCACTGCCTCGGCCACCGTGTGCGGGTCGCCGGCGCGCGTGGCGTCGGGGGTGAGGTAGGCCTGCCGGATGTACTCCCAGGTGGGCGCGCCGTACTGGTCAATCACGGCCTGGTCGGCGGACTGGTACTGGGGCGCTTTGTGCTTCATCTCGGTCAGGATATCGAAGGGCTCGACGATGCTGAACTCCACGCCAAACGGGGCCAGTTCGTATTTGAAAGCTTCCGTCGCGGCATCCAGGGCCCACTTGGTGGCCAGGTTGGGGCCGCCGTAGGGCAACACGAATCGGGCCTGCAAAGACGAGAGCGTCACCACCAGGCCCCGCTGCTGCTGCCGCATCAGGGGCAGCACGGCCTTCAGGGTGCGGATGCAGCCGAAGAAGTTGGTGTCGAAGTAGTGCTGCCACTGCTTCATGGTAAAGGCTTCCATCATGCCCGGTCCCCAAATCCCGGCGTTGTTGACGAGCACATCCAGCTGCCCCTCCCGCTGCCGGATGACTTCCACGGCTGCCGCCACCGAGGCGTCGCTGGTCACGTCCAGTTCGAGGGGAACAATGGCCAGGTGGTTGGCCTCCGCAAATTCGCGGAGCGCGGCGGCGTGGGGCCGGTTGCGCCCTGGCAGCTCACGCATGGAAGCGTAAACCGTGGCGCCGGCCTGGGCCAGGCGCTGCGCGGTGAGAAAGCCAATGCCGGTGCTGCTGCCGGTAATTAAAACGACGTGCTTCATCTGAAGAGGTGGATTACTGAAAAAAGTGGAGGTGGATTTTCAGAAATTGATAGAGTAGCGCAATCCCAAGGCCCACCGCCGCCGCCGTTGGGTCGCAAGCAATAAGTCGCTCCAATGCTGGACGGGGAAGCGCGCAATAAGAAATGCCCGAAGTCCGGCCTCAGAAAAAACTGTTTCAACCCGTTTACTGAACCACGGTGGCCATGTGCAGGGCCTGAATCGCCGGGGTTTGGTCCTTGTGTTGGGCGGCCAGCAGCTCGGCTACTTTGCCGGCCACTTGCGCCGATGTGACCTGGCCGGCCTGCGTGGCGGCCTCGTGGCGAGTGGCCACCCGGCTGTGAATGAGCAGGGAGTGAATGCTGACCGCACTCTTCGCGTGCTCGGCCAGCAGGCCCTTGGTCATCATCAGTTGCGCGGCGGCCATCATCGACATGTAGGTAAGGCCGGGGTACACGTGCTCGGCCGCGCCCCCGTTTATCATCACGTAGTGCCCGGCATCGCGGGCCAGCAGCTCGGGCAGCAGCACCTTGGCCGTCATGAAGTGCGCCGTCAGGTAGTTGTTGACCACGTCGAGCCAGTCGTTTTCGCTCAGCGTGAGCAAGGGCTGGTAGAGCTGCCGGCCGTTGAGGGCCGCCACTATGCCGTCGAGGCCGCCCGCCTGGGTCAGGACTTGGTCGCGCAGGGTTTCGGCCCCGGCCAGCGTGCTCACGTCGGCCACCACCGGCAGGAGCCGGCCCGGCGCCCCAGCGCAGTAGTCCTGCAAGCGGGTCAGGTGCTCGGCCCCGCGCGAGGGCACGACCACGGTGGCCCCGGCCAGCAACAAGGTTTTGACGATTTCCTCGCCAATGCCGCCGGTGCCACCGGCCACAACCAATACTTTGTTGGCAAACTCGCTCATGGCAAAAAGGAGAAAAGGAGGTGGGGTGAAGCGTCGGTTATCAAGTTTGAGAAGGGTCTTCAGCAGCTGCGCGCTGACTGCGCGCACTGAGCGGCTCTGGCGCCGGAGCAAGCGCGGCCGTATCAGCTGTAAGGGCCTGCCAGCAGCGCTGCGCAAGCCACCGGCCAAAATAGTGGCCCGCCCCGCCGCTGCCTGTAAAGTGGCCCCAGTTCCCGGAATTCGGGCAGTTGGGCGGGTTGCCGCCCGTGGGAAGTACGGCCGGTCCGTGGGAAACTCCGGCCGGTCGGAAGGACCCGGCAATCAATCTGATATCTCGGAGTCGTGCTTACATGAAAGGCTTGCTTGAAAAGGGGGGCGTTGCCCGGTTAGGGCGGTAGTAGGGCAGCGGTACCGAATACTCATTGCCGGCGCAGTTGCGACAATCCGGCGCACAGCTCATTTGCAATAACTTAGACAACCCAGGCAGCCAACCGAATGCCCAATTCCAAACCTATGGCAGGCCCATCCTGCGGGTGAGGCCAGCTACCCAAACCAACCCACGTCATGAAACTGCTGCTTCTTTTTCTGTTACACGTTGTCGGCAGCCACCTCGCCGCCGCGCAAAAGACCGCCGGGGCCGCGGCTGATTCGGCGGTGATTACGGTGTTTCTCAAGCACCAGCAGGACAAGAACCTGAAGCAGCTGCAGGAGATTCAGGAGAAGAACGGCTTTTGGGAGGTGTTTCCGCCTAAGGAAGCCCGGGTCGTGTCGTGGTACGTGATGATGGGCATCGGTCAGGTGGTGACGCTCAAAGTGGCCGCCAAGGACGTGCGGGCGCTGAATCTGGCCGTGGAAAACGGGGCCTGGGGGGCCTTCACCACCGAGTTCTACCCCACCTACGACTTCGTGCCGATTTGGCGCGAGACCCTGCGCAAGCGCAGGTCCGCCGAGAAGAGGTAGCGGTTGGCGCTTGGTGCTCGACTGCGGCTACCGCACCACCAGTTGCCGCCGGTCGTAGTTGAGTACCGTGAACACGCCCAGCCCGCCCTGCACCGTGCTGCGGATGGCGGACGGCTGCGCAAACGGGTTGCCGTTGGCGTTGATGGCCTCGCCGGTGGAAGCCCGGAACTGGTAGTAGGCCGCGTCGAAGTGGAAGAGCGTGGCAATGAGGGTGTCGCCGGCCACGAAGTCGTAGCCGGTGCCCAGCGTGAAGGGCCGCCCGTCGTTGAACCGGTCCTGCACGTCGTAGTCGACCTCGGCCAGGGTGCGGACGCTGGACTTGTGCACCAGCAGGCGGTAGTAGTCGCCCACGCCGGGCGGGTCGCGGAAATTGGTCAGGAAGTAGGCCTTGCGGTTGGCCGGGCTCAGGTTGTTGAACTCGTACTCCACCGAGTCGATGGGGACGCGCGTGGGCGCGGTGGCCGTGCCCGTGACGGTGCGCCCGCGCTGGTCGCGCACTTCCAGGGCGAAGGTGGCCCCGGGCGGGGCCACCAGGGCCGGGCCGCCGCCGTGGGTGTAAAACCGGTTGGTCGACGCGTCCACGCCCGGCTGAAAGGGCAGGTCGCGCCGGCTGCCGTCGGGCAGAATCAGGGTGGCCGTCACGTCGGTGGGCAGCAGCACGCGCTGGCCGTTGGGCAGGGCGAAGGCCTGGCTGCCGGCGGGCGCGGGCTGGTTGTTGTTCAGGTAGGGCACCGACTCAGTGACGGCCAGGCGCGGCACCTGCCCGTCTTCGAGGTAGCACTCGGTCACGAGCTGGGGCGGGTAGTTGGGCAGCGGCACGTTCACGTCGTTTTGCAGCGCGCCGCAGCCGGCCAGGAGCAGGGCTAGGAGCAGTCCCAGGGCCAAAGTTGCTTTCGGGCGGCCGGGAGTTTTGGATTTCAAGGGCTTCATGAGGCAAGCGGGATAAAGCGCGGAGGTTAGATAGTTGGCCAGGCGCTAGGGACCTCACCCCCGGCCCCTCTCCCGCGGAGAGGGGAGCCACGGCGGCGCGGCCGTCTGCAATCGTCAGGCTCCCCTCTCCGCGGGAGAGGGGCCCGCCCCGCAGGGGTCTCGTGAGGTTGACGCCAGGTGGCGAAGCACACCAAAGAAAACGGCATCCACCTAAAAGTGAAAATTATACGTCACCGACGGAATTACCGGGAACAGCGACACCTGCTGGGCTTTGAAATCCACGATTTGCTCGTTGGCGTCGCGCACCGTATCAAAGAAGATGAAGTAGGCGTTGCGGCGGTTGTAGGCGTTGTACACGCTGAAGGTCAGGTCTGACTCGCTGAAGAGGCGGGTGGGTTTGAGCTTCCACACCAGGCCCAGGTCGAGGCGGTGGTAGGGGATGAGGCGGTAGGTGTTGCGGTCGGGGTACACGGGCACGGCCTGCGGCTCGGTACCGCCCACGTCCTGGTAGGCGAAGCGGCCCAGTGGTAGGGTGGTGGGCGCCCCGCTCGCGTACACGAAGCTGGCCGTCAGGCTCACCCGCTCCGTCAGGTTGTGGATGAGCACGGCCGTCAGGTTGTGGCGGCGGTCGTAGCTGGGGAAGTAGGCCTCGCCCCGGTTGATGCCCGTGGTGCCGCGCTGGGGCGGAAACCGGCGCGTGGTCCAGGCCAGGGTGTAGCCCAGCCAGCCGGTGGTGCGGCCGGTTTTCTTCTCCAGGTACAGCTCGTTGCCGTAGCTCTGGCCCCGGCCAAACAGGAACTCGCCGTCCAGCTCCTCGTTCACGAACAGCTGGGCGCCGTCCTTGAAGTCAATCTGGTTGGTGCCCCACTTGTAGTATGCCTCGTCAGTGAGCAGAAACTTGCCGCCGCCCAGCAAAAAGCTCACGCCCGTGCTCACCTGCTGCGAGCGTTGGGGCTTCACGCTCAGCCGCGAAGGGTACCAGATGTCGGTGGGCAGCGTGGCCCCGGAGTTGGTCACCAAATGCACGTACTGGTACATCAGGGCGTAGTTGAGCTTGAACGAGGTGCGGTCGTTGAGCGCGTAGCGGGCGGCGGCGCGGGGCTCCAGCCCGGCGTAGCGGTCGGTGCCGCTCTGGAAGCCCGACAGGCGCAGGCCCCCTTCGAGTTGGAGCTTGTCCGAAGCCTTGAAGTTGTCGGACACGTACAGGCCGGCTTCCTCGCCGCGGTAGCGCACGTCGGCCCCGAAGCTTATCCGGTTGTCCTCGGAGCCGGCCTGCAGGCGGCCCACGCCGAAGCGGTGCTGCGTGACCACGGCCCCCAGCTTGAGGCTGTGCCGGTCATTGGGCAGCCAGTCCAGGTCCACCCGCCCGGTGTAGTCGCGGATGGTCGAGCCCAGGTTGAAGCTGAACTGGTCGAGCTTGTTGCCGAGCTGGTACTGGTAGTCGGTCACCGACACCGACGTGTTGGCAATCAGCTTGGGGGTGAAGGTGTGCTGCCAGCGCACCACGCCCAGCGTATTGCCCCAGTTGAAATCGAAGTTGAAGCTGTTGGGGCTGGCAAACCCGAACACGTCGCGGCCCAGGTAGCCGGTGGCGAACACCTCGTCCTTGTCGCCGAGGCGGTAGCTGGCCTTGGCGTTGAGGTCGTAGAAAAAGTAGTCGGGGATGGGGTCGTAGTTCTCGTCGCCGGCATTGCGCTCGTTGATGGCCCGGGTGAACACGTCGAAGTAGGTCCGGCGCACCGACACGATGAACGAGCCCTTGGCCGGGGTCCCCCCGGCGGCCCGGCCCAGCGGCCCCTCCACCGTGAGGCGCGAAGAAATGAGGCCCATGCCGCCCGTAACCCCGATTTTCTCCCGCGAGCCGGCCCGCAGCTTCACGTCCACCACTGACGAGAGCCGCCCGCCAAACTGCGCCGGGAAGCCCGACTTGTAGAGGTCCACGCTTTGCACGGCGTCGGAGTTGAACACCGAAAACAGCCCGAACAAGTGGTTGGGGTTGTAGACCAGCGCGTTGTCGACCAGCACCAGGTTCTGGTCCGACGAGCCCCCGCGCACGAACAGGCCGCTGGTGCCCTCGCCGCCGTTCTGCACCCCCGGCTTCAGCTGCAGGGTTTTCAGAATGTCGACTTCTCCAAACAGCGCCGGCAGCAGCTTGGCCTCGCGGATGCTGAGGCTTTCCACGCCCATCTGGGTCGATTTCAGCTTTTGCTCCAGGGTCACGCTGCCTTCCACCACCACTTCGCCCAGCTCGTTGCCGTCGGCGTTCAGGCCGAAATTCAGGCGCTGGTCGCGGGTCAGGTTCACGTCCCGCGTCACGGACTGGTACCCGATGAAGCTGACCACGACCTGGTGCCGGCCGGCCGGCAGTTCCAGGGAAAACACGCCCTGCTCGTCGGCCGCCACGCCGGTGCTCAGGGCGGGCACGGCCACCGACGCGCCCGGCAGGGCCTCACCGGCCGCCGTGCGCACGGTGCCGCTCAGCGCGTAGCGCGGGCCTTGCGCCCGGCCCGGCAGCGTCAGGAGCGTGAGGAGGACACAAAGCAGACTCAGAGAGCGCGGCAGGAAGAGGACGGACATGAAGACTTAAAAAACAGGGTGACGAAAAAGAGCGGCATTTATTTTAATCCGCGGAAGAAGTTTGGGTTAAGGTTGCCGGGGAGTTTGGGCCGGGGCCGGGGCCAGGCGCTCGGCCGGCCGCCGCAGCAGCCAGCCGGCCAGCCCGAGCACCCACCCCGTCCAAACCGTGTTGGCTACCAGGTTCAGCTGCGCGAACGCGGGGGCGTTGGGTCCCCCGAAATGTTCGCCCACGCTCAGGGCTAAGGCCAGGGCCAGCCCCAGGCCCGCGGCGGCCAGGCCAGTGGCCAGCCGGCTGCGGCCCCGGCCTTGCCAGACCAGCCCGGCCAGGCAGCCGGTCCAGGCGGCCATGGCCAAAAAGCCCAGGTGCTCGCCTACCGTCAGCCCGGCGTAGCGGTTCAGCAGGTCGTAGAGCAACGCTACCGCGCGCCGCGTGGTATCCGTGCCGTCGGGGGCGGCGTATTGCGCGCTCAGCAGCGGCACGGCAAACACCCAGCGGCTAAAGCCCAGGCTTTGCAGCAGGGCCGTGGCCAGCCCCAGGCCCGCCAGCAGGCGGCTGCCCAGGGGCCGGGCCGGGCCCGCCGCCGGGGCCAGGGCCCGCCGCAGCGCGTAGCTTAGCGGCACGTAGAGCAGGGCGGAGAGCACAAAGACGTAGTAGGCCGGCACAATGAACCCTTGCGAGGCGCGAAACAGGGGTAGGGCCACGGCGGCCGGCTCCCGCAGCACGGCGGGAAAGTGAAAATGGTGGCTCAGCACCGCCACGGGCACCGTCACCAGCACCGCTTCGAGCACCAGCAGGGCGGCGGCCAGCCGCGGCCAGAAGCGGGGGCCCACGGCCGGGACGGGGCCGGCGGCCGGCTGGTCGGCCAGGGCCGGCCAGCGGGGAGATTCAAGTTCGAGCTGCATGACGAGCGGCCGGAAACGGGCTTAGAAGCCCAGAATCACGTTCACGCCCACCTGCCCGCTGCGGAAGGTCGTGTCGCCCAACCCGTCCACGGTGCCGGAGCGTGAGGCCGATTCGAACTCGGTTTCCAGGCCCAGGCTAAAGCCTTTCAGCGGCACGGTGTAGCCGATGCCGCCCATGAGCGAGGTGCCCAGCGCGTACTGGTGGCGGTAGAAATTGGCTTCTTCGTCGAACCGCTTGGTGGTCATTTGCCCGAAGCCAGCGCTGCCCCGCACGTAGAGGCCGCGGCCGAACTGGCGGCTGAGCACGTAGTACTTGGCGGCCAGGGCCAGGTTGTAGTAGTTGAAGATGTAGTCGTCGCCGAAGTCGCCGGCCACCGGGGCGCCGAACGAGCCGGAGATGCGCGCGCCCACGCCCAGCCCGCGCCAGGCGGTGGGCGCCACGTAGAAGCCGGCCAGGATGTTGTTGCCGGTGCCGGGCTTGGAACTGCCGCCCAGGGCCTGGTTGAGCTTGGCGCGGGTGTCGCCGAAGTACAGCGTCTTATTGACGCCCACCCCAATTTCGGCGTACACGGGGCGTTTGGATTCCGCCTTTTGGGCGGTGGCGGTGGCGGCGTGCCCCAGCAGGGCGGCGGCCAGGGCGGCGGAGAAAAGCAGGTTTTTCATGGTAAGTAGGAAGCCGGGTTGGTTGGTTAAAGCTTCAGGACAAAGGTCCCGTGGGGGCCCGGGCGAAAACGATGACTTCGGTTAAGAAAAGAGGCGTGCCGGCAGCCTTCGGCGGGGGCCGCGGGCGCAGCTCAAAAGGTGAGGATGCCGTTTACCCCCACTTGGCCGCTGCGGAACACCTGGCCGTCGCCCACCCCCGAAATCGTGCCGTTGCGGCTGCCCGACTCAAACTCCCCTTCGAGGCTGATGCTCTTCGTTTTCAGCGGAAAGGTCCAGCCCAGGCTGCCAGTGAGCACCGAGCCAATGGCGAACTGGTGCAGGTAGGTTTCGGCCGGGTCGTTGAGCTGGTGTTTGGTGGTGAGCTGGCCGGTGCCCACGGTGGCGCGGGCGTAGAGCCCCCGGTTGAATTCCCGGCTGAGGGGGTAGTACTTGGCGCTCAGGCCCAGGTTGTAGTAGTTGAAGAAGTACTCGCCGCCCTGGTCGTCGGTGGTGCCGCCCCCGCCGGAAAATTTCAGCCGGGGGCCGAGGCCGAAGCCCTTCCAGCGCTCCGGCGCCACGTAAAAGCCCAGCAGCAGGTTGCCGGCGATGCCGGGCTCGAAGTCGTTGGCCCGGATGGCCTGGCGCAGCTTGGTGCGGATGTCGCCGAAAAACAGCGTCTGGCCGGCGCCAAAGCCGATTTCGCCGTACACGCTCGGCTGGCGCTCGGTTTGGGCCTGCGCCGCGGGAACCAGGCCCAGCAGCGAAACAGCGGCCAGGGCCGCAGCGAAAACGGGGGTTTTCATGGGGGGTGGCGAAGCGGGGTTGGTGAGGAAACGCTTCCCAACAAAGGTCCCGCGCCCCTTCCAGCCGAAACGATGACTTCGGTTAAGAAAACCGACCCCACCCCGCGCCGCCCGCCGCTCAGCCCCGCCCCCGAATCCGGCTCAAACTCTCGGGCTTGATGCCCAGATAAGTGGCAATGAGCCGCTGCGACACCCGCTGCACCAGTTCCGGCCGGTCGCGCACCAGCTGCTCGTAGCGCTCAGTGGGCGTTTGGTTGAGCAGGGCGGCGCTGCGGGCCCGGCTGCCGCGGTAGGCCTGCTCGGCCATGAGCCGGCCGAACCGTTCGAACACCGGCCGCTCCTCGTACAGCCGGTACAGGTCGGGGCGGGCCAGCAGCCAGAGCCGCGTGGGCTCGATGGCCTCGACGCTGACGCCGGCGGGCTTCTGGTCCAGGAAGCTGTCGTAGTCGGCGTACCAGCTGCCCTCGAAGAAGAACTGCCCGGTGCGTTCCTCGCCGTCCACGCTGTAGAAGTAGCGCAACCCGCCGCTTTCCACGTAGGCCACCTGCCGGCAGACCTCTCCTTCGTGCAGCAGCAGCGCCTTTTTTTCCAGGGTCAGGGGCTGCAACGCCGCCGTGAAAGCCGCGTAATCTTCGTTGGTGAGCGGAATCAGTGCCTTTAGCTGGGCGTGCAGGGCTTCGGGAGGGGACGGGGAAAGGGGGCCGGACGGCATGGGGGGCATCACAAAAGGAAAACGAGCGTGCCGGCCAGTGCCGTGGCCGCGCACGAAGCTCCTAAAGTAAGCAATTACCCCATCAGCCGGCCCCGGCGTACGTTCGGCCGCGCCGCGCCGGTGGGGCGCGCTTCATGTTATTGAGCCGTTCCGTTGCGGCCGCCTATTTGAACAGCACGTCCACGACTTCCGGGTTGCCCTCGTACACGCGGACCGCCAGGATGCGGGGCCCGTCGAAGATAAACTCTACCACGCGGTCGTAAACGTAATCGTGGCCGTCGCGCGTGGCTTGCTCCTGCACCAGAAACACGGCCCGGGTTGGGCTGCTGAACGAGTCGTATTCCTGGGCCAGCCGGTACGTGCCCGCCGTGATTTCCATCATGCGGCCGAAGGCGCCGAAAAAGGCGTCGCCCCCCAGGTACACGCCGCTCAGCTGGTTGTTGCCGGCCAGGGTCAGCGTCACTTGGTCGGATAGAAATTCTCCCGCCGCGGCCACGTCGCCGGAATAAGCAGCGGCCTGGTATTGATGAACTAAAGCAATGAGGTTGTCCATGAAAAAAAGGTGTGGTAATGATTGATTAGAGGGTTTGCAGCGGGCAATATTAGAGGGGTTTCGGAATCGGTGTATGGCGCGGCTGGGCTAACCTCACGAGACCCCTGCGGGGCGGGCCCCTCTCCCGCGGAGAGGGGAGCCAGATGACCGGTACATCAACCCCGAAACCGCGCTAAAAAGGACCAAAACGTACACTTAGGCCCCGTCGCCAGCGGCCGGGGTCGGCGAGTTTCCGGCGGCCTTTTCTTGCGCGGATTCCTCCGAGCCGGTCTGCTCCAGGGCGGCCAGCCGGGCTTTGCCGTACGCGAGGCGGGTGATGCCCACGAACAGGACCGGCACCACGAAAATGGCCAGCAGCGTGGCCGTCAGCATCCCGGCCGCCACCGTCCAGCCGATGGTTTGGCGCGACACGGCCCCCGCGCCCGAGGCGAAGGCCAGTGGCAGCACCCCCAGGATAAAGGCCAGCGAGGTCATGACGATGGGCCGCAGGCGCAGGCGCACGGCCTGGATGGTGGCCTCGAGCAGGGGCATGCCCGCGTCGAGGCGCTCCTTGGCGTATTCCACGATGAGGATGGCGTTTTTGGCCGCCAGGCCAATCAGGGTTATCATCCCGATTTGGGCGTACACGTTGTTGGTGAGCTGCGGCAGCAGGGTCAGCGCCCCGATGGCCCCGAAAATTCCCAGCGGCACCGACAGCAGGATGGAAAAGGGCACCGACCAGCTCTCGTACAGCGCCGCCAGCACCAGGAACACCAGCCCGATGGCCAGCCCGAAGATGACGAGCGTGCTGTTGCCGGCGCTTTTTTCTTCGCGGCTCAAACCCGAAAACGAGTAGCCGTACTCGGCGGGCAGCACCTGGGCCGCCACCTCCTCCAGCGCCGTTAGCGCCTGGCCCGAGCTGTAACCGGGCTTGGCGTCGCCGTTGAATTCGGCGGCCCGGAACAGGTTGTAGTGGGAGATGAGCGGCGCGTTTTCCACCACCCGGGTGGTGAGCAGCGTGTTGAGCGGCACCGGCTGGCCGGCCTGGTTCAGCGCCGTGTAGCGGCCCAGCGCCCCGATGTCGGCCCGGAAGCCGGTGTCGGCCTGGGCCACCACCCGGAAATTGCGGCCGTAGCGGGTGAAGTCGTTCACGTAGGTGCTGCCCAGGTAGGTGGCCACGGTGCTGAACACGCCGGTGAGCGGCACGCCCATGCGCTTGGCCTTTTGCCGGTCCACTACCACCTGGTAGCCGGGGGTTTGAGCCGTGAAAAAGGTGTAGGCCGCCGCAATTTCCGGCCGCTGGTTGGCGGCGGCGGCGAACTGGTTGACGACGGCCTCGAAGGCTTTGATGTCGCTGGAGCTCTGGCGCTGCTCGAGTATGAAGCTGAAACCGCCGGTGTTGCCCAGGCCCGGAATGGCGGGCGGCGCCACCACCACGATGTTGGCCCCGACCACGGCCCCGAACTCCTGCTGCATCCGGGCAATCACGCCGGCCTGCTTGAGCGACTCTTCCTGCCGTTCTTCCCAGGGCTTGAGCTGCACGAAAAAAGTGCCGCTGCTGGACTTAAACGAAAAATTGAGGGCGTTGAGCCCGCCCACGCCGGCGTAGTTCTGAATGCCCGGCACCCGGTTGGCCAGCACGGTGCCCATGCGGGCCATCACCGCGCGGGTGCGGGCACTGGACGCGCCGGGGGGCAGCTCCACGGCCACGAACAGCAGCCCCTGGTCTTCGCCCGGAATGAAGCCCGTGGGCTTGGCCCGGAACAGGTAAAACGTGGCCCCGTACACGCCCACCAGCACCAGCAGCACCGCCGGCGTCACGCCAATGGCGCGGCGCACCCCGCGGGCGTAGGCCCCGGCGGTGCGCTCAAACCAGCGGTTGAAGGCGCCGAACAGCCGGCCGACCACGCCCGGCTGCGGGGGCACTTGGCCGTCGTGGCCGGGCGTGGGCTTGAGGAGCAGCGTGCACAGGGCCGGGGTGAGCGACAGCGCCACGAAGGCCGAAATGACCACCGAAATGGCAATGGTGATGGCAAACTGCTGGTAGAGCCGCCCCGTGATGCCGGGAATGAAGCCCACCGGTACGAACACCGCCGCCAGCACCAGGGCCACGGCGATGACCGGGGCCGTAATTTCCGCCATCGCCTTGCGGGTGGCCTCGCGCACCGTCAGCCGGCCCTCGTCCAGGGACTGCTGCACGGCCTCGACCACCACAATGGCGTCGTCGACCACGATGCCAATGGCCAGCACGAAGCCAAACAGGGTGAGGGTGTTGATGGTGAAGCCCAGGGGAAGGAAGGCCACGAACGTGCCCACGATGGCCACCGGAATGGCCAGCACCGGGATGAGCGTGGCCCGCCAGCTCTGCAAAAAGAGGAACACGACCCCCGTGACCAGCAGCAGGGCAATGACCAGCGTCTCAATCACCTCGGCAATGGAAACCCGCACCACCGACACCGTCTCAAAGGGCACCGAATAGGCCACGTCGGGCGGGAAGCTTTTTTTCAACTCGTCCAGGGTCGCGTAGATGCCGTCGGCGGTGTCCAGGGCGTTGGAGCCGGGCGTCTGGTTGACGAGCAGAATGGTGGCCGGCTGCCCGTTCACGGTGGAAAGGCGGGCGTAGTCGAACTGCCCCAGCTCCAGCCGGGCCACGTCTTTGAGGTACACCACCGAGCCGTCCTCGGGCCGGGTGCGCACCACGATGTCGCCGAACTCCGCGGTTTCGCTCAGCCGCCCGTTCAGAAACACCGTGTACTCGAAGGCCTGGGAGCCGAACTGTGGGGTGGCGCCCACGGCCCCGGCCGCCACCTGTACGTTCTGCTCGCGCAGGGCGTCGGTGACTTGCGCGGCGCTCAGGCCCAGCTGGGCCAGCCGGTCGGGCCGCAACCACACCCGCATCGAGAAGTCCTGGCCGATGCTGGTCACGTCGCCCACGCCCGGCACCCGCAGCAGGGCGTCGCGCAGGTTGATGCTAGCGTAGTTGTCCAGGAAGCGGATGTCGTGGCTTTTCTTGGGCGAGTATAGGGCCAGGACCATCAGCACCGAGGAGTTGCGCTTCTTCACCGTCAGGCCCAGGCGCTTCACCTCGTCGGGCAGCGCGGGCGTGGCCACGCTCACCCGGTTCTGCACGTCAAGGGTGGCAATGTCGAGGTTGGTGCCCACTTCAAAGGTGACGTCGGTGGTCATGCGCCCGTCGTTGGTGGCGTTGGACTTGAGGTAGGCCATGCCCGGGGCGCCGTTAATCTGGCTTTCGATGGGCGTCACCACGGTTTGCTCCACGGTCTGGGCGTCGGCCCCGGTGAAGGCGCCGGCCACCTGCACCACCGGGGGCGTAATGTCGGGGTACTGGCTGATGGGCAGGTTGAGCAGGGCCACCGTGCCCATGAGCACGATGGCCACGGACACCACGATGGCCGTCACGGGCCGGTTGATAAAGACGTCGGAAATCATGCGTCGAAAAAGAAAAGAAGTGGGTTAGCGCCGCGGCGCGGCGCGGCCGGCCGCTGCCGCGTCCGGGGCCGTGGGGCGCACCACGACCCCGTCGCGCAGGTTCTGCACGCCGTCGCGCACGATGGTTTCTTCGCCCCGCAGCCCCTGGCGCACCACCACCGCCTCGCCCACGCGGGTGCCCAGGCGCACGGCCCGCCGGGCCACCCGGTTGCTGTCGCCTAGCACGTACACGTAGTACTCGCCCATCTGCTCGGTCACGGCCCGGAAGGGCACGGTGAGCTGGGGCCCGGTGTCGGCGTTGCGCACGCGCAGGGTGCCGGTCAGGCCGGGCCGCAGCTGCTGGCGGGGGTTGGCGAAGGCCACGCGGGCCCGCACCGTGCCGGTTTGCGCGTCGGCCGTGCGGTCGAGCACCGCCAGGCGTCCGGGCCGCGGGTACGCCTCCCCATCGGGCAGCACCAGCGTAAACACCGAGTCGCGGGCCGGGGGGGGCGTGCGAAGCAGTTCGCTCAGCCGGGGCAGCAGGGCGGCGTTCAGGGCCACTTCCACCGCCACCGGGTCGTCGGCCGACAGCGTGTTGAGCAGCGTGGCCCCCTGGGTGACCAGGGCGCCGCGCCGCACCTGCGAGAAGCCCACCGTGCCGGCAAACGGGGCCGTGAGCACGGCGCGCTGCACGTCGGTGCGCGCCGTGGTGAGCACCGCCCGGGCCGCCGCCACCTGCGAGGCCGCGTTGGCCAGGTCGGCGCGGGCGTAGTCCACGCGCTGGCGGGCCACGGCGTTGCGCTCGGCCAGGCGGTTGTAGCGCTCGGCGTCCTGGGCGGCCTTGGCGTGGTTGGTTTGGGCCACCTGCAGCTGCGACTGGGCCTGGCTCAGGCCGGCCTGGTAGCGGGTGGCGTCCACCTCGTAGAGGCGCTGGCCCCGGCGCACGCGCTGGCCGTCGCGCACGAAAATGCCGGTGACGTAGCCGCTGACTTCGGCCCGCAATTCCACTTCCTCCAGGGCCACCACCGTGCCTTCGTAGGCATCGTAAGCCACCACGGGGGCCCGGGCCACGCGCTGCACCACCACGGCCGCGGGCGGTGGGGCCGGCGGACCGGCGGCGGGACCCGTGGCCGGCCCGCCGCAGCCAGTCAGCAGAACTGCTCCGAGGCCCAGACGTTGAATCTTCGCAAGTAAAAAAGTAGGCACGACGGGTGGAGGTTAGAGGGTGAAGGAAATGCTGCCCAGCGCGCGCTGCACGTCGAGCTTGGCGGCCAGCACTTCGTAGAGGGAGTTGTAGTAGTTGAGCTGGGCCTGGCGCAGGTCGTCCTCGGCCACGATGACTTCGAGGTAGGCCTTGATGCCCTCGTCGTACTGCAGCTTGAGGATGCCGTAGGTGTCGCGGGCGTCGGCCACGTTGGCGCGCTGCAGCTCCAGGTCGTTGAGGGCGCTTTTGTAGGTGCCCAGGGCCAACTCGTACTCGGTGCTAATCTGGCCGCGGGTGTTTTGCAGGTCGAGCGCGAGGCGGTCCTGCTGCAGGCCGGCGAGCTTGCGGTTTTGCTGGCGCCGAAAGCCGGTGAACAGCGGCAGGGCCAGGTCAAGGCCGAGCTGCGAGGTGGGAAACGCCCGGCTGTAGAGGTCGCCCAGCCGCTCGTTCTGGTACACGCCCACGTAGTTCACGAAGCCCGAGAGCCGGGGCAGGAAGGCCAGGCGGTAGTAGTCCACGGTGAGCCGTTGCAGGCGCTGCCGGGTCTGGAGCTGCTGCACCTCGATGCGCTGCTCGTAGCGCAGCTGCTCGGTGGTGTCGAGCCGGGTTTCGGCGGCCAGCTGCAGGGTGTCGTAGGTCAGGGCCAGCGGGTTTTCCGGGGGCACGCCCATCAGCTGTTTGAGGGCCGCGTACTTGCCTTTCAGCGACTCGGCCGCGGCTCGGCGGGCGGAGTAGGCGTTGCGCACCGACACGGCGGCCCGCTTGTAGTCGGTGGCGTCCACCAGGCCCACGTCGAACTGCGCCCTAGTGTCCTGCTGCTGCTTTTCCTGGCGCCGGATGGCCTCGTCCAGCACCTTGAGCTGCTCGCCGGTGAGCAGGATGTTGTAAAATGCCTTGCTCACGTTCACCACGGCCTCGATGCGCCGGGCGGTGGTGTTCTGGCTGTTTTGCCGCCGCACGTCGCGCACGGAACGGGCCGCCAGCAGCACGTCGTTGCTGAACAGCACCTGGTCGGCCTGCAAGCCCAGATTGGACGTGTTTTTCAGGCCGATGCGGATGACCTGGGCCGGCGCGCTCAGGTCGGTAAAGTTGGGCAGCACGGCCACCGGCAGCTTGAAATTGCGGCGGTACGCGCCCGTGCCCTGCACCTGCGGCATCCAATCCGCGAGGGCCACGCGCAGGGTGCGCTCCCCAATCTGCTCGTCGAGCACGGCCTGCTGCACGAGCGGCTGGTTGCGCAGGGCGTAGTCCACGCACTGCCCCAGGGTGAGCTTCGCCGGCGGGGGGGCAGCCTGGGCCGGGGCCACGGCGGGCCGCAAGATTAGCGCGGCGAACAGCCAGCAGAGAGAGAGAGAGACGAGGTAGGATGAGCAGCACGGCGCGGTTAGGAAACGGTGAGGGGAAAAGCGGGCAGGGCCGTGGCTTCGAGCTGGTGCGCCCGGCAGTCCAGCGTCACGGCCAGCGCCAGCCAGCGCAGTACCTGGGCCGTCTGCGGAATTGGAATGCCTTCCGTCACGGCCGCCAGTTGCGGCACGCTGAGGCCCGCCTGATGCAGCTGCCGGGCCATTTTGGAGAGTTGGGTGAGCGGGACGCCGCGCTCCGCCAGCCAGGCCGGCAGGCGGTCGTCGGGTTCGGGCAGCGGGTCCGGCGCCGGCCCAAACGGGTGCTGCGCCAGGGCCGGGCCGGCCGGCGCGGGCAGCAATTCGCCCAGCAGCTGCTGGGTCAAGGTTTGAAGGCGGCGCAGGTCGCGCAGCAGGGGGCGGAGCGCGGCTTCCTGGTCGGCCCGTCGCACTTCGGCCAGGCGGCCTTGCATGTTAGTTAGCACCCGCCGGCGCACGTCCGGGAAGGCGCTGAACAACACCCAGAACAGGTCGGCGCTCAGCGCCAGCACCCGCGTGGGTTGGGTGGCCACGGCGCTGGCCAGGTGCCGCCCGCCGGCCAGCAGCGGCACCTCGCCGCCGCTCTCGCCCGGCCCAAACGAGCCGATGACCACGCGCTCCGTCTTGCGCTGCCGGAACAGTTCTACCCGGCCACTCAGAAACAGGTAAAAGCTGTCCGGCTCGTCGCCCTGCCTGAAGAGCAATTCACCCTCGGCTAGCGTGCGCACTTCCCCGCGCACGTAGCCGGCAATGCGGGTCGCGTCCAGGTCGGCCAAAATATCGATGCGTTGCAGTTCCGTAACCAGCGCGTTCATGGGTTGGTAAGTAGAAGGTTGACGGCCGGCCGTAGTCGCCCGGGAATGGAGTGTTTGTCAGCGCCGGCCGTGCAGCGGCGCGGCGGGCGCGGGCGGCACCGGTCGTCGTCAGGGCGTGTGGCTGGTGGCCTGGGCGTAGCGGTCCGCCACCACGCGCCAGTTTACTACCTGCCAAAATGCGGTCACGTATTCGGCCCGGCGGCTCTGGTACTGCAGGTAGTAGGCATGCTCGTACACGTCCAGCCCAAGCAGGGGCGTGCCCTGTTCGGCGGGTGGCACGGCCTCGTCGCCCATGAGCGGGTTGTCTTGCCAGAGGGTGACCGTGATGGCTAATTGGCCGCGGGCGTCGGCCATCAGCCATATCCAGCCGGCTTCATAACGCGTCAGCATAACTTCCCGAAACTGCTCCTGGAAAGCCGCCAGCCCGCCAAAGGCCGCCTGCAGGGCGGCTGCTAGCGGCCCTCTCGGAGTTCCACCCTGGCCGGTGGGGGCCAGGCACTCCCAGAACAGCGTGTGGTTGAAATGCGCGCCGGCGTTGTAGCGGACGGTCAGGCCAAAGCGGCCCGGGGCGCGCAGGAGTTCGCGTAAAGTGAGTTCGTTGGCTTCAGGATGGCCGGCCAGGGCGCGGTTGAGGTTATTGACATAGGCCTGGTGGTGCTTCTCGTGGTGAATGGTCATGGTCAGCCGGTCGATGGCCGGCTCCAGGGCGTGGGCGGCATAAGGCAGGGGCGGCAACTCGAAGGGCGCAACCTGAGCCAGCAGGTACAAGGGCAGGTTCATGGCGGCAACCGGTTGAAAGGGGGGAAGACTGCTTTGCGTGGGGGCAGCCGGGGGGCTTAAGTGGGCTTCAAGGCCCGCTGGGTGGGGGCCCGCGCGGCAAAGCCCACCAAGTCGCGCACGCTGTGGATGCCGGCGACTTCCACGTCGGGAATGCTGAAATTGAACCGGTCTTCCACGGCCAAAATCACTTCCAGCACCTCCAGCGAATCCAGCCCCAGGTCCGGGCCTAGGCCGGCCGCCGGGCTAACTTGAGCGGCCGTTAGCTGGCCCTGCACGCGAGCCACAATGCCGGCAATGCATAATTCAAGTTCCGAGTCAGTCATGGCGGAGCGGTGCGCCGACAAGGTTAGACGGCGAGCAGCACCCAGGCATATCCTGAATGGTGCCACAACGCGAATGGGCGCTCGGTTGCCCCATTTAGTGCCCCAAGACCCAGCAAATCAGGTTTGGCCGCTTTTACCCGGGAAGCGGGGAACTGCCCAGATTCCGGGATTTCGGAGTTGCCGCGGACGGGTCCCCAAATCCCGGAGCCCGCACTGGGTGGCGAGTGGGGAATTGTTGGTCTGAATCTGGGTAGTTGATAACCGTGGGTAGCCCGCAATCCCGCCCGCGTGATTGTTCTAAATAGCCTCTCGTCCGCTCCCTGCGGCCAGCGGCGCGCTAGACGGAGGCAACTCGGTCCCAGGGTACCTCCGATATATCGGTGGACTCGATACCTAGCTCCGATATATCAGGTTTTCTGCTGCTTTGTGCCTACCTTATGCTCCTCTCACCTGCTGCAAAATCGGTAATTTACTAAACATGAAAAAGCCTTCGTCCTCCGGCACTTCCACTTCGGCGCCGCCAAAAGCTTTAGGTAAGGAGCAAGCAACCCTCATTGGCCTGAGCCAGGTCATTGCCACGGTGCGCGACAAGCACGACCTGCTGCGCCTGCTGGTGAACAACCTCCGGCCCGTGCTGGGCTTTTATGACTGCGGCCTGTTCGTAGTAGACCCCGACGGACAGTACCACAGCGACTGGACCGTGCTGCTGCCCGAAGTGGACCCCTCGGCCGCCAACGTGGCGTTGCAGGCGGCCGGCCTGGGCCGACACCCGCATCCGGGCTCTATCATCGAAGCCAACATGCAGCGGGCAGCCGAAGGGGCTTTTATTATGGATTTCCGGCAGGAATACGAGCGGCATCCGACGTACCCATTTTTCCCCTTTGCCCTTGCCCATGGCTTTCGCGAGGCGCTGGTCGCCCTGCTCCAGGTGGGCGGCAAGCCAATCGGCGTGTTTTACGCCAACACTAAAAAAACCTCGTTTTTCAAGGCCACGCAGCTTCCTTTTTTTCAAGCCACTGCCGACCAAATAGCCGTGGCGGTGGCCAACATCCTGGCCAACGAGGAAATCCTGGCGCGGGAGCAGGAGAAAACGCAGCTGCTGGCCATCAGCGAGGCCATCGCCACCGTGCGGGGCAAAGAAGATTTGCTGCGGGTCATCATCGCCACCATCAAGCCGTTGCTCCCGTTCCACGACTGCGGCATTCTCATCGTTGACAAGGACCGGCAGCGATTCTACGATTTGGCGACCATTCATCCGCAGATTGACGGCTCGCCGGCCAATCAGCACTTGGCAGATGCCGGCTTTTACCGCACGGGGGGCTTGCCATACTCAGGCTCCTCCATGGAATGGCTGGTTGCCCAATTGGCCGCGACGAATGGCCCCCTGCTCTTTGATTTTCAAGCCGACCACAGCGCATTTACCGACGCGGAGCTGCTGCGCACGATAAAGGAACTCGGTCACGCGGAAGGATTGGCCGCGCTGCTCAAATCGGGAGGGGAGGTCTGCGGGTGTTTCATGGTGAACGCCATGCAGAGGGGCCAATTCAAGCCGGAACAATCCGCCTTGTTTCAAAACATCACCGACCAACTTTCCGTGGCCGTGGCCAACATCCTGGCCAATGAGGAAATCCTGGCCCGCGAAGAAGAGAAAACCAAGCTGCTGGAAATAACGGAGCTGATTGCCCAGGTTAAGGCCACTGACGACCTGCTGCGCCTCATCGTGGACAAGATTAAGCCGCTGTTTCGCTTTCACGACTGCGGCTTGTTCGTGGTGAGCGCCGACGGGCAAACCCACACCGACTTGGCGGCCGTGCTGCCCGACGTGAGCCCGAGCGCGTGGAACACGGCCATCGCCGCCGTATCAACCAATATTCCCCATTCTGGCTCCCTGGTGGAGTGGATGATGGCGACCATGGCCGACGCCAACAAACCCGTGCTTTTCGATTTTCAGGAGTTGGTGGCCCGGTTTCCCGACTACCCGCAGCTGGCCGGCACGGGCCTGTTGGAAATGGGCTACCGCGACTGCCTGGCGGTCAACCTCACGGTGCGCGGCCAGCTCCTGGGCTTCTTCTGCATCAATGCCCTGCAAAAAGACTACTTTCAGTCGGCTACGTTTCCCCTATTCCGAGCCATTGGGCACGCTGTCTCCATCGCCGTGGGGAACATCCTGGCCCATGAGGAAATTGTGGCGCGGGAGCGGGAGAAGGCCACGCTGCTCGAAATCACGGAAGAGTTGAGCCGCAGCACCCACCGCCGCGACGTATTGCAGGTGGTGTACGACCACCTGCGGCGGTTGCTGCCCTTCGACGGCTCGGGACTGTTCGTGGTCAACGAGGCCGCCGATTTTCACCAGTTGCTCATTCACTCCGACCAAGCGGGGGGCGACCCTACTTATCCCATTGGCACGGCGGCGGCTATGCCCTACCGTGGGTCGGCCGCCGAGTGGATGGCCCAGCGCGTGGCCGCCACCCCGCTCGCCGAGCTGATGCGCCGTTTTCCCGACCACCCGCACTACCCGGACCTGCAAGCCGCCGGCATCGTGGTGCTCCTGCACGGGCCCCTGACCAGCAACGGCCGCGTCATCGGGATGTTCTGCCTCAACGCCCGCCTTGCCAATACCTACACCCAGGAACATACCCGGCTGTTCCGGCACGTCACCGACCAGCTTTCGGTGGCGGTGGCCAATATTTTGGCCAATGAGGAATTGGTGGAGCAGACCCGGGAGATGGAGCTGCTCCTGAGCTTGAGCGAAGACATGGCCACCATCCGGGACCGGGAGGACTTGTGGCGGGTGATGACGGCGAAAATAAAACCGCTGATTCCTTTCGACGACGCTGTGGTGGCGTTATACACCGAGGGTGGAAAATGCTGTAATCACATGCTCACTGTGTCGCCGGCCGAGCGGGTCGGCAACGCGAATTATGCCAAGGTGGTCAATCAGAATGTTCCCATCGCCGGCACGCCGTACGAGTATTTCTTAACCAAGCCCAAGCACCACCTTTTTCCCATTGAGGAATTGGTGCCGGATTATGGTGACTCCCCCGGGGTGATGCTGATGCTGGAAACGGACCTGCGCTACACCTGGCACGTCAAGCTGAACTGGGCGGGGAAGACCATCGGGTTTGTGCATTTTCACTTCGCGCGGCAGGAGTCCGTCAACCACGTGCAGCACAGCTTGGTGAATTCCATTGCCGACCAGTTGGCCGTCGCCGCGGCCAACATCTTGGCCAACGAAGAAATTGTGGCGCGGGAAAAGGAAAAAGCCGAGCTGCTGGCCATCAGCGAGCAGCTGGCCACCATCCGCGACGAGCAGCAGCTGTTCGCCATGCTGTTTGAGCGCCTGGGGCCCGCCCTGCGCTTCGACGACGCGGTGCTCGCCCTCTACGACGAGGCGGGGGAACAGGTCTGCTACCTGCATCACGCCGAAGTGGCCGCGCTGGACCGCCAGCAGTCCGCCGCCTACCGCCAGCTGATGGGCCAGCCCCAGCCCGTGGCGGGCACGCCCTTCGCCGAATTTGCCGCCTACCCCGCGCCCCGCGTGGTGCCGCTGGCCGAAATGCAGGCGCGGTACCCCGCGTATCCCGGTGTGCGGGTAATGGAGGACTTTGGCCTGCGGGAGTCGGCCGTGCTGCCGCTGCGCTACGGCGGCCAGCTGCTGGGCGTGCTGCTGTTTCACTACCGGGAACCCGGCCAGTTCCGGGAAAGCCACATTCCGTTTTGCCGCAACCTCACCGACCAGGTGGCCGTGGCGCTGGCCAACATCCGGGCCACCAACGCGCTGGCCGGGCAGGCGCGCGAGAAGGCCCTGCAGGTGGCCGTGACCGAGGCCCTGCACCGCACCAACACCTGGGACAGCCGCCTGCTGGCCGTGGTCCGCACCCTGCAGGACTTCGTGCCCTTCGATTTCGCGGCCGTGGGGGTGCACCCGGCCCCGGTTCAGGGGGGCGTCTGCAACTTTCGCCGCGTGGGCTTCGACGAGTACCAAGTGCTGGACGCCGAGGCGCTGGCCCGCATCGGCGGCCTGCCCCTGGACAAACTCCAAGCCCTGCGCCGAGCGGCCCTGGAGCAGAACGCCCCCGGCCCGGCCCGGCGCCTGCTGGGCGCCGAGTACGTGGCCTTCAACCGCCAGCACCCGTTTCAGGCCCTGATAAGTCGGGCCTTCGCCCTGGAGAGCAAGCTCAAGGCCGTGGTGCCGCTGGCCCGGGGCTATTTTCTGTTCAGCTTTTCCAGCCGGCAACCCGACGTGTACACCGCCGCCCACGAGCGCCTGCTAGACAGCCTGACCGGCGTGTTCGCCGACACGGTGGAGAAGCTGCTGGCCTTCGACGAGATTGAGTTGCTCACCGAGCGCCTGGAGCTGGAGAAGGAGTATTTGGAGGAAGAAATTCAGAGCACCTACGACTTCACCGGCATCGTGGGCAAGGCGGCCACGCTGCAGGAGGCCTTCGAGCAGGCCAGCCGGGTGGCCGCCACCGACGCCACGGTGCTGCTGCTGGGCGAGACGGGCACCGGCAAGGAGCTGTTTGCCCGCGCCCTGCACCACGCCTCGCCCCGGCGCAACAAGCTCATGGTGAAGTTGAACTGCGCCGCCCTGCCCGCCCAGCTAGTCGAGAGCGAGCTATTTGGCCATGAGAAAGGTGCTTTCACGGGGGCGTTGGAACGCCGCATCGGCAAGTTTGAGCTGGCCGACGGTGGCACGCTGTTCCTCGACGAGGTGGGGGAGCTGCCGCTGGAAGTGCAGCCCAAGCTGCTGCGGGCGCTGCAGGAGCGGGAGTTCGAGCGGCTGGGCTCCAACAAAACCATCCGGGTGAACGTGCGCCTGGTGGCGGCCACCAACCGCAACCTGGAGGAGGAAGTGGCCGAGGGCCGCTTCCGGGCCGATTTTTACTACCGCCTGCACGTCTTTCCCCTGGTGCTGCCGCCGCTGCGCGAGCGCGACGGCGACGTGGACCTGCTGGTGCGCTACTTCCTGCAGAAGTTCGGGGCCCGCTACGGCCGGCCGGGGCGGACCTTCTCGGCCGAAGCCCTGCGCCAGATGCGGGCCTACGGCTGGCCCGGCAACGTGCGCGAGCTGGAACACTTGGTGGAGCAAGCCCTGCTCAGCAACCGCCCCACCGACCGGGAGCTCGGCCTGCCCCGGGCCCTGGCCCAGGCCGTGCGCCTGGCCCCGGCGTCGGCGGAAGCCCCCGTGCAAACCTGGCAAGACGCTGAGCGCGCCAACATCCTGGCGGCCCTGCGCCAGGCCGGGGGCCGGGTGCGCGGCCCCGGCGGCGCGGCCGAGCTGCTGTCCATCAACGCCAACACGCTCGACTCCCGCATCGCCAAGCTGGGCATCGTCAAGGCCTACAGCGCGCTGAATAATTAGACTGCTCAGCGCTTTGAATTTAACTCCATTACCTCGCTAAGACAGGCTGCGGGTATTATTTGCAAGCTGAAAAATTCGTTTGTAAACAGTCACTACCAACAAACTCTGGCAAGCCGCCAGCCTCACAATGGGGGGCTGGCGGCTTGCCAGAGTGACGTAGATTAGAGTAATCGAATAAGCTGAGTTAGCCTTAAGCTCAAGACTCTCACGGTAGCTTCAGCTACTCCCATTTTTTGATGGAAGTAACTGAACTCTAATCAGGCCTGTTGCTGCAATGCCGCGCTTTGCTGGCTCAGGGGCGCCGGCTGGCGCTCCGCCGGGCCCGCTTGCAGGAGTCCGTCCAGGGAGTAGCGGCCGCTGCCGTTGGCAATCAGGGCCAGCGCCAGGCCCAGCAGGAGCAGGAAGTACTCGTAGCCCTCGCCCTTCTGGGCGCCGAACCAGTTCATAAAGAAGCCGTGCTCCAGGTGCGAAGTGAAGACGATGCCCCCCACCAGCACGGCCAGCGCCGCCGCCCACAGGCGGCTGGCCCAGCCCAGAATCAGGCTCAGAGAGCCGAAGAACTCGATGATAATCACCAGTAAGCCCACCAGCCAGGGCAGGTGCATGGTGCCGGTGAAAAAATTCATGGTGCCGCCGAAGCCGAAGCCCCCGAACCAGCCGAGCAGCTTCTGGGCGCCGTGGGGCCACATCACCCCGCCCAGCGCGAGGCGGATTATCAGGCCCGTCCAGTCGGGGCGGGCGGCAAAAAGTTGAGTAAGCATGGGAAAGTGAAATAAAAGGGTTGGGAAGCGGCGGCGCTCAGCTGCCGTAGAAAAACTGCTCACGGATGATGAGGCCGTCCTGCCAGTGCTGCACCGACGCCTGCGTGTAGTTGCGTACGCCCCAGTCTTGATGCGTGTGGTCGTAGTGCCAGACCACGGTGCTCGCATCGTCGCCCACGGCCACGGCCTGCACCGCCGCCCCGCGGAACTCGGTGACGGCGTTGAAGAAGGCTATTTCGCGCTGGCGGTTGGCGTCTTTGCCCACGGTGGGGGCCTGCTCGTTTTCCTGCATCACCACGTCGGGGTGGTAGTAGCGCTCGAACGCCTCCAGGGCTTTGCCGTCGAGCACGAGGGCGTTGAGGTCTTCGATTTCTTCTCTTACATCTTGCATGGGTTTCGGGGTTGATTGGTACGGCAAATTTCTGCCGACCCCGCCCCGGCTTCCCATGAAGCAGTTCAAAAAAAGAGCTTAATCCAGTGCAAGTTGACGCCTCACAGCGAGGCCAGCACCTGCTTGCGCACCTTGCTCAAAAACTCGGGGGTGATGCCCAGGTAGGAGGCGATGTGCCGTTGGGGCAAGCGCTGTTCCAGCTGCGGGTACTTCAGCCGAAAGGCGCGGTAGCGGGCCTCGGCCGGCGCGCTGATGCCGGCCAGAATGCGCGCCTGCTGCGCCACGAAGGCATTTTGCAGCATTAGCCGGAAGTAGCGTTCGAGCTTGGGCACCCGCGCGTACAGGCTTTCCAGCGTGGGGTGGTCGAACTGCAGCAGCTCGCAGTCTTCCAGCGCCTCCACGTCGAGGGTGGCCGGGGCCTGGGTCAGAAAGCTGGCCAGGTCGGCAATCCACCAGCTTTCGACGGCAAACAGCACGTTGTGCTCAAAGCCGTTGGCGTCGGTGTAGTACGCCCGCAGGCAGCCCCGCACCACGAAGCTTTCGTAGAGGCACACGTCGCCGGCCTGCACCACGAACTGCCGGCGGCGCAGCCGGCGCGGGCGCACCGCGGCCGTGATGGCGGCGGCCTCGTCGGGGGTCAGGTCCAGGTACCGCGCCAGGCTCTGGAGCAGTGGCACAACGGAAATGGAGCCGTCAGAGGTTGTCATAACGCTTACGTAAACTCCTGAGCTGCAACGTTGACTCACGCATTTGCTCTGTGCCTGGCAGTTATTGGGAGTTGGGCTTGGCTCGGAGCGGCGTATCCGAAAGCAGGAATGATATCAAGAGAACGTCCCGCGGAGCGCAGTCGAAGCCTATTTCCCGCTTCATTGTAATAGTGCGGACGAAGCAAGGGCGAGGCTTCGACTGCGCTCCGCGGGACGGTCACCTTGATTTTTCGGTAGGGTCTTGGTCAACATTCCGCCAATCAGCTAAAAGCGCAATGTTAGGCGGGGGGCAAAGAAGGTGATGTCGCGCCCCGCGTCGGATTCGCGCAGGAACTGGCCGGCGGCAAAATAGGTCAGGAAGCCCTCGAAGGCCACGAAGTCGTTGAGGGCCCATTCTACCTCCAGGGTGTACTGGTAGCCGATGTGCCGCGACTGGGTTTCGTTGCCGGGGCGGGCCAGCACGTAGGGCGCCGTGTAGAGCGCGTCGGCGCGGCGGTGCCGCCAGAAGAAGTCGGCGTCCACGCTCACCCGCAGGGCGGGAAAGGGGCGCACGCCCACCAGCGGGTGCACGTCGACGAGGTTGGCGGGGCCGATAATGGCAATCTGGCTGAAGTAGGCGCCCTTGGGAAACAGCGGGTTGAAAGTTTGCAGGTGGTTATCGCCGGCGCGCTGGTCGCCGCTGATGATTTCGGCCTTCAAGTCCACAAACGGCCGCCAGCGAGGCCCACCCGTCCAGGCATAGCCCACATTAGCCGAGGCGGTGTAAGCCCGGATGCGCCGCTCGCCCAATTCGCCGAACTGATACACGCCCTCCAGGTTGTAGGCAAACGGGCCGCCGCCGCTCCACAGCCGGGTGCCCACCGAATGCCGGCGCTCGTCGCCCGCTCCTTCCTGGAATCGGGCCCGCTCGTTGCGCAGCCCGAGGTAGTACACGTCGAGGCTGGCGCGGGGCAGGGCCGGCAGCCGGTGCACGCTGTAAAAGCCCCAGAAGGCGCGCGTGGCATCGGCGTTATCGTCGAAGGGGCCGCGGTTGGTTTGCACGGGCCGGCTCAGAAATACGTCTACCTGGTGGGCCGGCAGCTGGTAGAAGGCCTTGACAGCGTCGAAGCTCTGGCGCACGTTGGGCCCCTCGCGCACCGATACCAGCCGGGAAGAGCCGTAAGCCAACTCTTGCCGGCCCACCCGCAGGGTGAGGGCCTGGTCGGGGGCGGTGGGCAGGGCCACGTCGAAAAAGGCCTGGTGCAGGTCCAGCCGGTCTTCGTCGGGGGGCTCCGGGCCCCCGGCCTTGCCCGGGGCAAGGCCGCTTTTGAGCTGCCCGAACACCCGCACGTGCGGTCCCAGGTGCAGGTCAGCGTGCAGCATGTAGCGCTGGAGCAGGTAGCCGCTGTTGTCTTCTGGACCCTCGCCCCAGTTGTTGTTGTTCACCAACTCGTACTGCTGCCGGATTTCGCCCCCGACGGACAGGTAGGCGCTGCGCTGGGCAGTAAGCGGGATAAACTTGAGCCTCTCCCAGGTTGTGCGGGTGGGAAATAGCGAGTCGGCGGCCAGGTAAGCGTAGTTTTCGCGGTAGCGCACCAGGTTGAAATCCGGGGCTCGGTGCTGCGCCCCAGCCGGCGCCCGCCCCGTTCCCAGCAGGAGCGCACCCACCAACAAGAAGCGAAAAGTTTTCATAAGTCCGGGGGCGGTTTCTGGGTAGTGACCAGCGAAAGTGACGCTTCGGCCGGCGCCTCAGCCAGCAGCCGCGCCACGTCGAGCAGCAGGCGGTCGGTTTCGGCGGGAACAAGTCCATCGTAGAGTCCGCGCAGGTAGCCGCGTCCATCTACCAGGGCCAGGGTGCCGCCGTGTGCCAGGCGGCCAGGCAGGTCACCCCCACTTTCCGCGACGGTGGCGTAGGCGCGGGCCAGTTGAAAAATCGTGTCGCGCGGCGCCATGACGAAGTGCCACGGCTGCCCTTCGCGCACCCCGAGCCGGGCGGCGTAGGCCCGCAGCACCGGCAGGGAATCGTGCGCAGGGTCGATGGTGTGTGAGAGCAGGGCCACCCGGCTATCGTGCCGGTAGCGCTGAAACACCCGCTGCAGTTGGCTTTGCATCCGGGGGCAGATGTTGGGGCATGTAGCAAAGAAGAAATCCGCCACGTACACCCGGCCCGCCAGTGAAGCCCGGGTGACGGGCTGCCCGTACTGATTTTGCAGGGCAAAAGACGGAATTTGGGCCACTACCGTATCGGGGGCCCGGCCGGGCCGGGGCTGCACGAGGCGCTCCCCGAGGTAGGGCAAACGGGGCATCGACTTGGTTTCGCCGGCGGGGCCGCTGCACCCGCCCAGCCAAAGCCCGGTTACGCCAGCGAGCAGCACCGTCTTGATGAATCGGTCGCCTTGGCGGCTGGCTACCGCCCGTCCACGATTGGATGGCTTGTTCATGGCAATGAAGAGCTGCTCAGGGTCAGAGGTTAGTCGTCGAGCTCCAGCCGGGCGTTGCGCAGCTGCACGGTTTGGGTGGGCAGCTTCTGGCCGTGCAGGGGCACCGGCACCACGCTCACGCGCACCGGGCGGCCCTGACGCACCAGCTCGGCCAGGGCCGGGCGCAGGGCCAACTGCATGGTCACCACCTTTTCCAGGCCGCGCACCGGGTCGGCCACGGGCAGGATGGTGAAGGTGCCCACGAAGTTTTCGCCGGCCGGTGCGGTGCGCAGGTCCACATTGGGCTGGTTGAGAAACACGCGAATGGTGAGCGGCACGGTGGGCAAGTCGTACCGGTTGAAGCGCAGGATGACGCGCCGGCGGCCCGAGGCCAGGGCGGCCGCCACTTCCTGGCGCTGGCCCTCCGGTACCCGCACCGGGGCCGAACCGGCGGCCGACGCCGCTTGGCTGGGCTCCGTGCTGCGGGCAATGGCGCCCGGCGTGGGCTGGGTAAAATCGAGGCTCTCGAACCGGTAGCCCATTGTTTCGGGGCTGACCGTGTCCTTCACTTTCACCTTGATGAGCTTGCCGGTTGGGTCGTAAAATCCAAACTCGTAGTTGAGCCACAGCGGGTCGGTGGGGTTCTGGTGGGCAGGGTCGGCGGCCAGCCAGGCGGCCCAGAGGCGGTCCACGTTGCCGTGGTGACCACCAAAAATAGGGTCGAGCGCCGCCGTGGGAAAGGCCCCCATGTTGCCGCCAATCCAGTTGTGGATGTTGTTGTGGAAGCTCTGCTCCACGATGCCCTCCACCTGCGGCACCCGGGGGTCGCGCTTCTCAAAGCCCCCGAAGGAACTGAACCGCGGCGCCTGCAGGGCGGCGTCCACGTCGATGAAGTCGGCCGGAATGGCCTCGCCCGGTGCCGCGTCGCGGGTCACGTCCAGCAGCGGGTTGTCGGCGCCGTAGTAGTGCGCCGGCATTTGGCGCCCGCGCTTGGTCCAGTCCCAGTAGGGCAGGGCCAGGGTGGGCTCGTTGATGGCGGCCTGCAACTGCTTTTCCAGGGCCCAGAGAAAAGCCCGGTGCCAGGGAAAGAACAGCCAGTTGTAGTGAATCTGGGTCTGGTAGTTGCTGGTGGTGCAGTAGAGCGAGTGCACGGTGCCGTTCATGAGCCAGCCCGTGGGGTCGAGCTGGTTGCGGTCGGAGCGTTTTTTCAGCACCTGCACCGCCTCCCGCAGCATGCGCAAATTCGGGTCGTCGGGGGCCATGGCCCCAATGTCGCGCCGGGTGACAATGCCGCCCGCCCGCGCCGCCGGCGGTCCGGGCGGCGGGGGGGCTTCGTCCCGGGCCGAGGGGCCGCAGCCCGCCAGGCTCGCCACGCCGGCGCCGGCCGTCAGCAGCCCCGTGCCCGCCAGCAGGCCCCGCCGCAAGAAGTCGCGCCGGCTGGGCTGGAGTGGGCGGTGGTCGTCGGAGGACGGGAAGAGTTTCATAGCCAACAGTTGAGCAGGGGCCGTCGCCGGCCGCGGATGGTCCCTCGTTCTAGGCCTCGGTATCCAACGGCAGATGGCCGATAACCTCTTCTTTGAGCACGGGATACATGATGAATTCAAAAGGAAAATTGGTGCCGCTGACAATGTTGCTCACCACCTTACCGTCCTTCAGGGTGAGGACGTGCACCTCCATCATCTCCACGATTTGGTTGGTGGCCGCGATGCCGTAGTAGTCTTTTTTGAAAGCCGCCACGGCCGTAAAGCGCACCACCACCTTGTCCTTGGTCGCAATCATTTCATCGAGGATGAATTGCCGGACGGGCCAGGCATCGGCGAATCCGGCGAAAATCTGCTTGTACTCGGCCAGGCCCTCGATGGGCCCCTGCGGCTTCAGCCCCGTCCACACGCGCACCGCGGGGTGGAGGCATTCGTCGAACACGGCCAAGTTGCCCTGGCCAATGCCTTCCTTCATGAAGCGCAGCACGAGGGCCCGGTTGCCTTTTCTCTCGGCTTTGGCTTGCTTCTTCTTTGCTTTCTTCGGGGTGATTTCCGGGTTGGGAGTCGTCATGGCGGTAAGTTGAGAAAGGTGAATTTTTTGCTTGAAACAGCTTCAAAAAGCAGAAAACCTGCTGCGCTCATCGGGCGGCCTTGGCCCCTAGCGGTGGGCTTGTTCGGCCACCTGGCCCAGGGCGCTTTCCGCCGCTTTTTCCGGCTGGGCCGCGGCCTGCTTGAGCATGGAGCCTGCGTAAATCATGCCCAGGCCGTAGCCGCCGGCGTGCTGGCTGGCGATTTCAAACACGCCGTTGTAGGCTTCCATCCGGGCCCAGTCGCGCTGCAGCTCCAGCAGGTACTGCAGCCAGGTGATGGGGCGAACGCCGGCCTGCACCATGCGCTGCACGGCCATGTTGTGGGCCTCCGCGCTCACGCCGCCGCAGGCGTCGGTCACCACGTACACCTCGTAGCCTTGCGCCAGGGCCGAGAGGGCCGGCATCACCACGCACACCTCGGTCCAGAGACCGGCCAGCACGAGCCGCTTGCGGCCGATTTCCTCCACGGCGCGCACCAGGTTCACGTCTTCCCAGGCGTTCATCGAGGTGCGGTCGATGGGCTTCTGGTCGGGAAATACCTCCTTGATTTCCGGGAAAATGGGGCCGCTGAACGTCTCTTCGTCCACGGTGGTGAGCACCACGGGCACGTTGAAAAGCTTGGCTGATTTGGCCAGGCCCGCCACGTTGTTGCGCAGCTCGGCAATGCCGATGGAATGGGTGGCAAAGCCCATCTGCGGCTCGTGGTCGATGAGGATGAGGGTGTGGTCGGTGGGGGTGAGCAGGCTGGCCGCCGGCACCGCCGTGGGGGTTTGGGGTTGCATGAGCAAGGGGAGGTTAGGTGAGGAAATGAGGCTTGCCCGTCGTCGGGCGGAGAAGGAACGGGTTCAGAATCGGCGGATGAGCAGCACGCCCACCACCAGCAGGGCCGCGCCCGCCAGCCGGCCCGCGCTCAGCGGCTTCACGGCCAGCCCGAGCAGGCCGAAGTGGTCGAGCAGCAGCGAAATCAGCATCTGCCCCCCGATGATGAGGGCAAACGTGAGCACGGCCCCCAGGCGGGGCACCAGCACCACCGTGGCCGTGACGTAAAAGGCGCCCAGCACGCCCGGCAGCCAGCCCCAGGCCGGCAGCTGGGCCACCTGGCCGAGGTCGCGCAGCGGCAGCCGCCGCACGGCCGAGTAGAGCATCAGCGCGGCGGCCCCCACCCCGAACGACCACAGGGCCGAGAACACCGGCTGGCCCAGCACCCGGCTCACCTGCGCGTTCAGGCCGGACTGCACGGGCAGCGCCACGCCGGCGGCGAGGGCCAATAAGTAAAGGAGCCATTGCATGAGCGAAGGGAGTTGAGCGGGGTTGGGTTGGATGGGGCACGCCTAGTAGCCCAGGTCTGGAGTGGGCTCCCGGAGCTTGCCGACCAGCCAGGCGTCCAGCGAATGGCGCCCGGGGCCCAGCACCAGCACCGCCAGCGCCATGATGGAGTACACCAGCGGCACGTCGCGCCCGTGCCAGTCGTCGGCGAGGTGCACCAGCAGCAGGCCCACCAGCGTGGTGCCGAGGATGAGCAGCGCCGCGGGCCGGGTGGCCAGCCCCAGCACCACCAGCGCCGCCCCCAGCACGTCGGACGCAATGGCAAAGGCCATGTTGGCCGGCCCGCCCAGCCCGAACGGGTCCGGGATGGACTGCACCTCCTCGGCGTAGTTGGCCATCTTTTCCCAGCCGTGCACGCGCAGCAGCGCCAGCCCGAACAGAACCCGGAACACGAGCAGGCCCCAGTCGAGCACGGCCGGCGAGGACTCGGGCGAGATAAAACGGCGGAGGAGGGTCAGCATGAGATAAACGAATTGAGCTTTTCGAGCGAAGCCGGCGGGGTTACTTTTTGGCGCCGCCCCAGCCGTTGTAGGTGGCGGCGGGCGACCAGGCTGGCACCACCGGCACGGCCTTAGGCGCGAACTGGGCGAAGGCGCCCGCCCCGTACACCACGCGCCCGTCCACCACTGTGAGCAGGGCCTCAATGGCGGGAATCTGGGCTTCGGGCACGGCGAAGTAGTCGGCCGAGAGCAGGGCCAGGTCGGCGTAGTACCCTTCCTGAATGCGGCCCTTCACCGCGTCCTCGCCCGTGAGGCGGGCGCTGCCGCTGGTGTAGAGCTGCAGGGCCGCGCGGCGGTCCAGCCGGTTCTCGGGCGGGTAGAGCACGGTGCCGCCCACCGTGCGGCCGCTCACCAGCCAGTGCAGCGCCACCCAGGGGTTGTAGCTGCTCACCCGCGTGGCGTCGGTGCCCAGGCCCACGGGCAGGCCCAGGGCCAGCATCTTCTTCACCGGCGGAGTAGCCGCCGCGGCGGCCTTGCCATACCGGGCCACAAAGGCTTCGCCCTGAAACGCCATGCGGTTCTGGATGGCAATGCCGCCGCCCAGCGCCTTGACGCGGGCCAGGTTGCGGTCGGAAATGGTTTCGGCGTGGTCAAAATACCAGCGCAGGCCGTTGAAAGGGGTGGCGCGGTTCAGGTCCTCCAGTACGCTCAGAAAGCGGGAGATGCTCTCGTCGTAAGTGGCATGCAGGCGGAAGGGCCAGCGCTTTTCGACCAGTACGGCCAGCACCTGCCGCAGCTCGGCTTCCATCTGGGCCGGCAGCTCGGGGCGGGTTTGCTCGAAGTTTTCAAAGTCGGCCGCCGAGGCGACCAAGTTTTCGCCCCCGCCGTCGAGGTAGTAGCGGTGGTTGTCTTCCTCCGCGGCTTGCGGGCCCCGGGGGTTGTTGGCCACCCACTGCACGTAATCCTGGTACTCGCGGCCGGCTTTTTGGGCAAACAAGTAGTAAGGAACGCGCAGCGTCAGCTGGCCGCGCCGGGCCAGGGTGTCGGCCACGGCGTAGTCTTCGGGGTAGGCCTGAAAGCCCCCGCCCGCGTCAATCGCGCTCGTCAGGCCGAAGCGGTTGAGGTCGCGCAGGAACTGCTGGGTGGAATTGAGCTGCTCCGTGAAGGTCAGGGCCGGGCTTTTGGCGTTGGTGGCGTAGAGCACCAAGGCGTTGGGCGTGGCCAGCAGCAGGCCGGTGGGCTCGCCGGCCGCGTCTTTTTCGATGGTGCCGCCGGGCGGGTTGGGCGAGTCGCGGGTGAAGCCGGCGGCCCGCAGCCCGGCCTTATTAAGCCAGGCCCGGCCGTAGAGGTGCAGAATAAAAATCGGTACGTCGGCCGAAATGGCGTTCAGCTCGGCCAGGGTGGGGTTGCGCTTCTCCGCAAACTGGTGCTCGCTCCAGCCGCCCACCACCTTCACCCACTGGCCCGCCGGGGTGCGCTGCACCTGCGCGCGCACCATGTCCAGGCCCTGGCGCAGGCTCTTCACGCCGTCCCAGCGCAGCTCGGTGTTGAAGAAGCGCCCCCCCCGAATCACGTGCAAGTGCGAGTCGTTGAGCCCGGGGATGAGCGTGCGCCCCTGTGCGTCCACCACGCGGGTATTCGGACCCTTCAAGCGCAGCACCTCGGCATCGGCGCCCACTTTGAGTAGCTTGCCCGCCCGCACGGCCACGGCCGTGGCCGTGGGCCGGGCCGGGTCCAGCGTCACCACCCGGGCCCGGTGAATGATGAGGTCGGCCACATTCGATGCGGGCACCTGGGCGTACCCGGCCGGCGCGAGGGCCAGCGCCGCCAGCAGCACGACTCCCAAGGCCGGCCGGCGGCGCGGCGCAGGTTGCCGCCTGGTCTTATTAGTCCATAAGGCTTTCAGCGCCAGCAACCAGGGGCCCGCTGCCAGCAGCACCCCAATCAGCCCAATAACCCATGCCAGTCCGCCGGGCAGCGCCCACCAACTCAGCATGAGCAGTCCCGTGCCGGGCAGCGACAAGCGCAACCAGTACGCAAAAGCATTTATCCGGGTGCCCATGAGGTGAAAGGTGACGAGGCGCATGGAAAGAATCCCAACCCTTGGCAGCGGGCCGGTGGCTAGCCGTTCGCAAGCCAGTTGCCAAAGTGCCACTTGCTTCACCTATCACTTAACAAACTGCTATAAAAGCCTGATTACAGGCTTTTATAATTAGGCCTGCAATTCCGTTACGGGCCGTTCGCCGACCCGTACATCCGGCAGGCCGTAGGTATTCACCGCTCAATCTGATATCTCGGATACCGGAGTTATCGAAATGACACGAGTGGTCGATGTTTCAATTAGAAAACGTTGACGCTTTCCCGCCGGGCACTTGTAGCTTTCCATCGGGACGTCGTAGAGAAAGTCCTGGATGTCTGACCTGCTAGAAGCCGAAGTCAGGGGAAAGGGGAACTGAGCCGTGATGTACTGGGCTTGAGCTTTGAATAAGGCATAATTGGGTCTGTTGGCGTAGCCCGCGTCGGCGAGCAACTTGCGTGGTGGGGGGCCTGCAGCCCGTGCTCAAGGCCGCGCAGCAACAGGGCAGGTGTAGGCCGTCGCGGCCATTCGCAAAATTGGCTTGCACGTGGCTGATGGCGCCTATTGTCGGGTTCGTGGTTAAGATGCAGAGGTAATTGAACCCGCGGGCTTTGCAGTGCAGTGCCCCAGCAGTTCGCGCAATGAGCCACCGGTGGGCGTGGGCATTTTGCTGGTGGGTTTCGTGATGGCGATGAACTCAGACAACCTGTTGGTGGCCCCGCCCGCTGGGTCTGCATGGCGGTGCGGTCGTCGGGCGTGAGCTGGTGGTTCGGCCGGGCCAGGCGGGTGGCCCGGCTGCGCAGTTGAGCGGGGTCGTGGTTGCCCTGGGCCACGGCGTGCAGCACCTTCTCGAAGCCCAGGCCGCCGGTGCGCGCCACGCTTTCGGTGTCCTTCCTCACCGAGCCGGTCGCGCCCACCGCGTCCACAATCACGAAGCGGGTTTTGGCGCCCGCGTCGCTGGTCACCTGCGTCAGGTCGGAGGGGCTGATGACCCGGGTGCCGCGGCCCTTCATCTGGTCGAAGTACACCCGGTTGCGCACGTCGCGCAGGAACAGCAGGCACTCCAGGGGCTTGATGTCGGTGCCGGTCGAAATCATGCCCCCTGTCACCGCCACCCGCGGGTTGAAGTCGTTGCGAAAGCGCTTAATCAGCTCGTTGCTCTTCTCCTCGGCCGCGTAGGTGATTTTCTTGCCGAACTCGTTGCTCTTGCCGAACACCTCGCGCACCAGGTCAACGATTTCGTCGGCGTGGTGGTCGCTCATGGCAAAAATCAGGGTCCCGGGTACGAGCGCGCGCGCCGGAAACAGGGTCTGAACAGGTTGGCCTTCCATTCTGCCAGTACCGTGCGAATCTGGTCGGGCGCCGTCACCGAGCGGTCGAGCTGGGTGGCGGAGTATACCCGTTCGTCGTCGAGCGTTTCCCAGCGGCGCGTGCGGGTCCGGCGCTCCATGCGCTTTGCCGAGCTGCCCTTTTCTACCCGCGAACCCCGCGCGGTTATCTCGGTCTGGATGCGGAATATGTCGGAGCCCGCGTTCATGCCGTCGACCACGGCGCGCTCGTGGCTGTATTTCATCGCCAGGTTCTGGTTGAAGCCGAAGGTCTGCTTGGCCGGTGTGGCCGTCAGGCCGATGAGGTGGGCGTCGAAGTACTCGAGCACCTGTTGCCACGCGTTGTAGGTGGAGCGGTGGCACTCGTCAATCACCACGAAGTCGTAATCCTCGAGCGGTAGGGCTGGATTGTAGGCCACCTCGCGGGGCTGCTGCGGCGCCTCGCCGTTCAGCTCGAAGCTCGACCGTTCCTCGTTACCCGCGTCGAACTCGGCCTCGCCCCGCAGTACCGAGTACAGGCGCTGGATGGTGCTGATGGTCACCTTGCTCACCGCGTCGAGCTGGTTGCTGGTCGGGTGCTGCACGGTGTAGAGTTCCGTGACCTTGGGCCCGTCGTCCGGCGCCGCGTACTGCCGAAACTCCTGCAACATCTGCTGCTCCGGGTTGCGCCGGTCCACCAGGAGCAGAACGCGCTTGGCCCCCGCAAGCTTGATGAGCCAGTAGATGAACGAGACCGCCGTAAACGTCTTGCCCGGGGCCGGTCGTCCTTCAAGCGCACATCTAAATTGCGCAGAGCCCCAATTTGGCACTCGCGCAGCCCATTGGTAGCCACCGCCGGCAGCAAGTGGAGCCGCGCCCGCGGCGTGCCGCCCAGCTGCCGGGTCCACTCGCGCAAGGCCTCGGCCGGTGAAAGCCGAACACCGCCCGCGAGCGCGGCTTCGGGTTGCGGGCGTCGGCGAAGCGGATTTCCTGCCCGTTGGCCTCGTAGTCGAAGGGCAGCTAGTCGGCCACCCGCTGGGCGTGTTTGGTGGCGCTGGCCTGGTAGCGGGCCGTCTGCCCGGCTACGGCCGTCAGCGAGGTGCCTACCTTTTTCGCTTCCACAATACCCACCAGCTTGTGGTCGACTAGCAAAGCGTAGTCGGGGCCGGGCGGGTACTCGCGCACGGCGATGCCTGCGGCAGCTCTTAAGGTTAATCTGCTTGTAGTCCTGCACGAGCCAGCCCGCCAGGGCCAGTTGGGCGTCGATGAGCTGGCGAGCGTGCTGTTCAGGGGTGAGTATGAAAAGATGAAGCGGCGGGAGAACTGCGAACATAGTTCATTGTCCGTACTGAGCCTTCTGGAGTCATCAAGTGAATCAGGAAGAAGGACCCGCTACCTTGTCATGCTCAGGGAGAAGGGGGGCGGGCGGTACGTTCAGTAGCATCACCAGCAATTCAGCCTGACCAAAAAATTTAGTTGGTGCCCCAGGGTGTACCCCAAGAATTAAAAAAGGCCCTATGCATTACGCAGAGGGCCTTTTTTAGTAGTCCGTAGGGGAATCGAACCCCTGTTGGTAGAATGAAAATCTACTGTCCTAACCCCTAGACGAACGGACCGTTTTGGATTTTGTGGTGCAAAGATACGGGGCGGGACTTTCAATGCAAGTCGGGAGGTGAAAAAAAGCGCTGCACGTGCGAAAGTGCGTTGTTTTCAGGCGCAAAAGATTTTTGGCTGGCGGCAAGTGCCGCCGATGGGGCCGCTTTGGCTTGCCACTCAAGAAGCGTACTGTTCGCAGAAAAACCACACCGGCCGGGCCCGGGCCCCGGCGTGAGCGAACCCGCGCCGGCCTGCTATCTTCGCCCCGCGTTTCAACCGGCTGCCAGCGTGGCAGTCGGCCACTCTTTTTCCCTGTTTTGCAATGGCAAAAATCAAAGTCGCCATCAACGGCTTCGGCCGCATTGGCCGCCTCACTTTCAAGTCGCTGCTGGGCCGCGACAACGTGGAAATCGTCGCCATCAACGACTTGACCGACAACAAGACGTTGGCCCACCTGCTGAAGTATGATTCCGTGCACGGCCGCTTCGACGGCACCATCAGCTACGACGAGGAGAGCCTGACCGTGAACGGCCAGCGCATCGCCGCCCTGGCCGAGCGCGACCCCAAGCTGCTGCCCTGGGGCACAATGGGCATCGACGTGGTGCTCGAATCCACCGGCCGCTTCGTGGACGAGGCCGGCGCGGGCCAGCACCTAACCGCCGGCTGCAAGAAAGTCGTGATTTCGGCCCCCGCCACCGGCAACATCCCCACCGTGGTGCTGGGCGTGAACGAGAACATCCTCACCGGCGCCGAAACCATCCTCAGCAACGCCAGCTGCACCACCAACTGCCTGGCCCCGATGGCCAAGGTGCTCGACGACGCCTTCGGCATCGAGAAGGGCTACATCACCACGGTGCACGCCTACACTTCCGACCAGAACCTGCAGGATGCCCCCCACAAGGACCTGCGCCGCGCCCGCGCCGCCGCCTACAGCATCATCCCGACCAGCACCGGCGCGGCCAAGGCCGTGGGCCTGGTGCTGCCCCACCTCAAGGGCAAGCTCGACGGCTTGGCCATGCGCGTGCCCATCCCCGATGGCTCGATGACCGACCTGACCGTTATCCTGAAAAAGGAGACCACGAAGGAGGCCATCAACGCCGCGATGAAGGCCGCCGCCGAGGGCCCGATGAAGGGCATCCTCGAATACACCGAGGACCCGCTCGTGAGCATCGACATCGTGGGCAACCCCCACAGCTGCGTCTTTGACTCGTCGCTGACCGCCGCCAACGGCACGCTGGTGAAGGTGATTGGCTGGTACGACAACGAATTCGGCTATTCTACCCGCACGGCCGACTTGATTCAGAAGCTCGGCGAGCAGATGAACGGCTAGGACCTGGCTCCGTAAGTAACGCCGCTTGCCTGGCCATTCGTGGCGGGTGGGCGGCGTTTTTTATGTGTAACAGCCAGCGGCCAGCGACCGTGTGGTGCGCTGCGGCGGCCGGTTTGGCCGGGGCGCCGGCAGCCTGCGTACACCTCTTACTCACTCGGCCAGCTCACGCTGGCCGACGCCCATGCCCAAAACCTGCTTTATCCTCAACCCCGCCGCCGGGCCCAGCCGCCGCCTCGATTTGCCGGGGCTGATTGCCCGGCATTTTGGGGCGTTGGAAGCCGATTACGAAATCCGACTGACCCAATTTGCCGGCCACGCCGTGGAGCTGGCCCGGCAGGCCGCCGCCGACGGGTTCCGGGTGGTGGTGGCCGTGGGCGGCGACGGCACCGTGAACGAAGTGGGCCGCGGCCTGCTGGGCACCGATGCCGCGCTGGGCATCGTGCCGCAAGGCTCGGGCAACGGGCTGGCCCGTCACCTGCACGTGCCGCTGGCCCTGCCGGCAGCGCTGCGGCGGCTGGCCAGGCCCAGCTTCAGCCGCATGGACGTGGGGGTGCTGAACGGCCACCCGTTTTTCTGCACGGCCGGGCTGGGGTTCGATGCGCACGTGAGCCGGCACTTTGCCGAAGCCGGCTCGCGGGGCGTGAGCACCTATCTGCGCGTGACGCTGCGCGAGTACCGCCGCTACCGGCCGGTGGCGGTGCGCGCCGACCTCAACGGCCAGGTGCTGGAAACGGACTGCTACGTGCTGGCCTTCGCCAACGCCTCGCAATACGGCAACAACGCCTACATCGCGCCGCGGGCCGACCTGCGCGACGGCCTGCTCGACGTGTGCCTGATTGACGCGCTGCCGCTGGGCCGGGCCCTGCGGGTGAGCCTGGGCATGGCCCTCGGCAACCTGCCCCAGACCCGGGCCGCCGAGTATTTTCAGGTGCCGCGGGGCTCGGTAGTGGCCCGGGCGCCCCTCGGCTTTCACGTCGACGGCGACTACCTGGGCGATGCCACCGAGTTTGCGGTGGAGCTGCTGCCTTTGGCGCTGGCCGTGGCGGTGTGAATTTCGTTGTCCGTTGTTCGTTGTCAGTTGTCAGGTCGTGCTGAAAAGCTGATTCTGTGAACCAGCAGCGAGCCACGAGCAACAAATAACTGGCAACGAACAACGAACAACGAAAATCATGAAGACAAACCGCACCGGGGTGGTGTACTCCACCGACCCTGAATTTTCTTATCAGACCGGCGAGCCCGCCGCCCCCGCCACGCTGCCGCCGCCGCAGCAGCAGCTGCGGGTGCAGCTCGACAAGAAGCAGCGCGGCGGCAAGCAGGTCACGCTCGTGACCGGGTTCGTGGGCACCGACGAGGATTTGCAAGCCCTGGGCAAGCTGCTCAAAACCAAGTGCGGCGTGGGCGGCAACGCCAAGGACGGCGAAGTACTGGTGCAGGGCGACTTCCGCGACAAGGTGCTGGAAGTGCTGCTCAAGGCCGGCTACAAGGCCAAAAAAGCCGGCGGGTGAACGCTGCGCTTAATGAAGAATGAGGAATGAAGAATGAGCAATGAGCAGTGCGCAAAAGGAACGTCATGCTGAGCGTAGCCGAAGCATCTCGCGTGCGGCAGTAACTCAATCGTGCAACGAAGCGCGCGAGATGTCTCGGCAAGCTCGACATGACGTTCCTTTTGCTCATTCCTCATTCCTCATTCCTCATTAAGCGCAGCGTCATTCCTCATTCCTCATCAGGCGCAGCCTTGCCCGGTCCACGTCCCCGGGCGTGTCGATGCCAAACGTGTCCAGCTCGGTTTCGACGCAGTGAATTTGAAAACCAGCTTCCAGCCAGCGGAGCTGCTCCAGGCTTTCGGCGGCTTCGAGGGGCGACACAGGCAGCTGCGTGAGTTGCTCCAGCACCTGCGGCCGGTAGGCGTAGAGGCCCAGGTGGCGCAGGTAGCGGTGGTGGGCCAGCCACTCGGCGGGCTCGCGGCCGCGCTGGTAGGGGAGGGGGTGGCGGCTGAAGTACAGGGCGTGGCCTTGCTGGCTGAGTACCACTTTCGGCAGGTGCGGGCTGAGCAGCTCTTCCGCCGATACCACGGGTTTGACCAGCGTGGCAATGTCGGGGGCCGTGGCCGCGTCGGCGAATAAATCGGCCAGGGCGTTGATTTGGGCGGGGTGAACGAAGGGCTCGTCGCCCTGGATGTTGACGATGCAGTGCACGTCGAGGGGCGAGCCCAGCTGCTGGAAGGCTTCCCAGAGCCGGTCGGTGCCGCTGGGGTGGTCGGGGCGGGTGAGCACGGCCTCGCCGCCAAACTCCTCCACGTGCCGGCGGATGCGCTCGTCGTCGGTGGCCACTACCACCCGGGCTAAGTTGGCCTGCCGGGCCTGGGCCACCACCCGCTGAATCATGCTGCGCCCGCCCAGGTCGACGAGTGGCTTGCCGGGCAGGCGGGTGGAAGCAAAACGGGCGGGAATGAGGCCAAGAACCATGGGAAGGAAGGAGCAGCAGCCGCGGAAGCGCGGGAGTTTTCGGATTCAAAGAACGGGAGCCCGGCGCGGCGGAAACAACCCGGAGCTAATTGCCCGCCGGTTTTTGCGTTATTTTGTCGTTGCTGGCCGCTGTGCCGGTTCCCCGGGCGGGGGCAGTGCGGATTTTGCAAGGCTTATTAAGTATGACTGTAATTCTTTCGTTGCTCACGCTGCTGGCCCTGGGCGGCCCGGGCCCCGGCAAAGCCGGCCTCTCGAGAAGCGCCCCCACGGACTCGATTGGCGTGGAAATGCGCGGCGGCCAGCGCTTCGTGAAGCACCGCGTGACCGCCGGCGAAACCCTGACCGCCCTCACGCGCCGCTACCGCGTGACCCTGGACCAGCTCACGGCCGCCAACCCGCAGATAAAAAATGGCCTGGGCATCGGGCAAATAGTGTTCGTGCCCCGGCCCGCCGGGGGGAAAGCCGCGGCGGCGCCCGCCATTGGCAAAGCGGCGCCGGTCGGTCCGGCGCCGGCCAACGGGGCCGCGCCCGCGCGCTACACCGTGGCGAAGGGCGAAACCCTGTTTGGCATTGCCCGCCGCTTTCAGCTCACGCCCGATGACCTCATCAAGCTGAACAAGCTGCCCGTCAGCGGGGCCGTGCGCGTGGGCCAGCAGTTGCTGCTCACGGCTGCCGAGGCCGGGGTGCCCGCCGCGGCAACGGCCGCGCCCAAGGCCGTGCCGGTGGTCGCGCGTCCTGCGGAAACAGAAGCCGCGGCGGCGGCCCCGGCTGTTAAAACGCCCGCCGCGCCGTCCCCCGACAAGCCCGCCGAAATTGCCACCGTGACGCCCGCGCCGCCGGCCGAAAAGGAGAAAGCCGAAGAACCCGCCAGCGAAGACCGCCCCGCTCCCAGCCGAGCCAGCGAGGTGCTGGCCCGCGTGGTGGAGTCCGGGCTGGGCGCGTCCATCGAGCGCAGCGTTACCGACAAGTACCTGGCGCTGCACAAAACGGCCCCCGTGGGCACCATCATGCAGGTCAAGAACAGCATGAACGGCCTGTCGGTCTACGTGCGCGTGATTGGCAAGCTGCCCAACACGGGCGAAAACAACAACATCCTGGTGCGCCTTTCGCCGCGGGCCGTGCAAAAGCTGGGCACGGCCGACGCCCGGTTCCGGGTCGAAACCAATTACGTGCCGTAGGTGGCCGGGAGCGCTAAAAAAGCCGTGCCGCCATCGGGTGCCCCGCCGGTGCGGCCGGTGCCCGACGCGGCCCGGCTGCGCGAGGTGCTGGAGGAGCGGTACGCCCGGTACAACCGCCCGGAGTTCATCGCGAACGACCCCATCCAGATTCCGCACCGCTTCCGGCGGCGGCAGGACGTGGAAATCAGCGCGCTGTTTGCCGCGCTGCTGGCCTGGGGGCAACGGCCCACCATCATCAGTAAGTGCAGTGAGTTGCTGCGCCGGATGGACGACGCCCCGCACCAGTTCATCACCCAGCACCGGGACGAGGATTTGAAGCGGCTGCTGGGCTTCTGCCACCGCACGTTTTGCGACACCGACCTGCTGTACTTCGTGCACTGGCTGCGCTGGTTTTACGAGCGGCACGAGACGCTGGAAGACGCTTTCTTGCAGGGCGCCACCCAGCGCGAGCGGCTCGAAAACTTCCACACCCTGTTCTTCAGGCTGCCCGAGGCCCCCGCCCGCACCCGCAAGCACGTGGCCACGCCGGCCCGCGGCTCGGCCTGCAAGCGAGTGAACATGTACCTGCGCTGGCTGGTACGCCGCGACGGCCGCGGGGTGGACTTCGGCCTCTGGACCCGGCTTTCTATGGCCGACCTCGTCATGCCCATCGACCTGCACGTGGAGCGGCAGGCCCGCCCGCTGGGCCTGCTCACCCGCCCGCGGGTGGACTGGCAGGCGGCCGAGGAGTTGACCGCGAACCTGCGCCTGCTCGACCCGCTGGACCCGGTGAAGTACGACTTTGCGCTGTTTGGGGCGGGAGTGGACGCAAAGAATGGCGGGTAACGAAACTCAAATACGTTGAAAAAGGCGGGGGACGGTTCCGGGGAAGGCAATACCGAATAGGTAAACAAGCGGTAATACCCGCGAATCTTTCCCGCCCCGCCTGCTGTTTATCTTCGCGTCCTATTCCCGTAGATACCGCTAAGCTCAACTACTTGCTGCTACCCCAACACTTCGAACAAAAAATCGGCTTCAGCACCCTGCGCGAGCAGCTGGAGGCCAATTGCCTCTCGGCCCTGGGCCGCCAGTACGTGGCCCGCATGGAGTTTCAGACCAGGCACGAGCCCCTGCTAAAGCTGCTGCAACAGGCCGACGAATTCGCCTACCTGCTGCGCGCCGGGGCCGACTTCCCGGCCGCGCATTACCACGATGCCAAGGTGCACCTCAAGCGCGCGGCCCTGCCGGGCGCCTACCTCGACGTGGCCGCGTTTTTTGAGGTGAAGATGAGCCTGCGCACCATTCGGCAGGCGCTAAGCTTTTTCTCGGACGCGCCCGAGGGCCTGTACCCCACGCTGCGCCTGCTGGGCATCGGCGTGCAGGTCGACCGCAACCTGCTGGCCAACCTGGACAAGGTGGTGGACGACGAAGGCCAGGTGCGCGACGACGCTTCGCCGCTGCTGCGCCAGATTCGGCAGGAGTTGATTGCGCGCCAGGGACAGTTGCGCAAGCAGATTGCCGGCATCCTGCGCCACGCCAAAACCGAGGGCTGGATTCCCGGCGACGCCGAGCCGACCATCCGCGGCGGGCGGCTGGTGCTGCCGGTTATTGCCGAGCACAAGCGCAAGGTGAAGGGCCTGATTCACGACGAGTCGGCCTCGGGCCAGACGGTGTTCATCGAGCCCGAAGCCGTATTCGAGCTCAACAACGACATCAAGGACCTCGACAACGCCTACCACCGCGAGCTGATTCGCATCCTCACGGCCCTGACCGACCAGCTGCGCCCGCACATCCCGGACCTGCGCAAGGCGTATGCTTACCTGGGGCTGATTGACTTCATCAGAGCGAAGGCAAGACTGGCCGTCACGCTGGATTGCCGCCTGCCGGTGCTGCACAACAAGCCGCTGCTGAAGTGGGTGAAAGTGCGCCACCCGCTGCTGCAGTTGGCCTTTGCTCAGCACAAGCGCGACAACGGCGACCCCCGCGAAGTGGTGCCGCTGGACCTGGAGCTGAACGCCGAGCAGCGCATCCTGGTCATTTCCGGCCCTAACGCGGGCGGCAAGTCGGTGAGCCTAAAAACCGTGGGCCTGGTGCAGTTCATGCTGCAAATGGGCCTGCTCATCCCGTGCGCCGACAACTCCGAAGCGGGCGTGTTCGAGGACATCTTTCTGGACATCGGCGACGAGCAGAGCCTGGAAAACGACCTGAGTACCTATTCCTCGCACTTGCTGGCCATGAAGCAGTTCCTGCTGCTGGCCGGCAAGAAAAGCCTGGTCCTGATTGACGAGTTCGGTACCGGCACCGAGCCCAGCCTGGGCGGCGCCATTGCCGAAGCCGTGCTCGACCAGCTCAACCAGGCCCGCGTGTACGGCGTCATCACCACGCACTACACCAACCTGAAAAACTTCGCCGAGCGCACCCCGCACCTGGTGAACGGCGCCATGCGCTACGACCCTGAGAAGCTGCAGCCCCTCTACCGCCTCGAAGTGGGCAAGCCGGGCTCGTCGTTTGCCATTGAAATTGCCCGCAAAATCGGCCTGCCGAAGGAAGTGGTGGAGCGTGCCACCCAGCTGGTGGGCAAGGACAAGATTCGCTACGACCGCCTGCTCGAAGGCCTGGAGAAAGAGAAGACCGAGCTGGAACAACGCACCGCCGAGGCCGCCAAAGCGGAAAAGCGCCTCAAGCGCGCCGCCCAGGAGTACACCGACCTCAAGCAGCACCTCGAAGACACCCGCCTCGAAACCCTGCGCACCGCCAAGCAGCAGGCCAAGGCCCTGCTGGTGAACACCAACCAGCAAATCGAGGCCACTATCGGCGAAATCCGGCGCGGGCAGGCCGACAAGGAAGTCAACAAGCAGGCCCGCGAGAAGCTCGACGCCTTCGTGCGCACCGAGCTGCAGATTGAGCCGCCCCAGCCCAAGGCCACCCGCGAGCGGGCCGTGGCCGGCGACCTTCAGCCCGGCGACAAAGTGGCCCTGTTTGGTCAGGAAGGCCACGGCGAGTTGGTGAGCGTGAAGGGCAAAACCGCCGAGGTCCTGTTCGGCGGCCTCAAAACGCTGGTGAAAATCAGCCAGCTCGAAAAGCTGGGCCGCGCCGAAATCCGCGAGCGGGAGCAGGCCGCCAAGGCCAAAAAATCCAAGCTCAGCGGCGGCAGCTCCGGCGGCAACGGCATCAACATCACCGACCGCATGGCCGGCTTCAGCCCCACGCTGGACCTGCGCGGCGAGCGCGCCGAAGACGCCCTCACCAAAACCATGAGCTTCGTCGACGACGCCGTGATGCTGGGGATGCCGGAGGTAAAGTTTCTGCACGGCCGCGGCAACGGCGTGCTCCGCCAGGTGGTGCGCGACTACCTGCGCCGCCAGCGCGCCGTGGCCAGCGTGGCCGACGAGCACGCCGACCGCGGCGGCGACGGCGTCACCATTGCGGTGCTGAAGTAAGGACCCGCTCCTGCCCCCGGGCGTTTTAAAGTAGTAAGGCGCGGAGCTTGGTGCGGGGCTCCGGCCCCGTGCCGGTTACTCCCCGGCCTCCGGCCGGCCCGGGCGCGCAACCCCGGGCGATGAGGCACCGCCCACGGGCGCGGCGATGCCCGTGCTGTGGGCCAGAGGCCCACGCGTAAGCGGCACGGGGCCGGAGCCCCGCGCCAGGTGGGTGCCGTTGGAAGCGGGGCAGCACGTGCGCTGACCTGGAAGCGGTACGGCAGAGCATTCAGTGCTGGCACTGATGCGGAAATTGGTTGGGTTTAATATATTTGATGGCATATATTTACCGCGAGATTGCGTCGGGCGTACCCGCCCGGTGCGGCCCTTGTCGGTAAACCCTACTCGCCATGTCCATCCTTCCCCCAGCTTGGGCCGCCATGCGGCGCTCGGCCGACCACTACGCCCAATTCGCCACCGAAATTGAGCGCATCGAGGGCGACATCGACCTGTTCCGCCAGGGACTGAAGCTGCTCACCGATATTTCGCCCGACCCCGAACGGGTGCAGGCCCGCCTGGAGCGGGAGCGGGACATGCTGCGCGGGGCCCCGCAGCCGCCCCGCCAGGCGCTGGAGCGCTCCATGGGGCAGCCCGACTACCAGGACGCCTGCGTGCTGCAGCGCATCGTGGGCTACAGCCGCTGCGTGGGCCGCATCGTGCTGGCCGGCGGCGAGTTCGGCACCGGCTGGCTGGTGGGCGAGGGCCTGCTCATCACCAACCACCACGTGCTGCCCAACCGCGCCGCCGCCGCCGGCGCGCACGTCACGATGGGCTACGAGCGCACGGAGGACAGCCAGCCCCAGCCCGGCGAAACGTTTCGACTGTTACCCGAAGAGTTTTTCCTGACGCCCCGCGAAACCCAGCCCGACGACCCGTACGAGGAGCTGGACTTCACGGTGGTGGCCGTGGAGCCGGCCAGCCAGCTGGGCAAGCCCCTGACCACCTACCGCCACGTCACCCTCGACGGCGGCCTGGGCAAGATTATTGAGGGCGAAAACTGCCTGGTGATTCAGCACCCGAATGGCGACTTCAAGAAAGTGGTGCTGCGCGACATCCGCCTGCTGAAGGTGACCGACCAGCCCGGCGCCGACCAGCACCTGTTCTACGAGAGCGACACCGAGCCGGGCTCCAGCGGCTCGATGGTGGTGGCCCTGGGCACGGGCGAAATCATTGCCCTGCACAACGCCGGCGTGCCCCGGCGCGACGCCCGCGGCAACTACCTCAAAAAGGACGGCTCTCTTTACCAGCCCGGTGACCGCGACGAGTCGATTGACTGGGTGGCCAACCAGGGCGTGCGCGTGAGCAAAATTGTGGAAGCGCTGGGCCTGCTGCCCCCCCAGGCCGGCCCAGAAACGCGGCGCCAGGCCCTGCTGGGGGGCTTGCTGCGCAAGAACACGCCCCTCAACCCCGCCCCTCTCCCGCCAGCCACGGATGCTCCTTTGCCGGCCCCTGCGGCCGTGGGCCCGCCCGCCCCGGCGGGCAGCCCGCGCGTGCCTTACCTGCTGCGGCTGGCCACGGGCCGGGTGGCCGCCGAATATGCCCGGCAGGCCGTGCTAAGCCATTTTCCGGCGGGGCAGCTCCGCTCGTTGGTGCCCGAAGAAAGCCGGTCGGCCCTGGCCGGCTACGTGGTGCTGGACCTGCCGGCCGGCGGTGACCCCTGGGCCGTGGCCGCGCAGCTCGAAACCATCGACGGGGTGATGGAAGCGGAGCCCGACCTGCCCCAGCGGACCACCTCGGGCCTGGCCGGCCAAGACCTGGCCGCCGCCCCGCGCGCGACCGAGGGCGGTTTTTTGGGCATTTGGGAGGACGGCCGCTCGAAGTGGAACGAGGAAAAATTCCTGCGCCACTGGGCCGGCAGCGTGCACCTGCGCGGCCTGGATTCCAACGTCTCCGCCGACTTGCAGCAGATTCGGGGGTGGAACCGCCGCGCCACCGGCTTCGACCGGCTGACCGCGCAGCACCTGGACGCCGCCGCCGTGGCCGCCCTTTCGGATTTGCGCATCGGGCAGTTCGATACTGGCTATTCGGACCACTCCAAGCTGCACGGGGGCTACGACCTCACGGCCGACTACGACCTGGTGGGCGACGATGCCGATGCCCGCGACGAGTTGGATTCGGGCGTGCTCAAGGCGCCGGGCCACGGCACCCGCACCGGCAGCGTGCTGGTGGGGGTGGCCGCCGCCGCGGGCATCGGCAACGGGCACGATGGCAACGCCGGCTTCCTGCGCACGGCGCCGCAGGGCGCGGCCGGGGTGCTACTCACGCCGTTCCGGGTGGCCAAATCCGTCATTCTCATCGACCGGGTCAGCGAGCTGGTGCGCGGCGTGCACATGGCCGTCGACAGCGGCTACCCGGTGCTCACCATGAGCATGGGCACGCTCGGCAACAGCGCCCTGGAGGCCGTGGCCCGCTACGCCTACGAGCGCGGCACCATCTGGTGCTGCGCCGCCGGCAACGAGGTCCGCTTCGTGATAGCGCCCGGCAAGTACCCCGGCGTGATTTGCGTGGCCGCCTCCAACGCCAACGACGGCCCCTGGGACGGCAGCTGCCGCGGGCCCGAGGTCGACATCACCGCCCCCGGCGAGGACGTGTACGTGCCCATCCTGACCGACGACGACGACGAGGACATGGCCTACGGCAGCGGCACCAGCTACGCCACGCCGCACGTGGCGGCGGCGGCGCTGCTCTGGCTGGCCCGGCACCAGCACGCCCTGGCCTACCCCGAGCCCTGGCAGCGCGTCGAGGCCTTTCGGTTTTGCCTGACCACCACGGCCCGGCCCGCCAGCCAGCTGCCGAAGGACCGGTACGGGGCCGGCATCCTGCAGGTGGATGCGCTGCTGCTGGCGCCCCTGCCCGCCGTGGACCAGCTGCGCCACGCCTACGCCGAGTCCCGCCGGCCGGGAATCGAGCGCGGGCCGGCCGAGCGCGAGCCGTTGGCGCTGCGGGAGCTCACCTACAAAACCTGGCAGCAGGTACTCGGGGCGGCGCCGGTGGCGGGCACGACGGGCCCCGGCGCCCGGGAGCTGCAAGGTTTTTCCGCTGGCCTGAGCCCCCACGCCCAGGTGGCGGCCCGCGTGCTCGAAAGCCAAAGCAGCCTGACCGGCCGGCCGCTGGCCCGCGAAAGCACCGCCGCCCCGGCGGCCAACGCCTACGAGCGCCTGCGGGCGTTGCAGGCGCTGCAAACCAGGAGCAAACCGACCTACACGGCGCCGCCCGTCGCGCCGCCGCCGGCGGGGCCGCCTTCCTCGCCCCCGCCGGCGGCTTCGCCCGCTAAATTGAGTAGGGCACCGGGCGGGAGCAAAAGTCGCCGAAAATCCTCTTGATTTTTCCTCCCGCAGCCGCAACCGAACCTGCCATGGCACCTTACTTTGATTTTCATTTTCACCCGCTGTTCAAGCAACTGCTGGTGGAATTCGACGACGCGAAGCGGCAGGACGACCGGTGGGCGCGCCCCATTCGCCTGCCGCTGCTGGGCAAGCTCGTTGATGCGCTGGCCGGCCGCATCCTCGAAAGCCAGGCGAGCGTGGACCAGGCACGGGCGGGCAACGTGCAGGTGGGCGTCGCCAATTTGATTGCCATTGAGTTTGTACTGGCCTCTGACCAGGGCAAGCTGGCCCTGCTCGACAGCCACCGGATAACCCCGCTCGACGAGCGGTTCTTCGAGTTCGTGCGCGAAGGCCAGGGCAGCTACGACGACCTGGTGGGCAAGGAGCTGAGCTTCTACGAGTGGGCGGCCCAGCACTTTGGGCAGCAGGTCAAGCTGCTTTCCCGCAAAACCAGCCGGGCCGTGGACGCCGGCAAGCTCAACCTGGTGCTGGCCCTGGAGGGCGGCCACGGCCTCAGCCGCCGGCGCATCGACGAAGTCTCGGGCCCCGGCGACCCGGCGGCGCGCGTCCGGGAGTACCGCGCGCACCCGACCCGGGACCTGTTCTACCTCACCCTCACCCATTTCAGCCACATCCGCGAGCAGCAGCTGTGTAGCCACGCCTACGCCTTCAAGCTGGTGAAGCAACTGGGCCAGACCCGGCCCCAGATGGCCGGCCTGCGCCAGCTGGGCAAGGACGTGGTGCGCGCCTGCCTGGACGTCGCGGCCCAGCAATTCCCCATCCTCATCGACGTGAAGCACATGAGCCTGCAAGCCCGGCTGGAGTTCTACGCCTACCGGCGGGTCCTGCTGGCGGGGGAAGTGGCCGGCTTTGTGGCGCCGGCCGCGGGCATTCCCATCCTGGCCAGCCACGTCGGGGTCACGGGCTTTCCGCTGGCCGAGCTCAAGGGCCGCCTCACCGAGTTTGGGGTGGAAGACGCGCTGGTGCCCTGCGTGCGGATGCGCACCCAGCGCCAGGAAGCCGGCCAGCTCAACGACCAGGAAAGCGTGTGGTTCAATTCCTGGACCCTGAACCTGCTCGACGAGGACATCGCCGAAATAGCCCGCAGCGGCGGCCTGCTCGGCCTGAGCCTGGACGCCCGCATCCTGGGTTTCGAGGGCGCCGCCAAGCGCCTGCTCAACCAGCTCGACCAATTCGCGCCCGACTACATGTCGCCGGCCGATTTCGCGGCGCTGTTTCCCGACCTGGCCCGCCGCCTGCCCCGGCTGCCCCCGCCCCCGGACGAGGCCGCCGACGGCCGCGAGCTGGCCGCCGCCGAGCTGGGCGAGGAGCTGTTCGGCACCAGCCGCCGGGAGCGCGAAATCATGCTTTTCTGCCTCAACGTGCTGCACGTGGTGGCCGTCATCAACGCCACGCCGGCCGCGGACGGGCAGCCGCTCGACGGCTGGACCTTCGTGTGCGTGGGCTCGGACTACGACGGGCTGATTGATTCCGTCAAGGCCTGCGCCCAGGCCGACAACCTGCCCGCCTTCGAGCGGGAGCTGCTGCGCGCCTTTCCGCGGGCCGAGCGCGCCTACCGGGCCGCCCGCCCCGGCCAGGCCCCGGTGCTCACGGCCGGCGGCGCGGCGTTTGACGAGCAAGCGTTTGGCAGCGGCCCCCTGCGCCAGCTGCTGTACGACAACGGCGCCAACTTCCTGGCCCGCTGGTGGGGGTGAGGCGGGCGCCGCCCGTTTGGGGTGGCGCCCGCCGTTGCTTGAGTGCGCTAGCCCGAGGCACTCAGCCGCGGAAGCTGGCCACGACCGGCGGCCGGAGTGCCCGCTCCGCCGCCTCTGCGCAGGGCATCAATGTTCATTTTTCACCAACTCTTACCTTCATTTCCCATGGCTACCGGCACTGTATTCGAAGTGGTTCCGCTTGAGCTGAACCTGCGTTCCAACACCATTGTGGAGCCCCGCTCCATTATTGCCCGGCTGCGGCAGGGCCAGCGGGTGCGCGCGCTGGTCCCCGGCCCCACCGCCGGCTGGCTGCGCGTGCAGGCCGACTTGCAGGGCACGGCGGTGGAAGGCTTCGTGAAAGCCTCGTTTCTGCGGGCCGTGGCCGGCTCCTCCAACGGGATGGGCGCCGCCCCGGCGGCGGTGCCCCACCTGCGCGCGGCCCGGCTCCCCAGCTCCGGCCCCATCCGCCGCAACCAGTCCGACGACGGCCCCCGGGTGTTCGACCTCACCGAGGCGCACCCCGGCCGCCCGGGCCCGGACGCCGAGAAGGCTGCGCAGCTCACCGACATCATTGCCTTTCTGCGGGTGAGCCGGTCGGCGCGCTACGCGGCCGCGGGCGGCAAAACCTACTGCAACATCTACGCCCACGACTACTGCCATTTGGCCGACACCTACCTGCCGCGGGTGTGGTGGACGCGCCGGGCCCTGCTGGCCCTGGCGGCGGGCGGAACCGTGCACCCCGCCTACGGCACCACCGTGGTGGAGCTCAACGCCAACAGCCTCTACAACTGGCTGGAAGAGTTCGGGGCCGACTTCGGCTGGCGCCGCGCCGTGGACCTGACGGCGGTGCAGGCCGCGGCCAACGCCGGGCAGGTGTGCATCGTGAGCGCGCAGCGGCGCGACCTGAACCGGCCGGGGCACATCTGCGCCGTGGTGCCCGAAACCGCCCAGCACCGGGCCGCCCGCCAGGCCGGCGGGGCCGTCACCACGCCGCTCATGAGCCAGGCCGGCGCCAGCAACTTCGAGTACGGCGGCCAGGTGTGGTGGCGCGCCGAACGGTTTGCCCGCCACGGGTTCTGGGTGCACGCTTAGGGGGTTGCGCCCGCAGTAATTGGATGAATAGCAACTAAAGAAGGCGGCCCCCATCCGGGAGCCGCCTTTTTTAGTTTTTTCAGGCAGACGGCTACTCCACCACCACCCGGCTCACCTGCACGGCTTCGGGGGTGGTGACCTGCACCAGGTACAGGCCGGCTTTCAGCGCCGTGGCGTCGATGGCCAGGTCGGTGCCGGTCAGGGGCTGGGTGCGCTCCAGCACCACGCGGCCGGTGGCGTCGCGCAGCACCACGCGGGCGGTGCGGGCCAAGGTGCTGGCCAAGTGCAGCCGGAAACTGCCGCGGGCGGGGTTGGGGTACACCTGCAGGGTGCTGGCCTGCACCGTGCCGGCGCGGGTGGCCAGCACGAGGCGGCAGGCCGCGATGCCCTGGTTCTGGGCGGCAATGCGGGCGGCGTACTCCTGGTAGTACTGGTTCGTGATGCGCGCGTCGTGGATGACGAGGGTATTTTCGTCGTTCTCGGTGTCGGCCGAGGCGGTCCAGTTGTGCGAGCCCACGAACACGGTCGGGTCCGACTGCGCGGCGCCGGCGTCCACAATCAGGGTTTTGTGGTGCATGATGCCCGGCTGGCGGTCGAGCAGGTAGCGCGGGCCCAGCCCGCCGCCGCGGATGGTGCGGAACACGAAGCCGGCCACGCCGCTGGTGTCGTTGGTGAGGCCGTCGGAGCAGGTGCCGATGCCGCGCTGGCTCACCTGGGTGCCCAGGACGCGGCCCACGTCGGTGCGCGTGACCAGCATCGAGAGCACGTGCAGGTCGAAGTCGGCCGTGCGGATGGTTTCGAGCAGGCGCGAGTTCACGTTGTCGGTCGGCGAAAACCAGGACTGCACCTGCTTGCCGCCAATGACGAGGTAATGCGGCGTGTTGTCGGTTTTGCGCGAGCCAAACAAGGGCGTGCCGGGCGTGGCCGTGGCGCTGCCCCACATCTCCTCAAACTCCATGGTGTACACCCGGGCCAGGCTCTGGTCCTGCACGGTCACCACGTTGTTGGGGTCGGTGGCGAGCTGGCCGGGGGTCCAGTTCGTCGAGCCGGTCCAGACCAGGGCCCGGGCCGTGCTGGCGGCGTCAATCACCACGAACTTGTTGTGCATGATGCTGGTGGTGTTGACGGCGGCGCCGGCCGGCCGGAACACGCGCGGAATGGCCGCCGTCAGCCCGGCGATGCTGAAGTTGGAGTTGTCGTCTTCGTAGATGACGCGCACCAGCACGCCCCGGGCGTGGGCCGCGTTCACGGCCGCCAGGATGGTGGGGCTGTTCCAGTTGTAAATCGTGATGTCGAGCGTCTGCTGGGCCCGGGCGATGTAGGCGGCCAGGGTGTCGGCAATGGCCCCGTTGGGCAGGTACACGGCGTTGTTGTTGGGCAGCGCGAGGCTGTTGTCCACGGTGCTGTTGAAGTACGTCTTCATGCGGCCCGAGGACAGCGAAGCGGTAATCATGGGCGTCACGCGCGACTCGGAACGGCCGGTGGCGTTCACCGATACGGCCTGCACGTAATACACCGTGGCGGGCTGCAAACCAGTGAGTGCCACGCTGTGCTGGGTGCCGGTGCCGGCGGCCGTCACGACGATGGGCTGGCCGGCGGGCGGCGTGCCGCCCGCCGCCACGGGCACCGTGGTGTAGCTCACCTGCGCGCTGCCGGCATTCTGGGTGCTGAAGCTCACCGTGAAGCCCGTGGTGCTGATGTCGGTGGGCACCGGCGCCGAGGTCAGGTTGGGCGTGGCGCCCTGCACGAAGTCGGCGTAGAGGCGCGGCAGGAGCTGGTAGCCGCGGGCGGTGGTGGTGGCGTTCGAATTGGGCGCCGCAAACTGGCTCAGAATGCCCACCGCGTCGAAGGTGCCCGTGGGCGAGGGCTTGCCGATGAGGCCGTCGGGGGTGTTACTGGCCGCGTTGATGTACAGCACGGTGGCCGCGTTGTTGTTGATGCGGTACGTGGTCGAGGCAAAGGACGTGACCGTTGCGCCGCCCGAGGTATTGACGGAGGTCAGCCCGTCGAAGCGCACCAGTTGCCCTTCGTAGGCTTCGGCAAAGGCGGGCGCGATGCCGCCGGCCGGAAACACCACCGGGGCGGGCAGCGGCCGGTTGCCGGCCAGCACCGTCAGGCTGGTCACGGGGTCGAGCTCAAGCAGGGAGTTGAAATTTTTCAAGTTGCCGGTCACCACGATGCTGTCGCCGGGCCGCACGGCCATCATGGCCGCTTGCACCGCCGCCGGCGAGCTCGTGCCCGCGTAGGCCGCGATGCCGGCCGTGCCGTCCTGCAGGTAGCGGATAATGCCCAGCTCGGGGCCGTTGGTCACCACGCCGCGCACGGTCACGGCCGCGCCGGCGGCGTTGTTGTTGGCGGGCGCCTGGGTTCGCGCCGCCGCGATGGAGACGGATGTTTGCGCCGCCACGGGCCGCCAGGTGGCCGCGCTCAGCAGCAGGGCCAACAGGGTAAACTTCTTCATAAAGAAAAGCAGGTTATGAAATGATTAAGTCCACAGAAAAAGCTAAGAGCCAGCCCACAAAGATGCTGAATTACAGCGAAAAAAGCCACGCCACCCCCGTTCCGCCGGGCTTGTCGGGCGCTTAATTCTTGGTGGCGGGGCGCGGGCGCTTGCCGCTGCCCGTGACGAACGGCACGGGGGCGGCCGTCTCGGTGCCGGCCGCGTTGCGCGAGCTAACCTCCACGTAGTAAGTGGTGCCCGGAATCAGGTTGTCGAGGGTGAGGCTGTGCTCGGTGGTTTCGGCGGCATCCACGCGGGTTTGCTTCAGCTCCTTGGCGTTGAGGCCGTAGCGGATGCGGGTGTCGCCCGCGTTCAGGGTCGAGTACACGACCGTGAAGCCGGTGGCGCTCACGTTCACGGGCACGGGCTCTTCGGTGAGGCGGGGCCGGCCGCCGCCGCGGACGAAATCGGTGGCCAGGCGCGGCAGCAGCTGGTAGCCGCCGGTGCCGCCGGGGGCGTATTGGCTCATCACCCCGCGCACGTCAAACGGCTCGGCGGTGGGGACCGTGGTGCCGATGAGGCCCTTGGCGCCGGTGCTGGTGGTGCCCACGCGCAGCAGGGCGCCCGCCGTGCCGTCGAGCAGGTAGTTGGCGTTGCCCCGCAGGACGCCGGCGGGCGTGGCGGCCGGGGTGAGCAGGCGCGTGACGCCGGTAATCTCGACGAGCCGGCCCTCGTTGGCCTCGGCAAACGCCGCGGCGGCCTCGCCCGCGGGCACGCGCAGGGCGCGCAGCCGCCGGCCCGTGGCAAGCTTGTGCACCGACTCCACGGGGTCCATTTCCAGCAGTCCGTTGTAGGTCTTGAGCTGGCCCGTCACCTGAACGCTGTCGCCGGCCTGCAGCTCGCCAAAACCCGGCACCTTGGCGGGCTGGGCGTAGATGGCCAGGCCGGCTTCGGCGTCCTGCACGTAGCGGATGTTGCCCAGCTCGGCCCCGTTCAGCACCACCGCCCGCACCGTGACGGTGCTGCCCGGGCCCAGGGCCCGCGCCGCCTTCACCGTCAGCACCGGGGGCGCACCGGCCAGCCAGCCGGCCAAAAGAAGTAAGGTTGTCGTCATCGTAAAATTGAAGTATTAGCCGACCGGCCTAACCGGAGCCAGTGCAAAGGTCGGAGTAAATTACGGATACTCACTGGCCTTCAGGTTATTAAATCACGACAAGGACGCCTGGGCTGCCTTATTACAAAATATTAACTTCCGGGTGAAGCTCGACCGCAAACTGCTGCCGTACGGAGGAAATTATTTCCTCGGCCAGCTGGCGCAGCTCGCCGCCCGTAGCGCCGCCGTGGTGCACCAGCACCAGGGCCTGGCGGTCGTGCACGCCGTGGGTGCCGGCGCCGGGGCCGCGGCGCAGCCCCTTCCAGCCGGCCCGCTCGATGAGCCAGGCGGCGGGCACTTTCACGCCGCCGGGCACGGGGTAGCCGGGCAGGTCGGGGTACTGGCTTTTGAGGTGGTCGAACTTGGCCTGGGACAGCTCGGGGTTTTTGAAGAACGAGCCCGCGTTGCCGACTTCGGCGGGGTCGGGCAGCTTGGCGCGGCGGATGTGCACCACGGCCCGGCTCACGTCCTGCGGCGTGGGCTCGCCCGCAATGCCGAGCTCAGCCAGGGTTTCGGCGAGGGCGCCGTAGCGCACGTTGGGCGCGTACCCGGCCGGGCGGACCGGGCGGTGCAGGCGCAGCACCACGGCCGTGACCACAAACTGGTCTTTGAGCACGTTCTTGAACACGCTTTCGCGGTAGCCGAAGCCGCACTCGCCGGCCGTGAACACGCGGCTTTCTCCGGTGGCGATGGCCACCGCTTCGAGGTGGTCGAAGGTGTCGCGCAGCTCGGCCCCGTAGGCGCCGATGTTCTGGAGCGGGGCCGCGCCCACCGTGCCGGGGATGAGCGACAGGTTTTCGATGCCGCTCAGGCCCTGGTCGAGGGCGTATTCCACCAGGCCGTGCCAGCTTTCGCCGGCCCCGGCCCGCACCAGAGCGGTGGCCGAGTCGCCGTCTTCGCTGACGATGTGCAGGCCGCGGATTTCATTTTTCAGCACCACGCCGGCGAAATCCTGGGTGAAGAGCAGGTTGGAGCCGCCGCCGAGGATGAGCTTGTCGGCCGCCCGCACCGCGGGCAGTTGCAACAACTGGCGCAGCTCGTCGGCCGAGGCGAAGCGGGCGAAGTAGCGGGCCCGCACGTCGAGGCCAAAGGTGTTGTAGGGGCGGAGGGAAACGTTTTCTTCGAGGGCGGGCATCATGGGGGCAAAGGTCGGGCAAAGCGGCGGTTGGTTTACTTCGGCTTGGTGGGTATGTTTAGGGGCTGGCTTGGCCCGGCCGGCGCGGGCTGGCCGTTTTGTTAACAGTTCCTACTTCATGTCGCCTTACCTCCGCCGCCTCCGGGAAAAGATTGGCCACGACCTGCTGCTCTTGCCTTCGGTTACGGTGCTGCTGTTCGATGCCGACCGCCGGGTGCTGCTGGCCCGGCACAGCGACGCCAACGTGTGGGTGGCCCCGGGCGGCATGGTGGAGCCCGACGAAACGCCGCAGGCCGCGGCCCGCCGGGAGGCGCGGGAAGAAATCGGCTGCGAGGTCGCCTTGCAGGGGATACTGGGCGTGTACGGGGGCCCCGAGTTCTTGGTCCGGTACCGCAACGGCGACAAAGTCAGCTGTGTGATGACCGTGTTCGAAGCCGCAATAACCGACGGCACGCCGCAACCGGACCACGCGGAAATCCTGGAGCTGCGCTACTTCACGTACGCCGAAACCCGGTCGCTGGCCTGCGCCCGCTGGCTGCCCGTGGTGCTGGCCGACGTGTACGGCCAGCCGTAGCCGCGGAACTTCCGGGGGCTACCGCACCCGGTAGCCGCTCAGCGCGTAGAACAGCAGGTACAGGTAACACAGCGCCGGCACCACGAACGCCACGCGCAGGCCGCCGCCGTGGGTGGCCAGCCAGCCCATGAGCGGCGGAATGAGCGCCCCGCCCACGATGGCCATAATCAGGTACGACGAGCCCTGTTTGGTGAAGGGCCCCAGCCCGGTGATAGCCAGCGGGAAAATGACGGGCCACATGATAGAATTCATCAGCCCGCAGAGCACGACGAGCCACAGGGCCGTTTCGCCGGTGCTCAGGACGCTGGCGCCCACCAGCGCCGCGCCGGCCGCGCACACCGCCACCAGCAGCGCCCGGTTGTGAAACCGGAGCAGCAGCGGAATGCCCACCAGCCGCCCTACCAGCGAGCCGAACCAGTACGACGACACCAGCACCGCGCCCACCGCCTTGGTGAAGCCGGCCGTGGTGTCGATGGGGGAGGGCTCCTGGCCGAACAGCACCAGCGCGTAGTTGGTGGCCACGTTCAGCCCCTGCACCAGGCTTTGGGTGAAGGCGGAAAGCTGTTGAATGCCCTGGCTTTCGCCGTAGCGAATCAGGAAAGAGCCTAAGCCGACTTCCACCCCCACGTAGACGAAAATGGCCCCGATGCCCAGCACGAGGTGCGGAAACCCCAGCGCCGAGGTGCGGCCCGCCGCCACGGGCCGCGCTGCGGCCGACGTTTCCTCGGGAATGCTTTCGATGTCGGGCAGCTTTACCAGAAAGAAAAACACGGCCGCCAGCACCCCCAAAAAAGCCGCCAGGCCCAGGTAAGGACCTTTGACCAGCTGGGATTCCTCGGCGAGCCGCGCCGCCAGGGGCAGCGCCGCCAGCCGGGCCTTGAGCGCCACCGAGCCGCCGAACAGCACCAGCCCGCCCACCAGCGGCGAGAGCGCCCCACCAAAGTTGTTGGCCACGCCCACGATGCTCACCCGCGCCGCCGCCCCGCGCGGGGCGCCCAGCACCGATACGTACGGATTGGCCGCCACTTGCAGCAGCGTAATGCCCGCGCCCAGCACGCTCAGGGCCGTGAGAAACAGCCCAAACGCCCGCGAATCAGCGGCCGGAATGAACAGCAGCGCGCCGCCGGCCATCACCAGCAAGCCCATCACGATGCCGCGCTGATAGCCCAGTTTCTTCAGCACCCAGCCGGCGGGCAGCGACATCAGGAAATACGCCCCGAAAAAGGCCGACTGCACGGCCGTGGACTGAAAATCGGTGAGCTGGCACACGTCCTTGAGGTAGGGCATGAGCACGTCATTGAAGTTGGTGACGGCGCCGAACAGGAAGAACAGGGTCGTCATCAGCACCATGGGCCCGGCGTAGGAGCGGGCGGGCGCGGTGGTGGCGGCAGGAGTGGCGGCGGAGAGGGGGGCGGTGGACATGAGTAGGGGCGGGGCTTGCCCCCGCCCGGCGTAAGGACGAGCCGTAAAGAACGACATTTGCCCTGCGAAAACAATTGCTTTCCGTTCGACGACGGGCGGGGGCAAGCCCCACCCCCTGCCTCAACATGCACCTCACCGCCACCACCCAGTTCGGCCTGGAAGAACTGCTCGCCGACGAGCTGTACGCCCTCGGGGCCGACATTACGCACGTCGGCTCGCGGGCCGTGGAGTTCCTCGGCGACCACCGCCTGCTCTACGAAGTGGCCCTGTGGAGCCGCCTCTCCATGCGCCTGCTGCGCCCCTTCGCCGCCTTCGCTGCCCCCGATGAAAAGGCGCTGTACCGCGAAGTCGGCCGCATCGACTGGCAGGACTTCATCGGTCCCGGCCAGACGTTCGCCATCACCTCGGTGGTGAACCGCTCTACCTTCGAGCATTCGCTCTTCGTGGCCCAGCTCACCAAGGACGCCATCGTGGACCAGTTCCGGGCCCGCACCGGTGAGCGGCCCAGCGTGGATACCCGCACGCCCGACGTGCGCCTGCACCTGCGCATGAGTGAGAACGAAGTCATCCTCAGCCTCGACGCGGCCGGCGACTCCCTGCACCGCCGGGGCTACCGCCAGCTCACCAACGAAGCGCCCCTGAACGAGGTGCTGGCCGCCGGCCTGGTCCTGCTCTCCGGCTGGGACGGCAAAAAGCCGCTTATCGACCCGATGTGCGGCTCGGCCACCATCCTCACCGAAGCCGGCCTGATTAGTCAGCGCATCGCGCCCGGCCTGTTCCACCAGGGCAAGTTTGGGTTTGAAAACTGGTACGACTTCGACCCTGCGCTCTGGAGCCAGGTGCGTGAGGAAGCCCGGGCCCAGCGCCTGGAAGAGCCCCAGGCCTACCTCGCCGGCTCCGACCTCGACCCCAAAACCATCGACATGGCCGCCGCCAACATCACCGCCGCCGGCCTGGAAGATTGCGTGCGCCTGTCCGTGCGCGACGTGAAGGACGCCGTGGCGCCGGCCAAACAGGAGCCCGGCGTGGTCCTCACCAACCCGCCCTACGGCGAGCGAATCGGGGAGGAGACGGAAATGGCCGCCTTGTATAAAATAATTGGCGACACGCTGAAGGCAGGCTTTCAGGGCTACGACGCCTTCGTGTTCACCGGCAACCTGGAAGCGGCGAAGAGCATCGGGCTGAAGGCCAAGCGCCGCACGCCGCTGTTCAACGGGCCGATTGACTGCCGGCTGCTAAAGTATGAGCTGTATGGGGGGAGCCGGCGGGCGTCGTCACCTCACCCCCCGGCCCCCTCTCCCGCGGAGAGGGGGAGTCACGGCGGCGCGGGCTCCGAAACGAACCTGGAGAAAGAGCAGAAGTAATGGTGAATTCCAGTAAGGTGAATTCCAACAAAAGAAGAAAACAAAAAATAACGCCAGGCTCCCCCTCTCCGCGGGAGAGGGGGTCGGGGGGTGAGGTGAACCGCCCGCGCCGCCCTACCTTACCCAAATGGAAGCCTCTCGCCCCGCTCCACCTGAACCCGAAGACGTTGTCAACTTCGTGTTCACTACCAAAGTAGAACCTTGGCGTAAGCATCTCAAGGCTTTTGCCCGCCAAAATCGCCGCAGTCCCACCGAGGCAGAAGCCATTCTATGGCAAGCGTTACGCAATTCAAAACTGGGTGTACGGTTCCGCCGCCAGCACGCCATCGAAAGCTATATCGTCGATTTCGTCTGCGTTGCCGCCAAGCTCACCATCGAGCTCGACGGCGAAATTCACCTCTCCTTTGAGCAGGCCGAATACGACGCCGGCCGTACCTTCACGCTAACGGAATTAGGCTACCGCGAGCTGCGTTTCAGCAACCGGCAAGTGCTAACCAGCTTGGACGAAGTCCTGGCCACCATCACCGAAAAACTACAAACCACGCCGCCTCCCAACGAGTCGTCCGGCTCCCCCTCTCCGCGGGAGAGGGGGCCGGGGGGTGAGGTGACCCATCCGAACATGCCCGAACTCACCGCCGCTCCGCCCGACCTGCTGCCCGCCGCCCGCCAGGCCCTGAAACGGTACTACGGCTACGACAACTTCCGCCCCATGCAGGGCGACATCATCCAGCACATCCTCAGCGGGAAAGACACCGTGGTGCTCATGCCCACCGGCGGCGGCAAGTCGGTCTGCTTTCAGATTCCGGCGGTGGTTTCGGAGGGTACCTGCATCGTCGTCTCGCCCCTCATCGCCCTGATGAAGGACCAGGTGGAGGCGCTGAAAGCCAACGGCATCGCGGCGGCCTACATCAACAGCAGCGTGGGCCAGAGCGAGGCCAACGACATTGCCCGCGCTACCGTGAGCGGCCACCTCAAGCTGCTCTACGTGTCGCCCGAGAAGCTGCTGAGCGACGGGTTTCTGCAGTTTCTGACGCGGGTCAACATCAGCCTGTTTGCCATCGACGAAGCGCACTGCATATCGAGTTGGGGCCACGACTTCCGGCCCGAGTACACCCAGCTCGGCCAGCTGCGGACGCACTTTCCGAGCACGCCCATCATCGCCCTCACGGCCACGGCCGACCGCCTCACGCAGCGCGACATCCGCACCCAGCTCAACCTCACCGAGCCTAAGGTCTTTCTCTCCAGCTTCGACCGGCCCAACATCAACCTGCTTGTGCGCCCCGGCCAGGACCGCATCAACTCGGTGCTCGACTACATCGGCCGCCACCCCCAGGACCCGGGCATCATCTACTGCCTCTCGCGCAAGACCTGCGAAACCATTTCTGCCAAGCTCGTCGCCAAGGGCGTGAAGGCCGCCCACTACCACGCCGGCCTCACGCCCAACCAGCGCAGCAAGGCCCAGGAAGCTTTTTTGCAGGACGACGTGCAGGTAATTGTCGCCACCATCGCCTTCGGCATGGGCATCGACAAGAGCAACGTACGCTGGGTGATGCACTACAACCTGCCCAAGAACATCGAGGGCTACTACCAGGAAATCGGCCGGGCCGGGCGCGACGGCGCGCCCAGCACCGCCATCCTGTTCTACAGCTTCGCCGACGTGATGCAGATGCGCGAGATGGTGACCAAGGACGTGCCCGCCCGCCAGGCCCAGCTCAACACCGCCAAGCTCGAGCGCATGCAGCAGTTCGCCGAAGCCGCCTCCTGCCGCCGCAAAATCCTGCTCAACTACTTCTCCGAAACCCTGGCCGAAGACTGCGGCAACTGCGACATCTGCCGCAACCCGCCCATTACCTTCGACGGCACCCTCATTGCCCAAAAAGCCCTCTCGGCCGTGGCCCGCAGCCGCGAGCGGGTGGCCATCAACCTGCTCATCGACGTGCTGCGCGGCATGCGCAACCAGGCGGTGCTGCAGGGCGGCTACGACCAAATCAAGACCTACGGCGCCGGCGCCGACCTGCCCTACCTCGACTGGTACAGCTACGTGCACCAGATGCTGAACGACGGCCTGTTCTACATCGCCTACGAGGAAGGCTACGCCCTCAAAATCACCGAGCGCGGCCACCAGGTGCTCAAGGGCCAGCTGACCCTGCCGCTCAGAAAGTTCCAGCCCGCGGAGAAGGCCGAGCGGCCCACCCGCGCCGGCAGAAAAGCCGCCAACGCCGCTTCGGCCGCCACCGCCGGCACCCCCGAAGCCCAACTGTTCGAGCAGCTGCGCAAGCTCCGCAAGCAGATTGCCGACGAGCAGGGCGTGCCGCCCTACGTGGTGTTCTCCGACGCCACGCTGCAGGAAATGGCGGCCGAGCGCCCCGTCAATCGCGTGGGCATGTTGGGCGTGTCGGGCGTGGGCATGAAGAAGTTCGAAACCTACGGCGAAGCCTTCATCAAGCTCATCCTGGAGCACGGCGGCGGGGCCGTGCCCTCCGACTCGGACAACATGTTCAGCGAGTCCCCGCGGCCCCGCCTGGCCACGGCCGCCGCCGGCCAGCCCGTGAGCGACTCCGAGGACGCCACCATCCAGCTCCACCACATGGGCCTCACGCCGGCGGACATCGCCGAGCGCCGCGGCCTGGCCCTGAGCACCGTCAAAACCCACCTCTACAACGCCTACGCCAAGGGCCGCGAGCTGCGCATCCACGACTTCGTGAGCGACGCCGAGCTGGCCGAAATCTTCACCGCCCGCGCCCAGCTCGGCGGCGACCCCCCGCTGCGCGACCTGTTCGACCACCTGCGCGAGCAGTACGACTACTTCCAGCTGCGCATGGCCGCGCTCTACCACAAGCGCCTGCGCGGGCAGTAGCCGGCAATAAAAGAGCTGCTAATCTGGCGTAAAGAGAATATTATTCTGAGCGCATCTTCTCGGAGCGCGTCTTCCCGTCATTGCCGAATGATTGGTGCTGCCTTGATACTGCGGTTTCCCAAACAGGACACGTCCGGCTCCCCCTCTCCGCGGGAGAGGGGGCTGGGGGGTGAGGCGAACGGGGAGGACGACCCGCCCATCGTGCAGCAAAAAGCTATTAAGACGCTTCGCCACGCGCCGCGTGAGGTTATTAGGCGTTCTGAGCAAGAAAGGCTACTGGCAAAGGTTTAGCACACAAGTAGCCCAACGCTAAAGTGGTAAGCAGAAATTTATTAGCTAAGTGAATTAGTAACTTCGCGCTTGCGTTGCTAACTTCACCAGCCGAATCCGCGTTGGAATCAGCGTTATCCTCGGCCGTCGCCCTGCTCCATGATTAACATCAACCTCAAGTTTTGCCGGCGCGAGCTGGCCCTCACCCAGGCCCAGATGGCCGACAAGCTCGGCATCAAACGCTCCCTGGTGGGCGCCTACGAAGAAGGCCGGGCCGAGCCCCGCCTCGCCACCCTCGTCAACATGGCCCGCCTGTTCGGCATCACGCTCGACCAGCTGGTGACCACCGACTTCAGCAAGAAGAAGAACACCAAGATTATCGGCTCGCTGCCCGCGCCCGACCCTGCGGCACCCGAATCCGACGACCCCACCGACCCGACCGGGGCCCCGGCGGGCGGCAAGCTCCGCATCCTGGCCCTGACCGTGGACCGCGACCAGAACGAGAACATCGAGCTGGTGCCCCAGAAAGCCGCCGCCGGCTACCTCAACGGCTACGCCGACCCCGAGTACCTGGAGGTGCTGCCCAAGTTCCGGCTGCCCATGCTCTCGCAAACGGGCACCTACCGGGCCTTCGAAATTGCCGGCGACTCCATGCTGCCCATCGCCAGCGGCACGGTCATCGTGGGCCGCTACGTGGAGGAATGGGCCAGCATCAAGGACGGCACGCCGTGCATTGTGGTGAGCAGCCGCGAGGGCATCGTGTTCAAGCGCCTCTTCAACAAGGTGCGCACCAACGCCATGTTCGTGCTGCATTCCGACAACCCCCACTTCTCGCCCTACGACCTCAACGTGGACGAGGTGCTGGAAATCTGGGAAGCCAAGAGCTACATCAGCAGCACCTTCCCCATTGCCGAGCTCTCGCTCGAGCGCGTGGCCAGCCTCGTGCTGGACCTGCAGCAGCAGGTGGCGCTGCTGAAAAAAGCCTAGCCGTTCGTCTGTTTTGGTAGCAGTCCGCAACGCCCTTCCGTTTCCCCGGGAGGGCGTTGCTGGTTTGGGGCGCTAACTTCCCCCGGAGCCCGCGCGTATGCGGGTAAACTCAACCCTCTCGTTTGCGCCCCATGCTCACTTACCTCTCCGCCGCCGACCGGCACCACGCCGCCCCCGCCGCCTGGCTCAGCAGCTACTTTCTGTTCTCGTTCGCCGACTACTTCGACCGCACCAACCTGCAGTTCGGCCCGTTGCGCGTGTTCAACGACGACAGCGTGGCCGCGCAGTCGGGCTTTCCGCAGCACCCGCATTCCGAAATGGAAATTGTGACGCTGGTGCTCGACGGCGAAATCACGCACGAGGACACGATGGGCAACAAAACCACCATCAAAGCCGGCGAAGTGCAGCGCATGACCGCCGGCACCGGCCTGGCCCACTCCGAGTTCAACCGCCAGGACAAGCCCCTGCACCTCTACCAGCTCTGGTTCGTGCCCGGCCAGAAGGGGCTGGCCCCCAGCTACGAGCAGAAGGACCTGGGCTTTCTGCGCGGCAGCAAAAACGAGCTGGTCCCGCTCGTGACCGGCCAAAAGGTGCTCGAAGACGTGGTGTACATGAACTCGAACACCACCATCTACTGGTCTAACCTGAGCGAGGACAAGGAAATTGAATTCAAGACCTTTCCCATCCGCCTGACTTTCATCTACGTGAAGGAAGGCATCATTTTCGTGAACGGCGCGGAGCTCGGCCCCAACGACCAGGCGCGCATGACCGACGACGACGTGGTGCACATCCGCGCCGCCAAGGACGCGCAGTTTATCCTCATTGACCTGCCCGCCGCCGAGGTCAATTACTAGCAAGCAACGCGGGCTGACTCAGCACATAAGCAGTCGCGCACGAGTAAACGCTTTGCCGCCCCGGTGGTGTGGCTCCCCCTCTCCGCAGCAGAGGGGGCCGGGGGGTGAGGTTGGGCTTCCGTTTAGAAATTATAGGAAACCCCGGCCGAATAGCCCGTCGCCTTGCCGATGTTGCGGCCGGACACGTAGGTGTTGGCGCCCAGGATTACGCCCGCGCCCTTGGCAATGGGCTGGTACAGGCTGCCGCCGAGCCGCACGAAGTTGACGCGGGTGGAGGGGAAAAAGCCGTTGAAGCCTTCCCCGGTAATATCGGTGCCCCCGTTGGACTCCTGAAACGAGGCAAAAGCCTCCAGGTAGGTTTTGGGGCCGGCGTAGCCAATCTTGGCTTCCCCGATGAGGGCGTGGGGCACTTGGCCGGTGCGCAGGCTGTACCCCACCTGCCCGGTAACGAAGACGCCGGAGCTGGTTTTGAGGTGCGCCACGCCCGCGGCCGTGTACTTGGTGGCGCGGTTGCCGATGGCAATGATGTAGCCGAGCCCGGTGTTCGTCTGGTAGTCGCTGAGCGGCGTGCTGACGCTCACAACGCCCAGCAGGTCCACGATGCTGCCGCCGATTTCGCGGGAGTAGGACTTGAACTTGAGCAGGGCCGTGGCGTCCTGCAGGCCCTGGCGGACGTTGGTGTAGCCGGCCGTGGAATACAGGGCGCTCAGGTCGTCAATCACCGTGCCGTTGGCCTGGCCCTTCGCCTGAATGTAGGGCAGGCTGAACACGGCGTCCATTTTGTCGGTGAGGCCGTAGGTGGCGTACAGGTTGAGCGAGTTGACGCGCACTTCCTGGAAAACCGGCACGGCGTCAATCTTGTCGGGCGCCAGAAACACGTCGTTGTAGCGCTCGGTGGTGCCCGAGAGCACCACCGAGCCGTGGCCCTTGCCGGCCATAAAGCCGCTCACCAGGCTTTGGGCCCGGACGGATGAAGCGGTGCCGGCAAGTAAAAGGGTGCCGATAAACAGGGCGGAAAATTGTTGCATGGACGAAAGGCTATTAACTGTAGGATAAGCGCAAAAAAATAGGATGAGAGGAGTAGAGGCGTAAGGGGCGCGCTACGGCGGAGCGATGGAAGAATTTACGGCCGGGTTTGGTCAAATGGATTTACCTTAGCGGAATCCAAAGGATGCGAAAACCCGTTTGTGTTCAGTCACTTTGGCCAAAGGTTCTCCCCGGCCCGACAAATCTAATATTTTAATTCAATGAAAATTTTTTCTGCCCTGACAACCGGCGCGTTGTTCCTTGGTTTTGTTGTATTGGGGAGTTGCGCCAAAAACACCGATGTTGACGCTTCCATCACCAACATCGCCGTCACAAACCCCGATTTTCAGGTGCTGGAAGACGCGGCCATTCGCGGCGACGTGGCCGTGCTGTTGGGCAATAAAAACCCGAACGACCCGGCCGGCAACTACACGGTGTTTGCGCCCACCAACGCGGCCTTTGCCCGCCTGGGCCTCAACTCGGCCACGGACCTGACGGCGCTAACGCAGCCGTTCCTACGGAATACGCTGTTTTACGCGGTGTTCAGCGGCTTGCTGCCGGGCAGTGCGCTCACGCCGGGCAGCGTTTCGCCGTCGGCCCTGGGCGCGCCGGGAACGCAGCGCCGCATCATCCAGCGCGCCGACGGCAGCCTGTACGTAAACGGCTCCAAAATTTTGAACCCCGACGTGCGCGCCGCCAATGGCCTCGTGCACTCCGTCGACAAAGTGCTGCTGGCCACCGGGGGCAACATTGTGCAGTCGGCGCAGGCCCTGCAATCGGGCCAGGTATTTGTCGCCCCCGAACTCACCTTTTTGGTGGAAGCGGTGATATACGCCGATTTGGTGACCGTGCTGTCGGGCCCGGGCCCCTTCACCGTATTTGCTCCCACCGACCAGGCGTTCAAAAACTTTAGCCCGCTCCTGACCAAACCGGCCGACATTCGCCTGCTGCCCAAGCAGACCGTGCAGAACCTGCTGCTGGGCCACGCCCTGTCGGGGGCCCAGTTCACCTCGGAGCTGCCCGAGGGCACCACCGTTACCTCGGCCGGGGGAACGTCCGTGACGTTGGGCAGCTTCAACAACGGGGTGCTGACGGTGCAGGGGGCCAACGGGACCGGTCCCGTTGCCAACATGGTGATTCCCGACGTGCAGTGCACCAACGGGGTGGTCCACGTCATCGACCGGGTTTTGCAATAGAATTAATTTGCAGCACCTGCAATATTTGTTGTTGCTACAACGGTCATGGTACGCGCCTTGTCCGCCAGCCTGCTGAGGCAGTGGGGCGGCATTAACTATGGTAAAAACACTTCCCCGCTTGGCGGGTAACTGGCTGCTTTGGGTGTGGCTGCTGCCGGGCATGGCCGCGGGGCAGGTGCTGCCCGCCGCCCCGGACACGGCCACGCGGGCGCCCCGGCCCGCAACTCCGGCGCCCGCGCCGGCCAGCCTGGCGGGGCTCTGGAAGGGGCCGCTGCCAATTCCGGGCGGCAGCCTGCCCATTCAGCTTACCATCCTGCAGCCGGGGGCCAACAAGCTCCTCGCCACCCTGGACCTGCCGGCTAAGCGCCTCAACCGCATTCCGGCCTCCGTCACCTTTCGGGGCGACACGCTGGTGTTCTACGCCGCCACGGCCGAGTGCCGCTTCGCCTGCGTGCCGAGCGCCGACGGACAGGAGCTGCGCGGCACCTGGACGCAGCCCGGGCTGCTGGTCCCCCTCGTCCTGCGCCGCGCCGCCGAGGGCGCGGCCCCGGCCGTTTCCGGCAGCCGGGCGGGCGCGGCCCCGGTTACTACCTACCACATCGAAACCGTGACCCTGACCAGCCAGCCCGGCGACGTGCGGCTGGTCGGCACGCTGAGCATTCCCGACGGCCCGGGGCCATTCCCCGCCGCCGCCCTGCTCTCCGACATGGGCCCCCACGACCGCGACGCGCGCCAGGGCGACTACCGCTTGTTTGCGGTGCTGGCCTCGGCGCTGGCCCGGCAGGGCATTGCCGTGCTGCGCCTCGACGACCGGGGCGTGGGCGAGTCCGGCGGCGCGGGGGCGCTCGCCACCACGGCCGACCTGGTGCGCGACGCCCAGGCCGCGCTCACCTACCTGCGGCTGCGGCCCAGCATCGACCCCTCCCGCACGGGCCTGATTGGCCACGGTGAGGGCGGTAACGTAGCCCTGCTGGCCGCGGCGCAGCCCCTGCCGCCGGCCTTCGTGGTGGCGCTGGCGGCCGCGGGGCTGCCGGGGCAAGAGCTGCTGGCCAACCAGCCCGAGCCCACGCCCACCCCGGCCGACACGGCCCGTGCGGGCGCGGCCCGCCGCCGGGCCAGCGCCGAGGTGCTAAGCCAGGCGGCCAAGCTCCGCAGCAGCGGCTCCAACGCCGCCCAGGTGGATACTTACCTCGCGCAGCAGCGCCTGAAGGCCAAGGTCGAGGAGCGCAAGCAGGCCGATGCCGCGCGCAAGTTTCGGCGGGCCATGCTGGAAATCGTGCGCCAAAATTCCGACGACGACCAGGCCCAGGCCATTGTGGTGAACATGCTGCGCCAGCGCTACCCGGACGGCGACCCCGCCGCTGCCCGGGCGCGGGCGGCCCAGCTTGTCACGCCCTGGTACCGCTACTACCTGCGGTTTGACCCGCAGCCCGGCCTGGCCGAAGTGCGGTGCCCGGTGCTGCTGCTACAGGGCACCGACGATGCCGAGGTGAACGCCGCCGCTAACCTCCTGGTCCTCGAAAAAGGCCTCAAGGGCAACAAGCGCGTCACGGCCCGCCGACTGCCGGGGGTCAACCACTTGTTTCAGGCCCCGACCGACGAGCCGGCCACGCCCGGCCTAGCGCCCGGGCTCGTGGACACGGTGCGGGACTGGGTGCTGCTGGAGGCGGAAGAGTAGCGGAAGCCTGCCAACACAGGCTCAGTTCAGCCGGGCCCCGCCGGCAGCCGCCTGCCGAAGCGCAGCCGGTTCAATCTGGAGCGGTTTTCCAGTCAGTGGTACACTGACCCGCCTGAGGACTGCTCTAACCGAATTGGGACGGCCGCCTCGACCAGCCCGACCGGACATTTTGGGCTTTGGTAGGAAGCGCCGGTTATGCCGCCTGCGCCTGGGTCAAATGGCAGTCCTTGTACTTCCGGCCGCTGCCGCAGGGGCACGGGTCGTTGCGGCCAAACTTGCGGCTGCCGCGCAAGGTCTTGAGCCACTGGCGCGGGTCGACGGCGAGGCGCAGGAAGCGTTTTTTGGGGTTTTGGCGGAAGGCGCGGCCGAGCAGCTCGTACAGCTCGGGGTGGTGCTCCTGCAGCTTCTCGGGCTTCTCGAAGAAGTACTCCGTCACGACGGCGAAGAACTCGGCTTCGTTGGTGGCGGCGTAGTCGTTGATTTCCGAGTGGCCGGCCCGGATGGCTTCGATTTCGCGCCGCACCACGGCGGCCCAGGGCCCGAGCAGCTCGGGCGGCAGGGCGGCTTTGGGCACCCCATCAATCACCCCGTCGGCTTCGTCGAGCAAGTGCGCAAACTCGTGGATGCCCACGTTCTGCCGGTCCAGCCCGTCGCGAAAGCCCTGCTCCAGCGAGGCCTTGGACAGGCGCATGTAGTGCTGATTCTGAAAGCCCTGCACCGAGCCGAGCAAAGTGCCCGGCAGCGGCTTCACCTCCTTAGTGGGGTCGTTGGCCAGCTGCCAGGCATCGGGCACGATGAGGACCTCGCCCAGGTTGCGGTACTCCCAGTCGGGAAACCCGAACACCGGAATCAGCGCGGCGGCGGCCACCAGCAGGCGCGTGGCGTCGTCCACCTCGGTTTGCACACCGGTGATGCGCGTGCTGGCTAGAAACACCTGCACCTGCCGCTCGAACCGCGCCTTGTCGGGCTTGGTCAGCGACAGGTAAAAGGCCACCCGCTCGGCCAGCACCTGCCGCCACGCGGCCGGGAATTCCTCGGCCAGCGCGGCCGTGCGGCGGCGGGCATCGGCCGTGGCGTAGCGGTAAAAGGCGTACACAACGGCGGCCAGCACGGCCGCGGAAATCAGGTAAGGCATGAGCCGCTAAACGCAGGGCTCCGCGCCGGGTTAGGGGCCGCCGCACCGGCCGCCATCAGCGCGGCCACAATAGCCCTGCGCCGGGGCCAACTCACGCGGTAGGGGGAGTGGAACACCGGCTTCCCATGGTCGGCGACGCTATTTGAGCGCGAAGCCACCATCCTGGGCGGCACAATCGAAGGCGCGCGGCGGGCTTTGGTGCGGGGCGTGACCTTCAACATCGCGGGCGGTACGCACCATACGTTCCGGGCGCGGGGCAAAGGATTTTGCCTACTCGACGGCCAGGCCGCCGCCATCTGGCTGCTGGCGCACGGGCCCGCCGTCCGGCAAGTGCTCATCGTGGACCTCGACGTGCACCAGGGCAACGGCACGGCGGCCATTATTCGGGCCGGGCCGCGGGTGTTCACCTTTTCATGCACGGCGCCCGCAACTACCCCGCCCGCAAAGAAGCGTCGGACCTGGACCTGGCTCTGCCCGACGGCACCGACACTGCCGCATACCTCCGGCTCCTGACGGCCGCCCTGCCCCGCTTGCTCGACGAAGTGCAGCCCGATTCTGTATTCTACCTGGCGGGCGTCGACGTGCGGGCCACCGACCAGTTGGAGCCACCTGGCCCTGACCCACGCCAGTGGCAGCCGGCGCGACGAGCGGGTGCTCGGCCTCTGCCACCGCCTGCCCGTGGTGGCGGGCACGGGGCTACTCCGAGCGCCTCAGTGACACTGTGGAAGCCCACGCCAGCACGTTTCGGGCCGCGTCGAATTTGTGCGGATGAGGGCGGGAGCCAGTGAAGCGCGGTGCCGACTCCCGGCAAAATGGGCCGCGGGGCACCACTGGTTGAGGGAATCCGACCGTTGGTTGAAATAATACCGGCGGGCGGTGGGGCCGGCGCGTGCTTTAGGCAACATCTCAAGCAGTTGTTCGGGTGAACAACACAAACTAACTTCTTAAACCATGAAGACACTTCACTCTCTTGGCGCCCTGGTGGCGCCCCCTGCCCGGGCGGTTACCGCCCGGAACACCCCTGCCTGGCGCTGGGGGCTCGCCCTGGCCCTGGTCGGAGCGCTGAGCCCGCCCGCGTTTGCCCAGACCACGTACAGCCAGTACCTGGAAATCAACGGCAATGACCCTACCCAGACCAATCAACAGGCTACGCTGATGTTGCACCACCACGGCGTTCTGGCGCACCAGCTCCGTTACACCGCCGGCACGCTTTACCTGGAGGGGGCCGGCAATGGGTACGGGACCAACAACGTCCCCAATTTCGTGGTGGGCGGCCGCCTCAACGCCGGCGCAATGGTCACCTCCTCGCACTACATCGGGTCCGCCCCCGGGGCGGGAACCGCGTTCACCGCGGTGGGCAACTGGGGCGGCGGCCCCACGCCCCCGCTGGCCAAAATCGTGGCCACGGACACCGGCGTGGGCGAGAGCGGCGTCGAGTTCAATCGCAAACGGGGCGCGCTCGACTTCGACTTGCTCAACGTACACTACCAAGGGCAAAGCCAGCTGCTGGTCAGAAACACCGGCAACATCGGTATTGGTACCAGTGACCCGGCTTCTCTGCTCGAAGCCCGGCGCGACGCGGCGGGCCAGGTCCAGCTCCTCACCCTCACCAACCGGGCCGCCACCTCGGCCGGCACCGGCACGGCCATCGCCTTCCGCGGCTACCGCGACGTGGACCCCAACTACGAGACCGGGCGCATCGCCCTGATGCACGTGGGGGGCACCGCCGGCGACGCGGCGCAGTTCGCCCACATGATTTTTTCGGTGCGGGGCTTCAACGACGGCCCGCCGCAGGAGCGGATGCGCATCACCCCGGGCGGCAACGTGCTCATTGCCAAGACCAGCCAAGCCAACGGCGTGTACAAGCTGGACGTGGGCGGCAGCGTGCGGGCCAACGAGGTGGTCGTCAATACGAACGGGGCGGACTTTGTGTTTGAGAAAGGGTACAACCTGATGCCGCTGCCGGCCGTGGAAGCCTACATCCGGGCCCACCACCACCTGCCCGAGGTGGCCTCGGCCGCCGACATGCAGGCCCGCGGGGCCGCCGTGGGCGAGGTGCAAACCAAGCTCTTGCAAAAAGTCGAGGAACTCACCCTGCACCTGATTGAGCAGAACAAGCGGCTGGACCGGCTGGAGGCCGAAAACCAGGCGCTGAAAACGGCCCAGCCCCACGAGGCCAAGTAAACACGGCGGCGTTTTTTCTGGCAGCCGCACGTCATTGCGGGTGCGCGCAACAAGGGGGGGCGCCTTGCGGGCAAACGGCAAGTACCGGACCGCGGGTTGCCCGACGGGCCTGACGTTTGGGGCCACCCCGCGCCTTGCGCCCCGCAATGACCTGCACCAGGAGCCTATTGCGGGTGCCCCAACACGGGGCAAAACAGGGCGTATGGCGAGTTTTCTTGCTGATAGCCATTTGGTTATAAGTCGCAACAATTCGCTTTACGCCATTCGGCGCGCCCGTGGGCCAAGGGCCCGCGCAGCCAGCGCTTGCTACCTGCCACCGGCGGGATAAGTCAACCTCATCACCCCCACACGCTCTAAACAGTATGGAACAGAAACTACAGACCAGGGGCGGGGCCGGCCGCGTGGGCCCGCTGCTGCGCATTGGGGCTGCCGCCCTGTGCGCGCTGCCGCTCGCCGGCTTTGCCCAAACTTGGACCGGAAGCTTCACCGGGTCCGCGCCTTCCACTTTCACGGCGGGCGCGTCGACCTTCACGACGTATGTGAGCAGCCCCTACTACGGCTCGGTAAGCGTCAGCACGGGCGGGCCAGCCTTGGGGGTGCCGTATACTAGTGGCACGGTGTCTTTTAACTTTTTCCCGCTGCTGTCCACGACCTACACCTACGCGCCGAGTCCGCCGCGCACCGGCGGCGCCTCGGTCAACGTGGTGGTGGTGCCGGTGCCGTTGATTTACGAATTTACGGCCTCGACTTACCACATTAGTAGTACAAACAAATGTTCTACCCTGAACTGGAGGGCCGTCAACGTGGACCACGCAAACATCCAGGTTCTGGGCGCGGTCGCCGTAGCCAGCGACGGCACCGCTAACGGCTCCCAGACGGTCTGCACGGATTACGGGCAGCGCTACATCCTCACGGTGTACAATGCCTTGGGTGTCAGCACAAGCGCCGAAGTAAATATTATGTACGACCAGCCGTATATACCGCCGCCGCCCTCGCTGCCGTACATCTCCTCGTTCACCAGCAACGCCAGCTCGGTCGTTGCCGGGTCGCCGGCGACGCTCGCCTGGACCACGGGCAACGCGTCCACCGTCGTGGTCGAGGGCATTGGCAACGTGAGCGCGTCGGGCACGCTGGCCGTATACCCGACCGCCACCACCACCTACAGGCTCACCGCGTACGGAGCGAACAACACGACGGCGACCAGCCAGGTCACGGTCGGGGTTAACGCTGCACCGCCGCAGCCGGCGCTGCCGTACATCTCCTCGTTCACCAGCAACGCCAGCTCGGTCATCGGCGGGTCGCCGGCGTTGCTCGCCTGGACCACAGGCAACGCGTCCACCGTCGTGGTTGAGGGCATTGGCAACGTGAGCGCGTCGGGCACGCTGGTCGTGTACCCGACCGCCACCACCACCTACAGGCTCACCGCGTACGGAGCGAACAACACAACGTCGGCCAGCCAGGTCACAGTGTCGGTGCTCCAGGATGGCGTTTTCGAAAACGTAACGGTTAACAGCGGGGAGGTCCGCCGGTTTGAGGCCACGGCGTCCACCCGAACCGGGGGGGGCGACGGCGCCCCTTTCATTGCCAAAGCCGGCTCCAGTACTTTTATTGCGGCCATTGGCAACGTCATCCTGGGGCCCGGCACGCGGCTCGAAGCAGGCACGAACACCCGGGCGTTTTCCTACTACAACTCCTACATCGCGGGCGGGGTCACTTACCGGCCGACGACGAGTGCGGACAAAAACCTCCTTGGCGGGCGCCCCGCCGGCGCCAACCAACACGCCCTGGAGGGGCCCGACCACCTGGGCCTGGACCAAAACACGCCCAATCCGTTCGGCGCCACCACCCTCATTCGCTACTCGCTCATGCAGCCGGCCCCGGTCAGCCTGCGGGTTTACGACCTGCTGGGCCGCGAGGTCGCCCAGCTCGTCAACGAAGCCAAGCCGATTGGCACCCACGAGGCCCGGTTCGACGCCGACGGCTTGCCGGGCGGGGTGTACCTGTACAGGTTGCAAGCCGGCAGCTACACGCAGACGAAGCGCATGATTCTCGTCAAATAACGCGCCGGCCGGCCGACCCCCAATGTAAGTGGGTGACCGGTCGGGTAGACGGCAGTTTCCGCCAAGGTTTCAACACGAAAAATACCGGGCCGCGCCACCAACCTCCAACGCCTACAACAGCCTTACCACATGAACATTTTCAACTCTTATTTGCAACAGGCGCCATCGGCCCGGCTGCCCCGCCGGTGGAATGCCGACGGGGCCTGGCACGCGGCGCGGGCGGGGTGCCTGGCGGTGGCGGTGCTGAGTGGCCTGCTGCCCCTGCCGCTGCGAGCGCAAAGCACCCCGTCCGCGCGGCGCGGGTACGTATCGGGCGCGGCGGCGTACGCGCCGAGCCAGGAGCAGGGCGCAACAGCGGGAGCCGCCGCGCGAACCGCGCCCCCCGTGCCGGCGGGGGGGGGCGGGGGGGCGGAAGCCACCCAAACCGTGCACCAAACCGTTAAAGTTTGCGCCGAAGGGACGCAGGCCTACTGGTTTGTCTACTGGATTCAAGTCACCCAAGGCAGTACGACCACCTACGTGAACGCCAGCGACATCAGCGTAGTGATTCGCGAGAAAGGCAGCGGCGGCAGCGACGACCGGTACGGCAAATTGGTGGAAGATGCCAACTTGCCCACGCCCAGTGCCGCCGCCGGGGTGCCGAGTTGGGCGTTGAAAAAGATGTGGTACAAAAACCCGCTGGACCCTGGGGTTATCCCCGAATCGTCGCAGTACACGCAACTTCACATCGATGCCTCGGCGCCCAACTACCCAGAGCCGGAGATTGTGACGATTCAGGTGTTTCGGGAGCCGGTGGTGTTCATTCACGGCCTTTTCGGAAGTGGTGAGGATTACGTAACGATGGCAAACGCGCTACTGGATGAATGGCCGTTTGAATTGACGTACGTGGCCAGTTACGAAGCAACCAATACCAAACCGTTCGTTCAAAATGCCAATGTTGTCGGTAGTGCCATTACCATCTGCATAAATAACGCGCGGGCCAGCGGATACGTGGTGGCAAAAGTGGCGGTGGTGAGCCACAGCATGGGCTGTGCGTTGACGAGGTGCTACATCCAAGGCAGTTGCGGGGCAAGCAACGACTTTGGCACCCGTAACGACATCAACCGGTGGATTCCGATGAACGGCGTCAACATGGGCACGCACATTAGCAAGGTGTTGCTGGATGGAAGGGTTTCCTTGGGCCCTGTGACGCTCCTTACAGGTAAAGATGTTTTCGACGGCGCCGTTGCCGACCTGGCCTTCGACAGCTATGCTTTTAATGGCGACAACAACGGCCTGAACGGTGGCGCACTCAATCGCAACATGAATAAAGCCCCCGTGCATGCCATCGCTGGCAACCGCCCGGCGTCATTTTCTAACCTCAATGAATCAGACAAATTCGCGGCGGCTGGCTTTATACGGTATCTTAGCCTGACGCAGGGCAAATCCACCACTGACTTGATCCTGGCTTTGTTCGATAATGAAGCCAACGACAACGCGGTTCCTTTCCGAAGCCAGACCGGCGGGTTGGCTCCGCAGTACTACACCGAGTTTGACAACCTGCAGCACGGTCTGGCGCTCAAAGATCAGCGGGTAATTGACGAGGTAAGGCGGCTACTAAAACTGAGCCCCACTGCCTCGGCGTTCTCCACAGGAGGGTTCAGTAAACCCAACCCCGCCTTTCGATACACCCTCCTGCCTGAATGTACCGACCCTTTGGTAACCACAGGCGGTGGCGAAGGCTGCCGCGCCTGGCCGTATGCGCTCCCCTCCTCAACTCCGCTGTTACAGCCGCCTTTTGCAGCTCCTGGGCTTAAATTGTCGAAAGGCTCTGGTGCGTCGGGCTCCGGTCAGCAGGTTGTGTCCGAAGCGGTGTCGCCCGGCCAGACCCTGTCCATTCCGGTCGGCGGGGCTTCGGACATCGTTTCGACGATTTGCGTGGCCCGCATTTCCACCGCTTCGGACCGGTCCTATTCCTTTGGAGACGGTCCTTACGGCGGGACGGCGCACACGTACTCCTTTGCCGTGCCGTCCGATGCCGTAGGTACCATTCTGGTGCAGGCCTGGGCGAAGCGCAACGACGGCAATTATTACCTCCGGGAAGCTTATTTCAACACCGTCAGCGGCACCAATCTGTCGCAGGATATCAACCTGACGAACACCACCATTGCCTCAAGTAACGACCAGCCGTTCTACGCGGCGCGCCAATCCATTGCCACTTCCGGTTTCACGGTCAATAATCACTGTTACGCGCAATTGACGGCGGGTACGCAAATCCGGCTCTCGCCTGGCACCACGGTTCAGGCCGGTGGAGCACTTCATGTCTCCATTCAACCCGACCTGGCCACCGCGCCGGTGGTCACCCTTGCCCCCGGGCCGAGCCGCCCGGCGTCGGCCCCCGCGGGTTGGGCCACCACGACTCAGCAGGCGTTGGCCGCGCGACAAGCTGCCCTGCCGGCCGAGTACGGCCTGGAGCAAAACTACCCCAACCCGTTTGGCGCCGTCACCACGATTGGGTATGTTTTGCCGCAGCCGAGCACCGTGAGCCTGCGGGTGTGCGACATGTTCGGGCGGGTGGTGGCCACGCTGGCCACGAACGAGCCCCAGGCGGCGGGCCAGCACACCGCGACGTTCGACGCGGGGCGGCTGGCAAACGGCATCTATTTTTACACGCTGCGAGCGACGGCGGCAATGGGCGCGCCCGGCAGCCTAGTGCAGACCAAGCGGATGACCGTGGTCAAATAGCCGGTGGGTCCCGCCTCCCGCCGCCTTCCCGACGGGGAGCCGGCCAGATTATCTGCCTGGCATTGGAGTGAATGGTCCAGAAGCGCCGCTGGGTGCCGCGGGCAGCCCAGGCGGAAGCCCTGCCCATTCCCGCCCGGTGTGGGAGCCCTGGGGGAGTGGGGGTATGCGCGACGATGGGGCCGGCACTGGCGTTTAAGAAGCTGTTTGAATTAAAATTGAAGGTCGTCTAAACGATGTGGAAACGCCACACGTTGCGTTTCGTCGTTGCACGAAGTGGGCGTACGGCGCGGTTGACGGGACGCAACCTGTAGCGGCTCTACGCCTTAGAGCCAGCTCAAATAGTTTCTAGCGCGGTTTCCTAGTCCCGGTACGGGTTGTCCGGTTCCCCTCTCTTTGGGAACGGGGCCCACCCCGCAGGGAGGCCCGGACGATAAGCCGGGCGGCATGACATACCCCTTGCCGGAAACCGCCGTAACCAGGTTGCAGGCCTGCGAGGCCGCCCCGCGGGCATGGCTACGCATGCAGGTTAATTAACCCGCACTCTCTGTTCAGCACGCGCCATGGCCTCTGCACTCAGACCATGGCGCGGGCCCCGGAGACACCCGAGAGACACGGCGGCTGGCGCTGCGGTGCCAAGCTACTTTATGGTACATGGTACGCGCGAGCCGTTGGTGGTTTATCAATTCAAACCTGCTTTGAATTGGAGCCCGCACCCAAATGCGCCGCCAGCTTTTCCCAGAGTAATGCCACTAGCGCAGGGTCCTCAAACCGGTATTTATCGAGAATGCGCAGTACGACGAGGGGCTTGCCAACCAGTTCGGCCGCGAACTTCTCCCGCAGCCGGTCGGCGTGGCGGCGCTCCATCACGAAGACGGCCTCGGCCCAGCCCAGGTGGCCGGCCGTTACGCGCACTCTTGCGCCCGGCTCGGTGCCGGCCGAGCGCGCCTCGTAGTGCGGGTGGCCGTCAAAAAGCCGCTCGGCGGTGAGGCTGCGCCATTTGTTCTGGCTACAGACGAATAGCAGCTTGCGCGGGCTGGCTGCGGGCATTAGCGCACCAGGGCCACCTTCACCTTTTTGCCCTTCACCTTGGCGCCCTGCATCCGGGCCAGTACCTCTTCCGCCACGGCTTCGGGCACGGCCACGAAGCTGTGGTGGTCGAATACTTCGATGCGGCCCACGGCTTCCCGCTCCAGCTCGCCCACGCTCACGAAGGCCCCCACCAGGTCGCCGGCGCTGATTTTTTCGCGCTTGCCGGCCGAAACGTGCAGGGTGACGGTGGCGGGCCGCGGCGGCTTGGGGGCGGCCGTGGGCAGGGCCGGCGGGCGCAGGCCGGCCCACTGCACGGAGCTGGCCGCGGGCCAGTTCTGAATTTTCTGCTGCTCGTGGGGCGTCACGAGGAGGTGGGCGGTGCCCACGGCCCCGGCCCGGGCCGTGCGGCCGGCGCGGTGTTGGAAGGTTTCGGCCTCGTGGGGCGGGTCGAATTGCACCACGGTGCCCAACTCGCTCACGTCGAGGCCGCGGGCGGCCACGTCGGTAGCCACCAGCACGGTGGCCGAGCCGTTGCGCAGCTTCATCATGGACTTGTCGCGCTCGGGTTGCAGCATTTTGCCGTGCAGGGCCTCGGCGGCCAGGCCCCGGCCGCGCAGGAAGCGGGTCAGCTCCTCCACCCGGTCGCGGGTGTTGGCGAAGACCAGGGAGCTGCCGGCGTTGGGCTGGGTGACGAGGTGGTAAAGGGCGGCGGGCTTCTGGTCGGCGGCGCCCACCACGTGGCCGCGCAGCACCAGGCTCGCGGGCAGGGTGCTGGCGTTGGCGCCCCCGGCGTTCATCACCCGGGGGCGGGTGAGGTACTCGCGCACCAGGGCCAGCACCTTGTCGGGCATGGTGGCCGAGAAGAGCAGCGTCTGGCGGCGCACCGGCAGCCGGCTGATGATGGTGGCCATTTCCTCCTGAAAGCCCAGCTCCAGCAGCTTGTCGGCCTCGTCTAGCACCAGCACTTTCAGCTTGTTGGGGATGATGGTGCGGCGTTCGAGGTGGTCGAGCATACGGCCGGGGGTGGCCACCACCACGTGGGGCGTCTGCTGTAGGCCCTTCACTTCCTCGCGCATGGCGTGGCCGCCGTAGTAGCCGGCCACCCGCAGGTTGGGCACGTGCTTGCCCAGGCTTTTGAGGGCGTCGCGCACTTGCAGAACCAGCTCGCGGGCGGGCACCAGCACCACGGCCTGCACCGTGGCCGAAGTAGCGTCGACCTGCTGCAACACCGCCAGGCCGTAAGCAGCCGTTTTGCCCGAGCCAGTGGGCGCTTGCCCGGCCACGTCCTGCCCGTCGAGGGCGGGGGCCAGCACCAGCTGCTGCACGGCGGTGGGCTGGGTGAAGTTGAGCTCAGCCACGCCTGCCAGCAGGGCGGGGGAGAGGGCAAAGTCGGCGAATTGCAGGTCGGGCTTGGCTACGAAAGGAGCGGCGGCGGCGGCGCCAGGGGCGGGGGAGTCAGGGGTGTGCACCGCGCAAAGGTAAACGCTTCGCTTAATGAGGAATGAAGAATGAAGAATGAGGAATTGGCAAACGGGGCCTAAATTCCTCATTCTTCATTCCTCATTCTTCACTAAGCGCAGCGTCCGCCACGTTCACCAGCTTGTAGCGCACGGCCGACTTTTTGGGCCGGATGTCCAGCCCGATGCGGTGGGCGTAGGCCTTGGTGAAGGCCGCGCCGAAATAGAATATCATGGCGCAGTAGAACACGAAGAGCAGCACCAGCACCAGGCTCGACGCCGGGCCGTACACCGGGCCCAGGTCCTGCGCCACCAGCAACTGGCCCAGCACCACCTCGCCCAGGCTGATGAGCAGGGCCGTGAGCGCCGCCCCGCGCGTGACGGCCCGCCAGGGCACCCGGGCCAGGCTCAGGGTGCGAAACGTGACGCCGAACCACGCCGCCAGAATCAGCCAGGCGATGAGGGCGTTGAGCCCGCGGACCACGTAGTAGGCAAAGGTAGCGTCGAAGTCGCGGATGCTTTCGGCAAACAGGCCCAGGGCGGCGTCGGTGGCGAAGGCCAGCAGCGAGAGCCCCGCCGTGGCCAGCAGGATGCCCGCCGAGCGCAGCCGCTCTTGCACCGCTTGCAAAAACTTCCCCGCGCCGCGCTTGGGCCGGATTTGCCACAGCTGGTTGAGCGAGTGCTGGATGATGGTGAAGAGCGTGGTGGCCACGAACACCAGGAACGCGAAGCCGGCCCAGGTCACCAGCCGGCTGCGCTGAGGGTCGGCCACGTTCATCACAATCTGGGCCACCAGCCCGGCCGCCGACGCCCCCACCAGGTTGCTGACCTTGCCCAGGAGCATGAGCCGCACCATCGAGGAGGGGTAGAGCGAGCTGAGCAGCTGTACGAGGATGATGAGGATGGGCGGCAGCGCAAACGACGTGAAGAAGGCCGTGGCCGCCCCCAGCCGCAGCGGGTCGTTGGCGCTGAGCTCGCGGGCGGCGCGGCGCAGCAGGATGGGCAGCTCGCGCCACCAGGGCCCGGGCAGCTCGGCCAGGGATGCTAACTTTGTCATAACGCCCGGAAGGCAACATTTTGAATCGCAGCCGTATGAGGAGGGCGTCCTCCGCGAAGGTACGGGGCGCCGGGTGGCCCGGCGCGCGGTCCTCCAGCTTCTCCCCATGCCCTCCCCCGACCCTTCGCCGCCCCCCCTCGTCGTGCCCGCCGCCGCGCCGCCGCGCTCCTGGCTGCGCCGCCGCCTGCTCGACCCCCTGCTCGACCTGCTCAAAGCCGGCCTCTCGCCCGAGAAGCTGGCCCTGACCGTGGCGCTCGGGGTGGCCTTCGGCCTTGTGCCCACCTTCGGCATCACCACCCTGGTGAGCGTGGCCACGGCCCTGCGCCTGCGCCTCAACGTGGCGGCCATGCAGCTCGTGGCCCATCTCATGAGCGCCTTTCAGCTGGCCATGCTCATTCCCTTTCTGCGGGGCGGGGCCACCATCATGGGCCAGGGCGAGCGGGTGGCCGGCCTCACCGTCAAGAGCCTGCGCGCCCTCATCGACCACGAGGGCTGGGGGGCCGTGGGCCAGTTGCTGTGGCGCGCCCAGGTCGGGGCCCTGCTGCTGTGGGCCGTGGCGGCGGTTCCGCTGGTGGCCGTCGTCTACTTCACCATGCGCGAAGTGTTCCGGCGCGTGCAGGTTCGGCAGAATCAGTTAACAACGAGCAGTGAGCAGTGAGCAATGAGCAGTGAGCAGAAAGAACGTCATGTCGAGCTTGCCGAGACATCTCGCTTGGGGAAGTAACTCAATCGTGCAACGAAGCGAGCGAGATGTCTCGGCGGATGCGCGCTGCGCGGGCGCCGTCGCCAGCAGGTGTTGCAGGCCGCGGTCGATCGCCCAGGTCAGGTTCACCGCCGTTGGCCGCGCCTGCTTCAGTTGCCGAGCAGCGGCGCGCAGGGCGTCGTCGCTGGCC
>NZ_JANNOD010000046.1:0-50606 GCF_031398885.1 Hymenobacter sp.
ACGTATCTGGCGGCGCGGGCCGCAAAGTTCGCGCTACGGCGGTTATGAAACCGGACGGAAGGGGAAGGAGTTACCGCGACAACGTCGAACCGGCCCTGATGAGCAGCTTGCTCAGGTTGCCCAGCGGGCCGCTGTAGTCGCCCCCGGCGTCCTCGGCCACCTTGGCGGTTTCGGCCCCGAGGCTGGCGAGGATTGCGGCAATGTCGTGGGCCGGGGTTTTGGCGTCGGCCAGCAAGTTGTTGAGCAAGTTGAGCTCCTGCTTGATTTTGGCCAGGCCGGGGCGGGTGGAGGCGGTGAGCACGGCGGCCCAGCGCTCAATCTCGGCGCGGCCCTGGGGGCCGGAGTTAGTGGGCGTACTCGCCGTGAGAAACGTCAGCGTATCGTCGAGCAGGGCGGTGTTTTGCTGGTCGCTCACGGCCAGGGGCACGGCGGGAGTGGCGGGCGTTTGCGGGGTGGTGGCGGTGGAGTCCATGGGAATGCGAAATGAGGAAGATGCGTGGAGGGCTATACTAGCGCGGGCCCAAAAAAGTTAGCTGAGCGGTTTGGCAAGGGCTGCGCAGACGCGCGGGCATCGGCGGCGGGTTACCTTTTCGGAAGCTACTCATTAATTGACATCGTTTCACCTTCAATTACTAAATTCAATGAAAACGCCCGTCAAAACCCTGCTCTTCGCCGCCGCCGTGGCCCTGACCGCCACCGCCTGCGAGCAAACCAAAACTACCGAAACCACCACCGATGGCCAAACCACCGTCGTGACTGACAGCACCACGACCACGCCCGCGGTGACGGCCACCGAAGCCGGGGCCGCCGTCGACGAAGCCGCGGCCGAAACGAAAGCGGGCATGGCCGAGGCCGGCGCCAAAATCGACGCCGCCGCCGACAAGGCCGGCGCCAAAATAGAGGCTGCCGGCGCTAAGGTGGAGGCAAAAATGAATGCCGCCGGCGCTAAACTGGACGCCATGGGCGACGCCGCTGCCAAATCGGCCGCGCAAACCAAGGAGAACATGAAAGAGGCCGCTAAGAAGTAAGGCACCCGGCCACGCGGCGCGCAGCGAAGCACGGCCGCCTGTTCAGATGAGCCCCGGGCCGGTACCGGCTCGAAGGGTGGAACAAAAGAGGCCCGTGCGCAGAACGCACGGGCCTCTTTTGTTCCGCTATTCCGGCGCAAGCCCGGCCATTTCCAACAGCACCTCATAGTAGGGGCGGCCCGACATGCGCGCCAGCAGCCAGCAGTAGAAGCTGATGGATTGGAGGTTTTCCCGCTCCAGGGGCACGAAGGACGGCAGCTCGTCGACGCGGGCGGCGAAGGCCGGCCGGCGGGCCACCGCGGGGTCGTTGATTATCTCGTGCACCAAGCCCAGAAAGCTGAGCGCGTAATGGTAGGGCCCGCCCACCGGCACGGCCTCCGCAGCGGGCGCGCCGGCCGAGACCGGGACGGCGGGCACCGCCGGAAACTGTTCGCGCAAGCCGCGCTCGATGGCCCGGAGGCGGCCGAGGGCCAGGTCTTCGTGGCCCAGCTCCAGCTGAATGAACATCTCGGCCAGGTTCTTATTCAGCAGCCACTCCAGGCCCAGGTGCTCTTCCAGCCAGTGGTCGGTGCGGCCGAGGCGGAGCAGGGCCTGGTTGGCTTTGCTGAAATTGCCCTCGGCAAAATGATGAAACACCAGCTGCAGCCGGGCCGTCAGTTCCTCGTTCAGCGACAGGGCGGGCGTGGCTTTCAACGCCTGCTCCAGCAGCGCGATGCCTTCGGGGTTGCGGCGCAAAAACGCCAGGTTGGCGGCCAGCAAAAAGCTGAAGCGCGGCGCGAGCTCCGCAAACTTGCGGCCGGGTGCCGCCGCTATCAGAGCCCGCCCTTGCTCCAGGTACGCCACCGATTCGGCGAAGTGCCGGGACCGGTACAGGGCGTGGGCCAGCATGTAGAGCAGCCGCAGCTGGTAGCTGCGCTGGGCGGGCGCGAAGCCGTGGCGCCGCTCCATGAGGCGGTAGCAGCGCTCGATGTAGGCGGCAAAGACGGCGAAGTCGCGGCGCACCAGCATGGCGCTCCGGGCGATGGACATGAGGCGGCACAGCAGCGAGGGCGACCGGGCAAAGGCTTCCTGCAAGTCGTACTCGACCAAAATGTCGTGCATCAAAGTGTCGAGTGGGGCGGCGGCGCGGCCTTTTTTGCGGGCTTCGCGCAGGCGCTGGCGCAGCAGGCTGTCGGCGATGTTGGCCCGCTCCTCCTCATCAGCGGCCTTTTTGTTGACGTGGCGGCGGGCAATGATTTCGGCCAGGGGCTCGGCGTGCGGCGAGTTGGCGTACTGAATCTGGAGGTTGTACACCGCGTTCAGGGGCTCGTACTGCTCGTTGGCGTGGGCCAGCTTCTCGGCCTTGCGCAGCGTGCTCCAGGCCAGGCGCGGAATGCCGGCCTCGAACAGATACTGGGCCAAGGTGAGCTGCCCGCGCACCGAAGCGGCGGCCGTGGTGTCGAGCTGGCGCTGGCGCAGCAGCAGGTAATCGGTGAGGTGGCGCAGCAGGCGCTTGCGCAGCGCGTAGTAGGCCACGGGGTTGGGCTCGGCGGGGTACACCCGGGCAATAAGCTGCGCACTGGTCAGCTCCTTGGCCTGGAGCAGCAGCTCGTAGAGGCGGGAGTCGAGGCGGCCGGTGGCCTTGCGCCGCTGGCGTTGGATGAACCGGCCGAAGTCGCGCCGGTCGTCGGGGCTGAGGGTGAGCAGGGTGGTGCGCAGGTCATCCATGGGAGCAAATTACGGCGCGGGCGCCGGCCGGCCGCTGAGGGCGGAGCCGTGACCAGCTCATGTTTCACGGGCACCCCAACGGGCCCGTAACTGCGGCCGGCCTTATCGCAAAAAATCGCCCCAGCACAACCCCACCCAACCGCCCCGCCCGCTACCGGAGCCGGCGGGCGACAAGAACCCCAATATCCTATATTTTATCCGTTCATTATTACTAGCCAAATAGATACGCGCACTACCTACCCATTTGCAACATCGGAGAATCCTGGAAATACCTTAGCATTCCGTCAGTCACTCGCTCACCTTTACGCACGGTCTCACCTAACTTATTTCCCCATGCGTACTTACTTACTATTTGTAATACTGGCCCTACTGGCCGGGGCCGCCCACGGGCAGGACCTGCTCACCAAGCGCAACGGCGACGAGCTGCCGGTGAAGGTGGTTGAAATCACGCCGGCCGAGGTAAAATACCGCCGAACTGACAACCCGGACGGCCCGCTCATCAGCGTATGGCGCACCGACGTGTTTATGATTCGCTACGCCAACGGCACGAAGGAGGTATTCGGCACGGGGGCCGTTCCGGCCATTTCGGGGGCTGCCACGCCGGCAGCAGCCCCGGCGGCCCCAACACCTGCGGTGGGCGGCATAGTGGTGCCCGGCGATGAGATTGACCTGAACCAGACCATCGCCCTCGACGGGCCGCGCATCGGCTTTACCGTGCTCACGAACGGCGTGTTGAACAAAGCCCGCGAGCAGGTAGGCGACCTCAATCCCTTCCTGACGCAGTTCGGCTGGCAATTTGAAACCCGCTTGTTCCGCATGCCCAGCGGCCTGAGCGGGCTGGTGGAATTCGTGCCGCTGGTAGGCGGCCTGGAGCAGGGCAAGTTTCTGCCCAGCCTGAGCGGGCTGCTGGGCATTCGCGGCCCCAAGGGGTTCGAGGTGGGCGTGGGGCCCAACCTGACGCCGCTCGGGGCCAACCTGGTGCTGGCGCTGGGCACGTCGTTTCGCTCCAACGGCATCAATTTCCCCGTGAACTTGGCCGTGGTGCCCGGCAACGGCGGCGCCCGCATTAGCCTGCTGGTTGGTTTCAACGCCCGCCGCCGCTAGCAGCGGCGCCACCGGGCTTTTCGCATCCGCGCCATGAACCGACTCTTTCCCCTGCTCCTGCTGCTGGCCGGGACGGCCCGGGCTCAGCCCGCCCCCACCGACGTCATGCTGCGCACCGACGGCTCGGAGGTGCCCAGCCGCGTGCTCACCATTACGCCCGAAGAGTTGCGCTACCTGCCCCCGGCCGGGGCCGATACGCTGCGCCTCGCCACGGCCGACGTGTTCCTAGTGCGCTATGCCAACGGGACCCGCGAGGTGCTGCACCCACCCGCCCCGGCTGGCGCGCGGCTCTTTCCCGTCGACCTGTTGCCGGGCCTCGACGTGGCCCAGCGCCGCGCCCTGGCCCAGCAGGCCGCCGCCCGCGGCTACACCGACCGGGGCCCGTTCTGGGGTTCGCTGGGGGCTACCCTCTACGGGGGGCCGCTGCTGGGCGTGGTGGCGCCGGCTATTATCGCCCCGCGTCCGGTGGCGACTGCCCGGCTCGGCGCCCCCCACCCCGAGCTGCTGGCCGACCCGTCCTACGGCGAGGCGTACCGCCAGGAGGCCCAGCGGCGCAAGCGCGGCCGGACCTGGGGCGGCTACGGCGTGGGTGTGGGCGCCTGGGTGCTGCTAATTGGCGCGCTCGCGGCCAGCGCCCACTAGCCCGCCGCTGGCTTGGCGGGCGGGGGTGCAACATTCCGGCATTCCGCCCGAGGCGGCATCGCCCGCGCAGACGCTTCCGTACAAGGCCCATGGTTTAGCTCAACCCTTGCCACTTCTCTTTCACTTTTCAACGCACTCACCATGGACATCAACCAGAACAATGTCAAAGACCAAACCGAGCTGAAGGCCCGCGGCAACTGGAACGAGCTAAAGGGCGAAGCCAAGCAGAAGTGGGGCAACCTCACCGACGACGACCTAACCTACGAGGACGGCAAGCAGGACGAGTGGTTCGGTCGCTTGCAGGAGAAAACCGGCCACGCCGTGGAAGACATCAAAACCTGGTTTCAGCGCACGTTTTAGCAACGCATGCCAACGAGGTGACGCGCCTTCCAATCCACACGCGGCTGCCTCGTTGCAAAAAGCCCTTTCTGGCAGCAGAAAGGGCTTTTTTTGCTTAGTCAATGCTCGTTACCCCAACCTTCGCGCGGGCTTTCCGTGTAATAAAAACTTCGTCGTTCCGCTTCGTGCCGCCCCATGTCCGCCACTGATACGCTCCTCGCCGCCGTGCCGCGTTCGCCTGCGTCCGGCATCAAAACCCTGGCCCGCCTGGGCTTCGCCGCCATCGGGGTGGTGTATTTGCTGATGGGCGTGCTGGCCCTGCTGGCCGCCACCGGCCAGCGCCAGGGCGCCCGCGCCGACAAAGAAGAAGCCGTGCAGCGCCTGCAGGACGTGCCCGGCGGCAGCCTGCTCCTGGGCCTGGTTGCCTTCGGGCTGCTGGGCTACATCGTGTGGCGGTTCACCCAGGCCATCCGCGACACCGAGAGCAAGGGCTCGGGCGCCAAAGGGGTGGGCACGCGGCTTTTCTACGTCGCCAGCGGCCTGTTCTACAGCGGTCTGGCGCTTTACGCGGGCCGCCTCGCCCTGAGTGGACGTGCCCAAAAGGGCGGCGACACTTCGCAGTCCCTCACCGCCCAGGTGCTGGGCTGGCCCGGTGGCAACTGGCTGATACTCCTGGTGGGCCTCGTCATTATCGGCATCGGCGTCTCGCAGGTCTACCGCGCCTACGCCGGCCAGTTTCAGAAGGACGTGAACGCCAGCCGCCTGCCGGCCGGCCAGCAGCAAGTGGTGTACCGCACCGGGCAGGTGGGCTTCACGGCGCGGGCGGTGGTGCTGGGCCTCATCGGTTACTTCTTCGTGCAAGCCGGCCGGCAGTCGCGGGCCGGCGCCGTGGGCAGCACCGACGAAGCCTTTGACCTGCTGGCCGCCATGGGGCCGGTGGCGCTGGGCGTGGTGGCCGCGGGCCTGGTGGCCTACGGGCTCTTCATGCTGGTGCAGGCCAAATACCCGGTGCTGCGCGGCGTGTAGGCCGGGCGTTGCGGCCGGAGCTGGGGCAGCGGGCGAGAGCGGCCACCGAAACACCACCGGCTACGCCTCGTCGAACACGTTGGCCCACTCGATGGCCAGGCCGGGCAGGGTGGCCACGGGCATGGGGCCGGGCGCGGCGTATTCGGCGGCCAGCTCATACCGCTCGTTTTCCAACACATAGGTTTCGATGGTTTGCTGCCCCGGATATACTATCCAGTATTCCCGTACGCCGTTTTCTTCGTACACGCCGAACTTCGTGCGGGTGTCGTGGGCCGTGTTGCCGGGCGAGACAATTTCGATTATCCAATCGGGCGCGCCCAGACAACCGCGCTCGTCAAGCTTCGCCTGGTCGCAGACCACAAAAATGTCGGGCTGCACGACGGTCTGAATTTGGGCATCGCCATTTCCAGTGCTGCGGGCAAGGCGCACGTCAAACGGCGCATTAAACATCTCGCACTGCTTGTGGAGCAGGAAGTCTTCTATCCGGTACGCCAGGCGGCGCGAAACCGTCTGGTGCCGCCGGCCAGCCCCGGCCATTGGCCGAAACACTTTGCCCCGAATCAATTCCACAAACTCGTCAAACTTCCAGGTCAGGTAGTCGGCGTAGGTGTAGCTGCCGTTGGGGTCGAGTTGCGAGAGGTGGGTAATGGGGGGCATGGCCGGGAGCGTTGGTACATGAATAAAGATAGCGCGGGCGGCTCAGGCGTTGGCCGTTTCCGCCACGTAGTCGGCCAGGTACTGGTAACGCGGCATGAGTTCTCCACCGCGGGCAATGGTAGCGCGGGCGACAATGCCCGCCGGGTCGTCGCCCAGCAGGTGGGGCAGCACGTGGTCGAGCAGTTGACGGCCGAAGTCGCGGCTGGCGTTGCGGGGCAGCTCGCAGGGCAGATTGTCCACGGCCATCACCGTGATGTTGTCGGGTCGGGAGTAGGCCGGCTCCAGGGCGCCGGTCCGGCGGTTGTAGTCGTAGGCGGGGTCCGGGATGGTGGTGGCGCGCTTGGTGGTGGGCACCGAGCCGTTCACGTCGCAGGTGACGTCGGCGATGGTGTTGATGCGGAAATCCGGGCGCCGGGTGTCGGCTTCGGTGAACAGCACCGGCGCGGCCGGGTGCCAGTAGGCGCAGGCAATGAGCAGGTCGGTCACGGGCAGGAAGGGGCCGAACGTGGACTCGTAGGCGTGCGGGTGGCGGTGGAAGTCGGCGGTGTCCCACACCCGACCGTCGCGGCGGCGGTTGTAGTCGGAGCTGCGCAGTTGGGTGAACACGGGCTCGTGGAAGTCGAGGTAGAGGTAATCGTACACGCTCACCTGCCGCAGCCCCATCAGCTTGAGCACTTCTAGCGCACCCTGGGCCACCCGCCCCGAGCCCGTGACGGCCATTTTGATGGGCGGCAGCCGCTTCACCTTGAAGAATTCTTCCTCCATGTCCTCCATGTCCACGCACTGGTGGGCGGGCTTGAGCGCAAACAGGCCGTGCTTGCGGCCGTAGGTGAGCAGGCCGTTGTAGGCCCCCACAATGCCGGCCCAGCGCCCGAAGGCCACGAGGCGCTCGCCGCCGTCGCCGTTGGTTAGCAGCTCGTAGTCAATCAGGGTGATGCGCTGGCGGAGCACGGCCCGCAGCAGCTCGCGGTTGGCGGGCTGCTTCTTCACGGTGTGCGAGAAGAAGAGGTAGGTTTTGCCGGGGATGAGCTGGCTCACGTCTGCTTCCTTCACGCCCATGAGGATGTCGCAGTCGGCCACGTCCTCGCACACTTCCAGGCCCAGGTCGCGGTACTCGTCGTCCGAGAAGCAGCGGTGGGGGCTGGTTTTCACCCAAATGTGCAGGCCGGGGTACTGGGCCTCGGCTTCGGCGCATTTCTTGGGGGTGAGGGCCACGCGCTTGTCGGGCGGGGTTCTGCCTTCGCGCAGAAGACCGATGGTGAGGGGCATGGGGCGGGATTTGGGGGAATGGTTCAGGAAGGCGAAAAGAACGTCATGTCGAGCTTGCCGAGACATCTCGCGGGCAGCAGTAATCTAGTCGCTGCAACGAAGCGAGCGAGATGTCTCGGCTGCGCTCGACATGACGGGCTGTTCAGATAGAGCAAAGGCCAAAATTACGGGTTTGGTAGCCGTCCGACGGGACGTTTCGGGCGTACCTTTGTTAAGGAATCTAACCCTGCGAGTTACCCCGCTAAAACCGCCCTCAAACCTCCCACTTCTCGTTTTTATGACGTTGAAACCCCAGCTTGCCGACGTTTTTGAAGCCCGCCACAACGCGCCCGGCGCCGACGAGCAGGCCGCCATGCTCCGCACCATCGGCGTGGCCAGCCTGGCCCAGCTCATCGACGAAACCGTGCCGCCCGCCATCCGCCTCCAGCGCCCGCTGGACCTGCCGGCCGCGCTGACCGAGCGCGCCTTTCTGGCCAAATTCAAGCAGATTGCCGGTCAGAACCAGGTGTTCAAAAGCTACATCGGCCTGGGCTACCACGACACGACTTTGCCCCCCGTCATCCAGCGCAATATTCTGGAAAACCCGGGCTGGTACACCGCCTACACGCCCTATCAGGCCGAAATTGCCCAGGGCCGACTCGAAGCCCTCATCAATTATCAGACGATGATAATTGACCTGACCGGCATGGAAATCGCCAACGCCAGCCTGCTCGACGAGGGCACCGCCGCCGCCGAGGCCATGCACATGCTGCACAGCCAGACCAAGAAAAAGGGCGCCCAGCAATACTTCGTCTCCGACCAGGTGCTGCCCCAGACCATCGACCTGCTACGCACCCGCGCCACGCCGGTCGGCATCGAGCTGGTGGTGGGCGACCACCGCCGGCTGGACCTGAGCGCCGGGAGCTTCTTCGGCGCCATGGTGCAGTACCCGGCCGCCGACGGCGAAATCTTCGACTACCAGGACTTCATCGCCCAGGCCCGCAAAAACGACGTGTTCGTGGTGATGGGCGCCGACCTGCTGGCCCTCACGCTGCTTACCGCGCCCGGCGAGCTGGGCGCCGACGTGTGCGTGGGCAACTCCCAGCGCTTCGGCGTGCCGATGGGCTACGGCGGCCCGCACGCCGGCTTCTTTGCCACGAAGGACCAGTTCAAGCGGGTGCTGCCTGGCCGCCTCATCGGCCAGAGCGTGGACGCGGCCGGCAACAAGGCCTACCGCATGGCCCTGCAAACCCGCGAGCAGCACATCCGCCGCGAGAAAGCCACGAGTAACATCTGCACCGCGCAGGTGCTGCTGAGCGTGCTGGCCGGCATGTACGCCGTGTACCACGGCCCCCAGCGCCTGCGGCAGTTCGCCGTGAACACCCACAGCCTGGCCCAAACCTTGGAGGCCGGCCTGCAGAAATTGGGCGTGGAGCAGACCAACGAACACTACTTCGACACCCTGAACCTGCGCCTGGAAAGCGCCGAGTTGCAGCAGGCGGTGAGGAAAGAAGCCAAAGCCGCCCGCCTCAACTTCCGCTATTTCGACGAGGTGCGGGTCGGCATCTCGCTCAATCAGAACACCGAGCTGGCCGACGTGGCCGACATTCTCAACGTTTTCGCCAAAGTGCTGGGCAAGGCCACAGCCGCCGCCACCCAGGCCGAAACCCTGGAGCTGACCTGGCCCAGCAGCTTCGTGCGCACCAGCGACTACCTCACCCACCCCGTCTTTAACTCGCACCACGCCGAGCACGAGCTGCTGCGCTACATGAAGCAGCTCGAGAATAAGGACCTCAGCCTGGCGCACAGCATGATTGCGCTGGGCTCGTGCACCATGAAGCTGAACGCCACCGCCGAGATGATTCCGGTGACCTGGCCCGAAATCGGCGGCCTCCACCCCTTCGCCCCGGTGGAGCAGGCCAAGGGCTACGAGCAGATTTTCGCCGACCTGCAAACCTGGCTGTGCGAGGTAACCGGCTTTGCCGCCGTCAGCCTGCAGCCCAACTCCGGTGCGCAGGGCGAGTATGCCGGCCTGCTGGCCATCCGCGGCTACCACGAGGCCCGCGGCGACCATCACCGCAATGTCGCCCTCATCCCCGCTTCGGCCCACGGAACCAACCCCGCTTCGGCTGTGATGGCCGGTATGCAGGTGGTGGTGGTGAAGAGCACCGAGGACGGCAACATCGACGTGGCCGACCTCACGGCCCAGGCCACCAAGTACGCCGACAAGCTCTCCTGCCTGATGGTGACCTACCCCAGCACGCACGGCGTGTACGAGGAAACCATCATCGACATCTGCCAGACCATTCACGAGCACGGCGGCCGGGTCTACATGGACGGCGCCAACATGAACGCCCAGGTGGGCCTCACCTCGCCCGCCATCATCGGCGCCGACGTGTGCCACCTCAACCTGCACAAAACCTTCTGCATCCCACACGGCGGCGGCGGCCCCGGCGTGGGCCCCATCGGCGTGGTGGCCGACCTGGCCCCCTACCTGCCCGGCCACGCCGTGGTGCCGGTGGAAGGCCGCGTGAACGGCTCGGTATCAGCCGCGCCGTGGGGCTCGGCCAGCATCCTGCCCATCAGCTACGCCTACATTTCGATGATGGGCGGCGATGGCCTGCAGCGCGCCACCGAGCTGGCCATTCTGAACGCCAACTACATCAAGGCCCGCCTCGAAGCGCACTACCCGGTGCTCTACACCGGCCGCCACGGCCGCTGCGCCCACGAAATGATTCTCGACTGCCGGCACTTTAAAAAGGCCGGCATCGAAGTCGAGGACATTGCCAAGCGCCTGATGGACTACGGCTTCCACGCCCCCACCGTCTCGTTCCCCGTGGCCGGCACGCTGATGGTGGAGCCCACCGAAAGCGAGAGCAAGCCCGAGCTGGACCGGTTCTGCGACGCCATGATTGCCATTCGCAAGGAAATTGCGGACGTGGAGTCGGGCAAGGCCGACGCCAAGGACAACGTGCTCAAGCACGCCCCCCACACCGCCGCCACCGTGCTGGTCCACGACTGGACCCGCCCCTACTCCCGCGAGCAGGCCGTGTACCCCACGGAGCACGCGCGGGCCAACAAGTTCTGGCCCAGCGTGAGCCGCATCGACTCGGCCTACGGCGACCGGAACCTGATTTGCAGCTGCACGCCCATTGAGCAGTACGTGGACAAGGAAGAAGAACTGGTGCAGGCCGACAAAGGCCCTTCCTATTAAGTACTCAGGCAAAAGTAACCGTCTAGTGCTGGCTGTGTAATTTGGGGGCATGTTATTACCCCCCACACCGCTCACGGCGACCGAGATGGTGACGTTGGAAGCGTGTGGCTTGCACGGGCCGCACCCGCGCCAGCGACGGCGAGCCTTAGCTATTTTGGGCCACCACCGGGGCCAGTCGCTGCCCCAACTGGCGACGCTGTTCGCCGTGCGCTACGCGACTGTCCACGACTGGCTACAGGCTTGGCAGCAACGCGGCGTGGCTGGCCTGGCCCCGGTGGTGGCCCAAAAAAAGTGATGGCCTGGCTGGGGCCGGCGACCCAGCAATTGCGCACGTTGCTGCCGCGTATCGGCCAGGAGATGGGCGTGCGGCTCAGCGCCGGCAGTCTGCGCCGCCTGGCCCGCCACTTGGGGTACCGCTGGAAACGGCTGCGTCGCAGCCTCAAAGAGCGGCGTGATGCGGTGTTGTTCGGTTTTTTTCAACAGGAGCTGGCCCACTTACACCGCGGCGAACGGGCCGGGGAAGTGGCCGTGGTCTATGTGGACGAGTGCCGCGTTTCGCGCCAGGCCCCGGTGCCCTACGCCTGGCAAGTGCGCGGGCAACCGGCCGTACGCTTGCCCGCCGAGCGCGATTCCGGCGGCTATTCCGTGCTCGGCTTCTGGCAGCCCGGGGCCGCCGACCCGGCCCGGGCCTTCGTCGGCCTGGTGAGCGAAACGGCTTGGACGGCAGAACTCTTCGTCAAGGCCGTGGACGAGCAGGTGGGCACATCGGGCCGGCCCACGGTGCTCGTGCTCGACAACGCCTCCATTCACCGGGCTACCTGCGTGCAACAGCGCCTGCCCGCCTGGCGCACGGCCGGCGTGCAACTGCAGTCCCTCCCCGCTTACTCGCCCGAACTCAACCGGATTGAAATCCTGTGGCGCTTCCTCAAGCACTACTGGCTCACGCCACCCGATTATCTTTCCCTCGACACCCTGCACCAACGACTCCAATTCATCCTCAAACGAATCGGTTATGACTATACGATTACTTTTGCCTGAATACTTAGGAGTTAAAAGTGAAGAGTTAAAAGTGAAAAAGCCCGCCTGACGATTCAGGCGGGCTTTTTCACTTTTAACTCTTCACTTTTAACTCATTTACTGCCTTGCTCGCCGAAGCAGCGGCGGTCCATGTAGCCGGTGAGAGTTTTGCCGTCCTTGTCCAGCCGCACGCGCACAAAGTAGGCGTTGATGGTGTCGGTTACCTGCACTTCGTTGCCGGCGATGGTTTGGGCCAGCACGGTGGAGGTTTTCTTCATACCGTCGTACACGGGGCAATTCACAATGGTGTTGTGCGGGACCGGCGTTCGATTTGCGCCCGAGGTTTGCATTCGTTCGTCGCGGGTGGAAGAGCAAGCAGCCAGCAGGCCCGCCGCGGCCATAACCAATAAGACAGCACTTTTCATTGACGCAGCAAGAAGAATGGGGTGGAAATTTGGGGGTAAGGTAGGATAAAATCTGGTTATGTCAAGGTTATGCAACGACTTTGAAGAGGCCCTGCACCCCACCCGATGCTAAGAAAACGGGAACGCGGGGGGTGGTTTCTTCGTTGAGAACCCAGAGCCCAAAACTGCGCATTTCTTTACTGAAACACGGCGTTTTAGGCTCGTTTTCTCACCCGTCCTCTTTCCCGATATATGAACCGCATCACCCGTTTTTTGACTCGTCCGGCTGCTTTGGTCGCCGCGAGTCTTGTGCTGTTGTTGGGCACCAGCGGCTGCACCACCACTTCCCGCGTGGGCGTCACCAACGACTTCGACCACGCCGTTAACTTCCGGGCCTACAAAACCTGGTCCTGGTACCCGCAGCAGCCCACCGACACCGAGGGCGGCCCCGCCAAGGGCTACCAGTCGTTTCTTGATAAGCGGATGCGCGCAGCCGTTACCGCCGAGATGACCCGTAAAGGCCTGACCGAGGTCGACAAAGCGCCGGACATCTACGTGGCTTACAGCGCCCGGGTGGAAGACAAGCAGCAAGTGTCGCCTTACTACAACGGGCTCGGCTATCCGTACGGCTACGGCTATGGGTACTACGGCCGCAACTACCAGCCCGTGACCCAGTACAAAGCCGGCACGGTGGTGATTGACATCATCGACGCCCGCCGCAAGGAGTTGGCGTGGCGCGGTACCGGCCAGGCCCAGGTCGACCAGAACACCATTTCCGACGCCGAAACCCTACGCATCGTGAATGGCATCCTGACCACCTACCCGCCACAGGATAGCAACGCCCGGCGTTAGAACCAAGGCCGAGGGTATTTGTCTGAAAAAGCCGTTTCCAATGTGGAAACGGCTTTTTTGTTTAACTTGACCGCGCAACTGCTGTGACTGACATGCGTTCCTCCCGCCGGGTTTTTCTGTTTATTGCCGCCAGCGTCGACGGCTTCATTGCCCGCCCCGATGGCGGGATTGACTGGTTGGCCCGGGTCGAAACCGAGGGCGAGGACTACGGCTACGCCCGCTTTATCGAGCAGGTAGATACCGTCATCATGGGCCGCCACACCTACGACACGGTGCTGGGTTTTGGCCTGCCGTTTCCGCACCTGGGCCGCACCTGCTACGTACTCTCGCGCACCCGCACCGGCGCCGACGACAACGTGCGGTACTACGCCGGCCACCCTGCCGAACTGGTGCAGGAACTCCGCCAACGGCCGGGAAAGCACATTTTTCTTGACGGCGGCGCCCAGGCGCTGGCCGCTTTCATGGCGCAGGATTTGGTGGACGACTACATCGTCTCTACCATTCCGGTGCTGCTGGGCGAAGGCATTCCCTTGTTTTCGGGGCGGCAGGCGCAGGAGCTGCCGCTGCAGCTGGTGAGCAGCACCGCGTACGCCTCGGGGCTGGTGCAGCGCCACTACCAGCGCGTAAGAAGCTGAAGCCCGGCTGCACCCGCGGCTTCTGTGCTAGCGGGCGGCCCTGCGAAGGCCCTTAAATCGGCACGTTCACGTGGCGCTCGGCGTGGTAGCTGCTGCGCACTAGCGGGCCGCTTTCCACATACTTTAAGCCGCGCTTTAGGCCTTCTTCCTTGTAGTGGGCAAACTGGTCGGGAGTGATGAATTCGGCCACGTCGAGGTGGCGCTTGGTGGGCTGCAGGTACTGGCCGAGGGTGAGGATGTCGAGGCCGTTGGCCACGAGGTCGTCCATGGCCTGGTACAGCTCGTCGGGCTGCTCGCCCAGGCCCAGCATGATGCCCGACTTGGTGCGGTGGCCGGCCAGCTTCGTGCGCCGGATTTGCTCCAGGCTGCGGTCGTAGCGGGCCTGGGGGCGCACGAGGCGGTAGAGGCTGCCCACGGTTTCAATGTTGTGACTGATGACTTCCTGGCCGCCCGAAATCATCACGTCCAGCGCGTCCCAGTTCGCTTTCACGTCCGGTATCAGCGTTTCGATGGTGGTTTCGGGGCTGAGCTGCTTGGTGAGCACCACGGTTTCGCGCCACACGCTGGCGCCGCGGTCCTTCAGCTCGTCGCGGTTCACCGAGGTGATGACGGCGTGCTTCACCTTCATCAGCTTGATGGCTTCGGCCACGCGGCGGGGCTCGTCGAGGTCGTATTCGGTGGGGCGGCCGGTGGCCACGGCACAAAACGAACACGAGCGGGTGCAGATGTTGCCCAGAATCATGAACGTGGCGGTGCCGGCGCCCCAGCATTCGCCCATGTTGGGGCAGTTGCCGCTCTCGCAGATGGTATGCAGCTTGTGCTCGTCCACCAGCCGGCGCACGGCGGCGTACTCTTCGCCCACGGGCAGCTTCACGCGCAGCCAGTCGGGCTTGCGGGGGCGGGCGGGGGCAGCCGTTTCGGGCTGGATAACGGGAAGGTCAATCATTGTTTCAATGAGGAATGAGCAATGAAGAATGAGGAATTACCTCCGGCTCATTGGATACCAAGCACCAACAAATTTACGGCGCAATTGATGCGTTGCGTCTACCTATCCTTGTCCTTGCCCAATTCCTCATTCTTCATTCCCCATTCCTCATCAAGCGCAGCGCTACGACCGGTGCCCGAAGTACAGCGTCAGGTACACCGACGGAAAGAACTGCCGGTTTAAGTCGTCCCGGTCGGCTTCGGGGCTGAGAATAAGCAGGCGCTTGGTGAAGGCTTCCACCAGAAAGCCCGCTTCGAGGCCCGTGACGGCGTCGCGGTAGCGGCCGTACTCAAAGCTGAGCCCGCCGCGCACGTGGAAGCCGGGCACCACGCTCGTTTGGCCGATGCCGCTGAAGAGCGGACCGCGGTCGAGGATGGCGCTCGTCACGGCGTGCTTGACAGGGTCGTATTGCTCATTCACAATTTCGTCACCCTGCAGATTGGGGGGTCCTCCCCCGGCAGCTGCCACTGTGCGGTCGTAGCTGATATGGTAAGGCATGAGCAAGCCGAGGGACGGGCCCACGCTCACCAGGCCGTTTACCTGCACGCCCGCGTCGGCGGCTTTGCGGAACAGAATGCGCTGCAGGCCCACGGAGGGCCGCAGCACGAAGGCGTAGTTCGTTTTGCGCTCCACGAAGCTGCCGCCCACCACGGTGTTGACCCGCTCTTCCTTGGTGTTTTTCAGCATCACGCCTTCAATGCTCCAGAACCGCAGAAACCGGTCGTCGAGCACGCGCGAGGAGCGCACGGACCCGCCCCCGAGCAAGCCGCCCTGGGTATTAAAATTGATGCCGTACACAAACTCTTTGCGGTACGACTGCTCATCGGACGGCGCGGCGCCGGGCCCTGGGGCCGGCCGGGTGGGCGCCTGGGCTTGGGCCGTCGCCGCAAGTAGTAGGCCGGTGGCCAGCAAGCCAAAAAAACGAGGAATGAGGGGAAGCATAAGTATCCAGAAATGAGCCCGACCAAAGGCCGCAGGCGCGGCGTGCTAAGCAGTACGTAAATTAGCTAAAGAATAAACAACTCTGTAAAGTTAACTTCCTGATTTGATGAACACCGCCACTGCCCGCTACGCCGGCCACCTGCGCACCGAAGCCACCCACGTGGCCTCGGGCAACCTGATTCAGACCGACGCGCCCACCGACAACCACGGCCGGGGCGAGGCTTTTTCGCCCACCGACCTGGTGAGCACCGCCCTCGGCGCGTGCATGATGACCGTCATGGGCATCGTGGCCGAACGCCACCAGCTCAATCTGGTCAACAGCACCTTTGCCGTCACCAAGCACATGAGCACGGAAGCGCCGCGCCGCATCGCCCAAATCGACGTGACGTTCACGCTGCCCGCCGGGCTGTCGGCCACGGAGCGGGCCCTGCTGGAACGCTCGGCCCACACCTGCCCGGTCACGCTGAGCCTGCACCCGGACATCCGGCAAAACGTGGTGTTTGAGTACAACTGAGTGATGAAGTGATGGGGTAATGGGGTCAACAGGTACTGCTTCGTCACTTCATCACTTCATCACTTCATTTTAGAGGCTACTTCGCTGAGGCGAATGCCCATGTGGGAAGCATCGTAGCGGCACTCGCCGTCCTGGATGAGCAGTAGCTGGGGCGACTCGTGGCGGATGCCGAATTGCTCGGCAATCTGGGCCGACAGGGGCCGGAAGCGCAGCAAGTCCAGGTAATAAATGGGCACGTGGGCCAGGCCGCTGTCGGCCCACTGGCGCTCAATCTTGCTTTTGGCCGCCGCGCTGATGGAGCAGGTCGTGCTGTGCTTGAAGATGAGCACCGGCTGCTCGTGCGAGGCCTGTGCCAGGTCGGTTAGCTGTTCGGGTTGGGTGAGGGGAAGCCAGGGGGTGGACATAAAATACACAATGATGAAAATAGCAACGCGCTTCGGCGGGAATCAGCCGGCGGAAACGATACGTGCGGCAGCGATTTTTAGGTTGGGATAACGGGGCGATAACACCTAACTGCCCCGAAGTCATTCCATCTTTTTACCTGTTCCGACCGGCGGGGCCTGGGGTTTCTTGCGGCGACGCAGGTTCAACAATCCGGCCGGCTTCGCGGGGGGCCCGGTGACGGTTTCGTAGTCAAGCTCGTCGCTGCGTTCGGGCCGGGGCTGAGTGCTTTCGCCGCGCCGGAGCCGGGCGGGCGTCACGGCGAGGTGGCTGTCTTTGTAGGGCGAGTCGGTGCGCTGGGCCTCGCGCAGCGCCCGCCGGTTGGCGGCCTTCACCTGCGCCGGGTTTTCGTGCACGATTTGGGCCACGGCCGCCCGGCTGCTCAGCAAAGCCCCCACGCCCAGCAGCAGGGCCAGCAACAACCTAGGGCTTGACATCGGGCGCGGGCGCGGCGTCAGGGGCAGCATCGGGTGCGGGCGCCGGAGCCGCCGGCTGGTGGTCGGGGCCGTAGTTGGGTTTGCCATGGAGGCTGAACTTAAAGAAGTGACGGATGGACTGCCTGGGGCGAAAAGGCTTGGGCGCGGGCTTGTTCTTGCGCCGGCGCATCAGCTTGGGCTTCTTCAGCAGCCCCTGCTTGTCGTATTTCACCGTGGGCCGCTCGGGGAGCGGGCGGGCTTCGGGGGCGGCGGCCACTGCCACTGCCGCGGCCACGGGCGCACCCGCCGGGGTCGACACGTCGGTCGCGGCTTCTTCGGTATCAACGGCCGGTTTTTTCTTGAAGAGGGAATTTGATTCCCGGCTTTTGCGGGCTTCGGCCGTGGCTTTCTGCTGGGCCAGGAACTCGGCCGACGGCTTGGGCGTGGGCATCCGGTAGGGATGGAAAATGGCGCAGCCGCCCAGCCCTGTCAGCAACAGCACCCTCAACCCGGCACGAAGAGCAAGGAGTAAACAGTTTTTCACCGTAAGGCAGGCAAGGTCAAAGAGTAAGCGCAACAAAGATGCGAAGAAACGCGCGCGAAAACCGGGCCAACCCGGCGCCGCGCCGACTAATACGCCCGCAATGCCAGCACTTGCTCGCGCAAACGCTGCTGGGGCAGGAACGCCGCCTCCAGCGGCGGCGCAAATGGAATGGCCGTATCGAGCGAGGCCACCCGGCGCACCGGCGCGTCGAGGTGCTCGAAGCAATGCTCCCCAATCCAGGCCGCGATTTCGCCGCCGATGCCGCCGGTCAGGGTGTCTTCGTGCACGATGAGGACGCGGCCGTTCTTGGCCACAGTGCGGCGCACGGCGTCCTGGTCCCAGGGCAGCAGGGTGCGCAGGTCGAGGATGTCGGCCGACACGTTCAACTCCTGGCATACCTCCAGGGCCCAGCGCACGCCCATGCCGTAGGTGATGATGCTCAGTTCTTCGCCCTCCAGCGCCAGCGCGGCCCGACCGATGGGCGTGGTGTAGTAGGCCTCGGGCACCGGGCCGCTGAGGCTGCGGTAGAGCAGCTTGTGCTCGAAATATAGCACCGGGTTGGGGTCTTCGAAGGCGGCGCAGAGCAGGCCCTTGGCGTCGTGCGGGTTGCTGGGGTACACCACTTTCAGGCCGGGCACGTGCGTAAACCAGGCCTCGTTGCTCTGGCTGTGGAAGGGGCCGGCGGCGCTGCCCGCGCCGGTGGGCATGCGCACCACCACGTCGGCGTTCTGGCCCCAGCGGTAGTGGCTCTTGGCCAGGTTGTTCACAATCTGGTTGAAGCCGCAGGTCACGAAATCAGCAAACTGCATTTCGACCATGCTCTTCTTGCCCCTGATGCTCAGCCCCAACCCGGCGCCCACGATGGCCGACTCGCACAGCGGCGTGTTGCGCACCCGCGCCTTGCCAAACTCGGCCACAAATCCTTCGGTAATCTTGAACACCCCGCCATAGTCGGCAATATCCTGGCCCATGAGCACGAGGTCGGGGTAGCGCACCATGCTCTGGCGCAGGCCCTCGGAAATGGCGTCGATAAAGCGAATCTCGCGATTCGCTAATGAAGAATGAGGAATGAGGAGTGAGGAATTATCCGGCGTCCCCAATTCTTCATTCCTCATTCTTAATTCCTCATTAAGCGCAGCGTACGGCGCGTACATATCCGCTATTTCCTCGGCCACGTCGGCCACTGGCATCGGCTCGGCGTCGGCTTCCTGCAGGCCGGCTTCGATGGCGGCCTTGATGGTTTCGCGGATGCGGTGCCTGGCCGTTTCGGTGAGGATGCCCTCGGCCAGCAGCCACTTTTCGTAGTTGTCCACCGGGTCTTTTTGGGCCCACTCTTCCATCAAGGACTGCGGCACGTACTTGGTGCCGCTGGCTTCCTCGTGGCCGCGCATCCGAAAGGTCAGGGCCTCCACCAGCACGGGGCGCGGGTTTTGGCGCAGGTCCTCGGCCAGGCGCTTCACCGTGGTGTACACCTCCAGCACGTTGTTGCCGTCGACCTGCACGGCTTCCATTCCGTAAGCTGGGCCTTTGTCGACGAAGGACTGGAAGCGGAACTGCTCGTTGCTGGGCGTGCTCAGGCCGTAGCCGTTGTTTTCAATCACGAAGATGACCGGCAACTGCCACACGGCGGCCACGTTCAGGGCCTCGTGGAAGTCGCCTTCGGAGGCGCCGCCGTCGCCGCTGTAGGTGAGGGTGACTTTGGGCTTTTGGTCGAGCACATCGGCCAGGGCAATGCCGCCGGCCACGGCCAATTGCGGCCCGAGGTGCGAAATCATGCCCACGATGTGGTGCTCGTTGCTGCCGAAGTGGAAGCTGCGGTCGCGGCCCTTGGTGAAGCCCGTGCGCTTGCCCTGCCACTGCGCAAACAGGCGCCCCAGCGGCACCCCGCGCGCCGTGAACACGCCCAGGTTGCGGTGCAGCGGCAGGATGTACTCGTCGGCCTCCAGGGCCAGGGTGCTGCCCACCGAAATGGCTTCCTGCCCGATGCCCGAAAACCATTTGCTCACCTTGCCCTGCCGCAGCAGAATCAGCATTTTCTCCTCAATCAGCCGGGGCCGCAGCAGGTGCTGGTAGAGGTGCAGCAGGGTGTCGTTGGCGTGGTCGTGGCGGTCAAAAGTCATGGGTGGGCGCAGGAAGACGGGACCCGGCAAAGGTAGCAGAGCTTCGTGCCTGCCTAGCGGCGGGTGAGCTGAACGTCGAACCGGCCTTCGGTCACTTGCAGCACCGCGGGCAAGTCGGCGTAGCGGGCGCTTTGCTGGGGCTCGGCCCGCAGCTCAAACCGGCCGGCCACGGACGGGTGCGCCCCGGCGGTGTCGAGGCGCGTAATGGTGAGGGTGCCGGCGCTCGGCGCATCGGTGGCGTAGCCCACGCGGCGGCGGCTGGTTTGCAGCACCGCGTGGCGGCCGGCGTGGTCCCGCAACGCCCCCAGCGGGTACACGCCGGGGCCGGTCACGTGGTCGACCACAAAGTTGAAGTTGGTCACCGGCCCGGCCACTTGCAGCCGGCGGAAGGCGTCGAGGCGCAGCTCGCCGTGCTCGTAGTAAGCGTTGGGGGTGAGCACATTGCCTGCCAGCGTGGTGGTGTTGCTGGCTTCCCACACCTGCCCGTTTACGCGGCAGCCGAAGGTGTTGGCCCCGGACTGCGTGGCGGCGGGCAGCCGCACCGGTTGCGGCTGCGGAAACAGCTGGTCCGTCGCGTCTTCGCAGCTTAGCAGCACCGGCACCAGGAAGAGTAAAAACAGTCGTTTCATAAGTCAGGGCAGAAATCAGGAAAGAGCGTTGAGATTGGGTGATGCGCGAACGGATGCGGCACGGAGCGAAAGGTAGCCACGCGCGGCCACAGTTTGCCGCTGAGCTCCTGAGCGTGAAAGGTCCATTGGCGTTGCATGACTCGTGGAATGCGGCCGGCGCGGGCGTCTATCTTCGTGCCCGCTTTGTAATTTTTTATCCCTGTTTATGCTCCAAACTCTACCCCGTGTTCTCCTTGCCCTTTTTCTACTCGTAAACACCGCCCACGCCCAGCAACCCGATTCGCTCGCGGCGCCCGCGTCCGCCCCCGACAGCCTGGACGCCGCCCGGTTGCGGGCGGGCAGCCTGCCGGCTTTCACCACCGTTCAGCCGGCCCTGAGCCGCGTGGCCGGGGTGCAGGTCACGCCCTATTCCGGGGCGCCGGGGGCCTGGGCCACGGTGCGCATCCGGGGCTTCGCCAACGTGACGGGCGGCAGCCAGCCGCTATACGTGGTGGACGGCGTGCCGGTATACAACACCGAGGTAACCCCCGAAGAGTGGGGCAACACGGAAGTTCCAATCCCGGGTTTCCTGAGCCGGTACGGCGCCGTGACCCCGCCTTACACGCCCGCGACCAATCCGCTGCTGGACCTGCCGGTGGAGGAAGTGGCCAGCGTAGAAGTGCTGAAAGGCGCGGCGGCCACGGCGCGCTACGGAATGCAGGGCAGCAACGGCGTCGTGCTCATCAGCACCCGCGCCGGGGCCGACGGCGCCAACGCTCCCCAGCCCTTGCGGGTGCGCTACGCCGGCTGGGGCGGCGTGCAGCAGGTGCGCCAGCGCTACGACCTGCTCAGCGGCCGGGCGTATGCCGACCTGGCCAACGTGGCGGAGGCCAACGCCGGGCGCCCACCCCGCTACTCTCCCACCGACCTCCGCAACCTGAGCGAAGTGGACTGGCAGGACCGGGTATTTCGGGTGGCCGGCGTGCAAAGCCACAACCTGAGCGTGGACGGCCTGGCCCGCGGCACCCGCTACTACGCGGCCGCCGACTACCTGCGCCAAGCCGGCGTGGTGACCGGCTCCGGCCTGAGCCGCTACCACCTGCGGGCCAACCTCGACCAGCAGCTGACCCGCCGGCTGCGCCTGGGCCTGAAAGCCAGCGCCAGCCAAGCCGACCAGCGCTACGCGGGGTCTCGATTCGATGCCGGGCCACTGCTGGAAAATGCATTGCTGGCCCGGCCCGCCGTGCTGCCCGGCACGCCGGCGCCGCGCTTTTTCAACTCCCCGCAGTTTGAATTGGACTACTTCCGCGGGGAACCCCGCACCCGCCGCCTGCTCGCCCAGCTGAGCGCCACCTACCAGCTCAGCGACGCCCTGAGCCTGCGCGTGCGCGGCAGCCGCGAGCAGACCGACGCCCGGGCGCTGGGCTATTCTCCCGACAGCAGCCCGACCCCGAACGCGGTTGAGACGTCCACTTCCACCACCGTCGGGCATAGTTCGGTGCTGGACGCCGCGCTGGAGTACCGGCGCACGTTTGGCCGCCAGCACGCCCTGACCGGGGCGCTCGCCTACCTGCGCCAGCGGTTCGACCGCAAGCTGGCGCGCCGCGAGTACTACAGCTTCGGCGGCGGTTCCAGCCTCAGCTCCTATGAGCAATCGGTCAAAAGCAACCCGATTCACAGCCCGTCGGCCCGCTTGGGCTACGCCTACGCCGGCCGCTACGAGGTGCAGGCCTCGCTGCGTTCCGACTTTGCCTTCAACCCGGCTGGCAAGGGCGACTACCACTGGTTTCCGGGCGCGCAAGTCAGCTGGCACCTGCACAGGGAAGCTTTTCTAGCCGAAGCAGCCGGCCTGCGCGACTTCACGCTGTGGGTTGGCACGGGGCAAACCAGCACGTTTTTCTCGCCCGACCGCACCACCCACCACGACGCGGGCCTGCGCCTGGGCGTGCTGGACGGCAAGCTCACGCTGGAAGCCGGCGCCTACCAGCGCCGCACCCGCCACGCCCAAACCTTGCTACGACTGCCCGTACCCTTTACCTCTCCCGTGGAATACATTGCCGTGGCCTTCCCGGACGTGGTCCTTTTGAACCGCGGCCTGGAACTGACCCTAACCAGCGCTTGGGAAATAGGAACCATGCAGGGCTCCACCCAAGTGGTCGCCGCCACCAACCGCAACCAGGTGGAGGGAGGACTGCCCGCCGGTAGTCCCAGTTTGCCATCAAGACAAGGACTGGAGCAAGGCCAACCCGTTGGCCGCTTTTACGTGTTTGAACAGGACGGCACCCACCCCGCCGGCTCGCCCCTGGCCGGCCAGACCCGCTTCCGCGACCGCAACAACGACGGCCAAGTGGACTTCGCCGACGGCTCATACCAGGGCAGTGGACTGCCGCGCTACACGCTCGGCTTCTACCAGCAACTGCGCCTGCGTCGCTTTCAGCTGGAGACTCAACTCGATGGCCTCTTTGGCTACCAGTTGCTCAATCCCGCACTCGTGTGGCTCGACACTCCAACCGGCAACTTCAACAGCTCGGCGCGGGCCCTCGGCTACTGGACTCCCAGTCGGCAGGATACGTCCGTGCCCCAACCCGGCTCCGACGTACCTTTCCGGCTCAGCGACCAAGCCCTGGAAAGCGGCAACCACGTGCGGCTTTCCCAGCTTACCTTCAGCTACGAGGTGCTGAACGCCGGCGCCCGGCGGGCCAGCGTGTGGGTGGGCGGCCAGAACCTGTTCGTGACGGGCGCCTACCGCGGCTTCGACCCCAACGTGGGCAGCGGCGGGGCCGCGCCGCTGCAGGCCGGGCAAGACGCCAGCGTGTACCCCGTGGCCCGGGTGTGGCAGGTGGGCGTGCGCGGGCAGTTTTAACGGCGTAGCAGGCGGGACCAGCGGCCGGCACGGCTAATCCTTTTCGAGCACGCTGCATGAAACAGTCGAGCTTCGTTTTACCTTGGTTCTCGGCGCGCTGTTGGCGCCGGGCTATGCTTTCCGATTGCTAAATGAGAAAATATTTACTGCCTGTTCTCCTGGCGCTGTTCGTGCTGCTGGACCTGGGTTACACCTTCGTGCAGAGCTACCAGTTGCCTCTGGAAGGCGACCTGCCCGCCATCGTACTGCCCTCGCCCGAGTGCCGGCAGGTGCTCAGCGACCCTTTCGGCTGGGCCGTGCTCACCCGCAACGAAGTGTACGTAGCCCCCAACCGCTTTTTTGCGCACGCGGCCATGGTGAGCTACTTCAAGTCGGTGCCCTTCGCGCTGCAGCGCCTCACCGACCCGATTAGCAGCGTGTACGCGGCGTGCGCGCTGTTTGGCGTGCTGGTGCAGGCGCTGCTGCTCTACGTGCTCGGGGTGTACATCAGCGGCACTTACCAGCTCACGAGCCGCGGCTTCTGGGTGGTGGTGGCCCTGCTGGCGCCCCTGTTTCAGATGGTGGGCTACAACGACCAGATGGGCATCATCGACCCGGCCATCACCTACACGTTCTTCTACGGGTTTCCGATGCTGCTGCTGCTGGTGCTGCTGCTGCCTTTTTACCGGGCCGCCTACCAGGGGCAGCCGCTGCGGGTGAGCTGGCCCGGCCGGCTTGCCCTGGTCGGGCTGATGGTGGTGCTGGCTTTTAATGGGGCCATCATCGCCGGCACGGTGGCGGTACTCTTTTTTTGCATTGTCCTGCACTGGGCGGTCCGGCAGTGGCAGTCCGGGGTGCGGTTCGACTCGGGGCAATGGCTGGGCCGGGTTCGGCAGCTGCCCCCGCTGGCCCCGGTGCTGCTGGGTTTGTTTGCCGCGCTGTGCGTCTATTCGCTCTACATCGGGCTCAACGAACGAGAAAGCGTGGGCCAGGACTTGCCAATGTGGCGGCGCTATGCGCGGATTCCGCACGGCATCCTGTGGCAGTACCGCAAGCTGGGCCTGCCTTTGCTGACCCTGGCCGTGCTGGTCAATGCCCGGCTCATCCGGCGGCTGGTGCCCGCCACGGCCGACAGCCAGCGCATTCTGCGCATGTTGCGGTGGCTGGGAATCTTCGCGGTGATTTACGTGCTGCTGCTGCCCCTGGGCGGCTACCGCGAGTACCGGGCGCTCATCATCCGCCGCGATTCCGTCATTCCGCTCCTGCTGGGCCTGATGTTCTTTTACGGCCTGTCCACCTACTTTTTACTGCACCACCTGCCGGCCCGGCCCCGGCGCTGGTACCTCGGGGCGGTAGTCGTATTCTCGGCCATCTTCCTCATCGCCGACCGGCGAATGCCGCGCACCACCAACGCCTGCGAGCGCGAAAACCTGACGCGCCTGGCCCAAGCCCCCGAGCCGGTGGTGCGATTGGGGGCCGGCTGCACGGTTATGGCATGGGGCAATGTGGGCGCCCCGCCGGAGTCGGAAATCAACGCCCAGATGCTGGAGTATTGGGGCATCACCCGGGGTAAAAAGCTGTATTACCAACAGGGCTGGTGAGCCGCCCATCGCACTTGCCAGCGCCCGGCGCCGTCTGCGCAGCTGGGTGCGGTGGTGGCCCGGCGGCGGGCCATAAACGGCCGGCCGCCCGAACCCAACGCGCTTGCCGATAGTTTGCTGCTTATTCTTTACGACTTTCCCCATGATTCACTTCACCGAATTCACCCTCGCCAACGGCCTGCGCTGCATCGTGCACGAAGATTTTTCGACGCCCATGGCCGTGCTCAACGTGATGTACGACGTGGGCTCGCGCGACGAGGACGCCGAGCACACCGGCTTCGCGCATTTATTTGAGCACCTCATGTTTTCGGGCTCGGTCAACATTCCGAGCTACGACGAGCCCCTGCAGCGCGTGGGCGGCGAGAACAATGCCTTCACCAGCGCCGACGTCACCAACTACTACCTCTCGCTGCCCGCCGCCAACCTCGAAACCGGCTTCTGGCTGGAATCTGACCGGATGCTGAACCTGGCCTTCTCCGAAAACGGCCTCGAAGTGCAGCGCAAGGTGGTGGTCGAGGAGTTCAAGCAGAGCTACCTCAACCAGCCCTACGGCGACGTCTGGCTCAAGCTCAAACCCCTGGCTTACCAGACGCACCCCTACCAATGGAACACCATCGGCAAGGAGATTGCGCACATCGAAAACGCGGTGATGGACGACGTGCGCAGCTTTTTCCAGAAGCACTACGCCCCACAGAACGCCGTGCTGGTGGTGGCCGGCGCCGCAAGCGCCGCCGAAGTGCGCAAGCTGGCCGAAAAGTGGTTCGGCCCCATTCCCGGCGGCCCGGCCCACCAGCGCCACCTGCCCGCCGAGCCCGCCCAGCGGGAGGCGCGGCACCTGCGCGCGACGGCCCCCGTGCCCCTTTCGGCGCTGTATAAAGCGTACCATATGCCCGCCCGCGCCGACGAGCGCTACCACGCCGTGGACTTGCTGAGCGACGTGCTCGGCCGCGGCAAGTCGGCCCGCCTGCACCAGCGCCTGGTGAAAGAGCAGGCGTTGTTCAACAACATCTCGGCCTCACTCACCGGCTCGCTCGACCCCGGCCTGCTCGTCATCAGCGGCAAGCTGAACGCGGGCGTGGACCTGCACGCGGCCGATGCCGCCGTGGAGGCCGTGGTGGCCGAATTTCTGGCCGGGGACGTGGACGCCCAGGAGCTGGAAAAAGTAAAAAACCAGGCCGAGAGCAGCCTGGTTTTCGGAGAAATTGACCTCTTGAATCGCGCCTTAAACCTGGCCTACAGCAAGCTGCAGGGCGACGCCAACCTGGTGAACGACGAAAGCCGGCGCATTCAGGCCGTGGGCGTGGCCGACGTGCGCGCCGCCGCCCAAACCGTGCTGCGCCCCGAAAATTGCAGCACGCTGTACTACGAAGCCGTGTAGCGCCCGCCGGGGCTTAGTTGCGGGCACTTTTGCTCTTGGCCGCCGGGGCCGTGGGCGCGGCCTCGCCGCGGGTCAGCGAGCTGTTGGTGGGCTTTTTGGTAGCGGGGCGGCGGGTCCGGTTGTCGTTGTAGCCGCCGTTGTTCTGGTAGCCGGCTTGCTTGCGCATGGGCACGCCGGGGGCCAGGTACGCCGTGCCGTCCTTCACGTCCTGCGACACGCCCGCGCCGTAGGGCTTGCCGGTGTGGGGGTTGATGTTGGGCGCCCGGCGCGGGCCGCGGGCGGAGTACGGGGCAATTTTCTTTCGGGCGACGCGGGGCTTCGTGGTTTGGGCACTGGCGTCGGCCAGAGCAAAGCTGACCAGCAACAGCATGGCCAATAAGTAGCGTAAGCGTAGCATATTCGGAATGAATAAAACTCAGGAATCAGGTTTATGTTGACTGGAGGCGCTTGGCTAAAAGCACAGCGGCTCCCGTAATACGCGCAACCGCCCCGGGAGGTGACGACGCGTGCGACGGAAGCCGCTGAACAAGCGCTGACGCTCGTTGGGCCGGGCCGAAACTCCGACCAGCCCCGTTAGTTAGTTGCCGGTCGTGAGCGTGGTTTGCGCGGCGGACTTACGAGCCGGGCGCACGCTGTAGGGCACCAGGCCGTTGCCGGTGCGGATGTGAATGGGCATACCCGGCGCGGCGTGCACGTTGGCGTTGTCAATCTCGCCGCGAGAGGTGGGGGCCGCGGCGGGGGCGGCATCGTAGCCCCAATCGGCGTTGGTGGCGGCCGCGGAGGCCACGGTGGTTTGAGCGTCGTCCAGCGGCGGCCAGCCGTCGTTGGCCAGGGGCGCGGCCGGCAAGGTTTTCAGGGCCACGCGGCGGGCCTTTTTGGCATCGCGGGCGGCGGTGCGGGCGGCGGCTTTGGCCGACTTGGCCTTGGCCGTGGCGGGGGTGGTTTGGGCGCTGGCCTCAGCCAGCAGGAACACCGATAATGCGAGCGTAAACAGGGAACGGAACATAGCTGAAAAAGGAATTAGTGAGTGGATGCTCGGGGTAAAAACGAAAACCGTGCCGATTCCCAAAATGCCTTGTTAAGCCGCGAAAAAAGCCCGGCCGACCCACTGCGTAGCGGGTCGGCCGGGCCGGAATAGCGTTATCTGATACCAGCTGAACCGAAGTAAATAGTTGCAGCCGCCGCGCGGTAAAAAGTCGTTGCGGAACTGCTCGCCGCTGAGCTACCAGCCCGATGGCACGGCTGGAGCTTTTTTCGGGGCTTTGGTGCTCCGGGTGCTTTTGGTTGCGCCGGTGTTCTTGGGGGCAGTGCCATTGCCGGCCGCCGCGGAGCCGCCGGCTTCCATGCCCCCCGAGGCGTTGCCCGCGCCGCTGGTTCCTTCGGCGCCCATGCCGGGGGCGGCGGCGCTCGGCGGCGCAGCTTCAACAACCGGGGCCGGGGCCGACGCGGGTTTGCCAGCCCGGTGGCGCAGGCGCCGCTCGCGCGTGGCCGCCGCGTCGTCGGCCAGCACGTTGCGCCCGCTTTGCATCATAATCGGCGTGCCGGGGGCCGCCGACATGCCCATGCCTTGCGGGGGGGTGTTGCCGCCTGCCGCCCCGCCAAACCCACCGCCGGTTGCAGCCGCAGCCGCGCCGGTGGCGGGCTCGGGCTGGGCCATGGGCTCCGGCTGGGGCGTCACGGGGCGAGCGGCTTTCGGCGCAGCCTTTTGCGGGCCCGCAGTGGCTTTTTTATTCGTGCTCTTCTTGGGCGCGTCCCATGAATCGGAGGCTCCCCAGCCGCCGGCCTGGGCGGCCGCGCTGGTGACAAAGGCCCCAGTCAGGAGCAGCGAAAACAATATGCGTTTCATGGCGAAGGGAGAAATAAATATAAAGGACTCGTTTAACCCACCGCTTACGCGAAACGTTCGGCCAGGGTACGGGCCCGGCCGTAACTTTGCGGCCTATGATGCAGGAATCCATTGCCGGCCTCGCGGCCGAAATCACGGCGGCCGACCTGAGCAGCGCTGCCCACCTCGATGCCTTTCGCATCAGCTACCTCGGCCGCAAGGGCCGCCTGGCCGATTTGTTCGACCAGCTCAAGGCCGTGCCCGCCGACGAGAAGCGCGCCGTGGGCCAGCAGCTCAACGCCCTCAAGCAGCAGGCCCAGGCCCGCTTCGATGACGCCCAGCAGGCCGCCGACGCGGCCGCCGACAATGCCCCCGCCCACCCCGACTTCGACTACACCCTGCCCCCGGTGCCCAACGGCCTGGGCACCCGCCACCCGCTGAGCCTGGTGCGCGAGGAAATGCTGCGCATCTTCGGCCGCATCGGCTTCGCCGTGGCCGAGGGGCCGGAAATCGAGGACGACTGGCACAACTTCACGGCCCTCAACTTCCCCGAAAACCACCCGGCGCGGGACATGCAGGACACGTTTTTTGTGGCAAGCCGGGACTTGGGTGATGGTGGAAGCCAAGACCCCAAGACCCCAAGTTCCCAAGACCCGAAACCCCACCTACTAAGAACCCACACCAGCACCGTGCAGGTGCGCGTGATGGAAACCGAGCCGCTGCCCATCCGCCGAGTGATGCCGGGCCGGGTGTTCCGCAACGAGGCCATCTCGGCCCGCGCCCACATGATGTTTCATCAGGTGGAGGGCATTTTCATTGACGAGGGCGTGAGTTTCGCCGACCTGAAGCAGACGGTGTACTACTTCGTGCAGGAGCTGTTCGGGGCCGACATCAACATCCGGTTTCGGCCCAGCTTTTTTCCCTTCACCGAGCCCAGCGCCGAGATTGACATCACCTGCCTGATTTGCAAGGGTGCGGGCTGCAACATCTGCAAGTACTCGGGCTGGGTCGAGATTGGCGGCTGCGGCATGGTGGACCCCGCCGTGCTCGAAAACGCCAAGATTGACCCCGAGAAATATTCTGGCTACGCCTGGGGCATGGGCATCGAGCGCATCGCCATGCTCAAGTACCAGATTAAGGACCTGCGCCTGTTCACGGAGAACGACATGCGGTTCCTGCGGCAGTTCGAGGCGCTGTAGGCGCTGAATCATTTGGCTTCACCCCGTTGTTGCTCGTCTTATGCTGAACATCACCCTGCCCTTTGCCACGCCGAGCCCCGACCTGGAGCCCGGGGCGTCCGCCAGCCTGGCCGACCGGCTCAACCACATGAGCGAGGACGAGTTCTACGCCTTTTGCCAGCGCAACCCCGAGTCGAAGTTTGAACGCCGCGCCGACGGCACCATCGAGTTTTTAACCATGACCGGAGGAACCACGGGCCGCCGCAACAGCGAATTGATAACCGACCTAACCATCTGGAATCGCCAGGGCCGGGCGGGTTTTGTCTTCGACTCCTCCACCGGTTTCCGGCTGCCCAACGGCGCGGTGCGCTCGCCCGATGCGGCGTGGGTGCGCGCCGAGGCTTGGCAAGCCCTGCCGGCTGGGCAGCAGGAAAAGTTTCCGCCCCTGTGTCCCGACTTTGTAGTGGAGCTGCTCAGTCCTTCCGACAGCGTGACCGACCTGGTGACCAAAATGCAGGAGTACATCGCCGACGGTTGCCGCCTGGCCTGGCTCATCGACCCCAAAACCGAAACCGCCCGCGTCTTCCGCGCCGATGGCTCGGTGAGCGTAGCAAAGTCCTTCGCCGAAACGCTCGGCGGCGAGGATGTGCTGCCGGGCTTCGCATTTCCGCTCGCCGCGCTACGCTAAAACCTCCATTAAATCGTCCACAAAATCCGCTTAATCCGTGGAAAATCCGACGAATCCGTGATTCATGAAAGTTAGAAATCAGACTACTAATAAAGTAAACGTCATTACTCTGGGCTGCTCGAAGAACATTGTGGACAGCGAGGTGCTGATGGGCCAGCTCCAGGCCAACGACTTCGATGTGACCCACGAAGCGAAGAAGTCGGACGCCAACATTGTTATCATCAACACCTGCGGCTTTATCGACAACGCCAAGCAGGAAAGCATCGACACCATCCTGCGCTACGCGGACGAGAAAGAGGCTGGCCGCCTCGACAAGCTCTACGTGACGGGCTGCCTCTCGCAGCGCTACAAGGACGAGCTGGAGGTGGAAATCCCGCAGGTCGACGCCTATTTTGGCACCCTTGAGCTGCCGCAGATGCTGAAGGTGCTGAACGCCGATTACAAGCACGAGCTGATTGGCGAGCGGCTGCTGACCACGCCGCGCCACTACGCCTACTTCAAGATTGCCGAGGGCTGCAACCGCCCCTGCTCGTTCTGCGCCATCCCGCTCATGCGCGGCCAGCACGTTGACCGCCCGATTGAGGACTTGGTGAAGGAAGCCAAGCGCCTGGCTGCTCAGGGCACCAAAGAGCTGATTCTCATTGCCCAGGACCTGACCTACTACGGCCTGCAGGCCTACGGCGAACGCAAGCTGGCCGACTTGCTTCGGAATCTGTCCGACGTGAACGGCATCGACTGGATACGGCTGCAGTACGCCTACCCCTCCCAGTTTCCGCTGGACGCGCTGGACGTGATGGCCGAGCGCGAAAACATTTGCAAGTACCTCGACATGCCCTTGCAGCATGGCTCCGATGCCATGCTGAAGGCCATGCGCCGCGGCATCACCAAGCGCCGGACTGTTGAGCTGGTCGACACCATCCGGCAGCGGGTGCCGGGCATTGCCCTGCGCACCACGCTCATCAGCGGCCACCCCGGCGAAACGGAGCAGGACTTCCGGGAGATGTACGACTTTGTGGAACAGACCCGGTTTGAGCGGCTGGGCATCTTCACTTATTCGCACGAGGAAAACACGCACTCGCACACTTTAGCGGACGACGTGCCGGCCGAGTTGAAGCAGCAGCGCGCCGACGCCATCATGGAACTGCAGCAGGGCATTTCGATGGAGTTGAACGAGGCGCGGGTGGGCCAGATTTACAAGGTGCTGTTCGACCGTAAGGAAAGCGGCCACTTCGTGGGCAGGACGGAGTTCGACTCGCCCGAGGTGGACAACGAGGTGCTGGTGCCGGTGGAGCGCGACACCTTCGTGCGCCTCGGCGACTTCGCCCACGTGAAGATTACCGCGGCCACGGATTTCGACTTGTACGGGCGCTTGGTGTAGAGACGCATATTTGCGTCTCGTCGTTGAAAGACTTGCGTTGAACCGAGAATAACTTGCAGGTGGCGCGGACAACGAGACGCAAGTATGCGTCTCTACACCGTGCCAGTAGCCGAAAAGCAACTTTTGAGCCGGGGCCGGGTTTTGTGCGGACTTTTGCCTTCGGGCCCGGGCTCACTCTGAGCCCGGCCCCGCTCGCGTCTTCCCCATGCCCACTCGCTGTACCACGCTGCCCTACGCCGACACCGGCGCATTTTCGGGCTTGCTGACCGACTACCTGGCCCAAAAGCCCGCCCTGGCCCCGTTCTACCACCGCTTTCCGACGCTGGAGAACTTCGCTGCGCAAATCGAGGAGAAGAAAGCCGCGTACTCGCCCGAGGCCCGCAAGCGGCTGGTGGCGGCCCTGCGCGACCAGTACGGCCTGGCCCCGGAGCCCGAGCCCGCCATCGAGGCCAGCCTGCTGCTGCTGGCCGAGCCCACGACGTTCACCGTGACCACCGGGCACCAGCTCAGCCTGCTCACCGGGCCGCTGTACTTCATCTACAAAATCGTGTCGGCCCTCAAGCTGAGCCGGCAGCTCAAGGCGGCGTACCCGCAGTACGATTTCGTGCCGGTGTATTGGATGGCCACGGAGGACCACGACTTTGCCGAAATCAACCACTTCTCGCTGTTCGGCAAAACCTACGCCTGGGACGCCGCGGGCACCGGCGGGCCGGTGGGCCGGCTGCCGCTTGATGGCCTGGCCGAGCAGCTGCTGAGCCAGTTGCCGCCCGAAGTGCCCGCCGCCTTCCACAAGGCCTACACCGAGTCGAAAAACCTGGCCGACGCCACGCGCCGGCTGGCCGATGCGCTGTTTGGCGAGTTTGGGCTGGTGACGCTCGACGCAGACCGGCCGGCGCTAAAGCAGGCCTTGGTGCCGCTGCTAGAAAAGGAGCTGGCCGCGCAGGTATCCAACGCCGCCGTGCAGGCCACCAACGCCCGCCTGAGTGCCGCCGGCTACAAGCCGCAAGTATTCTCCCGGCCCATCAACCTGTTTTTTATCACCGACGAGGGCCAGCGCGAGCGGCTGGAGCCCGACGCCAGCGGCGCCGACTGCGTGGAGGTGACCGTGCGCAACACCGCCAAATGTCACACCCAGGCCGAATTGCTGGCCCTGGCCCGCCAGCAGCCCGAGCGGTTCAGCCCCAACGTGGTGCTGCGGCCGGTGTATCAGGAAATTCTGCTGCCCAACTTGGTCTACATTGGCGGCGGGGCCGAGGTGGCGTACTGGTTCCAGTTCAAGGACGTGTTTGCGGCGTTTGGGGTGCCCTTTCCCATCGTGCTGCCCCGCAACTCGGCCCAGTACATCAGCCGGGCCAACGGCGGCAAGCTCAGGAAGCTGGGCCTGACCGTGCCGGACATTTTCCGGCCGCTGCCGGAGCTGAAAAAGCAGGTGGGCGCCGCCCTGGGCCAGGAAGAAATCAGCCTGAAGGCGCAACAGGAAGCATTGGCCGCTGCCTTCCAGCAGGTGCAGGACCTGGCCCAGCGCCTCGACCCCACGCTGGTGCGCACCGTGGCCGCCGAAGCCCAGAAAGCCGCCGCCGGCCTCGCCGGCCTCGAAAAGCGCCTGAGCAAAGCCGCCGAAACCAAGCACGAAACCGCCTACGTCCAGTTGGCCGCCCTCAAGGAAAAGCTGTTTCCCGGCGGCGGCTTGCAGGAGCGCACCGACAACGTGCTGAGCATTTTGGTTAATAACCCGGAGTTCATTCAGGACTTGCTGGCCGCGTTCGACCCGCTGGCGCTGGAGTTCACGGTGCTGGTCGAGGAATAGACACTCGTGACATCATTGCCCTGTTTCGACGCTGGCTCAGTTCTGGACTACCCGTTGGAATGGCTGTGGTGGCCCTGAGAAAAGCATGGCCCGAGTGGTCGGTCAACCCGCCGTTGGCGTCTCGTCCTTCACGCCCAGCAGCGAGCTGTGGTAGCGGGCTTCCTTCCAGGTGTCGCCCACGCGCTTCCAGATGATGGTGCTCAGGGCAGAAAAGCGCAGCCGCTTGCCGTCGGGCGTGACCAGGAACTGGTCGAAGTCCACGACGCAGTAGCCCATTTCGGCGGTTTGCACGGCTTCGTAGTTTGTGATTTCCGACCAGGTCTGGGCCTGGAGCTGGTCGAGCTGCACAAAGAGACCCCGAAACCACGCTTCCCACTCGGCGCGGTTGCGCACGACGAGCGTCCCGCCCTCCGCGTTGATGTCCACGATGCCGAAGTCGTCGTCGCACAGGGCGGCCAGGGGCTCGAAGGCGTGGTCGCGCACGTGGGCGAAGAGCTGCTCGGTTTCGGCGTAAAAGGGTTTTTCGGTCATGGGAAGCGTACTTTGGGACTGGAAGATTGCCTTTTTTTTCTGAACCCTTGCGCCTGCGCGATGTTTGCCAAAGCCCCCCTGCGCCGCGCCGCCCTGGCCCACCGCCGGGCCCTGCCCGCGGCCGAAGTCGCCCGGCGCAGCCAGCAACTGTGCGAGCAGCTGTTTCGGCACTTTCCGGTGGCGCAGTGGCGCTGGCTGCACGTGTTTCTGCCCATTGCGAGCAAGCACGAGCCCGACATCTGGCGCATCATTCGCCGCGTGTGGGCCGAGAAACTGCCGGTGCGCCTGGCCGTGCCCGTGATGCAGGCCGATGGAAAGTCGCTGAAACACTACGAGCTGACGCCCAATACTCTTCTGCGCGTCAACCACTGGGGCATTGCCGAGCCCACCCCGCCGGCCGGCCCCGAAGTGGCCCCCGCCGCTTTCGATGCGGTGCTGGTGCCGCTGCTGGCCGTGGACGCGGCCGGGCACCGCGTGGGCTACGGCGGCGGCTTCTACGACCGGTTTCTGGCCCAGTGCGGCCCGGCCACGCGGTTCGTCGGCATCAGCGTACTGGACGAGGCGCCCGTCAGTGGCATTGCCGATGTGCGGCCCACCGACGTGCCCCTGCACGCCTACCTCACGCCGGGCGGCGCGTGGTGGTTTTAGGGCATCCGGCTGAAACGCCGACGTGAGGCGTTCTGGTATATTCCTGAAAATTAATTTTTTGGCCGTAACATTCTCACAATAAGTCGTTCAGGGGCTGCGTTCGCCGGGTGTCTCTCACCTAGAACGAATGGAATCCATGGCCGAAATCCAGCCCCGCGCAGCCGGCCCTCCCAAGGGCGGCAAGCGCCGAACGAAGAAGCTGTCGACCCGCATCGACATGACCCCGATGGTGGACCTGGCATTTCTGCTGCTCACCTTCTTCATGCTCACCACCACCTTCGCCAAGCCCTATACCCTGGAGCTGCAGATGCCGGTGAAAACAAAGGAAACGCCGGTACCGCTGTCCAAGGCCATGACCATTATCCTCGGCAAGGGCCACCGGGTGCATTATTTCTTCGGATTGAATGCGCCGAACGACCGCACGGCCCCTACTCCGGTACTGACGACTACCACTTTCGCCGCCGCCGGCATCCGGCAGGCGCTGCTCGCGCGGCAGCGGCAACAAGCCGGCTTGGTGGTGCTCATCAAACCCAGCGCCGATTCCAAGTACCAGGACATGGTGGACATCCTGGACGAAATGAGCATCACCAACCAGAAAAAATACGCCTTGGTCAAGATTACCCCAGACGACCTAACCCTTCTTAAAACCGCTGATTTATGATGACCAATACCCAGCTGGCCACGGCCAGCCTCGACGACATCGTGTTCGATGGTCGCAACCAAGGCTACGGCGCTTACCAGCTCCGCGCCCTCTACCAGCGCCACGTGACGCGCGCGCTGGTCATCGCCACGGCCATTTTCGCGCTGATGGTGGCATTTCCGCTGGTGGCGCGAATGCTCAAAGACCAGTTGCCCACCGCCCCACCCAAGCGCCTCACCGAGAATACGCTCATTGCCCCACCGCTGGACCCGGTGGCCGCTACGCCACCCCCGGTGACCCCGCCGCCGGTGGCTCCGCCGGTGCGCCCGCCCGCGGCTACTATCCGCTTCACGCCGCCCGTGGTGGCACCCGACCCCCAGGTGACGGAGGAAATACCCGAGCAGACCGCGCTGCAAAACGCGCGCATCTCAACCGTCACGGCTACCGGCGAAGCGCAGCCGGCTGATTTGGTACCGCTTGAAGCCACGGCCGGACCCGCCGAAGTAGATGGCACAATGGATAAGAGTATCTACGTCTCCGTGGAGCAGATGCCCCAATTACCCGGTGGCGGTGGCGCGGCGGCCATCGTGGCCGCCATTCAGCGGGCGGTGAAGTACCCCGGCTTGGCACTGCGCAACGGGATTGAAGGCAAAATTTATGTCAGCTTCGTGGTGAACGCAAAAGGCGACGTTGTTGACGCGAAAATTTTGAAAGGCCTAGGGTCAGGGCTGGACGAAGAAACCTTACGGGCCATCGGCACTCTTCCCAAATTCATTCCCGGCAAGCAGAACGGCCGCGAAGTAAGCGTGTCGTTTTCAGTCCCCATTTCCTTTAGTATTGAATAGGTGACAAGTCCGCTCCCCGCTCCAACCACCTGACTTGACACCCGGCCGCAGTGCCTGGTAAAAAGGGACGCCTTGCTGCGCGCAGCAAGGCGTCCCTTTTTCACGTTCTTCCAGCGCTGCTGTTGCTATTTCTTTCCCACTTCCTCTACCCCGGCAATGCGCGCTTGGCCCCAGGGGGCGATGACGACGCGCACCCGCAGCGGGCGCAGGCGGGTGGGTTTGCCCAGGCGGAGGCTGCTGCCTTCGGGCACGTAGTAGCGCTCCAGGTTGAAGCGCAGGGCGAAGGAGCGACGGTACACGTCCGTCACCCAGCCGCGCAGCACGGCTTGGTTGGCGCCGGGCCGCGGGGCCTGGGCATACACGCCCACCGTGGTGCCCAGGCCGGCGGGCCCCGCCGCCAGGAGCACGAACACGCCCTGGCGGCGGCGGGGCAGCGCCGCCCCGTGCCACAGGCGGAGCGACGGCTCGCCAATGGCGTAGCGCAGGCGCACGAAGTCGCCGTAGATCAGGTCGCGCGGGTCGACGGGCGCGGTGGCCAGCACGATGTGCTGGCCCAGCGCGGTGGTGGCGTAGCCCGCCCCGGCCACGCCCAGCACGTAGAGCACCTGGGCCGCCACCAGCAGGCGCAGCAAGGGCCGGCGGCGGGTTGGGTTCGAAAACCAAGCCAGCAGGTTAGTCATGGCGGGGCGGCGTTTCGGCGGCCGGCGAGACCCCGGCCGAAACCCCCGCCGCTTGCGGGGCGGCGGGCGCAGCGGCAGCCAGCGTTTGGGCATTGCGGCGGCGCAGGTACCAGCTCAGGCCCAGCAGCAGCACACCGCCGAGCAGGAAGAATAGCGACTGGTCGAGGAAGCCCCAGGTCAACTTGAAATAGGCCACCATGGTCGCGGCCACGAACAGCACCGCGCCGATGGTGAGCTGCTCGGGGTCTTCGGCGCGGTGAGCGCGGGCCAGCACCGAGCCGGCGTGGGCGTAGAGCACCACCAGCGTGGCCACGGCCAGCGGCAGCCCGCCCGGCAGGTAGAAACCTGGCAGCAGCAGCAGCCAGTCGGGCAGCGAGCCCAGCCGGCCCCGCGCCCGCTTGCCGGCCACCGACAGCGCCAGCACGGCCCCCAGCGCCACCAGGTAGGGCAGCAGCGGCGGCCGCAGCACGTTGGCGTAGGTGTCGGTTTCCCCGAAGGTGGCCAGCCCGAACATGAACAGGTAGGCCGCCACCAGCGGCGGCCCCTGCAAAGCCCGGCCGCCGGGGCGGCTCCGCTGCCAGTCGCCGGCCGCGTAAATGGCCATGGCCGGCACGAAAAACCAGGTGATTTTAGCGTGCAGCACGACGATCAGCAGCCCGGCTTGCCAGAGCAGGCCCGCGGCCAGCACCGTGCTGCTCACCGCGTCGGGCCGCCGCCACCAGTAGTAGCCCATGCCGCCCGCCACCAGGGCCGCCGTGGCGTAGCTGAAGCTGCCCAGCGCCTCCACGCAATACGTTTGCACGGCCGCCCCGATGAGCACCGTGAGCAGCACCAGCAGCCGCGAGCCGTACACGTAGCTCAGGGCCACGCCGGCCACCACCCAGGCCAGCAGGCCGCTGGCATCGTAGCCCACCAGCTGGTAGAGCTGGCTGGTAAGAATGATGCTGGCGCCAAACAACACCAGCCCCAGTCCGATGAGGCCGTGCCCCAAATCAAGGTTGCCGCGCCGCAGGAAATAGGTCCCGGCGGCGTACGCGCCGGTAAAACTGCCGAGCAGCAGCGCCAGGCGCAGCACTTCGGGCAGGGCCTGCCAGTTGGCGGCCACCAAGCTCAGGCCGCTGAGGCCCACCAGCACGCTGCCCAGCACCGGCAGCAGCCCCAGCGCCTGCCCTTCGGGCGGGTAGCGGGCCAGCAATTGGCGGCGCTGCTCTTCGCTGATAAGGCCTTCGGCGACCCACGCGGGGCCTTCGGTTTCAAGGAATTTGCGACTCACAAAATTGATGTCCTGATGCTTTGATGTGGAAATGTGCTGATGCTTTGATGTGCTGATGCGGAAATGAATTTCCCGAGGAGGGATTGCCAGCGGCTTGGAATGCAAAAGAACAACATCAGCACACCTCCACATTTTCATATCAGCACCTCAAACAATCAGCACAGCTTCACCGCCCGCGTCATTTCGCGCTTGCCGGGCGGGCCGGGCAGCTTTTCGACGCACCAGCCGGCAGCCCGCAGGTTGCGGCGAAACTGGCCCTGGGCGCAGTACGTGACCAGCACGCCGCCGGGCCGGGTGGCAGCGTGAAGCTTCCGAAAAATGGCTTCCGTCCACAGCTCGGGCTGTTTGTCTGGGGCGAAGGCATCAAAGTAAATCAGGTGGTATTCCGCGGCGGGCAGGGCGGCGGTTTCCAGGCCTTCGAGGCGCTTGTGCAGGTGAAAGTCGGGGACCAGGGCGGGCGCGGCGGGGTCGTTCCAGCGTTGCCGGTGCAGCTGGTGCAGCAACTGGCCCCGCCAATCGGGCTCGGGGCGGTTCTCGAAGCAGTATTCGTAGGCCAGCGCGGCCACGACGGCGGGCGGCAGCGGGCGGGTTTCGAGGGCGTCGTACACGGTGTAGGCCGCGGCTTGCTGGCAGGCCTCGGCCGTTAGCAGCACGTTCAGGCCGGTGCCCAGGCCCACTTCCAAGATGCGCAAGGTGGCCTGGTGGTCGGCCGCGCCGGCCCGGAGCACGGGCCACAGGCCGTGCCGGATGAACACGTGCGCCGACTCTTGGCGGGCGCCGTGGCGGGAGTGGTAGTGCTCGTCCAGCTCCGGCACGAACAGCGTGTAGGAGCCGTCGGCGGTTTGGCGCACCTCAGCGTGGGCCGGCTCGACCCCAGCCGCGGGGTCGGGCCCGGGCCCGGCGGCCGGTGGCGGGTTGCGGCGCAGGCGCCGGGCGTATTTTGATTGCGAAGGCATTGGGTAATGAAGGTTGCTGGTTTCCCGGTGCTGGCTACTAGCTTCGTTCCGGCACGGCCGCACAACCAGCAACCAGCACCGAGAAACCCTCTGCCGATGAGAGTAAAAGTAGCCCTGCCCGAGACCTTTTCCTTCGCCGCCGAAATTCCGGTCCGCATCACCGACCTCAACTACGGCGGCCACCTCGGCAACGACGCGCTGCTGGGCCTGCTGCACGAGGCCCGGGTGCAGTTCCTGCGCTCGCTGGGCCTGGCCGGCGACTACGACCCCGTGAGCAAGCTCGGCCTCATCATGGCCGACGCGGCCGTGGAGTACAAGGCCGAGGCCTTCCACGGCGACGTGCTGCGCTTCGAGATGGCCGCCGCCGACGCCAGCAAATACGGCTTCGACGTGGTGTACCGCGTGCACAACCAGGCCGGCCAGGAAGTAGCCCGCGCCAAAACCGGCATGCTCTGCTTCGACTACAACGTGCGCAAGCTGCGCCTGCTGCCCGAGGCGCTGGCGGCGCAAGTGCAGTAGCCGGGCGCAGCAGTCCGGGTCAGCATCCTCTACTCAGCAATGTTTAAGAGCATCTAACTATCAATTTTTTTAATAATAACACGGAGCAGAGCGGCTTATTTTTGCAAAGCCTTGGCCAGGCGATTGAACCCGGTTTTTAGAAAACCGAAGGGGGCCGCTGGTTTTTTTGCTCTCGCCCATGCTGCTCCAGGATTTTTTGCCCAGTCCGCCGCTGCGCGAGTACGTGCGGATTATTCAGGTCATTCATTTCGTGTTTCCCGCCGGCGTGCCGCTGCCCTTCAAAGCGTACCCGCCCCGGCCGGAACAATGCCTGGCGTTTTATCCGCGCGACGCCGAAGCTGTGGCCTACCCCGGCGGCAGTGCCAAGACCACCCGGCCGCGCGCGGCGCTCATCGGCCAGCACGCGGTGGTGAGCAACCGGTACGTGGGCCGGGAATTTCTGGCCCTGCAAGTGGTGCTGCAGCCCGGCGCGCTCTACCGCCTCACGGGCATCCCGCAGGCGGAGCTCACCAACACCTTCGTCGACGCCGAGGCCGTGTGGGGCGGCGAGCTGCGCCAGCTGAACGAGCGCCTGAGCAGCGCCGCCGCGTGGCCCGAGATGCTGCCCCTGGTAGAGCAGTTCTTGCTCGGGCGCCTGCAACGGCTGCGCGCCACCACACCGCACCCGGCCGATGCCGTAGGGCAACTGCTGCTGCGCCCCGGCCCGCGCCTCACCCTCGACGCCCTGGCCGGCCACGCCTGCCTGAGCCCGCGGCAGTTGGACCGGCGGTTTGCCCAGCGCGTGGGCGTGGGCCCCGCGCTCTACGCCCGCATCGTGCGCTTCGACCGGGCCTTCCGGCTCAAAAACAGCCAGCCCGACTTGGACTGGCTCAGCATTGCCCTGGCCTGCGGCTACTACGACCACCAGCACCTGGCCAAAGACTACCGGGACTTTACCGGCAGCTCGCCCACGGCCTTTTTTCTGCAGGATACCCAGGCGCCGGAGCGCGGCTTTGGCTTGGTGGAGGCCTGAATCGGGGGCAAGCGAGCTGCGCAAAAAACGTCCGTTTTTTACCAGTAGCCGGGGCAAGGGCAGGAGGACCTTTGGGCATCCTCTCACTCCTAACCCCCTTGGTTATGAAACGCCGACACTTCCTGGCCTCCGCCCTGCTGGCGGCGCCCACCGCCGCCTTCGCGGCCCCGTTGCTTTCGCTCGCTGCCGCAACCGAACCTGACGAAACCTTACCCACCAGCTCAAGCTTCGTGGTGGCAGCCGGCGAGGGCCGTTTTGGGGAAAAGACCTTGGTGGGGCCCAACCCCAACGACATCAAAATCTCCGGCCAAGACACCGGCGGCGCGTTGGCGGTATTTGAGTACGCGGGCGTGGCCAAGGGCGGCCCCTCGCTGCACCTGCACCTGGCCCAGGACGAAATATTCTACGTCGTGGCCGGCGAGTACCTGTTTGTGGTGGGCGACGAGCAGCGCGAACTTGGGCCCGGCGACACCATTTTCCTGCCCCGCCAGGTGCCCCACACCTGGACGCAGCTCACCACCACCGGCAAGCTGCTGTACTTCCTCCAGCCCGCGGGAAAAATGGAAGACTTCTTCCGGGCCCGCTCGGGCAACGCCACGCCGCTCACCCCCGCGCAACGCGAGCAGCTCTTCGCCGACCACGGCATGAAAACCCTCGGTCCGCCCCTACCCATTAAGTCTTGACGCGGGCCCCGGCAAGGGCTCAGGTCAAAGTTCTTGGCGGGGCTGAGAGCCTGCTTTCAAGTCTGTGCTTGCCGTTTTCGCGTAAGTAGCGCGGTTTCAAGGTCGGTGAACCCATTGCGCCTGCTGCCGGCAGCGCAGGTGGAAGGACCGTTATGCTTGCACTCTCAGAATAATTGCAAGACAAGTCTCAACCCTGCATCAACCTGCTGCTGCTCGGTTGCCGTAAGCTCACCGATTCGGCCGTAAATTAAGCCGGGGTCGAGCGTAGCCATTTTCACCACTCGGACAAGGGAGACCTGCTTCAGACGATTGAGCGCCGTGGGTTGCAACAGCACATCGTATGGTTGGCTTGCATCCAGGTTGCTGGTAATGAATGCCACCGTAACATCAGGGGCTTCCACTGCTACAACCAGCGCTGGGCGACGCTTCAGTACCTGCATATTGGTGAAAGGAAATTGCACGGACAGGATGTCGCCTTTTTTCATTTAGAGAAGTAGTAGGGTCGTTGATTACGTGCGTTAGTGCCACTTTCATGCAGCTGTTGGCGCAACCCGGGTTTACTTATACCGCTCTATCAAGTCATCGTCAGTATACAAATCAGGTTCGTCGCGCAGAAAATCGAGAGCGGAGCTGTGGCGCGCCACAGCTGCCAGGTCGGCTTTGAACTGGTCTTCGGTTTCAGTCGATGGCAACGCATCGTCGACCAAGGACAGGTTGGCCCAGGCCTTTTGGGCGAGAAAGGCGGCGAAGTCGCGTACGCTCCGCGCTTGGTCTTCTGGCAGAGCAGCCAACAGTCGCCCGGTTTCGGTAATTAAGGCTTCGTTCCTCATAAAGGGCAGATAGTAGTGATGTTTGCAAAATACGCCGGCCCTGCTAAAAGTTCTTTCTCGGAACCCAACGCCTTGCCTGCTTGTATCTTTGCGCTATGTTACTGGAACTGCCCCTCGCCCCCGTGCCCACCAGGCGCGACATCCGCAAAACCTCGCCCGACGACCTGAAGGCGTTTATGGTGGAGCACGGCGAGAAGCCCTTTCGGGCCAAGCAGGTGGCCGAATGGCTGTGGAAAAACACCGCCGCCACGTTTGAGGAGATGAATAACCTCTCGGTGGCGACCCGCGAGCTGCTGGCCGCGCACTTCGTGATAAACGGCGTGACGGTGCAGAACCAGCAGCTCAGCAACGACGGCACTATCAAGTCGGCTTTCCGGCTGCACGACGGCAACGTGGTGGAGGGCGTGCTCATCCCGCACGACACGCGCATGACGGCCTGCATCAGCTCGCAGGTGGGCTGCTCGCTCACGTGCAAGTTTTGCGCCACGGGCTACATGGACCGCAAGCGCAACCTCGACGCGGCCGAGATTTACGACCAGGTGGTGCGCATCCGCGAGCAGTGCGAAAGCCAGTACGGCACGCCGCTTACCAACATCGTGTACATGGGCATGGGCGAGCCGCTGCTCAACTACGCCAACGTGGTGGAAAGCGTGCGCCGCATCACCGCGCCCGACGGCCTGAACATGGCCCCGCGCCGCATCACCATCAGCACGGCCGGCATCGCCAAGATGATTAAGAAGCTGGCCGATGACGACGTGAAGGCCAACCTGGCCCTCTCGCTGCACGCGCCCACCGACGCCAAGCGCAACGACATCATGCCCATCAATGAGGCCAATTCCCTGGCCGCACTCAAGGAAGCCCTGCAGTACTACCACCAGCAAACCGGCCGCAAAGTCACCTACGAGTACATCGTGTTCGACGGCTTCAACGACGGACTGGACGACGCCGAGCACCTGTTCAAAATAGCCAAGTGGCTGCCCTGCAAGGTGAACCTGATTGAGTACAACCCCATCGAAAACGCCAACTACCAAAACGCGGCCGACGACAAAATCACCGCCTTCCACAAGTACCTGGCCGACCGCGGCGTGCAAACCAACATCCGCCGCTCGCGGGGCAAGGACATCGACGCGGCTTGCGGGCAGTTGGCGGTGAAGGAAGAGAAGACCGCGGCAGCGTGAGTCATTGACTACTATTTCAATACAAAAAGCCCGACCATCAGGAAATGGCCGGGCTTCTTTTATGCGGTTAAGCACGAGCTGACTTTGACGTTACTTCGTGCGGCCGAAGCGGTACGTGACTTCGGCAAAGGGAAGGGCGCCGCCATCGGAGTCAGAATCGGTGCTGCCGTTGAAGCGTTTGTTGGAATAGTTGTAGAAGCCGTACATGAGGCCCAAGCTACCGCTCATGCGCTGGCCCGATATGCGCAGCCCCGCAATGCCGCCAACGAGCGTGGCCCGGTCGCCGTCGTCGGTGATATTGAGAATGTAGGTTTCGTTGAGGAGCGAGATGCGTCGCGAAACGCGCGTGGCCCCACCCAGCAAGAAAACGGGCGTACTGATGTACTCGCCGCCAGCGAAAGCATACCCGACGCCGGCAGTCACGTTGTTGTCGGCCGAGCCGTAAGTGGTATTGCCGTAGGTCAGGGTAAAGGCGGTGCCATCCTGAAAGACAATCAGCGCGCCGGCGCCAATGTGCAGCTTGTCGCCGCTCACCGGGAAGCTTACCTTGGGCGTGAGGGCAAAGAAGTTGTCGCTGCCCTCGCCGGGTAACCACGTAAACAAGGCGCCCATCGAGATATTATCCGTGATGCCGTAGTTCACCCCCAGCAGGAAAACGTAGATGGACTGCACGGTGCCTTCGCCGCGGCGCAGGTTGCGAGCCGTGGGGGCGAACGACAGGCGGTTGCCGTTGCCGATGTAGTCGAAACCGCGGCTGGCCTGCTCGGCGGTGAGCAGGGTGAGCTGTTTGATATTTGGCCGCTTCACCGTAATCAGGCCCAAATCCTTTGTTTCAAAGGTCAGGTCGTCGCCGCCAATGGCAGTAAGCTTGCCCGTGAAAGAAGTACCCGACACCAGCTCTACGGTGTAAGACAGGCCAATGACTTCGCCGGTGCCCGAACTGGGGCGCGTAGCCGTTTGCGCGGCCGGCTCGGGTTGCGGGGGCGCGCCTAGCACCGGTGCGGTACCTGGTTGCTGGGCCCAAGCGGGCACGCTGAGGAGGATTAGGGCAACGCCGTAGCGGAGCGGAGGTAGCAACTGCAGCATGACAGAAATAATTAATTTCCCAAATATGCCGCTCGGCTCCCGATACTGCGCAATGCTCTTTTGCGTACTTAGGATCTTTTGGCAGCGCGAAGAAACCTTGGCGAAAAATCTTGCTCTTTATCTATTACATGACTAACAATGTATTCGTTAGACAAAGGCCAGGCTTAGCCACGCAATAGAAAGGACTTTTCAACTTTTCTGGCTGCGCTTACCGAGTGCCCCTACCCCCGCCACTTACCCTCGCTGCGGGGGCGGCCGGTGGCTTTTTCCTCGTCCGACTCGCCGGGGGCCACTTCTTCGAGCCGCACGCGCACGGCGTGGGCCTTGGGCTGCACCTTCTGGCCGAAGGAGTCGGCGAACTCCTGGGTAAACTCGGCCCCGAAAAAGACGATGAGCGAGGAGTAGTTAATCCAGACCAGCAGCACGATGGCCGAGCCCGCCGCCCCGAACGCCGAGCCGGGGTTGGACTGGGCGATATAAAAGGCAATGAGAAACTTGCCAATCACGAAGAGCAGCGCCGTGATAAAGGCGCCCACGCCCACGTCGCGCCAGCGAATGATGGCGTCGGGCAAAAACCGGTATATCAGGGCAAACAGCAGCGTGGTGACGCCCAGCGACAGGGCAAAATCGACGAGCTTGATGGCCAGCACGCCCACCTCGGGCAGCAGTTGTTGCAGCCACCCGGTGAAGGCGCTGAGCACGGCGCTCACCACGAAGGAGATGAGCAGCAACAGGGCCACGCTCAGAATGAGGCCAAACGACAAGAACCGCTGCTTGAGAAAAGCCCCGATGCCAATGCCCTTGGTTTTGACCTTCAGGTTCCAGATGTCGTTGATGCTCTCCTGCAGGGTCACGAAGAAGGTGGTGGCCGCGAAGATGAGCGTGCCAACACCGATGGCCGTGGCCAGGGGCCCCTTTTGCTGCTTGGTGAAGGTGGCGATGCTGTCCTGCAGGAACTTGGCCGAGTCGGCCCCCACCAGGCCCTTAATCTGCCCGTAAATCTGCCCCGTCACGGCTTCGCCGCCGTAGGCCACGCTGGCCACCGTGATGACGATGAGCAGCAGCGGCGGCAGCGAGAAAATGGTGTAGAACGACATCGCCGCCGCGTGCCGGAACGAGTTGTTGTTGCTGAATTCCGCAGCCGAAGCCTTGAAAACGGTCAAAATATCCGAAAGCTTGTAATCTGCCATGCTGCGAAGAAGGAAGGGACGTGATGCGCGGGGCGCTGCGTGCTAATACGGCCGGCGCGGGGCCGCGTTGGCGGCGGGGCCCCAACTCCGCACGGGAACGGGCCTTATTTTACGGCTGGGGCCGGGCGCAGCTCCCAGCGCAGGGTTTCGACCGGTGCGGCGCGCAGGGCGGCGGCCAGCGCGGCATCGTCGGCGAACTGCAGCTGGGCGAGCACGCTGGCCTCGACGCTCACCGCCACTTCCTTCACGCGGAACGGCCACGGGGCAATGACCACCAGCTGGCCGGGCCCGCCGGGCTGGGCCAGGGTGTGCGTGGGGCCGTCCGGCCCGCGGTAGATTTCCACGGCCCGGCCCATCTCCGGGATTTCCTGGCGGCACAGGATGAGCGAGAGCCGGTCGCACCAGTGCAGCAGGGCATAGGCCTGATGAGCTTCTTTTTTGTTGATTTTAAGCGCTTTGCGCCACTCGTTCTGGCGGGCAGCCAACTCGTCTAGAAACGCGTCGAGTTCCTTCGTTTGCCCCCGCAGCGCTCCGTAGAGGGCGCTCAGGTGCTGGCTGGTGAGCAGGCTGCGCCAGCGGCCCTGGAAGCGGGCGGCGGCCAGCACACTTTGGGCCTGGACCAGGGAAAATTCTTTCTGGACGAAGCTGGCCGGGGCGCCGGCCGGCGTCAGGCCGTGGTGGCCGCCCCGGCCGTGCCAGTCGTCCTGCTCGTCGTCGTGCTGGGCAATGGCGGCCAGCAGGCCCACAAACTGGTCCGGCGGCCCCAGCGGCGGCCAGTGCCAGGCTGCTTGCGCGGCCAGCAGGGCGTGGGCTTGCTGGTAAATGACTTGCCAGCCGGCGGGCGTGGAGTTCACTATCATTGAAGAAGGGGCCGCAAAACACAGGGGCTTTGTTCAACTGCAAAGTCGACCACGGGGTTGCGGGGCGGGGGCGGCCCGGTGCGGAACTGGCGCCCCGGCGCGGGCAACGGGGCGGCATCGGGCCACTGCGCCACATATTTGCGGGGCAGTTGTTGCAACTGGCGGCACCCTTGGCCCGGTTTCGCCGTTAAGCCAGCGGCCACTTCCGCGACCCCGGCCCCGGCTTTTCCGTCTATGAATCAATACGTCCAGCAAATTCTCGATAACCCCGTGGCTTCGCTGGCCATCATGGGCAACCTGGTCATCATCGAAAGCCTGCTCTCGGTCGACAACGCCGCCGTGCTGGCCACCATGGTGGGCGACTTGCCCAAGGACCAGCGCAAGAAGGCGTTGCAGTACGGCATTTTTGGGGCCTATATTTTCCGGGGCTTGTGCATCCTGTTCGCCTCCTTCCTCATCCAGTTCTGGTACCTCAAGCCGCTGGGTGGGCTCTACCTGCTCTACCTGGTGTACGACCACTTCAAGGCCCGCCCGCCCCACGATGCCGAGGCCGTGGACAAGCAGAACAGCTGGTTTTACCGCCACACGCTGGGCTTGTTTGGCAAGTTCTGGGCCACGGTGGCCCTCATCGAGCTGATGGACCTGGCCTTTTCCATCGACAACGTGTTCGCCGTGGTGGCCTTCACCGACAACCTGATTCTGATTTGCGGGGGCGTGTTCATCGGCATCCTGGCCATGCGGCTGGTGGCCCAGGCCTTCGTGCTGCTCATGGGCAAGTACCCGTTCCTGGAAACGGCCGCCTTCGTGGTTATCGGCCTGCTCGGGCTCAAGCTACTGCTCTCGCTGATGGGCCACTACCTGCCCGGCCACCCGGTGAGCAAGGCCCTGGAAAGCGAAGCCGCCGACGTGGGCCTGACCGTGCTCACGGTGGCCTGCTTCCTGGTGCCCTGGGCCACGTCCATGCTCTTCAACGTGCCCCAGCGCCCCGGCGGCAACCGCTTGGCCGAAACCGAGGCCGCCCGGCAACAGGCGTAGAAACGCGGCCCATTCATCAGGCCTGATAAGTTCACCAGCTCCGGCCGGCTGCGCTGTGGCTTCTGCGAGAAACCCCGCATTAGCTCCTAAAGTAAAAAAGCAGCGACCTGACGGCCGCTGCTTTTTTACGTTGAAACAGGACCAACTTACGCCACGGGCACCGATTTACCCGTCGTGGTGGCCACGTCTTCCGTGGCCAGGCCGGCCACGTAGCGGTACTCGGCCGTGGCGTTGGAGGCGGTGAACTCGGCCAGCACGTAGCCGCGCTTGGAGGCGTCGAGGTACTGCAGGTCGTCGATGAGCAAGGTGTTCGAGTCTTCGAAGCCTTTGATGGCGGCGGCTCCGCCGGCCGTGAGCAGCGTTTCAAAGCCGGGCGACGACACCGAGGGCGTGGCGAACTCGGCGCCCACGCGCTGGCCGGCGGCGTTTTTCAAGTCGCTGTGCCAGGCGTTGTGGGTGTCGCCGGCCAGCGCAATCAGCTTCTTGCCGGCGGCGGCGGCGGCGAACACGCCCTCGCGCTCGGCGGGGTAGCCGTCCCAAGAGTCGAGGTTATAGGGCAGCTGCGTTTCCACGCGGGCGCGCTCGGCCGCTGTCACCGTGGGGTCGTTTTGCAGGATGCGCCCTTTGATGACGCTCAGCTGCGTGGCCACCGCGTTGTACTGGGCCAGCAGCTGGGGCGTGGGAGCAGCCGCCAGGCCCGCCACGATGGTCAACAGCTCGACCGGAATGTACATCTTGCCCATCAGCACCTGCGAGCCCAGCACCTGCCACTTGGCGCTGCTGCCGCCTAGGGCCCCGGCCAGCCAGGTACGCTGGTCGGCACCGAGCATGGAGCGGGTGGGGTTGAGCCAAGCCTGGCCGAAGGCCGTGGTGTTGAACGTGCCGTTGGGGCCGGTGAAATAGTCGGCCAGGCTCAGTTGCTTGTCGCGGCCCGCGATGCGGGTGTCGAGCATGAGCAGGTTCACGAGGTTGCCGAACTCGAAGCGGCGGTAAATCTTGGCCTTATCAGTGGTGCGGGCCGGCAGGTACTCGAACCACGCTTGGTTGGCGGCGAGCCTGCGGGTCTCGAAGCTGCCCTCGGTGGCGGGGTCGTGGTTTTGGGCGCCGGTGTTGTAGGCGTCGTTGGCGTACTCGTGGTCGTCCCACACGCAGATAAAGGGCTTGAGCTGGTGGGCGCGCTGGAGCTGCTTGTCGGAGCGGTACTGGCGGTAGCGGGTGCGGTAGTCGCTCAGGCTGATGATTTCGGTGGCCGGCAGGTGGGCGCGGCCCAGCGACCCGGTGGTGGGGTTGGTGCCGTAGCCGCCGGCCCCGTACTCGTAGATGTAGTCGCCGAGGTGTACCACGGCGTCGGCGTCGGAGGCGGCCACGGCGCCGTACACGTTGAAGAGGCCCGACTGGAAGTTGGCGCACGACACCACGGCCAGCTTCACGCTGCTGGCCTGGCTGCCGGTGGGCAGCGTCTTGGTTTCGCCCACCACCGACTCGGCCTTGGTCAGCTCGCTGCGGAAGCGGTAATAGTACTTCTTGTTGGCCACGAGGCCGGGCACGTCCACCACGGCGGTGAAGTCGGCGGCGGCGGCGGCGGCCACAGTGCCGCTGGCCACCAAGGGGCTGAAGGCGCTGCTTTCGGCCACTTCCCAGCGCAGCGCAGGGTCGCCGGTTTCGTTGTCGGCGGCGGTGTAGCGGGTCCAGAGAATGACGTTGGTGGCCGAGGGGTCGAAGCTGGCTACGCCTTCTTTGAAACCAAAGTCGCCGGTGTAGGTGATGCTCGGCTCGTCGTCGTCGTCGCAGCTGGTGAGGAAGGCGGGCATCAACGCCACGCCGCCGGAGATAAGGGCCGTGTTGCGGACGAATGCGCGACGGGTAATTTTTTTGTTGTTTTCGGACATATAGAAAGCCTATGAAGTGCTTCACAAAGATGAAAACAGCTTGTTGCCAGCAGATTATCTATATATTACGAATGGAATAAGCGCCCTCCGGCCGGGCTTCCTAATTGCCGGCAAGGGGGTTGTGATTTTTTCGATTTACGCCGCGGCGGGGGTGGGGCCACGCCGCCCTACCGGGGCAGTTTCAGGGTCCGCGCACGTCCTAGAGCAGGGGTAGCAGTTGCGGGTCAAAAGCTAAAGTCTCACTTGTCAGATTTTTAACTTTTACTCCGCAACTTTCACCCCTGTAAAAAGGTCTGAGAAACTGCTCCATTCGGCTTGGGCGCGCGCGGCTTTCTGCCGCTTGGCCACCCCCGGGGAGCGGCCCGCCGTGTGCGTCGGCCGACGTTAATTTGCTGCACCTGAACCTTCCCCCACTTCCCCATGCACGCGGGCCACCACTACTCCCTCAAAGAAGTTCTCATCTGGACCCGCCGCGAAATCGTCGGCGTATTCGTGCTGGGCCTGGTGCCCACGGTGCTGTACGTCGCCCTGGACTGGCACTGGCTGGCCATGCCCTGGGTGCCCATTGCCCTGGTGGGCACGGCCACGGCCTTCGTGGTAGGTTTCCGCAACAACGCCACCTACGCCCGGGCGTGGGAAGCCCGGCAAATCTGGGGCGCCATCGTGAACGCGAGCCGGACGTGGGCCGTGCTGGTGCGGGACTTTGTGCGCCCGGTGCCCGGCGACGAGCCGGCGTTTGCCGACGCGCGCCAGCAGCTGGTGTACCGCCACCTGGCCTGGCTCACGGCCCTGCGGTTTCAGCTGCGCGAGCCCCGGGCCTGGGAAAACATGGCCCAGCCCGCCAACGCCGAGTACAGCCAGCTTTACCGCGTTGCCGAGCGCCTCACCGCCTTGCCCGACGAGCTGCGGCCCTACCTCACGCCCGCCGACGCAGGGTACGTGCTAAGCAAGAAAAACCGGGCCACCCACTTGCTCGGCCTGCAGGCCAAGCAGCTCAAAGAGCTTGCCGAAGACGACCACCTCGAAAAATTCCGCTACCTGGAGCTGACCAAGATGCTGACCAACCTCTACGACCAGCAGGGCAAGTGCGAGCGCGTCAAGAACTTCCCCTACCCCCGGCAGTTCGCCACCGTCAACATGTTCTTTGTGCGCATGTTCGTGTGCCTGGTGCCCTTCGGCCTGCTGCAGGAGTTCGAAAAGCTCGGCGAGCATTTCGTGTGGCTCACCATCCCGTTCAGCATGCTGGTGTCCTGGATTTTCCTGATGATGGAGAAGATTGGCGAGGGCACCGAAAACCCGTTTGAGGGCAACGCCAACGACGTGCCCATCACCGCCCTGGTCCGCACCATCGAAATCGACCTGCGCGAGCTGCTCGACGAGGCAGAAATTCCGGCCGCCTTGCAGCCGATGAACAACATTCTATTGTAGGGTTTGCCTCGAAAAAGCCATCGTGCCAAGCGCGGCCTCACGCGTTTCACCTCACCCCCGGCCCCGCTCCCCCGGGGAGGGGAGCCAATTGCGTATCGTTGAACGCACCCCACACCGCGGGAGAGGGGGCGGGGGGGAGGTGTAACGCGTGTGGGCGCGCGTGGCACGATGGCTTTTTCGAGG
>NZ_JANNOD010000065.1:0-184816 GCF_031398885.1 Hymenobacter sp.
AAGCGGGCGAGATGCTTCGCTGCGCTCTGCATGACCGTTCTTTTCCCATTGATTAATTTTTCGCTCCGCTCTGCATGACGTTCAGGGATGACTTCGAACTAATTCCCACTCCGCTCACGCCAGCAGTAAAAACGCCAGCAGCACCAGCGCCGCGCCGGTGATGAGCAGCCACGCCGCCACGCCCACTTTGGGCCACGGCGGGCGCGGCGCGGCCCCGGGCGGCGCGGGCAAACCCACCGGGCCCTGCTGGGCCACGGCCGCGTCGGTGATGGTGCCTTGCTCGCGCATCTTGAAGAAGCAGCGCGCCGTGGCGTAGGCGTCGGCCAGGGCGTCGTGGGCGTCGCGCAGGGGCTCGTGAAACAGCCGCTGGTGCAGCTCACCCAGCCGCAACGCGCGCTGGTGCGGGTGGCGCACCAGCCCGCCGGTGGCCCGCATGGTGCAAAAAGTGGGCAGCTGCTCCAGCGGGTTGGTCAGCCCGGCGCGGTGAAAGCCCACGCCCACCATGTGAAAATCGAGCTGCAGGAAATGGGCCACCACCAGCGGCTGGTAGTGCAGCAGGTCGCGGTGCAGGCGGCGCATCACGGCGTGCCGGGGCTGGCCGTTTTCGCGCAAAAAGCCCACCGTGAGGCCGTGCACGCTGCCCGCGGCCGGGCTCATGTCGTAGTCGCTGGGCTGGATGTAGTAGTTTTCGGCCTTCACCTGCCGGCCGTCGCGGGTGTACACCACCCAGGCCAGCTGCGCGATGTGCGGCCAGTTGGCGCGGCTCGAATACGGCTCACTCCAGTCACGCGGAATGCCCGAGGTTTCGGTGTCAACGAAAAGAAGGTACTCTCTCAATTTTTAGTGCGCAACGAGCAATGCTTTCGAATTAAAACAAACCATAATTTCTGGCTATTCATTGCTTTTTTTCCTGCTAACTGCTCACTGAAAAATCCCCCTGCCGCCCTTGCGACGACTCCCGCGCGAGCAATTCGGGCTGGAGCACGATTTTGCGGGGCGACGGCTGGCGGGTGCGCTCCTGCACCATTTCCAGGAGCAGGCGCATGGCGGCGCGGCCCATTTCCTCGCAGCGCTGGTCCACGGTGGTGAGCCGGGGCTCGGTGAGCGCGGTGAAGGTTTCGTTGCTGAAGCCGGCCAGGGCCACGTCCTGCGGCACGCGCAGCTGGTGCTCCTTGAGCACCTGCAGGGCCCCCACGGCGGCAAAGTCACTGGCCGAGAACACGGCATCGGGCCGTTGCGGCAGCGCCAGCAGCTGTTTCATGGCCGCAATGCCGTCCTCCAGCGCCATGTCGCCGAACACCACCAGCGCGTCGTCAACCGGAACCTGGTGGTCGCGCAGGGCTTGCAGGTAGCCCAGGTAGCGGTTTTTGTAGATGTTGAGGTGCTGGGGGCCGCCGAAGTGGGCAATGCGGCGGCAGCCCTGGGCGAGCAGGTGCTTCACCGACTGGTAGCCGCCCTGGTAGTCGTCGAGCACCACGGCACTCACGTCCACGCCGTCGAGGATGCGGTCGAAAAACACCAGCGGGATGCCGCGCTTGTTCACCTTTTCGAAGTGCTTAAAATCGCGCGTGGTGCGGGCCAGCGACACCAGAATGCCGTCGACCTGCGCGTTTATCAGCGTTTCAATGTTCTTTTTCTCGTGCGCGTGGTCCTCGTTCGACTGGCACAGCATCACGTTGAAGCCCGCCTTGTTGGCCACCGCTTCCACGCCCTTCATTACCAGGGCGAAAAAATGGCCGTCGATGTGGGGCACGATGACGCCCAGCGTATTGCTGCGGCCCTTGCGCAGGGCGGCGGCCAGGTGGTTGGGCTGGTAGTTGAGCTGCTCGGCCAGCTGGCCCACCCGCTGGCGGGTGGCTTCGCTGATGCGGGAATGGCCGCTCAGCGCCCGCGAAACGGTGGAAACGGCGAGGTTCAGCTCCTTGGCAATGTCCGAGATGGAAGCGCGTTTTGGGGCCAAAGCGGTAGGAAAACGTGGGGTAGTCGGTCAAAAGTAAACCGCGAATACTTCAAGTACCTCGCGCCTGGCGCCGCTGCTGGCAACCGCACCAGCCGGCCGCCATGCTGGGCGCAGCGAAGCATCTCGCGGGCCTCGTCGAACGATTGGTTTACTGCTGCACGCGAGATGCTTCGCTGCGCTCTGCATGACCGTCTTCTCCTTCCTCACCCCCTCACCTCTTTGTAGTGCACTTCCGACTGCTCGCGCAGCCGCCCGGCACTGAACTCCGGCGTGATGTCGCGCTGCGGGTCGCCCAGCATTTCGTAGCCCACCATGAACTTGCGCACCGTGGCCGAGCGCAGCAGCGGCGGGTAGAAGTGCAGGTGCAAGTGCCACTCGGGGTGCGCCTGGCCGTCGGTGGGCCGCTGGTGCAGGCCCGACGAGTACGGGAAGGAAATGCTAAACAGGTTGTCGTAGCGAATGGTGAGGCGGCGCAGGGCGTCGGCCAGGCCGTCGCGCTCGGCGGCGGTGAGCTGGGTGAGGTCCTGCACCGGGCGGCGGGCCACCACCAGCGTCTCGAAGGGCCACACCGCCCAGAACGGCACCAGCACCACGAAATGCTCGTTTTCGAGCACCACCCGCTCCTTCTTTTCCAGCTCCAGTTTCAGGTAGTCGGTCAGCAAAGTGCGGCCGTGCTCCTGGAAGTAGGCCAGCTGCTGCGCGGTTTCCTTGGCGGGCTCGCCGGGCACGGTGCGCTGGGCCCAAATCTGGCCGTGCGGGTGCGGGTTCGAGCAGCCCATCACCGGGCCCTTGTTCTCGAAAATCTGCACGTAGTTGATGTCGGGCCGGGCGCCGAGGGCCTCGAACTCCGCCGCCCACAAGTCCACCACCTGCCGGATGGCGGGCACGCTCATCTGGGGCAGGGTCAGGTCGTGGCGCGGCGAGAAGCAGAGGACCCGGCAGATGCCCGACTCGGCCTCGGCCCGCAGCAGCCCGCCTTCGTTGATGCCGCCGGTGGGCACGTCGGGCTGCAAAGCGCCGAAGTCGTTGTCGAACACGAACGTGCTGGCGTAGGCCGGGTTCACCTCGCCGCCCACGCGCGGGTTGCCGGGGCAGAGGTAGCAGGTGGGGTCGTAGGCGGGGCGCTGGTCGGCCTCGGGGGCTTCCTGCTGGCCCTGCCAGGGGCGCTTGGAGCGGTGCGGCGACACCAGCACCCACTCGCCGGCCAGGGCGTTGAAGCGGCGGTGCGGGTGCTCAGTGGAATCAAAAGCAGGCATATTTTCAATTAACAATTAGCAATTAGCAATTAACAGTGAGCAAACAGCCCGTCATGCGGAGTTGGTCGAGGCATCTCACCCGCGTCGTTCACGCGGCAACCTCACCCCCGGCCCCTCTCCCAAAGAGAGGGGAGCCGGACGCCCGCGCCGAACCGGTGCCCCCTCTCCGCGGGAGAGGGGGTCAGGGGGTGAGGTGGACGCATGAACGAAGCGGGCGAAATGCTTCGGCCAGCTCCGCAGGACGCGCTATCGGATTACCGAGCGACTACGCCGCCGTTGTTGCAACCACCGCCTCCCCCACCCCGTCCACGATGGTCGTCTGGTAGGTTTCCGGCACCCGCCCGAACCGTTGCCGGTAGGCCGCGCCCACGCTGGCAATAAAGCTGTCGACCTGGTCCGGCGCCACCAGGTTGATGGTGCAGCCGCCGAACCCGCCGCCCATCATGCGGGCCCCGAACACGCCGGGCGCGGCCCGGGCCGCCTCCACCAGCACGTCCAATTCCACGCAGCTCACTTCGTAGTCGTCGCGCAGGCCGGCGTGGGAGGCGTACATCTCGCGGCCAAAGGCGGCCAAGTCGCCGGCCACCAGGTGCTGGCAGGCGGCTTCGACGCGGGCGTTTTCCCGCACCACGTAGGCGCAGCGGCGGTACACGGCAGGGTCCAGCTCGGCGCGGTGTTTGTCGAGCTGGGCCAGGGTGGCATCGCGCAGGCTTGTTACTTCGGGGTGGTGGCGCTGCAGCACGGCCACGCCGCGCTCGCACTCCTGGCGGCGGGTGTTGTAAGCGGTGCTGGCCAGGCTGTGCTTCACGCCTGAGTTGCAGAGCACGATGCGGCAGGCCCGGGTGTCGAACGGAAAGTAGGCGTAGTCGAGCGAGCGGCAATCGAGCCGCACCACTTGGCCGGCGCGCCCAAACAGGCTGGCAAACTGGTCCATGATGCCGCACAGCACGCCGGCGTAGGTGTGCTCGGCTTTTTGGGCCATGCGGGCCAGCTCCATGGGTGCGAGCCCGGCGCCCAGCAGGTGGTTGAGGGCGAAAGCCAGCCCGCACTCCACGGCGGCCGACGACGACATGCCCGCGCCAATCGGAATGTCGCCGCCAAACACGCAGTCGAACCCCGGCACGGCCAGGCCGCGCGCCTGGAACTGCGCGGCCACGCCCAGCAGGTAGTTGGCCCAGTGGGTGGCGCTGGGGCTGATGTCGGCCGCGCTGGCCAGGTTGAAAATTTCGCCCAGGTCGTGGGCCACCAGGCGAATTTCGGCGCGCCCGTTCAGTCCCACGGCAAACACCATTTCCTTGTCGATGGCCGCCGGCAGCACGAAGCCGCCGTTGTAATCCGTGTGCTCCCCAATCAGGTTGACGCGGCCCGGCGCGCGCACCAGCAGCGGTTCGTAGCCGAAACGCTGGAGAAATTCGGCGTGCAGGTCGGAGGCGAGCGAAGCAGGCATGGCAGGTGGTGGGGTTGAGGTGAGAAAGAAGGAAGAATGGTGAACCGGACGCTACCGTGGTACGCAGTTAGCAGCAGGCGCGGGCAACGGCGCGCGAATATTACCCGAAAACCGGCACCTACAGCCGTTTTCAGGTTCGTGTACATGGCGTGGCCGGGAAACCTCACCCCCGGCCCCTCTCCCGCGGAGAGGGGAGTCGGACGACCAACACACGAACCTGAGAATTGCTCCAGCTTCACCAAGTGCACAAACCTTTGCAGTTGGCCATTACCTCCTCGGCCTCGGCCCGCAACCGCACAGTTCGGCCCGAATGCCAGCAGCCGGGGCCGCTGATTTTTTGCGCAGTGCCGCAGGCAGCGTTTTCAGGTGCCAGCCGCGGCGAGCCCCGTTACCGGGAACATATTCTTTTTCATTCCCCGCGAGCGTGCTGGTACGCGCTACTTTTCCGCCTCTCATCCCCCCGACGGGCCATTCGATTGCGCCGCTAAGGGCCGCGGCGCCAGCCAAGGCCCCCGCGGCAACGTGTTTGTGGACGGCAAAGACGTGCTGCGCCGGGAGCAGGGCAGGCCCGCAACCCGCCGGCACCGACCTTACAAAGCTGCAAACCGGCGACCAGGTAACCAGCCGCCAAGTGGTGGTGAACCGGGTCTTCGCCCCTTTTGGTACGCAAAAGAAGGCGGCTTCCCTGCGGAGCCGCCTTCTTTTGCGTCCGGCCGGCGCGTTGGCTTACTGCGCCAAGGGTGCAATCTCAAACCCGGCCGCTTCCACGGCGCGCACCACCCAGGCCGGGTCGGCGGGGGTGGTAATGGTCAGGATTTTGTCGGCTGAAGCGGTGTCTACCTGCCAGTTGTTGGCGCCTACTTCCTCGTTGAGAACGGGGCTGACGGCCCTGATGCAGTTGCCGCAGTTGATGGTGGTTTTAAAGCGAAGGGTTGACATGGGGAAAAGGTTAGGAGCCCGGGCGGCCGATGCAACCCCCGGGCAGAATGCCCCGCCCGGGCCACGATGAAAGCAGGAGGCAGCACAAAATTAACGGTTCGCGGGAAGCCATTTGGTGCAGAATTGTCCGGTAAACCAGCATAATTCAGGCGCCTGCTCCGCCGCGTGCTGGGTTGCTGCACTCGTTTCGGGGCAAGCCTGCCACCAGCTGGGCCGGGCGCCGCGGGTGGCGGGAGGCCGGGCTTCGCGGGGCCAACCCCGGGCGGCCTACGCGGGCAGGTCGAAGCTGACGATGGTGCCCCGGCCCAGTTGCGAGTTAATCACCAGCTCCCCGCCGAGCAGGGCCACGCGGTTGCGCACGCCGGCTAGGCCGATGCCGGCCAGCGGCTGCACGGCCAGCGCGGCCGGCTCGAACCCGCGCCCGTCGTCCTCCACGCTCACCTCCACGCGGCCGCGCTCGTGGGCCACGTGCACCACCGCCTCCGTGGCCTGGGCGTGCTTCATCACGTTGTTCAACAGCTCCTGCACCATGCGGTACACCGCGATTTCGACCCGCGGGGGCAGGCGCCGCTCCAGGTCACCCAAGTGCAGGCGCACGGGCAGGCGCGCCGGCGCAATGCGCTTCACCAGCTCTTCCAAGGCCGTGCGCAGGCCAAAGTCTTCCAGGATGCCGGGCGTGAGCTCAAAGGAAATGGTGCGGGTGGCCTTGATGGCTTCCTCCAGCAGCCGGAGCGACTCGCGGGGCTGGGCGGGCACGCCGCCGCGGCCCTCCAGGCTGAGCTTGGTGGCGTACAGCAGCTGGCCCAGGCCGTTGTGCAGGGCTTCGGCAATGCGCTTGCGCTCCGTTTCCTGGGTGATGAGGATGGCGGCCAGCACCTCCTGCTGCTGGCGCAGGCGCAGCTGGGTGGCTTCCTCGGTCAACCGGTCGCGCTCGGTCACGTCGCGCACGATGATGAGCGCGCCGCTGGGCTGCTCGCCGCCGTTGGGCTGCAGGGGCACCAAAAACACGTCGCAGCGCCCGGGGCGGGGCGGAAACGACTGGCCAAAGCGCGTCCCCCGCTCGCCGGCCAGGACCCGGGCCAACGCCTGGTGGGCCTCGGCGTCGAGAAACGGCAGCACCTCGAACACCGACCGGCCCAGCACAGCGGCGGCATCCGGCCCGAAGTAGCGGGCGGCCTCGGCGTTCCAGGCCGTGATGCGCCCGCCGCGGTCGAGGGCGATGATGCCGTCCACGGTGTTTTCGAGCAAGCTTTCGGTAAATTCCTTTTCCTGGCGCAGCGCGTTCTCGGCCTCGCGGCGGGGCGTCACGTCGCGCACGATGCCGATGAGGCGCCGGGGCTGGCTCTGCTCGTCGGAAATGACCTTGCCCAGCGCCGCCACGTAGCGCACCCGGCCGTCGGGCCACCGGATGCGGTGCTCCAGGTCGAAGGCGGTGGGCTCCGCGAAGGCCCGGCGCAGGCCGGCGGCCAGAGCGGGCAGGTCGTCGGGGTGCACGGCGGCGCGCAGCACCTCCACCGACACCGGGCCCGGGCCGGAGTTCAGGCCGAAAACGGCCTGGGCGGCGGCGTCCCAGTAGAGCTGATTGGCGGCCATTTCCCACTCCCACACGCCGCTGGCCGAGGCTGCCAGGGCCATTTGCAGGCGCTCCTGGCTCAGGCGCAGCTCCTCTTGGGCGGCGCGGGCGGCCGTCACGTCGCGCCACACGATGTGCACCAGCGGCGTGGGGCCGCCCAGCTCAATGGGCGTGAGCACGGCTTCGACCACTATTGCTTCGCCCGATTCCCGGCGCATCCACGCGTCGTAGCGCCGCGAGCCGGTGCGGATGGCTTCGGCCACGTTCTCCCGGAAGTGGTCGAGGCTGCGGCGGCCGTCCGGCTGGTAGTCGGGCGCAAAGGCCCCGGCTTCCCGGCCCACCACCTGGTCCTTACGTTCGGCCCCGAGCAGGCGCAGGGCGGCCTCGTTGCAGTCCACGTACTGGTGGCCCTGCAGCAGCGCCACGGCGTCGTTGCTGTCGGCGAAGAGCCGGCGGAAGCGGGCCTCGCTGGCCGCCAGCGCCTCGGTGGCCTCCTGGCGCCGGGCCGTGACGTCGAGCACGGCCAGGCGGCAGTGCGGGCCACTGGGCGCGTCGGCCCGCAGGCCCTCCAGCTGGGCGTAGAACGACGGGCCGGCTTCGCGCTGCAGCAGCAACTCGCAGCTCTGGGTGGTGTCGGCGGCGAAAACCCGGGCCAGGAACTGCCCAAACTCCAGGCGGTGCGCCGGGGCCACCAGCAGGGCAAAGTGCCGCCCCACCAGCCGCTGCCGCACGGTGCCCAGCTGCTGGCTGGCGCAGAGGTTGAGCTGCACCACCGTGCCGGCGGGGGTGAGGGTGAAATAGCCCACCGGGGCAAAATCGTACAGGTCCACGTACTGGGCGCGGGCGGTTTGGGCCTCGGCCTGGGCCAGCAGCAGCTCCTCGTACTGCATTTCGAGCTCTATCTGGTGCACCTGCAGCTCCTGCACGAGGCGTTGCGCTTCGGCCGGCGAGTGGTGGTCAGCGGCCTGCGTCATGAGGTGGAGGCGCTCCTCGGCGCGCGCGCGCAGGGCAAGCAGGGCCTCGTGCGGACCGGAACGGGCCGCCGGGGCGAGGTCATCGGTTCCCATAGCAAGGAGAAAAGCTCAAGTAGTTCGGGAAGATACTCGTTCCGCACGACAGCCCAAACGGTTGCCCCCGGCAGGGAGTCCGCCCCGGGGCCGCGCCGCTGCCTCTCGTCACGAGCTCGGTTTTTTTACGGGGGATAAATACGGATGAGACGACCAAACAAACGCTTTACCCGGCAGTAAAATAGGTATTTCGCTCCTTGAATTTCCGCTTGCCGCCGCCGAAATTTGTACGGCAACTTCCCGGGTAAGCTTATTTACGAGTCCCATGGCTTACGATTCCCGATTCGGCCCCAACGCCCAAACTCCGCAGCAGCGGGCCTTCGTGCTGGCCCAGCTGCAAGCCACCGTGCCCCGCCTCAAAACCAAGGCGACGGCCTACGCCCGCCAGCTCTACGACCGCTACGTGGCCGGCGAACTGACCTGGGTCGACGTGCGCCAGGCCCTGGATTCGGCCGGCCGCCAACAACCGGCACTTTGAGGTAAAAATCCCGGCGGGCCGGCTCCGGCCGGGCCAGCCCGGCCGGGCGCCCCGCCCCGCTACGCTTCCTCCGGGCTCACTTCCTGCACGCCCAGCAGCAGGCGGCCGGTTTGGGCGCCCCGGCTGGTGATGCAGCGGCCGGAAAGCAGCAGTTGCCGGGGGCCCGCCCCGGGGAAATTCGCCGTGAGGGCAAAGTTTTCAAACGGCTCGCCGGGGTGGTGCAGGGCCTCGTCGAGGCGCGCGCGCAGGGCGGGCAGCTGCCAGGCCCCGCCATCGAGCTCGCGCAGGAGCTGGCCCTTGGCGCGGGCGGGGTCGAGGCCGAAGAGCGCGGCAAAGGCCCGGCTGATGGCCAGCACCCGCTGCTCGGCGTCGAGCACCAGCAGGGGTTCGCGCAGGGTTTCCACGATGCTCTCGGCGAAGCGGCTGCTTTCCTGCAGCTGGGCTTCGAGGCGCTTGAGCCCCGTGATGTCGGTGAAGGTGATGACGGCGCCGCTGATGTAGTTGTCGAGGGTGCGGTAGGGCAGGATGCGCATGGCGAACCACTCGCCCTGGGTGGTCTGGATGTTGGCTTCCACGGTCACGAGCCGGTCGAGCACCGAGCGCACGTCCGCGGCCAGGGTTTCGTGGCGCAGGGTGTGGGCGAAGTGCGTCACGGGCCGGCCCACGTCGGCCGGCAGCAGGCTGATGATGCGGCGCATGGCCGGCGTGAAGCGCTTTATCACCATCTCGTTGTCCAGGAAAACCGTGGCAATCTCGGTGGCGTCGAGCAGGTTCTTCATGTCGTTGGCGGCCTCGCTCAGCTCCTCGGTTTTGCTCAGGTACTGCACGTTGAGGGTCATGAGCTCCTCGTTCAGGCTCTGCATTTCCTCCTTGTTGGTCATGGCCTCCTCGTTGGTGCTTTGCAGCTCCTCGTTGGCGCTCTGCAGCTCCTCGTTGGCGCTCTTGAGCTCTTCCACGCTGCTTTCCATCTCTTCAATGGTGGTCTGGAGGCGGATTTTGGTGTGGCGCAGCTCTTTCTCCAGGGCCTGCAGCTGGGCGTCGGGGCCGGGGTCGGCGGCGAGCAGGGCCCGGCCCAGGCGCACTTTGCGGGGCGTGGGCTGGTCCTCGAACACCACCAGCAGCAGGCCGGCCAGGGCGGCGCCCTCGTCCAGCACCTTCACCGTGAGGCGCACCAACTGCACGCCGCTGTCGGTGCGCAGCTTCACGTCGTTGGCCACCACGTCCAGGCGCGTGCTGGCGGCCTGGTGCACGGCCGCGCTCAGCTCGTAGTTCAGCTCTTCGCGGGCCATGTCGAAGAGGTTGAGGCCGCTCAGGCCGGGCGCGGGCTCCAGGTAGCGGCCGGTGCGGCCGTTCACGTACAGGATTTCGCCCTTGGCCGTAATCACCACGGCGGGCGGGGAGTATTGGCTCAGCAGCACGCGCTGCACCAGCGCGGCGAAGGGGCCTTCTTTGCGGGAGAGTTGGGGCGTCATAGGACCAGCGTCGGAAGCGGGCGGCGGAACGGGCGCCCGGGCCTGAAAAAAAGGAAAAGCGGCGAACCGGGCAATGGAAGAAGCCACTTCGGTGCGCCGCGAAATCTTCCACTTCGGGTCCAGGGCCTGAAAAAGGTCCTGGAAGCCGCTAAGGTTTTCGCTGGGCCCCAAAAACAGCAGCCCCCCGGGGTTGAGGGCGTAGTGAAACACGGGAATGAGGGCTTTCTGCAGGTCCGCGCTCAGGTAGATGAGCAGGTTGCGGCACACCAACAGGTTGAGCTTGGTGAAGGGCGCGTCCTTGTTGAGGTCGTGCACGGCAAACATCACCAGGTCGCGCACCTCTTTCTTGATGCGGTAGCCGCCGTCGGTCTTGACAAAAAACCGGTTCAGGCGCTCCGGGCTCACGTCGGCCACCAGGTTGTCGGCGTAGTGGCCGGCCCGGCCCACCTCGATGCCGGCCGGGTTGAGGTCGGTGGCAAAAATCTGAACGGCCAGCCGCTGGGCGGGGTCCACGCCGTCGAGGGCTTCGCGCAGCAGCACGGCCAGGCTGTAGGCTTCCTCGCCAGTGGAGCAGCCCGGGGCCCACACCCGGAACGTGCTACCCGCCGGCTGCTGCCGCAGCACGGGCAGCAGCCGCAGCGCCAGCTGCGCAAACGCGTCGCGGTCCCGGAAAAACTTGGTCACCCCAATCAGCAACTCCTTGAACAGGGCCTCCACTTCCATTGGGTTTTCCTGCAGCAGCCGCACGTAGTGGGTGAATTCCCCAATCTGATGCGCGCTCATGCGCCGCTCGATGCGCCGGAACACGGTGTTGCGCTTATAGAAAGAAAAGTCGTGGCCGGTTTTGGCGCGAATGAGGCTGAATATTTTTTGCAGGGCGTGGGCCGGCTTGGTGCCGCCCTCGGGGGGGTCGTCGCGGCGCGGGCGGGGGCCGGGGTGGCGCACGTACTCCAGCAGCTTGGCCGGCAGCTGGGCGGCGGGCAGCACGTAGTCCACAAACTCGGTGGCCAGGGCCGAGCGCGGCATGGCGTCGAACTCGGCCGTTTCGGGGGCCTGCACCATCACCATGCCGAAGTTCTCGACCACCATTTTCAGCCCCAGCGTGCCGTCGGTTCCCAGCCCCGAGCAGATGACGCACACCGCGCGCTCGCGGGCGTCCTTGGCCAGGCTCTGAAAGAAGAAGTCGATGGGCAGGCGGCGGCCCTTGGGCTGGGTGGGCACGAACAGCAGCAGCATGCCGTGCAGGATGCTCATGTCGTGGTTGGGCGGGATGACGTAGACGTGGTTGGGCCGCACGCGCAGGCCGTCGGCGGCTTCCCGCACCGGCATTTTGGTGTAGTGTTGCAGCACCTGGGCCAGCTCCGAGGGCTGGTCGGGCGAGAGGTGCATCACCACCACGAAGGCCACCCCGCTGTCGGCGGGCATGGCCCGAAAAAACTGCTCAAACGCCGCCAGCGAGCCCGCCGAGCCGCCCAGCCCCACCAGCGGAAAGGCGGCCCCCCCGGCGTCGATGCGCGCCGCCTCGCGCAGCAGCAGGGGCGTGGCGGGTTCGTCGCCGTCCCGGGGCAAGTCGGTGGACGGGGTCAGGGCAATGCCGGGCTCGGGAACGGGCGGAAAGTCGTGGGGATTCATGGCTGCAAGGCTGGGGGCCACCCGCCGCCGGCAAGGGGGCGTCGGCTGGGGACCAGGTTTACGCAGACGGACCCGCGGGGGGCCCGCTCAAAACAAATTTACCGGAAAAGCCCCCGCCGCTCCACCCTCCCCGCACCACAGCCGTAGAAAACGGCCAGCCTTACCCTTCCCAATGCCCGCCCCTACTCACCTCATCGTTGTTGGCACTTCCGCCGGGGGGATGCCGGCGCTGGTGCAGCTGGTTGCCCAGCTGCCCGCCACGCTCCCCGCCGCGGTGTTGGTGGTGCAGCACTTTGCCTCCGATACCGACGGCCAGCAGCTCGTAAGCCGCCTGGCCCGCCACACTGCGCTGGACTGCCGCCTGCCCGTCGACGGCGAACCCCTGCGGCCCGGCGCGCTGTACCTAGCCCCGCCCGACCGCCACCTGCTGGCCAAGGACGGCTCCGTGGCCCACGTGCTGGTGACCAAGGGCCCGCGCGAAAACCGCTACCGCCCCTCCGCCGACGCCCTGTTCCGCTCGGCGGCGGTGGCTTACGGGCCGCGCACGGTGGGCATCGTCCTCACCGGCATGTTGCACGACGGCACCGCCGGGCTGGAGTTCATCAAGCGCTGCGGCGGCGTGGCCATCGTGCAGGACCCCGCAGAGGCCGAGTTTCCGAGCATGCCCGAAAGCGCCCTGCGCCACGTGGACGTGGACTACGTGGTGCCGCTGGCCCTGATGGGGGACTTACTGGACGAGATAACGCGGGGCGTAGTGCCCGAGCGCAAAGTGGAAGTGCCCGCGGACCTCAAGCAGGAGGCCGCCATCGCGGAAAGGGTCGTCGGAACCGTGGCGGCCGTCGCGGCCCTCGGCCACCACGTGCCCCTCACCTGCCCCGACTGCGGCGGCACTCTGTGGGAGATGAACCAGGGCAAAGTGCTGCGCTACCGCTGCCACACCGGCCACGCCTTCACCGCCGACGCGCTGCTGCGCAAATCCCAGCAGAGCCTGGAAGAAAGCCTCTGGGTGGCCCTGCGCATGATGGAGGAACGCAAGCACCTGCTCAGCAGCATGGCCCTGCGCGGCGACGTGCTTCACCCCGGGCACCAGGAAGAGCGGATTGGCGAAATCAAAAAGCACACCGAGCGCCTGCGCGAATTTCTGCTCAACGGCGCCGGCGGCAGCCCCGATTCCACCGCGGCCACACCGGCCGACTAGCGCAGCTGTTGCGGCGGGCGGGCCGCCCGCCGCACTTACCTAGGCTTCGATATGAGGGTCGTGCCAGTGCGACTGCCGGGCCGCGTCGAGCAGCGTGGGCACGATGCACGGCGCCGGTTCCAGCCCTCGTTTGAGCAGCTCCTGTTTCACCCGGTCGGGCACGTGCACCAGCACCAGCTGGGCGTGGTTCTGCTGCAGGTGGTAGTGCGAGGCCCAAATCAGGCCGATGGCTTCGTCCGATAAAGAGCTCAGCATCCCGCAATCGACCCACACCGCGGGTTTGCCGCTGTGCTCGGCGCAGCTCAGCCAATGGGCCAGCGCCACCTCCGGCTCGTCCGTCCGCCCGGGCGCCAGTATGAGCAGGTAGCTGTCCGGCAATAATTCGTGGTATACAACATTCATATATTTTGCCAACAATGAAGCCAGGCTCGTGAAATGCCAAAGAGACGCTTTGTTGGTAGATGAAACAGAGATGGGGCTGACGCAACCCGTTCAAATTTTAGCCCCGGCGGGGCGGCATACCGGTAGTAATTACCGGATTGATGACCACCAAGCCCCGGCGGGGCGGCCCTGGCCAGCACGACTGCCGGGGCTTGGTCGCGGTTGAACCGCCTATTGCCACCGGTGTGCCGCCCCACCGGGGCTCAGGGTTTGATAAAGTACGTAAGTTCCGAGATAATAACTAACTGCCACAAATTTCGAACCCATAACGGGGAAAAGCTACGCAATAAGTACGGGTTGTGTCGGTAACAAATACTGAAATAATAACTGCTATTAGTTCTATTAATTATTCGACTTCGTAGTCAAACTACCCCACCCCGTTCAACGTCAGCCGCGGTTTCCCCCTCCGAGTGCGGGGCGTGAAGGCGCGAAGAGCCGCGCCTTGGCGTCCGCGCCGTTGGCCCGCACCCGTTCAACAACCGTTCACCGCCGAGACGCGCAGGGTCGCGCCGCGACAACCCGAACTTTGCCCGGGAAGCCGTTCCAGAGCAGGCGTTTCGAATGAAAAAGCCTGGCTGCTTTAAGTTTTCACGTGTCCAGGACTTGCGTTGCGGGCAGCAACGCCGCTTTCGCGCCCAGTTCTGCGGCCAGCAGGCTGCGCTGGTGGTGCGTCGTATTTGCGGCGCTGGTCTGGTAGAATAGCGCGGACGCAAAAGCCCCCTCGGGAAATTCCCGAGGGGGCTTTTGCGTCCGCGTTGCAAGCCGAATTGCTTCCTTGCGTGGCTCCGTCAGCAGTTCTGCCTATTTGTTGAAACGATACACGCTGACCGGCCCACCGTTGCTGACCTGCACGAAGTAGAGCCCGGTGGCGGGCAGCTGCGCGATGGGCACCTGCAAGTCGAGTTGGGGCTCGGCCAGCACCCGGCGCTCCTGCCACAGGACCCGGCCGGTGGCGTCGAGCACCCGGAGGTTGACCGGCCCAACCAGCGCAGTGGCAAAGCGAATACTGACCGTGGTAGTGGCCGGGTTGGGAGACAGCGTGGCCGCGGCGCGGCCCGCGTTCACCACGGTTGCCACCGGGCTGAAATGCGGGGTGCCGTCGTTGTCCACCTGCCGGAGGCGGTAGTACGACACGCCGGGCAGCGGCGCGGCGTCCAGCGCGGCATACGTGCGCTTCTGGGTGCTGGTGCCGCTGCCCGGCACCTGGGTCACGGCTTCGAAAGCACGGCCATTGGCGCTACGCTCCACGGCAAAATAGTCGCAGTTTTTTTCCGAAGCCGTTTCCCAGCTCAGGCGCACGCCCTCGTTTTGCAGCACCGCCCCGAAACGGGTCAGCTCCACGGGCAGGGGCGGCGTCAGGATGATGGGGTTCAGCACCAAACAGCCGCTGCCGTCGTAGGCCACGTTGAAGGCCCGGCCCTGAGCCAGCAGGCCCACGGCGTAGGTGTTGACGGTTAGACCATCGCCTGAAACCGTGGCGCCCCATTTGTGGGCTCCCGACGCGCTGTTGTTGCCAATGGGGTTGCGAATGGGCGTGGAAAAGTTTGCGGCAAAGTTAGTGTCGTCGTAGAACAGGAAGTCAGTGAACCCGTTGTTGTTGCCCGGCCGCACCGACCGCACCGTGATGCCAGCGGCATCAGCAGCTTCACAGTCGAACATGGGGAAGTTTACCGGGCCCACGCCGCTGGAAAACACCAGGTTGATGGTAGCTGCTGGCATTTTAACTCCAGTGTCCGTTCTGCCGTCCCAAACGAAGGTATTGGCCGTATTCGACACTACCGTTTGGCGTTCGATTACCCGGTCATTGGCAGCTTCGTAGGTCTGGTTATTGTTGCCGTCGATGAAGACGATGCCGAATCCGGCCTGGTCGATGGCCAGCGAGAACGTCGTGCTCTGGTTCGGGGCCGTGCCCGAGCAGGTGGTCGTAATCGTCGGCGAGTTGGGGGGAGTCGTGGACGGGTAAACGGCGATGTCCGGGTTGTTCACAAACAGCTTGTATTGCGCGTAGCCTACGTTACCATTTTGGCTTTTACGCTTGGTAATGTAATCGCCGGCCACGCTGGTTCCTAACTCGTTGGCCGTAAGTAGGGTGCCAAAAGGCCGGATGCGCGAGTAGCTGACCTGCTTCACGAAGAAGTTGGCGTTGGCGAAGTTGGGGTTGGGAATGAGTGGGTACAGCGCGAACGTGGTGGCGAACTGGTTGGCGAAATCGGCCCCGGTAAACGACCAGGCCGAGGAATACAGCCGCCCCGGCTTTTCCCCGCGCCGGCTCAGGTTTGCGTTGGCGTCATCGCGCACCGTGAAGTCCCAGCAGTCGTACCAGGACTTGCTGGGGGCCACCACGAGGCCCAGGAGGGCAACCTGCTCAAACTCTATCCAAACTTCCTGCGCCGCTCCCGTAGTGTTTTCGAACACCAACGGATTGTAGCCAGTGGCAGGCAGCCCCGCGTTGAACCGCGGGCCCACCGCGGCTTCCTCGGGCGTGGCAATAACGCCCGGGGCAGGCGCAAGGGTGGCGTTGCGCGGGTTGGTGCCCGTAGCTATTTCCAGGATAGTGGAGCTGGCCGTCGTAGTACCGTACTTCACTTCCAGTCGCAACCGGGTGTTGTCATTGGTTTCGGTGGGCACGCGGCGCAAACCATAGTACAGCTTTTCGCCCGGCTCCATGTGAATGTAGAGGCGTTCGAGCGCGTTGGAATTCGGCTTGAGAAAACCAGGAGAACCAGAAAAAGCTCGGGAGTTAGCGCCATCATCGTGCTGCAGGTAGCCGATGAAGTTATTGACTGCCGTGGCCGTGCCGCGGGGGGCGGTGCCCGGCGTGATGTTTTTGGAGCCTTCAGCGCGCACCAGCGGCGAAAACACGCTGACCGCCAGCAGCACCGCGGGTAAGAGTTTAGTAAAAATTCGGTTTTTCATAAAGTTGAGAATAAATTAAAAAATGAACGAAAGATGCTGGCGGAGCCGGCGGTAGAGAATATAATTCGCTCGCTCCGCAACAAAAGTAGGTAGTCCACACTAAATTGCAAGACTGTCCTTATAGCCACTCATTTAAATCCGCGAACAGCTTATAATTTTAATACTGTAATCTGTAATTTTCTTGACATAGCTGAACGGTGGCAGACGCCCCGGGCTGGCAGCACAGCGGCGCGTTCTTGCCCCTGCCGCTGCGTAGTCCGAATCAGAACGACCACGGGGCGGTTGCCCCCGGCCTGCACCTGCGGTGCCCTGCCCGGCGGCCCGCTCTTGCCCGCAGCCCGATGGCCACAGGTGCAACCGCACGCGGCGGGCCGGGTAGCGGTGGCCGCGCTGACGAAATAATAACATAACCGTTACGCGTTGCGGGAAAGCACGAGGACGAGGCGCCACAACCGGGTTCCGGCGGGCCATTTGCCCGGCGGGGCGGTTGTGGAAAGCGTACCTTGCGCGCCGCCGCCGATTGGCCGCCAACGCTGCTCCTATACGCTGCGGCGGCCCGGCCCGGATTCGGCCTTTCCGTTACTTATGAAAATCCTTTATAGCTACCTGCGCAACTACTGGGGCCTGCTGGCCCTGGCCCTGGGGCTGGCCGCCATCAACCAGGTGTTCTCGCTGCTCGACCCCTACATCTTCCGGCAGATTATCGACCGCTACGTGGTGAAGCCCACCGGCGGGCTGCACCGCATGGAATTCTGGCCCTTCCTTGCTGGCGGGGCGGGCGTACTCATCCTCAAGGCCATGGGCGTGGCCATGGTCAGCCGCATTGCCAAGAACTTTCAGGACTACTACGTCAACGTCATCACCCAGCGGCTGGGCGCGCGCATGTACTCCGACGGCCTGCGCCACTCGCTGGAACTGCCCTATCAGGTGTTCGAGGACCAGCGCTCGGGCGAAACCCTGGGCAAGCTCCAGAAGGTGCGCGCCGACGTGGAGAAGCTCATCCAGATGTTCGTGAACGTGCTGTTCACCTCCGTGGTGGGCATCGTGTTCGTGATGTGGTACGCCAGCACCGTGTACTGGCCCATCGCGCCGGCCTACTTCCTCACCATTCCGCTGCTGGGCTTCATCAGCTCCTTGCTCAGCCGCAAAATCAAGGTGGTGCAGAAGACCATCGTGGCCGAAACCACCGCCCTGGCCGGCTCCACCACCGAGAGCCTGCGCAACATCGAGCTGGTGAAAAGCCTGGGCCTGGCCCAGCAGGAAACCGAGCGCCTGAACGCCACCACCGAGAAAATCCTCAAGCTGGAGCTCAAGAAAGTGCGCTACATCCGCTCGCTGAGCTTCGTGCAGGGCACCTTCGTGAACCTGCTGCGTAACGGCATCATGCTCATGATGCTGTTTCTGGTGGTGCAGGGCAAGATTACGGTGGGCGAGTTCTTCTCGCTGTTCATCTACTCGTTCGCCATCTTCGGGCCGCTGCAGGAGCTGGGCAACATCATCAACGTGTACCGCGAAACCGAGGCCTCGCTGGCCAACTTCCAGCAGATTCTCGACACGCCCAAGGACGTGAAGCCGGCCCACCCCCGGTCAGTCGAGCACATCGAAACCCTGGAGTTTGACAACGTGCGCTTCAAGCACCTCACGGCCGAGGTGCCAGCCCTGGCCGGCATCAGCTTCCGCACCGAGCTCGGCCAGACCATTGCCTTCGTGGGCCCCTCGGGCTCGGGCAAAACCACGCTGGTGAAGCTGCTGGTGGGCCTCTACCCGCCCCTGTCGGGCCAGATTCTCTACAACGGCATCCCCGGCGCCGAAATTGACCTCGACGAGCTGCGCGAGCAAATCGGCTTCGTGACCCAGGACACCCAGCTGTTCTCGGGCACCATCCGCGAAAACCTGCGCTTCGTGGCGCCCCAGGCCACCGACGCCGAGTGCCTGCACGCCCTGCGCCAGGCCGCGGCCGACCCCCTGCTCGCCCGCGCGCCCCAGGGCCTCGACACGGTGATTGGCGAGGGCGGGGTGAAAGTATCGGGCGGCGAGAAGCAGCGCCTCAGCATTGCCCGCGCCCTGCTCCGCAAGCCCACCCTCATGGTGTTCGACGAAGCCACCTCGGCCCTGGACTCGCTCACGGAAGAGGAAATCGGCAAGACGGTGCGGGAGCTGTCGGGCTCGCGCCAGCACATGACCATCCTCATTGCCCACCGCCTCAGCACCATTCTGCACGCCGACCGCATCTTCGTGCTCGAACGCGGCCACGTGGCCGAGCAGGGCCGCCACGAGGAGCTGTTGCAGCAAAAAGGCCTCTACTACGCCATGTGGCGCCAGCAGATTGGCGAGCGCAAGGAAGCGGCGGTGCTGGCGTAACCTTAGCCTCGGGGACGAGAAGCAGCCGCAGCATTCTGACCCTCAAGCAGGTGGGTTGATAACCAACTCAGTACGCACAATTTTGTCTATCTTCCTACTGAAGCGGGAGGCGGCAATGCTGCCGTTATGAGCAACCAAGTTGGCGCCATAGTTTGGCCCGGCATTGGGAGCAGACCAACCAACTCCTTTCGCCAAGCCACCAAGAATATGGAAACCGTAGATAAACAACTTCAAAAAAAGATTAGCGAGGAGTTCGCCAAGGGAAACCTTGACTTTACCGCAGAATATTTGGCCGACAACGTCAAGTGGAACATCTTGGGCGACAGCCCGATTATTGGTAGGGCGGAGGTGCTGGAAGTATCCAAAATGCTGCAGCTTCAAAGCTTTCCTATCATCACAATAAAAAACATTGTAGCAGAAGGAAATTACGTAGTGGTAGAAAGTACCGGCGAAGCCAAAACCACAAACGGCAAGCAGTACAACCAGACTTATTGCGATGTTTTCCGATTTGGTGATGATAAACTCCAGGAAATAACCACCTATCTGGACACTGCATTAAGCAAGGAGGCCTCGTAAAGATTGATGAGGCAAAAGCTGCTGTTCCATCATTGGTTGCTTCAGCGGTACGCGCTACATAATCACCATCTTTTTGGGGTCGAAGGTGGCCTCGGGCGGCTGCGGGTTCATTTCCTCCAGGGCGGCCACCACAATCTCGGCAATGGCCAGGTCGCGGGCCCACTTGTGGTTGGCGGGCACCACGTACCACGGCGCGGCGGCCGGCGAGCAGTGCCGCAGGGCGTCTTCGTAAGCTTGCTGGTAAATTCCCCACTTGCTGCGTTCCTTGAGGTCGTTGGGGTCGAATTTCCAGTTTTTAGCGGGGTCGTCGAGGCGGGCCTGCAGGCGCTCGGCTTGCTCTTCTTTCGAGATGTGGAGGAAAAATTTGAGGATGCGCGTGTCGTTGCGGGTCAGCAGGGCCTCGAAGTTGTTGATGTCGGCGTAGCGCTGCTGGCAGGTCTTGGCGTCAATCAGGCCGTGCACGCGGGTGATGAGCACGTCCTCGTAGTGCGAGCGGTTGAACACGCCAATGTGGCCGCACTTGGGCGCCTGGGCGTGGACGCGCCACAGGAAATCGTGGTTTAGTTCCTCATACGAAGGCGCTTTGAACGTGGCGACCTGAATGCCGGCCGGATTGACGCCCGTGAGCAGGTTCTCGATGGCGCCATCCTTGCCGCCCGTGTCCATGGCCTGAAACACGAGAAGCAGGCTGCGGGTGTGCTCAGCGTAGAGCAGCTCCTGCAGCTCGCACAGGCGCTGGCGCAGGGTCAGCAGACGCGGTCGGGCCGAGTCTTTGTCGTGGCACTTATGGGCGAAAGGCACGGTGGCGTCCGGGTCCACGGCCGCGAGGCGGAAGGTTTTGCCGGTGGCCCGCACGGCCGGAGTCCTGGGCAGCTTGAACTTCATGAACGCTAAGTTTGGCGCGGTTGAAGAATTAAGTCTCCTACTTTCTTAATTCCCAATTCTTAATTCCTAATTCTTAATTAATTTCAGCCGGTTACCAGCCGCGCCACGCCGAAGGCCGCGCCCTCCGCCAGCGCGCCCACCACGGCCATTTTGAGGGCGCCCGCCACGGGCGGCTGCCCGGTCATGCGGCTCTTGAAGTAGCCGAACACCAGCAGGCACAGCAGCGTGATGGCTGCCGACCACGCCAGCCCCTCGGTGGGCGTGCTGGTGAAGAAGTAGGCGCTGAGCGGAATGAGCCCGCCCACGGCGTAGGCCGAGCTGATGGTGGCGGCGCTTTTGGGCGCTTGCCGGGGGTCGGGCTCCTCCAGGCCCAGCTCGTACTTCATCATGAAGCGCACCCACTGCTCGGGGTCGGCGGTGAGCTCGGCCACGGCCTGGCGGCGGGTTTCGGCCGAGAGTCCCATTTCGGCCAACAGCTCGTCTACTTCGGCGCGCTCCACGTCGGGCACCTCGCGCACTTCGCGCCGCTCGCGGGCCTGCTCGGCATCGTAGTGCTCCACTTCGGTGCGGCCGGCCAGGTAGCCGCCCAACCCCATGGCGATGCTGCCGGCCACGATTTCGGCCAAGCCCGCCGTGATGACCAGACCCGACGAAGCCACGGCCCCGCTCAGGCCCGCCGCCAGCGCAAAGGGCACGGTAAGGCCGTCGGAGAGGCCAATGACCACGTCCTGCAGCGTGGCCGAGCTGCTGAGGTGGTGCTCGGGGTGCAGCACGAAGGCGGGTTCGGTGACGGCGGGGTCGTTCATGGCGTAAAATCAGGGAAGAAAAATTAACTCGGCGGGGCGCTTGTACGTACGCAAGAATAGACTTTGGGCGCCCGAATTGTTTCGGCCGTTTTTTTCACTTCACTCGTCGTTCACAATTATGGCCTCTCCCGCCAAAACCGCGGCCCCCCAAGCCCCGGCCTCGAAAAAAGCCGCGGCCCCCGCCGCCAAAAAAGCCCCCGCCGCCAGCCGCAACGGCGCCGGCAACACCGGCAACGGCGCGGGCAGCAACCCCACCGTGGATATTCAGCCGGTGCTCAACCAGCAGAACCACGCCCCCGCCCCCACCCAGCGCTTTGGCACCGTGAGCCAGCGCCTGCCCATCGGCCTCAACGAAAACACCCGCCAGGTGAGCGTAACCGACCTCAACCAGCTGCTGGCCGACTCCATCACGCTGCGCGACATGTACAAAAAGCACCACTGGCAGGTGGTGGGCCCCACCTTCTACCAACTGCACCTGCTCTACGACAAGCACTACGAAGAGCAAACCGAGCTGGTCGACGCCATTGCCGAGCGCATCCAGATTCTGGGGGGCGTGGCCGTGGCCATGGCCCACGACGTGGCCGAGCTGACCAGCATTCCGCGCGTGCCGCGCGACCGCGAAGAAGCCCCTGTGCAGGTATCGCGCCTGCTCGACGCCCACCAGCGCCTGCTCAAGAACTGCCACGACTACGCCGAAAAAGCCGCTGACGCCGGCGACGACGGCACCAACGACCTCATCGTGAGCCAGCTCATCCGCACCAACGAACTGCAGGTGTGGTTCGTATCGGAGCACGTGGTCGACTCGCCGCTCATCCAGGCCCGCTAGCGGGGTTTTCGTTGCCTGAATACCCGAGAAAAGAGCGGCTGCAACGTTTGCAGCCGCTCTTTTTTGTGGCCCGCAATGCCGCCGCACGTCGGCGCCAAGCCGCCGCGGCCGCGCTGCGGACCAGCACCTCCTACTTGGCCTGCGCGGCAAGCTTTTCGTTGTGGTTGCCTTCGGCTTCTTCCACCGAATGGGTTTGGCCCAGGTCGGAGTCTTTCTTAGCCAATTCGGTCAGGGCGCAGTAAAAATCGTGCAATACCCGGATTTCATCCTCCGTAAAGTCCTGGGCGTTGATGAGGCGGTTGCTGGCGCCTTTGGTGGCCGCAATCAGCTCGTTGAGTTTGAGGTGCAGCACCAGCGAATCTTTGTTTTGGGCCCGCTGAATGAGAAAAACCATCAGAAACGTGACGATGGTAGTGCCCGTGTTGATAACCAACTGCCAGGTTTCGGAGTAGTGAAACAGCGGCCCCGTGAGGGCCCACACCGCTACTACGCCCGCCGCGAGCATGAACGCCGCCGTGGAGCCGGAAAATTTGGTGATGCTTCCCGCCAAACGGCCGAAGAAGGAATCAGAAGCCGAGGTTGAGGAAGGATTCATGGCCAAGCGTTGAAGATGGACGTAAGACATCCCGGGTGTGCCCCCGGTCGCGCAAGGTAACCATTTGAATGGCGGGCGTTTGATAAAAAAGGCGCCGCCGAAGGTTGTGCGACCGATGCGCGGCGGCTATCTTTGCACCCGCTTCGCCGCCTCAGCGGAGCCGGTTTCGGCCGAACTGCCCGGTTCAGTTGCTCAATTTGCGCACGTGGTGAAACTGGTAGACACGCCATCTTGAGGGGGTGGTGCCTTCGGGTGTGGGAGTTCGAATCTCCCCGCGCGCACGCAAAAGCAAGAAGCCCGCTGCAAGTATTTGCAGCGGGCTTCTTTTTTGAAAAACCCGGGCGACCCGGAATGATTTTGATTCGATACTTGTCGAATTGTATTAGCTTTGCATCCCCGCTTTGTTTATGATTGCTCCCAATAAGCGCCTGACCCGCATCCTGAAAGCCCTGGCCAACGAGCATCGCCTGAGTTTGTACCTGCAAATCTGGCAGCAGCAGCGCATGGCCGTGCCCCGCAGCGAGTGCTTCGTGAGCGACTTGGCCGCTAAAATGAAAATCGGCGCCCCCACCATCTCCCACCACATCAAAGAGCTGGAATCGGCGGGCCTCATTACTACGCAGAAAGTAGGCAAGCAGATTACGGCCGCCGCCGACCCCGAAACCCACTCGTTCGTGCTAACCCAGCTGGGCGGCTGACCTTTTTTTACCCATACATTTCGAAGTTTTTCAAATCGTCAAATTAATAACCTAAAACCTCCCTTATGAACAGTGAAAAGAAAGTAGCGCTGGTGACGGGCGCCTCGTCGGGCATTGGCGAAGCGACGGCGCGGCTGCTGCTGCAAACCGGCTACGTGGTGTACGGCGGCGCCCGTCGCCTCGACCGCATGGCCGCGCTGGGCCAGGCCGGGGCCCAACTGCTGGCCCTCGACATGACCAAAGATGAGTCGTTGGTCGCGGCCATTGAGGCCATCAGGCAGGCCGAAGGACGCCTCGACGTGCTGGTAAACAACGCCGGCTATGGCTCGTACGGCGCGCTGGAGGACGTGCCGCTGGCCGAGGCGCGGTATCAGTTTGAGGTAAACGTGTTTGGGCTGGCGCGGCTGGTGCAGCTGGCGCTGCCCCTGCTGCGGACGCAGCGCAGCGGGCGCATCATCAACGTGTCGTCGATTGGGGGCCGCATTGGCGAACCGCACGGCGGCTGGTACCACGCCACCAAGTTTGCGGTGGAGGGCCTCAGCGACTCGCTGCGGATGGAGCTCCGGCAGTTTGGCATCGACGTGGTGGTGATTCAGCCGGGCGCCATCAAAACGGAGTGGAACCAGATAGCCCGCGAAAACCTGCTCCAGGTATCGGGCAGCACGGCTTACGCCGACCTGGCGCAGCGCCACGCCCGCATGCTGGCCAAGGCCGACGCGGGCGGTTCGGAGCCGGCAGTCGTGGCCCGGACCATTGTGCACGCGGCCACCACCGCCCGGCCCAACACCCGCTACGCAACCGGCGGCGGGGCCAAGGCCGTGCTCCTGCTGCGCCGGCTGCTCTCCGACCGCCTGTTCGACAAGCTGATGCTCAGCCAAATGAAATAGGCCCGGACGCGGCTACTCGGCCCGCTCAAACGGGTTGCCGGGCTTCACCAGCACCACCCGCTCGCGCTCGACCACCACCTGGCCGGGCAGGGCGCCCTTGGGCTTGCGCACGAATTTTTTGGGCGTCACCGTCACGGGGCACAGCGAGTCGTGTTGGCGGCGCGAGTACCAGCCGGCCAGCTGCGCGGCGTGCTCCACCACGGGCTCGGGCACGGGCTGCCCGGCCCGGTGCCGGATGACAACGTGCGAGCCGGTCACGTCCTTGGCGTGCAGCCACAGGTCGTCCTTGTGGGCGTATTTCTGGGTGAGCAGGTCGTTGTTCGCCGCGTTACGCCCCACCAGGATGGTGAATCCGCGGTCCTCAAATACCTTGAACGGCAGCTCCGTGGCGGCTTTGGCGGCGGCCGGCGTGGGGTCGAGGCCGTGCTGCTTGCGCCAGACGCGCAGGCCGCGCAGTTCGGCCAGGGCCGGTTGGGTATCCATTTCTTCGAGGCGCTCCAGGGCCGTGAGAGCTTCGGCTTCGCGGCGGGCAATGCGCTCGGTGAGCTGGCGCTCTTCGATTTGCTGGTTCTTGCCCTTGCGGTAGAGGTTTTCGGCGGTGCGCTGCGGTTTTTCGGTGGCTTTCAGCTTGATGAGCCGGGGCTGGTTGGTGTAGAAGTCCAGCACCTCAATTTGCGCCGCGCCGGCCGGAATGGCGTGCAGGTGGGCCATGATGAGGTCGGCGGTGTGGCGGTAGCCGGCCTCGTGGGCCAGGGCGTGCAGGCGCTGGCGGGCGTGGGCGGCGGCCGTGCTGGCTTCGTCGGCGCGGCGCTCCAGCAGCTGGCGCAGTTGCTTGGTTTCCAGCTCCAGGGCGCGGCGGCCCAGCGCCAGGGGCACGAAGCGGCGCAGCGCGCCCACGGGGTCGTCGCCGGAAAAGGTTTCCAGGGTTTCGCCCAGCGGCAGCAGGCTCAGGCGGGTGCGGCCGTCGAGCTGCACGAGGTAGTAATGGGCCGGCTTTTCCAGCTGGGCCAGCACTTGGTTCACCAGCCGGGCTTTGGTTTCGGGCGGGGCCGGGTCGTAGCCCTGGGCGCGCAGGTAGCGCAGGGGCAAGTCGGCCAGGGGCGGCGGCAGCTTTGTCTGAACCACGGATTCGGCGGATTTTTCGGATTCCACCGATTTTGTCGGCGAAACGGGCGCATTCAGCGTGGCCGGCGCGGGCTGGGGGCGCAGGTCGGCGTCGGCCAGCAGCTTTTGCTGGAAAAGCTGCGCGGGCGCGTCCGGCGCGGGGCGAAAAATGGCGTTGGGCCGCGGGCCGTAGAGCTTGAACACCAGCCGGGCCCCGCTGCGGAAATTCACTTGCAGCACCCGGTCCTGCGGCCAGGCGGCCACGGTTTCTGCCTGCTGGCCCAGCAAGTCGGGAAACAAGTCCACCGAATTGGCGCGGGCCCGCTGGAAGGTTTCGGGCAGCGCCAGGGCCGGAAACGTGGCGCCCAGCTGCGCCTTCAGCCAGAATTCTTTGCTGCCCTCGGTGAGGCCCACCACCAACTCATCTTTTTCCTGCGAGAAGCACACGGCCACGCGGTAGCCCCGCAGCTGCTCGGTGAGCGCGGGGGCCAGCTGGCGCAGGAAATAGTAGTTGGTGTGCATGCAAAAAAGTGGCCTTCTCGGATTGGGGTTTGGTTCCCATCCTGCTGTGCGGTTCGAACGTGGGCGTAACCGGTTTGCAGCAAAGTTGTGCACTTCCCGCGCAACTGTTCCCCTTGGCTCGCGGTCATGCCCCCAACACAGCACATTGCTGCGCACTACTTCTCAGCCTTAAGGTGTCGGCGTCATGACCAAATTTCTCTCCCTGTTCGCTTTGGTGCTGAGCCTGACAGCCTGCGAAAAAGCAAGCCCCGAACCCAACGCAGGCCCGGTCATCTCGGATTTCGACCAAGAGTTTAGCCTGAACTACCAGCAGCAGGCCCGGCTTCGGACCGCTAACGCCCCCGAGCTGGCCGTCACGCTCGCGGAGTTGGAGTACACCTACTGCCCCGAAAACGTCTTTTGCTTCGTCGGCACGTTCGTAGCTCCCTCGCTGAACATCACCGACGCCCAGGGCCAGACCCAGCAACTAACCCTGCCGCTGGCTGGCAACCTAACCAACAGTGCGGCCTTTATCGACTCGGCCAGCGTGCTCGCCAACAGCCGGCGTTACGTGGTCTATTACACTAAGTGGAATATCAGGAATGTGAAAAACTACCCCGAAAAGCAGGATATCAGTGTGCAGTTGCGCATCGTCAAGCCCTGACACTGACACTGACACTGACCAGAACAGCGTTTTCTACACTTCCACCACCAGCCCGTCGTACGCCAGCCGAATCCACTCGGGCAGCTCGGCTTCCACGTCGTGGTGGCGGCCCAGCTGGTGGCTGATGTGCGTAAGGTAAGCGCGCTTGGGGCCGGCTTCTTCCAGCACGGCCACGGCCTGGGCCAGCGTGAAGTGCGAAATGTGCTCCTCCCGGCGCAAAGCATTGAGCACGATGACGTCGGCGTCGCGCAGCTGGGCGCGGGTTTCGGGGCCGAGGTGGTTGGCGTCGGTGAGGTAGCAGAAGCCGCCGATGCGGAAGCCGAGCACGGGCAGCTTGTGGTGCAGGGCCCGCAGGGGCTGCACCGGCACGCCCTGCACGTCGAAGGGCGCGTCGTCGCGCTCGATGGGGTGCAGGCGCACGCGGGGCACGCCGGGGTACTTGTGCTCGGCAAAGATGTAGGAGAATTCCTGCTGCAATTGGCGCAGCACCCGCGGCTCGCCAAATACGGGCATGTCGGTCTGCTGCCGGAAGTTGAACGCGCGGATGTCGTCGAGGCCGGCGGTGTGGTCCTTATGCTCGTGGGTGAAGAGCAGCGCGTCGAGGTGCGTGACGCGCGCGCGCAGCATTTGCTGGCGGAAGTCGGGGCCCGAGTCAATCACGAAGCTGCGCCCGGCCACGGCCACGTGCACCGACACCCGCAGGCGGTGGTCGCGGTGGTCGAGCGAGCGGCACACGGCGCAGGTGCAGCCTATCATCGGCACCCCGGAAGAAGTACCCGTGCCTAAGAACGTTACTTGCACTGCGTTTGAATTAACAATTAAGAATTAACAATGAAGAATTGTCCGCAGCACAAGCGCACCTGTGCATTTTTAATTCTTAATTGTTAATTCTTAATTCCAGACTACCCCACGTACTGCTTCACCACGCGCACCAAGGCGTCGAAGTCGAGGGGCTTGGGCAGGTAGTCGGTCACGCCGGCTTCGCGGAACTGGTCCATGGAGTAGTTATTGGCGTTGCCGGTGATGGCGATGATGGGCAGCTTGTTGATGTGCGGGTCGGCGTGGGCGCGGATTTCGCGGGTGCACTGCATGCCGTCCTTCACGGGGATGTTGATGTCCATCAGCACGCAGTCGACGGCGTTGCTCTCCAACTGCTTCAGCACTTCCCCCCCGTTCTTGGCCAATACAATCTTGTACTTCTGCAGTTCCAAAATTTTGCGCGTAAGGTTGAGGATTACCGAGCTGTCCTCAGCAATGAGAATGGTTTTGGCGGGGGTATCGACGGACATGAGCGTGGGGTTTGGGGGTGAGTTCGTGGGGTAGAGAACCAGAAATGCGGCCGCAATCAAGCAGCCGGGGCGTCGGTAGCGCGCTCCACGGCGCGGGGGTATTCGGCTACGAACTGTGCAAAGTAATGTTCCAGCAGTTGAAAACCCGCCGCGCCCTCTTCCAGGCGGCCTTCCCGGAGCTGGTGCTCAAGGTGGCGGGCCTGGGCCGCCAGCGCCACGCCGCCCAGCGTGGCCGCCGTGCCCTTGAGCTGGTGCAGCATGGGCAGCAATTCGTGAAAATTGGCCCGGGCGGCCACCGGGGCGGCGTCGCGCAGCAGGTCGCCGGCTTCCTGCTCAAATTCCTGGTAGAGGTCGGCCGTGAACTCAGAGCCGCCCAGCTCCACCAGCTGGCGCAGCACGGCGTCGTCGAGCGTGGGCTCGCTGGCCGCGTGGTCGGCGGGCGCCCGCAGCGCGGCGGCGGCAGCTTCTCCGGGCGTGGTGGCCGCGGCCCAGTCCGCGCGCGGGCGCAGCCAGCGGTGCAGCACCTCGTAGAGGTGGCGGCTTTTCACGGGCTTGCCCACGTAGTCGTCGAGGCCCTGGCGCATGAAGCGGCCGGCGTCCTCCTGCATCGAGTAGGCGGTCATGGCCACCACGGGCGGGCAGTGCTCGCCCAGCAGCCGGCGAATTTCAGCCGTGGCTGCCACGCCGTCCATATCCGGCATCTGAATGTCCATGAAGATGATGTGGTAGCCGGCGCCGGGGGCGGCGGCCAGGGCAATGGCTTCGGGCCCGCCGCTGGCCACGGTCACCAGGCAGCCCAGCTTGGTGAGCAGGCGCAGGCCCACCTTCTGGTTGATGGCGTTGTCGTCGACGAGCAGCACCCGGGGCGGGGCCTCGAAGGGCCGGAAGGCCGCCTCGCGCACGGGCGCCGCCGGGGGCAGGTCTTCGGGCTGGGCCTCGCGGGCGCTGATGGTGAACCAGAACACGCTGCCCTCGCCCTCGTCGGAGAGCACCCCGATTTCGCCCCCCAGCAGCTCGGCCAGCTGCCGGCTGATGCTCAGGCCCAGGCCCGTACCGCCGTAGGCCTTGCTGGGCGTGGTGTCGAGCTGGGTGAAGTTGGTGAAGAGCAGGCTGGCGTTGTCGGTCGAGATTCCGATGCCCGAGTCCTGCACGGCGAAGCGCAGGGTGTGGTGCTCGCCGTCGGTGCTCACGCTGCTCACCACGATGCCCACCGTGCCCTCGTTGGTGAACTTGATGGCGTTGGCCACCAGGTTGGACAGGATTTGCAGCAGGCGAATCTCGTCCGTCATCACGTAGCGCGGGGTGTGCGGGGTGATGTGGTAGGTGAAGCGGATGTGCTTCTGCTCGGCCCGGTAAATGAACAGGGCCCGGATGCGCTCCATCACGGCCTGCAGCTCCAGCGGGGCCTCGCGCACCTGCAGCTTGCCGGCCTGGATTTTCGACAGGTCCAGGATGTCGTTGAGGATGGTGAGCAGCGCGTCGCTGCTCTTGCGCAGCGTGTCCACGTAGTCGAGCTGCTCGTCGGTGTCCACGGTCTGGTCGAGCAGGTCAATCATGCCGATGATGCCGTTCATGGGCGTGCGCAGCTCGTGGCTCATGTTGGCCAGAAACTGGGTTTTGGCCTCCAGGGCGGTTTCGGCCGCGTCCTTGGCCTGGCGCAGGTCGTCCTGCATCTGCTTGATTTCGGTCACGTCGCGGGCAATGCCCTCGGAGCCGTACCGGCCGCCGGGCGTGAAGCGGGCGTTCACGAGCACGTTCACCGGGTGGCCGTCCTTGTGCCACATCTGGGTTTCGAAGTTGCGCAGGCCGCTGCTGCGCCCCACTTCGGTCCGGGCCCGGAGGTGGTCCTCCGGGTCGACGTAGTAGCTCACCACCGGCTGGCCGACGACCTCCTCGGGTTCGTAGCCCAGCACGTCGCGCACCGAGGGGCTGACGATGGTGACGAGCCCCGCCTCGTCGGTGCGGTAGTAGATGTCCTGAAACGACTCGAAGATGGAGCGAAACTTCTCTTCCTGGGCCTCCAGGGCCAGCTGGGCCCGCTTCTGCTCGGTGATGTCGTGGGCAATGGCCGAGATTTCCTCAAACGAGCCGTCGCCGAGGTAAATCGGGTTCAGGTGCACGTCGGTCCACACGTCGTAGCCGCGGGCGTCGCGCAGGCGCGTCTCGAAGCGCTGGGCCTGGCCCTTGGCCGCCGCCTCGTAGTGGTGCACGAAGGTGTCGCGCTCGCCCTCGGGCATGTGGGCCAGGTCGGCTTCCCAGAGGTTGAGGCCCCGCACAGGGTAGGTGCCGTTGCGCCGCAGGAACAGGGCCGCGTAGTTGCGGTTGAAGTTCATGAGCTGGGCGCGGGTGTCCACGGTCCACATCACGTGCGAGCCGCTCTCGAAGATGGCGTTGAGGCGGGCGGTTTGCTTGCCGATTTGCTCCTCGTTGCGCTTGCGCTCAATGGCCAGGGCCACCTGGTTCGAAATGAAGTGCAGCACGTCGAGGTCGCCGGGCGTGTAGGCGTCGGCGCGGCCGTAGTCCTGCACGGCCAGCACGCCGATGATGCGGTCGCCGATGCTCAGCGGCGAGGCCAGCATCACCTCGGGCACCAGCCCGTAGGCCGTGATGGTGCCGCTGCGGATGAGCTGCTGGAAGTCGGTGTGGGTGAGGTAGCGGGGCTGCCCGCCGGCGATGATGTACTCCGACACACCCGACGAAAACGGCCGCGACGGCTGGGGTCGGTGCTGGGGGTGCTGGTCGACGTGGTAGGCAAACTGGAGCTCGGTGCGGGCGTCGTCGCAGAGGGCAATGAACAGGTTGCTGGTTTCGATAATCTTGCTCAGCTCGCGGTGAATGGCCCCGTAGAGGCTGGGCAAGTCCTTGGCGCTGATGGCCAGGTTGGCGATGCTGTAGTAGACCTTCTGGAGCCGCTCGGCCTTGATGCGGTCCGTGATGTCGTGCAGGATGGCGCGGCTGCTCACCGGCTGGCCCGCCTCGCGCACCACGCTCATGCTCCCGATGAGGTGCACGGGCTTGCCCATGCTGGTCAGGAACACGGTTTCGACCTTGTTCACCGGCTCGCCGTCGTAGAGGTTGCGCAGCTGGTAGAGCAGCTTGGCTTTGTAGTAAGGGTGCACCACGTCGGCCAGGGTGCGGGTGGCCAGCTCGGAATCGGTGTAGCCGAGCTTTTCCTTCCAGGCTTTGTTCACGAACAGAAAGCCGTTGTCGGCGCTCAGGTGCTGCACCAGGTCCTGGGCGTTGTCGAGAAAGTCCTGCAGGTGGGTGCTGTCGCCGGCCAGGGCCGGGCTGGCCACGCTGCGGTTGGGCTGCTCGTGGCCGGTCATCCACACCCCGGTCACGCCGCCGGCCGCGTCGCGCGTGAACCCCGCCCGCCACATCAGGGAGCGGAGCTGGCCGCTGCGCGTGAGCACAAAATGCTCGGAGCCGGACCCGGTGGTCTGGTGCTCGATGCAGTCCAGGTAGGCCTGCCGCCGCGAGTCGCGCTCGGCCGGGGCCGAAAACATTTGGTGGCACAGCTGGCCCAGCACCTGCTCGCGGGAGTAGCCGGTCAGGGCCAGAAACGCTTCGTTCACGTCCACGATGGCGCCTTTGCGGTCGGCCAGCACGTACAGTTGGCCCAGCTGGTCGAGCAAGGCGGCCAGCGGCGGCGCCACGGGGCGGGTGGAAAAAGCAGCCGGAAAGGAAGCCATAAAACGACGCGTACTGCTGGTGGGTATTTTTCCGCTAAGATAAACACCACCCTGTCTACCCCCGGTGTAAATTTGACCAAAATAAAATAACGCGGGCCCGCCCCGGGGCGGCCCAGTCTCTCGCCCCTTGCCGCCCCCAACCGCGCCGCTGCTGCTCTTTGCCGTCACCACCGACCTGTGCTTCGACCAGCGGATGCAGCGCATTTGCGGCAGCCTGGTCGCCGCCGGCTACCGGGTGCAGCTGGTGGGCTGGCAGCGGCCGGCCTCCCCCCCGCTCACGCCGCAGCCCTACGCCCAGCACCGCCTGCGCGGCTGGTTCCAGCGCGGCAAGCTGTTTTACGTGGAGTACCACCTGCGGCTGTTTTGCTACCTGCTGGGCCAGCACGCCGCCGCGTGGTGCGCCTGCGACCTCGACACCGCCCTGCCGGTGTGGCTGCGGGCCCGGCTCGGCGGCCAGCCCTTCGTGTACGACGCCCACGAGCTATTCACGGAGGTGCCCGAGGTGGTGGCCCGGCCGGCCGTGCAGCGGGTGTGGCGCCGGGTGGAAGGCTTCATCGTGCCGCGCGCCCGGCTGGCCTACACCGTGGGCCCGGCCCTGGCGCGGGTGTTCGAGCAGCGCTACGGCCGGCCCTTCGCGGTGGTGCGCAACGTGAGCCGCCTGCGAACCGACGAAGTGCCGCCCGCGCTGCCGGGCCCGGACGCCGCCGCGGCCCCGCCCAGCGGCTACATCCTCTACCAGGGCGCCCTGAACGTGGGCCGCGGCCTGGAAAACCTGCTCGACGCCATGCCGCAGGTGGCGGGCCGGCTGGTCATCTGCGGCGAAGGCGACCTGTCGGCGGCCCTGCGCGAACGGGCCGGGGGGCTGGGCCTGCTGGCCTCGGGCCGGGTAGAATTCCGGGGCTTCGTGCTGCCCGCGGCGCTGCGCGAAGTCACGCGCCACGCCGCGGTGGGCATCATGCTCCTGGAAAATACCGGCCTGAGCTACTACTACTCGCTGGCCAATAAATTCTTCGACTACCTGCACGCCGGCATCCCGCAGGTGCTCATCGATTTCCCCGAGTACCGCGCCCTCAACGAGCAGTTCGACGTGGCCGAGCTGGTGGCCGACCTGCGCCCCGCCACCCTGGCCACGGCCCTCAACCGCCTGCTGCGCGACGAGCCCGCCCGCTACCAGCACCTGGCCGCCAACTGCCGCGGTGCCGCCCCCCAGCTCAGCTGGCAGCACGAAGAAAGGGAGTTGCAGCGGCTGTGGGCGGGGCTGGTGCCGGCTGAGCTGCCACCCCGGTAAATCGAGATGAAGATTCCGTCAAATATTTCAAAGCAAAAACCGGTCAAACTTCCTTTTCCCGCTTTTTTAAATCACCCCAAAATCTCTTTACATAATTCGTCTTCTCGGGCACTTCCCGGAATGTAGGCGGTTTTAGTTACCATCGCCTCGCTGGTAAAACATAGTGTTTTTCTGGGATGAGCTTTGCATATTGGGCTTTGTTTTAATATGCCACGCAAACATGAGGGTCAAGCTCTGCATTTTATTCTTAGTCTTTGCCTCTTGTATTGCAGAACGTAAGCCCCCCTCACCTGCGGTGCGGAAATATTTGGAGGAGGTAGTCAGTATTATGCAAGCCAATTTCATTAATCGGGCGGCCATCAACTGGGTAGTTTTCAAGCAGAATCTGCTAGCGGAAGCAAGTGGCGCTAACACCATTGAGCAGGCCTATCCAGCGGTTGTATTTGCCATCGTTGCCCTAGGCGATAAGCACAGTCTTTTTGTGCCCGCCCGCCCGGTGAAGGGCCTCGAAATGCCCACTGCCAAGCAGCCCCCGATATACCCCGATGAGCCGGTTCCTGGGGACATCGGCTACATCAGAATTCCTTGGGTGGTCGGCAGTCAGGAAAAGCTGGACGCGTATATAACCAGCGTGCAAGCCCACATCAAGGAGCGAGATAAGCCAGCATTAAAAGGCTGGCTCGTGGATTTGAGAGGGAATATGGGAGGGAATATGTGGCCGATGCTCGTGGGGGCAGGGCCGGTTTTGGGAAAAGATACGCTCGGTTATTTTTTTGACTCGAATAATACCAAAACCGCGTGGCGATACGAAAAGGGCAAGGCCTTGCTGGACGGCGACATAGAGGCAGAAACAGCCAATTATTATACGCTTAAGTCTGCCAACCCGGTAGTGGCCGTGCTGACCGATACTCTAACGGCCAGTTCGGGCGAGGCCGTTGCGGTCGCCTTCAAAGCCAGAAAGCACACCAGAAGCTTTGGGGCGGGCACTTGCGGGGTATCTACCAGCAGAAGCCGCTTTTACTTGTCCGATGGGTCCGTTATCTTGCTGACAACCGCCGTGTTCGCGGACCGCCGCCTGGTACCATATGGCCACTCACTAGCCCCCGACGAGTCACTCAGGCCAGCAGAAGTAGTGCCGCGAGCCATTCGCTGGATTAGAGAAGAATACAAAGCGAAGAAATAAGTGGCCTGACCATAGAAACTGTAGCGTCTTTACTGACTTGATGCTAGACAAAATTCTTGACAAATAGTCTTTTATATGCTATAAACGTCGTTTACAAGATGTAAAAGAGGCTACCACACCTTGAAATAGCGACGGTTTTCGGCCTCAGTTTGGGGCCTCGTTTTCCGTACAGTTTCTGACCCTCCAACCAGCTGCGCGACTCGCGCTCGGCCTGGTGGTGACGGTCGGCCACTGCGCCCGGCGTGGTACTTTGGCGGGAGACCGGGTGCCGGTTTGGGCGTTTACGAAACTCATCCCCTCGGCGCGTTTCGTAAACTCTCATTCGTAGATGGGTTTCTTAAACTCGCCCGGCCCGGTAGCGGCCTGTTGGCACCCAGTGCCGGCCAGCTGCGAGAGGTTTACCGAAAGGAGGCTATTGTGGCTTTTAGTATTGAGTAAGAGGCAGTATTTTGTGGATGATGATGTTCTGCATCAAGCCCGGTTCCGTCTCCGGCAGACCGTGGGCCGATTGCTCAAACCAAAATAACTGCTTCCGGGGGGCGTGGACCCGGTGGAAGTACGCCTCCGTGAGCCGGGCATTGGTGACGATGTCTTTGCGGCCCACGAAAAAATACACCGGGCATTTGAACGCCGGAAACTGCCGAAAGAAATTCAATTCGAAGACTTCGTTGGACAACGCGGCCGCCGGGGTTCCCATCCACTCGCGCAGCGCCGGTTTCAACGCGGCCCGGGCCGTGTCGCTCAGGGGCTGGCCGTCGTAGGCCGTTTGCCACACGTATTTGGTGAACAGCGACTCAAAATCCCGGGCCGGTAATTTAACCGTGGCCAGTTCCGCGACGGCGCGTTGGTTGCCGAGCTGCTTGAAATGGTCTTGCAAGAGCGCCAAGCCCATTTTTTGACTGGCGATGCCGTCGACCGGGGGACTCATTTCAATCAACGCGTACAGCAGTTCCGGGTGGCGTTGCGCCACGTAACTACCCAGCACGCTGCCCAGGGAATGGCCCGCCAGGTAGAGTTTGGGTTGCCCAAACGCTTTGAGGCAATACGCCACCACTTCTTGGGTGTCCTCGGCGAGGAGCGGGAGGCTGCTCGGCTGGGGGGAGGCGTTGAGTGCCGCCGTTTGGCCGTACCCGCGCTGGTCCCACAACACGACCACGAAATACTCCTGCAACTGGGACGTGAGCTTTTCGCCGGCGGCACTCAACGAATAGGCACTGCCCGCGGCCCCGTGCACGTACAACAAGAGCGGATTGGCGCGGTCGTGGCCCTTGACGGTGAGCACCTGCCGCATCCCGCCGATGGTCGCGACGACGGTGGTGTCGACGCGAACGGGAGCGGTTTGCCCATAGGCCAGGTAGTGCAGGAGCAACAGCGCGATAAAGAGAAGAAGGGTCTTGTTCATTTCATTCGGGAATTGGGAAGGGGACGCTGGCCCCGCATGCGCGGTAACGCGCGGCAAGCGGGGCCGCCCAGCGCGGCGGCTACCACTCTCCGGGGCGTTTCGTTACACGGCCTGGACACGAGCACCCGCATCCATCCGAAAACGACCGTTTTTTAAGAGGTAGTTTGCCAGCTTGGCCCATTCGCGGCAGTTGCACAACCTGGAAGCGAAGCACCGGTGGGCCTCGAACGGCCCGCTTCGACGGCAGCTGCCGGGCCAGAGCCAGCAAGAGCCCGGGGCGTTATCCGCACGACGGTCAACTCTCATCTATGCCTAAATTTTAAAGGCTCATCTGTTCAAGCAAACGGTGATTTAAATAAGGCAAACCCCCTTTTACATGCTACAAACGACTGTTTCCAAGATGGGAACGCAGGAGTTATTTGCGGCGTGTTCAAATGCCGCAGGCGCGGCTCCATGAATTTCTTACCGGATGGCACTGCCGCTGTTGGTCGTTGGAGTGGGCTTTGGCAAGGGCTGGTCTGCCAATTCCCCGAAAGGGTCCGTTCTTGTGCTGCCTAGCTTGGCTTGCGAATTTCCGCCAACCCCAGCACCCCGGTCCCTTTTGCATGAAAAAACTCTTACCCGCGCTGCTCCTCGCCGCTGCCTGCTTCGCCGCCGGCGCCTTCGTGGCCCGGCCCGCGGCGCCCGACGAAATCACGGTGCCCGTGCTGCGCGCGGCCCAGCAACTACTGGGCCTCAGCTTCCCCGACGCCCAGCTCGACTCAACCCGCCGCAACCTCACCAACTACCGCGAGAGCTACGAGGCGCTGCGCAAAATTCCGCTGCCCAACAGCGTGGCGCCGGCCGTGGGCTTCGACCCGCGGCCGCTGCGCCTGCGGCAGCCCGCGGGTGCAGCGGCGGTGAATCCAGGCAAGCTGCCTGAGACGGCCAAAATCCGGCTGCCGGCCAACCGCCAGGACCTGGCCTTCTACACCGTGCGGCAACTGGGCGAATTGCTGCGCACCAAACAGGTTTCGTCCGAGGAGCTGACCTTATTTTTTCTGGCGCGGCTGAAGAAACACGACCCGCAGTTGCACTGCGTCATCACCCTCACCGAGGAGCTGGCTTTGCAGCAGGCCCGGCTGGCCGACCGGGAAATAAAGGCCGGCAAGTACCGCGGGCCGCTGCACGGCGTGCCATTTGGCGTGAAGGATTTGTTCAGCGCCAAGGGCTACAAAACCACCTGGGGCGCGGTGCCCTACCGGGACCAGACCCTGGACGAGGACGCCGCCGTGGTGGAGCGCCTGCGCGCCGCCGGGGCCGTGCTGCTGGCCAAGCTCACGCTGGGCGAGCTGGCCCAGGGCGACGTGTGGTTTGGCGCCAAAACCCGCACGCCCTGGGACGTGACCAAGGGCTCCAGCGGCTCGTCGGCGGGGTCGGCTTCGGCCGTGGCGGCCGGGCTGCTGCCGTTTGCCATCGGCACCGAAACGCTGGGCTCCATCGTGAGCCCGAGCACGGCCTGCGGCGTGACGGGCCTGCGCCCCACCTACGGCCGCGTGAGCCGCGCCGGCGCCATGGCCCTGAGCTGGAGCATGGACAAGGCCGGCCCGCTGGCCCGCACCGCCGAGGACTGCGCCCTGGTGCTGGCCGCCCTCACCGCCACCGGGCCCGACGCCCGCGACGCGGCCACGCTGCTGGCGCCCAATAGCTTCCGCTACGCCTTCGACACCAACCTCAAAAAGCTGCGGGTAGGCTACCTGAAAGCCGCTTTTGACCAGCCCTACCCCACCCAGGCCAACGACCAGGCCACGCTCGACGTGCTGCGCCGGCTGGGCGTGGAGCTGGTGCCGCTGGAGCTGCCGGCCATTGCGCCCGGCGCGCTGCGCTTCGTGCTCACGGCCGAAGGCGCGGCGGCGTTTGACGAGCTCACCCGCGCGGGCCGCGACGGGCAGATGGTGCTGCAAAACCGCTCGGCCTGGCCCAACACCTTCCGCTCCTCGCGCTTTATTCCGGCCGTGGAGTACCTGCAGGCCCAGCGCGTGCGCAGCCTGCTCATCGAGCAGATGGATGAAAAGCTCAGGGGCCTCGACGCCTACCTGGCCCCGTCGTTCAGCGCCAACCTGGTGCTCACCAACCTCACCGGGCACCCGGCCGTGGCCGTGCCCAACGGCTTCACCGCCGCCGGCCTGCCCACCACCATCACCTTCATGGGCCAGCTCTACGAAGAAGGCACTTTACTAGCCCTGGCCAAGGCCTACCAGGACGCCACCGATTTCGACGAAAAGCACCCGCCGCTGCCGTAGCGCGGGCCCCGCGCCGCGCGGCTTCCCGACCCTTCGACTGCGCAAAACGCCGCTGCTGAACGCCGCGCACGGTAATTTGCGTTGGAATGGTTGACCCTACTCCCCCGCCGTCACGGCTTATGAAGGTTTGTCTGACGCTGGTTTTCCTGTTGTGCCACGCGGCACTGTTCGCGCAGTCGGCTTCGGCCGTGTACACCGGTGCGCAGGGCCGCTACCAACTCCGCTACCCCCGCACCTGGCAGGTGCGCCAGCGCCCGGCGGGCGCGGAAGCCGCCTTCGCGCCCGCCGCCGCGCCCCTGGCCCAGGCCACGCTCACCGCGCAGCCGCTGCCCGACGAGCGCCTCGACCTGCGGCTGCTGGCCGACGGCCGGCCCGATTCGGTGCTGCGCCGCATCCGGGAGCTGCCCCAGGCCCAGGTGCTCAGCTTTGAGCAGCGCAACGCCGGCAGCTACGAAGAACTAAGCTACGACTACACCTACCGGCCCGTTGCTTCCGCCCCCGCGCGCCTGCACGTGGTGGGGCGGCAGGTGTGGCGCGGCGGCTACGAGCTGCGGCTGGAATACCGCGCCGACGCGGCCCTGGACGGCCGCTTGCTGGCCGAAGCCCGCGAGCTGGTTGCCTCCTTTGCTTTCACCAAAGCTCCCTGGCCCGGCCGGCGCTACGCCGACCAGCGGTGCGACAACAAAATGTACGGCATCGCCGCCCTGCGCAACGTCGACGGGCAGTGGGAAGACGACTGCCGCACGATTCACGAGTTTTCGGTCAGCGACCCCACGGGCCGGCCGGTGGTGCACCGCCAGGCCTTGCCTTTCCAGTCGTACGCGCTGGCCAAGGGCTTCGACAACTGCCTGTACACCGTCACCAAAGCCCCCACCGATGCCCCCGAGCGGGTGTACCGCTACGACCCCGCCACGCGCCGGGGCCGCTACACCAGTTGGCAGCTCCCGGCCCAGGGCCCCGAAAACGTCTGGATTTCGGCCGCCACCGACGACCACGGCGACCTGTACTTCCTGACTTCCGACGCCAACCAGCTGGTCAAAGTCAGCCCCTTCGACGGCACGGTAACCGTGCTCTGGACCACCGACCCGTTGCGCAAGGCGCCTTTTTATCCCTACATCGGCTTTGCAAACGCGGGCACCCACGGCAATTTCTGCCTCGACGACGCCAACACCATGTACCTCGTGTACAGCACCGACGGCTCCTTGTTCAAGGTGGACCTGAAGACCCGGCAGCCCTCCCCCACCCCCGTCCCCCTTACCGGCCTGCCCGCCCGCGGCGGCTACAGCGACTTGCTGATGCAGAACGACGCGGCCGGCCGCCGCCGCCTCTACCTGGCCGGCCCCCACGCGCTGTACCAGGTCGATTTGGCGCGGCAGCAGGCCACCCGAGTCCGCAGCGGCACCTACACCGATTTGGCCGGCTGCAACTTGTTCCGGGTGGTGCCCCCGCCGCGGCGCGGCCCGGCCCCGCCGGCCACGGCTGCCTGGCAGGGCCGGGTGCTGGACGCCCGCACCGGCCGCCCCCTGCCCGAGGCCCTGCTGCGGCTCGACCGGCCCGAGGGGGGGACGGCGGTGCTGCTCAGCACCCAGGGCACTTTTGCCTACTCCACCACGCCGGGCCGCACCTACGAGTACCACGCCCAGCACCCCGGCTATTTTTCCGTCGACAGCACCTGGCTGGCCACGCCCGGCGCGCTGGCGCGCGACATTTTATTGCAGCCCCTCGCCGTGGGCACCACCCTCAAGCTGGCCAACGTGCAGTTTGAGCAGAGCCGGGCCGCCCTGCTTCCGGCCTCGTACGCCGCCCTCAACAAGTTGGTGGCGCTGCTGATTGACAACCCGCGCGTCACCATCGAGCTGCGCGGCCACACCGACAACGTGGGCCCACCCGAGAAAAACGTGGTGCTCAGCCAGCAGCGCATTGCCGCCGTCAAGGCCTACCTCGCCGACCACGGCGTGGCGCCCGCCCGCATCACCGGCCTCGGCCTGGGCGGAGCCGAACCCGTGGCCAGCAACCTGCAGGAGGCCACCCGCCAGCTCAACCGGCGCGTCGAGTTTCGGATAGTTAGCGTGCAATAGCTTGGCCCCCGGGCACCGGAACCCGGCCGCGGCCACGCCTACTTTTGCCGTTTACACCCCTGGCTGCGCGCGTTTGGCCGCAGCCGTGCTTTCCCATTTATAGCCTTGCTTCCCCCGTCCATCCTCGCCCAACTGGCCCCCACCCCGGCCGACCCGCGCCCGGTACTGCTCACCATCGCCGGGCCCACGGCGGTGGGCAAAACGGCCCTCTGCGTGCGGCTGGCCCAGCAGTTCGGCACCGAAATCGTGTCGGCTGATTCCCGCCAGTTTTTCCGGGAGCTGAGCATTGGCACGGCCAAGCCCACGCCGGCCGAAATGCAGGGCGTGCCGCACCATTTCATCGACAGCCACTGCATCGCCGGGGATTACAGCGCCGGCCGCTTCGCCACCGATTGCCGGGCGGTGCTCACGGCCTTGTTTCGGCAACACCCGCTGGTCATCCTCACCGGCGGCTCGGGCCTCTACGTGCAGGCCGTGACCGACGGGCTGGACGAGCTGCCCGCGGTGCCGCCCGAGGTTCGGGCCCGGCTCCACGCCGAGCTGGCCGCCCGCGGCCTGCCCCATCTGGTGGCCGAGCTAGCCGAAACCGACCCCGTGGCCCACGCCCGCATCGACCAGCAAAACCCGCAACGCGTGGTGCGCGCCCTGGAAATCACCCGTGCCACCGGCCGGCCGTTTTCCAGCTTTCACACGGCCAGTGTGCCCGCCGAAAACCCGCTCTTTCGCAACGTGAAAGTGGCCCTCACCCGCGAGCGGGAAGCGCTGTACCAGCGTATTAACCTGCGGGTGGAGCACATGCTGGCCGCCGGCCTGCTCGATGAAGTGCGCGGCCTGCTGCCCTACCGCCACCACCACGCCCTGCAAACGGTGGGCTACCAGGAAATCTTCGGCTTCCTCGACGGGAATTACGACTGGGCCGAAGCCGTGCGCCTGCTCCAGCGCAACACGCGCCGCTACGCCAAGCGCCAGCTCACCTGGCTGCGCCGCGACGCGGCGTATCAGTGGGTGGAGTTGTAGGAGGTGCGCGCGTTAGAAGGTGGGCGGAAATACGAGAGCAAGCGGGTAGATGAGGACTGTCGTTCTACCCTCCGCACCTCTACCCCTCCAGCATTCTGGCCTTTTTCACACGCAGCCGCAGTGTTAAAACGCGCGGCTGAGCTGAAATTGGCCGCCGGGCAGGATGTTGGCGCGGGTATCGTTTTGCAGGGCCAGCCGCCCCCCACCCGCCAGGTGCGGGCCTCATTCAGGGCGCACTCCACGCTAAGGGAGGCGATGTAGCCCACGCCGAAGCCCCTTTCGTTAGCGGGGGTGTAGTTGAATACCAGGTTTCCATTCGGCTCGGGCATGTTAAAGCCGCCCTGAGACCAGCCTTTCTGCTCAGCATAGCCAACAAAAGCCCCGGCTCCCAGGCTGAACTCCACGGTTTTGTTGAGGCCAAACGGCAGCCAGTACACTTCCTGCTCCAGGTTCAGGGCCCGGTACGATTGCGGCACCACGTTGCCTTCGCCGAAATCATACGGCTGAGCGCCGCCGATGTACGCCAGCCGCGAGCCCAGCCGCCAGTGCCGGCCGAACTGCGGCGCGTACTCAACGGACGTCTTCAGCACCGGGTAGTCGCCCGCGCCGTTCAGGCTGGAGCCGGCCGCCAGCCGAAACAGCGCCGGCCGGCGCGGCGCGGGAGCGGCCGCAACCACGTGTTCGGGCCGGGGCTGGGCCGCGCGGGTGCACGAACTCGTCGACCGCGTGCACTTGCTTTGGACCGACCGCGGGCACTGCCCCTGGGCCGAACGCGAGCCGATAGCCGCCCAGACCGCAAAAACCAACAGAAAACGTAGCGAATGTTTCATAACGGAAAGAGAAAATAAAGTTGGAAATTCAAGCCGGCGCACCACTCGCCCGCAACGCCGGTCTGGCCCGGTAACGCCTGACTAATATCCGCATTAATTCTTTCTCTCCGCGCTCCCGTGGCAAATAATCACGAAATGGTAAAGCGCTACACGCTCAGGATTTCCACCATCCGCATGAAGCTTTGGTTAATCAGCTTCTTTTTGTTGATGGTGTCCGTGAATGGAGTGTAGACCAGCTTTTTATCCACGATGCCGGCCATGACGTTCTTCATGCCGTTCATGAGGCCCTCGACGGCAGCGATGCCGATTTGGGAGCCCAGCAGGCGGTCGGCGGCCGTGGGCGAGCCGCCGCGCTGGATGTGGCCGATGACCGTAACGCGGGTGTCGAGCTGCGGAATGGCTTCTTTCACGCGGGCGGCCACGTTGGTGGCGTTGCCCTCCTCGTCGCCCTCGGCTACGATAACGATAAACGAAGTTTTCGAGCGTTTCCACCCCGATTGCAGGGTTTCAATGACCACGTCCACGCTCATCTGGGTTTCGGGAATCATCACGATTTCGGCCCCGCCCCCGATGGCGCACGGGATGGCGATGTAGCCCGAGTCGCGGCCCATGACTTCCACAAAAAAGCACCGGTCGTGCGAGTCGGCCGTGTCCCGGATTTTGTCGATGCACTCCAGCGCCGTGTTCACGGCCGTGTCGTAGCCGATGGTGTAGTCCGTGCCGTAGAGGTCGTTGTCGATGGTGCCGGGCGCCCCCACCGTGGGAATGCCGAACTCCTCCTCAAAAATCATGGCCCCGGTGAAGGTGCCGTTGCCGCCGATGGCCACCAGGCCCTCGATGCCGTTGTTCACCAGCTGGTCGAAAGCCTGCTGGCGGCCTTCCTTGGTCATGAATTTCTGGCTGCGGGCCGACTTGAGGATGGTGCCGCCTTTCTGCACCGTGTTCGACACCGAGGCCGAGTCGAGCCGCACAAATTCGCCCTTTATCATGCCGCTGTAGCCCCGCATGATGCCGTAGACCTCAATGCCGTGGTAGGTAGCGGTGCGCACCACCGCCCGGATGGCCGCGTTCATGCCCGGCGAGTCGCCCCCACTGGTAAAAACTCCTATTCTCTTCATCTGGCCTTTCTTAAAACAAGCGGGCGTGCAAATGGCGCCCAAACCTCGCAAAGTTGGCGAAACGATTGCAAACGCCCGCTTTTGTCGCCCGCATACCCGTGAAGCGGGGGTTATCTTTTTTTTGCTTTTTGCGTAGGCAACAGCTAGCAAGTAGGAATTTTTCCGTGTACCTTACTTCACGTATCGGCTCGCCGGCCCTTAACCCAGTCTTCACCATTTAATTCCCACGTTTTATGTTCGGTTTCTTTGAGAATGAGCAGGCCAAAAAAATCAAGAGTCACTTGCTAAACCTCGCGGCCCTGGCCAAAGCCGATGGCCACATCGACGCCCGGGAAATGGCGTTTATCACCGCCGTGGGCAAGAAGAACGGCATGAGTGCCTCCGACGTGCAGGCGCTGGTGTCGGGCGCCAAGGGCGCCAGCAACGACCTGCCCACCAACGACTCCGAACGGTTTGACCAGATTTTTGATTTGGTGGACATGATGCTGGCCGACGGCGTGGTGGACGACACGGAAATGGATTTTTGCATCATGATGGCCGAAAAGCTGGGGTTCCGCAAGGCCATTGTGGGCGTGCTGGTCCGCAAAATATCGCAGGGCGTGAAGGACGGCCTCTCCCGCGAGCGCATCAAGGAAGAGAGCAATTCGTTTCTCAACTACAACGAGCTGCCGCGTCCCAACGTCGTCGCCCAGTAAGCAGTAAGCACTGAGGGATTAGCGTACCAAGCACGCGGGCCCGGCGGGGCAGTCCCACCCGGGGCTGTCCCGCCGGGCCCGCGTGCTGGCCCCCGACCAGCTACTCGCCGGCAACGTGCCCGATGGCCCGCAGCAGCGCCGCGCAGGCCTCGTCGATTTCGGCATCGGTGATGATGAGCGGCGGGGCCAGCCGCAGGGAATTGTCGCAGAACAGGAACCAGTCGGTCAGGATGCCTTCGTGCGCCAGGGCGTGGTCGATGATGGGCTTGAGCACGGCGAAGGAGTCAAACTCCACCGCCATGAGCAGCCCGCAGCCGCGCACGGCCCGGATGGCGGGGTGCCGCAGCTGCGCCCGGAACCGCGCGGCTTTGGCGGCCACGCCCTGCACCAGTTGCTCGTCCTGAATGACTTGCAGCGTAGCCAGGGCCGCCGCGCAGCTCACCGGGTGGCCGCCAAAGGTGGTGCAGTGCCCCAGAATTGGGTTGGTCTTGAAGCCGCTCATGATTTCCGTGGAGGAAATAAACGCCCCGATGGGCATGCCGCCGCCCATGCCTTTGGCGCAGACCAGGATGTCGGGCTCGATGCCGAACTGCTCGAACGCCCACATGGTGCCGGTGCGCCCGTAGCCGCACTGAATTTCGTCGAGGATGAGCAGGGCGCCCACCTCCCGGCAGCGGCGGCGCAGGGCCGGCAGGTAGTAAGGCGTGGGGATGCGCACACCGGCTTCGCCCTGCACGGTTTCGACGACGACGGCCGCCGTGCGCTCGGTAATCAGGAACAAGTCGGCGAAATCATTGTGGCGGAGGTGACGCACGTCGGGCAGCAGCGGGCGGTAGCTGTTCTTGAAATCCTCGGAGCCGGTGATGGACAGCGCGCCGTGCGTGGAGCCGTGGTAGGCGTTGAGGCAGGAAATGAGCTCGGTGCGACCGGTGTGGCGCTTGGCCAGCTTGAGGGCGCCCTCGATGGCTTCGGTGCCGGAGTTGGTGAAATACACCGATTCCAGGTGCGCGGGCAAGGTGTGGCAGATGGCCTCGGCGAGCTGGGCGGGCACGGCCTGCACCAGCTCGCCGTACACCATCAGGTGCAGGTACTTGTCGAGCTGGGCCTGAATGCCGGCCAGCACGCGGGGGTGGCGGTGGCCCACGTTGCTCACGCCGATACCCGAAATCAGGTCCAGGTAGCGGCGGCCGTCGGGGGCGTACATGTACACGCCTTCGGCCCGCTCAATTTCCAGCAGCAGCGGGAAATCGGAGGTTTGGGCCTGGTGGCGCAGAAAGAGTTGGCGGGGAGTCAGGACCACGGGTTGCACGGATTTTAACGGAGAGCAACGGATTTTGGCGGTTCGTTGCCCGGGAGGGTAGGCGGCGGGCGGGTGAGCAAGCGGGGGTGCCCTGTCCTAACCACTGTCCGCCGGTTTAGATTATCCCGCAAAAATAACGAGGCCGCTGCGGGGGCAGCGGCCTCGAAAGCTTTGAAGAAATGCCGGGGTTGAATTTCCGGGGTGGGGAGTTAGTCGTCGCTCGGTGGCAGCTGCCCGCCCGGGCCCTGCCGCCCCGCCACGCGCTTGATGACTTCCTTGGTGAAGTCGCGCTCGGCCAGAAACAGCTGCGACACCTGACGCAGCGAAATGACTTTTTGGAACTTGTCAAAATACTCCTTCTCCAGATTCAGCTCCTGCTGGCGCAGCGTGAACGACTGGGTGAAGTTGTCGCGGATTTGTTGGTCGGTCATGCCCTCGGCCACGTCGCGGCGCAGCAGGCGGCCGTTGCGGTTGAGGTCGCGGCGGCGGGCCGAAAACTCGTTGTAGAGCGGCCAGAACCGCTGGGCCTGGTCCTGGGTGAGGGCCACGCGGTTGGTGATGAAGGCAATTTTAGCGTTTTCGATTTGGGCCAGGCGCTGGCCCTTGCGGGCTCCGCCCTGGGCGTGGGCGCCCGGCGCCAAAGCCAGCAGCAGGGCTGCCAGGCCAAGCAAACGGAACGTTGTTGAAATAAAGGACATGAGTAAAAAAGAAGATTATAAGTAGGTGAGGTCTTCGGAAGGTTGCCCGTCCAGCGCCTCGGTCAGCTCTTCGTCCGACGCCTGCAGGAAGCCGTTGGCAATGCCGGGGTCGGCGGCGGTGAGCGCGGCCAAGTCGGCGTTTTCCACGCGCGCGCCGCTCGTGAGCAGGTAGCCCACCAGCTCGGTGTGGGGCACGGCGTCGAGCGCAGCCGCGGTGGCCGCCCCCTGGCCAGCCGGCGGCGGGCCGCTCAGGTAAAACGAGGCCGCGAAGCCGCCCAGCACGGCCACGGAAGCCAGGCCCGTGCGCAGCGCCGGCGACAGCAGCCCCAGCCAGCCCCAGTCGGCACTCGTTTCGCGGGCGTCGGCCTGGGGCAAGCGGGCCATTATCCGCGTGGGGAGTTGGTCAAAATAGCCAGCGGGCGGCTCGCTCAGCAGCGGGCGGGGCCGCCGAGGGTGCGCGTCTAGCTTAAAGGAGGGTTTCATGGCGGTTGGATGAGGAGCCGGGGACGGCGTTTAATTACGCGAATAAATAATTGTGTCGCAGGGTCAGTCATCGGTGTTGCGGGTCACGTAGTCCTCCACTTTTTTCACCGCGTGGTGGTAGCTGGCCTTCAACGCGCCCACGCTGGTGCCCGTTACCTCGGCCATCTGCTCGTAGGGCATTTCGTCGTAGTAGCGCAGGTTGAACACGAGGCGCTGCTTGTCGGGCAGCCGCAGGATGGCCTGTTGCAGCTTCAGTTCAATCTCGTCGCCGGCCAGGGCCGGGTCGGCTTCGATTTTAGCGGCCAGCCCGGCCCCCACGTCGGTGAGCGGCAGCAGGAACTTACGCCGCTTGCTGCCCAAAAAGTTCAGGCACTCGTTGGTGGCAATGCGGTAAATCCAGGTGAAGAGGGCCGCGTCCTGCCGGAAATTTTCCAGGTGCTTCCACACCTTGATGAACACGTCCTGGGTGAGGTCGTCGGCGTCGTCGTGGTCCACCACCATCTTGCGCACGTGCCAGTACACCTTGCTCTGGTACTTGCGCACGAGCTGGTTGAACGCGAGGTTGCGCGATGCCGGGTCTTGAAACTTGAGGAGAATTTCGTGGTCTTCCAAACGCGGGGCCCTTACCAAAACGACATCTTGGAAGCACCAAGGTCCGTAATGTTTAATCGGGCCAACAATAATAGTCTTTATTAAGAACCAGCCCCGCCCAAACGGCCTAGCACCCGCCCCGCCCAATGCCAACTAAAACGCACTATCTCAACGATTCGCAAACTGAAATCGTGACCATTACGTGGGGCTTGTTCTATCGCAAATTTGAGTTGTTGTACAACGGGCAGTCCCTGGGCCAGGTACCCAACCTGAACAAGGAGCCCAACGGCACCCGCTACCCCCTGCCCGACGGCCGCGTGCTCACGGCCCGGCTCATCCGCAGCCAGGGCCTCCAGGAACTGGAGCTGCTGCTCGACGGCCAGCCCCTGCCCGGCAGCGCCACCCACCCCCGGGAAAGACTCAAACAGGCCTGGTACACCTTGCTATTTGTGGGCGGCTTAAACATTGTGCTGGGCGCCGCGGCCGGGTGGTACAAGCTGCCCGCCCTGGAACGGCTCGGCCTGGGCTGGGAATCCATTATTGTCGGCGTCATTTTTCTGGTGCTGGGATGGCTGGGCTACACCCGCCGTTCCATTCTGGCGCTTACCACTGCCCTCGCGCTATTCGTACTGGACAGCCTGCTGACCCTGGGCGGCTTCTTCATCGAAGGACGTGGCCCGGGGCTGGGCGGCCTGTTCATCCGGTTTTTCTTTGGCGTGATGATTTTTCGCGGAATCAAGGGGGCTAAGCAGTTGCGCGATGAGCAAAAGGCTGCGGCAACGGAATGACTACATTGACGCCCCGCCAGCAAACCCACAGGGGCAGCGCCGGCTACTGCTAACCCGTCACGTCCCAGCTCTACCCGCTCAAGCCCGAATTTCCGACGGCCCGGCGGTAACGAGCGGAACGTGGCCCCCCTGGGCAACCACAAGGGCCACGGCGCGTTTAAAAAGTAACCAACCGGACCAAATAGCCACGGCAGACGCCACGAACAGCCAGGTTATCGCAGGACCCATGATTACTCAAAAGAAGCCCTAACGCAGTATCTGGCCAGCCCAATTCATCAAAAGCAACAGCAGTATGAACAGCTACGATTATGCCCACCTCGCCCAAATCATCGTTGCAGTATCCGTGGGGTACGTTTGGGTATTTCGATTTGACAACATTGTCGAAGAATTCAAGCAGTATGGCTTGGGGAGTTTGACGCGCACCATGGTTGGCGCGTCTAAAATAATCTTGGCTACTTTGTTGGTAGCGGGCATTTGGTACCCGGCTTTGGTGCTGATTCCCGCGCTGCTGATGGGTTTTCTGATGGCCGCCGCGCAGTATTATCATTTCAAAGTGCACAACCCCTGGAGCAAACGAGTGCCCTCTTTGGTTCTTCTGGTGCTATGCGTTTTTGTCGCGGCCGTATCCTCAAACTTACTCTCCTAATGAGTTTATTTCTCGCCCTTGTTTTACTCTCCAGCCTGTCTTTTTTAGCCTACGGAATTGCTTATTTCAAATCGCCCAACATGAAAAGTGAATTCAAGCGCTTCGGCTTGGAAAAACAGGGGAAGCTGGTGGCTATTTTAGAAGTACTGGGGGCAATAGGACTGCTGGTGGGCCTGGCCGTGAATTCCATCATGCTGATTTCGGCGGGCGGCCTGGCCCTGCTCATGCTGCTGGGGGTGGCCGTCCGGCTCAAGATTGGGGACAGCGTATTAGTTTGCCTGCCGGCTTTTGCCTTTATGGTGTTGAATGCTTACATTTTCTACCGGGCCCTGCCGCTTTAGGCAACTGCGAGGGCCGGGTTAGCCGGATGCTTGCGCATTAACCGCAGGGAATGTATTCCCGCTACATAGCCGCAACAAATGGCCCTTGTCAGTGCCTCAGAAGTCGGCAACAACGCGCGCATCATCCAGGATTTGCGGGGCCACAGCAGCAAAACCGCCGAAATCTACCCCCACGTCGTTCAACGCACTCGCGTTGCTCCCTTCGACGGCCACAGCATTCGGATTGCCGCTACTTGCAGGGCCGTTAAGTAGGGGCAATCCGAATGCTGTATGCAAGTTATCGAAACAAACTTTCTAACGATGGATAAAAGTTTTAAAATATGAAAAAGCTCATTTTGCAGGAATACATTTCCGTTGACGGTTTTTGCGCAGACAGGGATAAAACAACAGGTTTTTTTGATGGTACTTACCATACGTTGGGCAAAGACGTGGATGCACATCAGGGCGCATTCACTGAAAGCATTGACTTGATTCTATTTGGTGCTAATACGTATAAAATATTTGCCGAATACTGGCCCAAGGCAAAAAAGGAAGACAGTCACGTAACGGAAGCCATGAACAGCATTCCCAAAATTGTATTTTCAAAATCCTTAAAGAAGGTGCAATGGGGTGATTATGGAAACATTTCATTAACAGCAGACGATGCTGTTACTCATATCAAATCCTTGAGAAAAAAAGAAGACAAGAATATAATCGTGTGGGGCAGTTTATCTTTAGCACAATCGTTATTAAAAGCAAATTTATTTGATGAGATACAACTGATAACGGTACCGGTTGCGATAGGAAGAGGCTACAAACTATTTCCTGAAGAATATAAACTCTTTTCTTTAAAACTCACCAGTTACAAAACCTTTTATAAAGGCGAAATACTGCATATTTATCAACCCGATCAACAGGCTGAGTAGATTAAGAAACATAGCCTGCGTACAACGGGCGGTTTGGCAATATGGCGGGGCAACGAGTATATTTTCAACTTTTTGTTCGCTATTCGGCCTCAGCTTCGGCAGACGAATAATACCGAGTTACGGTTCTCAACATCGGTTTTTGTATTTTTTATCAGCAGCGGCTTCCGGCTGGACGGTTTTCAAATGCCGCCACATCGCCAAGCCGTTGCTCATTGCCCTCTTAGCAACGAAAAGCCCCCGCAGCTTCTGAAGTTGCGGGGGCTTTTTGCAAATGAGGTGGAAATTATTTCCGCCGCTTCAGCACGGCTTCCACCGCCCGCACAATGTCTGCCTCCATGAGGCCATATTTCTCCATCAGTTGGTCGGGGGTACCGCTTTCGCCGAAGCTGTCGTTGACGGCCACCATTTCCAGGGGCAGGGGCTCTTCGCGGGCCAGTAGCTGGGCGATGCTGTCGCCGAGGCCGCCATTCATCTGGTGCTCTTCGGCCGTCACCACGCAGCGCGTTTTACGCACCGAGGCGAGGATGGCGGCGGCATCAAGCGGCTTGATGGTGTGAATATTGATGATTTCGGCGTTGATGCCTTTTTCGGCCAGGAGCTTGCCGGCCAACACGGCTTTCCACACGAGGTGGCCGGTGGCGAAGATGCTCACGTCGGTGCCTTCGTTCAGGAGCCAGGCTTTGCCGATTTCAAATTTCTGGTCGGCGGGCGTAAAGTTGGGCACCACGGGGCGGCCGAAGCGCAGGTACACCGGGCCGTGATGCTCGGCAATGGCCAGGGTGGCGGCCTTGGTCTGGTTGTAGTCGCAGGGGTTGATGACGGTCATGCCGGGCAGCATTTTCATCATGCCCAGGTCTTCCAGAATCTGGTGGGTGGCGCCGTCTTCGCCCAGCGTGAGGCCGGCGTGCGAGGCGCAGATTTTCACGTTCTTATCGGAGTAGGCAATGCTCTGGCGAATCTGGTCGTAGACGCGCCCGGTGCTGAAGTTGGCGAAGGTGCCCGTGAAGGGAATTTTGCCGCCGATGGTTAGGCCCGCGGCCACGCCCATCATGTTGGCCTCGGCGATGCCGACCTGGAAAAACCGCTCGGGAAAGTCCTTTTTAAAGGCGTCCATCTTGAGCGAGCCGGTGAGGTCGGCGCAGAGGGCCACCACGTGCGGATTGGTTTGGCCCAACTCGTGCAGGCCGGCGCCGAAGCCGCTGCGGGTGTCTTTGGATTCGGTGTAGGGGAAATCTTTCATGGGGTGCACGGGAGATTATGTCTTAGTTTAATGCGGCAGACGCAACGAAATCAAATGGTTAACCAGCGTCGAACCAGCTATTTCAGCTTCAGCGAGGCCATAATTTCTTTAGCCGCAGGTTGCCATTGCCCAATGTTTTTCTCTGTGCAATTAAAGGTGCAGAGCAAAAGCTGGCCGTTCAGGTCAGTGAAGAAAATCAAGTTGTACACCTTGGTGTCGATGGCCGGCGTGATAAGTTCAATGTAGCCCACCTTACGGCCGTTTACTTCCTTTACTCCCGTCTGCTTCCACTCTGCTGAAGGATACACACTCCTAAAAGTCTTGACAAAATTGTCTTTGTACGCAGTCATTTGAGCCTGATTTGCTTTGTCACTAGTCAGGTTCAGCGCGACGTTGATTGTGCCTGATTCATTGGTGTAAATTAGGGTTGGCCGTCGCTCGGTGGGGTATTTGAGCTTCGCCATTTCCTCCGACATGATATCGAAGCCTCTGGGAATCTTCAACTCGATTTTATTGCCCAAAAGCGCTTTCGTATCAAAATCAATTCCGGCTACACAGAAGGCAAATAGCCCACCGAGCAGCAAAACGACCGAACTTAATTTTAGAAATTTCATAATTTACTAATTGCGGCATTATTTACTTCCCAAAAATGGCCACCGAAGTCGTTTGCCCGCTTCGAATGGTGAAGTTGCGCACGTCGGTGAATTTGCTGGCCGTGCTGGTTTTGGTGCGAAACACCAGCCGGTAGGCGCCGGGCTGCATCGCCAGATTCACTTTGCTGCTGCCGCCTTCCGGCAGCGTGTAAATCCAGGTTTGGGATTCGTCGTTGTTGAGCTGGTAGATGCTGCCGTACCCCTTTAGGTCGGTGGTAATGTTGAGGGTGCCGGGTGCGGCGTAGGTCACGGTCAGCTCTTGCCCTTGCCCGAGGCTGACGCGGCGGGTGAGGCGCGGCAGCGTGAGGACCTCAACCTCATAGCTGCCGGCCAGCAGCTTCTGCCTGGTGCCGAATGGGGCCGACAGCACAGTGGCGCCTTTCGGGTTGCGCACTACGGCTTGCATGGCGCCGTAGGGGTTGGGCGTGAGCGGCGGGTTTTGCAGCCAGAGGGTGCCCTGGGGCGTTTTAAACGTAAGAATGTTGGCCTTGCCGGGCTTGATGGCCAGGTTTTTTTGGCGCACGGGCGGCACGGTATTTATCACCAAATCGTAGCTCTGCAGGGCGTCGATGTCAAGCACGTCGGCCCGGCCCTGGGCGTCGCGGTAGTGCACGTAGTTGTACTCGGGCTGCTCGGTCACGTTGTTCACGAAGGTCATGTTCACGTTGCTTTCCACGGGCCGTCCGGCGGCATCGGTCAGGTTCACGGCCACGGTGGTTTTGCTCAGCGTCTGGGCGATGACGTCGTTCATCACCGTGCGGAAAGTTTTCACCTCGGCGGCGTTGTAGTACTGGCCCAGGCACTCGAGCTGCTTGCCAAAATCTTTCTCGGCCCCGATGCCGATGACGAAGGGTTTCAGGAACACGTGCTTGCGCTGCAAGGCCACCGAAGCGGCACAGGGGTCGGCATTGCACGATTCCAGGCCGTCGGTAATGAGCAGCAGCACGTTGCGCGCGGTTTTATCGGCGGGAAAGTCGTTGGCCGATTGCAGCAGCGAGTACGTGATGGGCGTGTTGCCGCGGGCGTCCAAAGTCAGCAGCCGGGCCTTAATGGCCCGGGCATTTTTGGGCGCAAAGGGTACTTCCAGCTTCGAGTCTTCGCAGTTTTTCTCGCTGTTGTCGTGCTGGTGACCGTACACGCGCAGGCCCAATTCCAGGTTGGGGTAGGCGTTGAGCGAGTCCACCATCTTGGCCAGCATGCGCTTGGCCACGTTCCAGCGGGGCTGGCCCTCCCAGGCGGCCAACATCGAGCCCGAAGCATCAAGCAGGAAGAGAATACGGGTGACTTTGGGCTTTTCGATTGGGGCGTTTTGGGCGTGGGCCTGGTGGGCAAGCAGCATCGCCAGCCCGGCCAGCACCACCCGGAGGCTTTCTCGCAGAGGTCCGCAGAGGTAGGCGCGGAGGTTCGCAGAGGGCGGGCGGCGCATGCGCGGGGGCGTTAGTAGTCGGCCACAGTGCCCACCACCAGCTGCCCGAGGGCGGTGGCCAGTTGGGCGTCGTTGGGGGCCACGCCGTGCCACTTGTGGCCTTCCATCATGAAGTCGACGCCGTAGCCCATGCGGGTGTCCATGATGAACACGACGGGCCGGCCCTGGCCTGTGGCGGCCTGGGCTTCGTCCAGGGCCGGCAGCAGCGTGGCGAAGTCATTGCCGTTGGCTTGCAGCACGTGCCAGCCGAAGGCTTCGAACTTGGCGCGCAGGTCGCCGAGGCCGCCGATGTCGGCCGTGGCGCCGTCAATCTGCTGGCCGTTGTGGTCGACGACGGCAATGAGGTTGTCGATTTTGTGGTGGGCGGCGTACATGATGGCCTCCCAGTTCTGGCCCTCTTCCAGCTCGCCGTCGCCCATGAGCACGAACACGCGGCGGTCGTCGCCGTTGAGTTTTTTGGCCTGGGCGGCACCGCAGGCCACGCTCAGGCCCTGGCCCAGCGAGCCCGAGGCGATGCGGATGCCCGGCAGGCCCTCGTGGGTGGTGGGGTGGCCCTGCAGCCGCGAGTTGAGCTTGCGGAACGTGGCCAGCTCGCTCACCGGGAAGTAGCCGGAGCGGGCCAGCACCGAATAGATAGTGGCCGAAATGTGCCCGTTGGACAGAAAAAACAGGTCCTCCCCCACCCCGTCCATGCTGAAGCTGGGGTTGTGCTTCATCACCTTGAAATACAGGGCCACCAGCAAATCGGTGCAGCCGAGCGAGCCGCCGGGATGGCCCGAGTTCACGGCGTGCACCATGCGCACGATGTCGCGCCGCACTTGAGCGGCAATTTGTTGGAGTTCAGCGGTGGCAATCTCGGCGGTTTGGGGCATGGTGGTCGGGGTGAACATTGACGAAGCAAAGGTAGAGGGACGCTGCGCTTAATGAGGAATGAAGAATGAGGAATGAGGAATTTCGGACCCAACGGCCAATTCCTCATTCTTCATTCTTCATTCCTCATTAAGCACAGCGTTACAGCAGCTGCGCGGCGTGCTCCTTGGTGTCGACCTTCTTGATGACCTTTTCAATTACCCCGTTCTCGTCAATCAAAAACGTGGTGCGCACGGTGCCCATGTAGGTTTTGCCGTAGTTTTTCTTTTCCTGCCACACGCCGTAGGCTTGCACGATTTGCTTCTCGGCATCGACCAGCAGCGGAAAGGGCAGGTCATATTTGAGGGCAAATTTCTGGTGGGCCGCCGCGCCGTCGGTGCTCACACCGATGACCTTGATGTTGCGGGCAGTCAGTTCCTCTTGGTGGTCGCGCAGGTTGCAGGCCTGGGCGGTGCAGCCGGGGGTGTCGTCTTTGGGGTAGAAGTAGAGGGCGACTTTCTGGCCCCGCAGGTCCTTCAAAGCAATGATGTTACCGTCCTGGTCGGGAGCGGAGAAATCGGGAGCGGGTTGGCCGGGTTCGGGGAGCATTTTATGGTGATGAGGTGATGGAGGAATGAGGCAATGAGGTGATGAGGCAATGAGGCAGTGGTGAGGCAAAGAAACGGCAAACCCTTTTCCTCATCACCGCCTCGCTTCATCACCACCTCACCGCCTCACCTCATCACTCAGCTACAGGCTCAGCGGTATTACCCGTTCGTTGCCGACCTGGTCGGTGAGGCGCAGCTCGGCGGGGCCGCGCAGCTTGGGGCCCAGGGTGTCGCCGGCCACGGTGAAGAGCGTGGCGTTCTTGTGCTCGAAGCGCAGCAGCCGGAACCGGCCGCCGATGAGCAGCCGGTAGCTGGCCAGGCCCGATAGGTCGTCGCCGACGCGGAACAGCAGCTGCCCGCCGGGCCGCCCGAGCAGGCTGCCCTTGGGCGCGATGGTGTCGGTGAGGAGGCGGTAGGAGGCAAACTGCCGGATGGGCGCCGTAATCTGCCCCTTCTCGTCCCACTTGCCGCCCACGTAGGCCTTGCCGCCTTTCGGCGTGGCCGCGTAGATGGCGGTGCGCGCCGGGTCGGCGGGCGGGGCAGCGGGCTTGAGGGTGAGCAGGGCCGATTTGTATAGGGGCTGGAGGGGACTGCCCACCGTCCAGAAGCCACTACCGGTGGGCTCGGGCTTGTGAGACGTACTCAGGTAAATGTTGTCGAACAGCGTTTCGACCCCGAACACCAGGTTGAGGTGGGCCGTGGAGTAGCTGGTTTCTTTGCCCGCCGGGATGAGCACCTGGCGGTCAAACTTCTTGGCAATGGCCCCGAACCGCAGCGAATCGGGCAGGCCAGCGCGCAGGTCGTAGAGGTACACGTTTTCCCCGTTCTGGGTGTAGCTGGGGCGGATTTCCAGCCGGCGGCGGCCACGCAGCAGCACCAGGTTGGCGGCCACCGAGTCGAGGCCGGGGTCCGTGGCCACGGCCTTGAGCAGGTTGCGCGTCACGTCGAAGCGCAGGGCCGGCTTTTTGGCCGTGGCCGAGCGGGTGTTGAAGTACCCCGGCTGTTCGCCGCGGATGACCAAGCGCACCGGCGTCTGGTTGCCGTAGGAATCGGCCAGGGTGATGTCGACGCCGTAGATTTTGCCGGGCTCCACCACCAGGCGGCCTTTGCTGGGGCCCGTGGTGTACAACTGCAGGTCGTTGCCCTCGTCCACCCACAGCTTCTGCAGGGTGCGGCCCTGGGTGTGCTGGTAGAAGAAGTCCAGAAAGTTGGCCACCTGCCGCGAGCCCGTCGGAAAAGGCACCGCGTCGATGACGTGCTGGTAGAAGGGCTGCCCGTTCACGGCCACCGTCACGCGCTGGATGCCGTTGCGGTTCCAGGCGTTGTCGAACCGGTCGAAGCCCTGCACCAACAGCCCCACCGGCCCGAAGGCGCTGATGGTGTCGGCCCAGGTGGTGGCCACGCCGGGCCCGGGCGGCACCTTGGGCGCAAACACGGCCTTGGCAAACACGTGGTTCACCCGCGACTCGATACTGAGTGGTTCCAGCGCGAACGCCTGCAGCGTAGGCGCCACGTGGTCCCGCACTTCGGCAAAGCCGCCCCACTGCAGCGGGTTGTACTGCCGGTCCTGGGCGTCGCGCACTTCCCAGTGCAGGTGCGGGCCCGCCGAGCCGCCGGTGTTGCCCGACAGCGCCACCACTTCGCCGCGCTTCACCGGAAACCGGTCCTTCTCGAAGTGAGCCTCCAGCTCGTAGCTCTCCTGCGCATACTGGCGGCGGCGCAGCTCCGCCGCCACGGGCCCCCGAAAGTCGTTGAGGTGGCCGTACACGGTGGTCAGGCCGTTGGGGTGGGTGATGTAGAGCACGTTGCCGTAGCCGAACGACGACTGCTTGAGGCGCGAGATGTAGCCATCGGCGGCGGCGTACACGGGCTTGTTCACCCCGCCCCCGGTCTTGATGTCGAGCCCGCCGTGGAAGTGGTTCGGCCGCAGCTCCCCCATGCTCCCGGCTAAGAAGCCCGGCTGGCCCGGCGCGACGGGAAACAGGAAATACCCGTTGGGCACCACCGGCCTGCCACCGCTCAGCACCTCGCTCATCGAGCGGCCCCGCTCCGCAGTATCGGCCTCCTGCCCGCCCACCCGCCATGCCAGCAACACGAATAAAACACCCGACAGCCCCCGTATACTCAACTTATTCTTTCGCACAATTACCTTTTTTTACTCAGCCCGTCGTGCTTCGCCGCGCGCCGGGCTGTTTGCAAGCATTCGTTGTTTCAGCCTACCGCACGCCCAAGTCGAGCAGCTTCTCCCCTTCCAAAAAGCCCGCCAGCTGGTCGCCTGCCCGCACCGGGCCCACGCCAGCGGGCGTACCGGTGAATATCAGGTCCCCCATTTTGAGGGAAATGTACTGCGACACGAAGCTGATGATGCCGGCGAACGAGTGCAGCATCAGGCCCGAGTTGCCGGTCTGGCGGGTTTCGCCGTTCACTTCCAGGTGAAAGCTGATGTTGGCAAGGTCGGCGAAGTCGGCCACCGGCTTGAACGTGGGCGAAACGGGGGCCGAGCCGTCGAAGGCTTTGGCCAGCTCCCAGGGCAGGCCTTGCTTTTTCAGCTCACTCTGCAGGTCGCGGGCCGTGAAGTCGATGCCCAGGCCGATGGCGTCGAAGTAGCCGGGGGCAAACTGCTCGTCGATGTGGCGGCCGTTCTTGCTCACGCGCAGCACCAGCTCCAGCTCGTGGTGAATGTCCTGCGAAAATTCGGGGATGAAAAACGGCTGGCCGCGCTGCAGCAGCGCGGTTTCGGGTTTCATAAAAATGACGGGCGCCGCGGGCACCTCGTTGTGCAGCTCGGCAATGTGGGCGGCGTAGTTGCGGCCGATGCAGATGATTTTCATAAAGGAACGGAAAGGCTCAAAATTACGCCCCGGCGAGGGCTTGCGGCAACCGCCAACCGGTTTTTCTGCCCCGCCGAGCCCGTCGGGCCAACACTTACCCGGCCGGCCGCCGTATAGGCGGCAATGGCGGCCGCAGGCTTGGCCTGCCACGAGCCGCCCCGCCCGCGGCTGCGCCCGTTCAACTTCTTCTTTTCTCCATTCCATGCTCAAAAAATTCGCCCTCCTTGCCGGCCTGGCCCTCGCGGCCGCCTGCTCCACGGTGCCCATCACGGGCCGCCGCCAGCTCAGCCTCGTGAGCGACACCGAAATCAACTCCCTGGCCGCCACCCAGTACCGCGAAGTCATTGCCAAAGGCCCGCTTTCGAGCAACTTGCAGTCCGTGAACCAGGTGCGCGCCGTTGGCCGCCGCATTCAGAACGCCGTCGAAACGTACTTCCGCCAGCAAAACGCCTCCGACCAGCTGGCCGGCTACCAGTGGGAGTTCAACGTCATCCAGGACGACAAGCAGGTGAATGCCTGGTGCATGCCCGGCGGCAAGGTGGCCGTGTACACCGGCATCCTGCCCGTGACGCAGGACGAAACCGGCCTGGCCGTGGTGATGGCCCACGAAATAGCCCACGCCGTGGCCAAGCACGGCTCCGAGCGGATGAGCCAGGGCCTCGTGCAGCAATACGGCGGCCAGGCCCTGTCGCAGGTTTTGGCCAGCAACAGCGCCGCTACCCAGCAACTCGCTTTGCAGGCCTTCGGCGTGGGCTCCAGCGTGGGCTTGCTCAAGTACGGCCGTAGCCAGGAAACCGAGGCCGACCACCTGGGCCTGATTTTTATGGCCCTGGCCGGGTACAATCCCGACGGCGCCATTTCGTTCTGGCAACGCATGGACGCCCGCGCCGGGGCCGCCTCGCCCCCCGAATTCCTCTCCACGCACCCTTCCAACGGCACGCGCATCGCCGACATCCAGCGCGAGCTGCCCGAAGCCCGCAAATATTACAAGCCGCGCTAAAGCCGGAGTGGAGCAGCAAAAGCAGAATCATCGGGCTTACGCAGTTGCCCGAGCCACCGCGCGGCGCAGGTTGGCAGCAAAGGCAGCTGTTCAGGTTTTCTGAGCCGCGGCGCGGCGGTGCTGGCAGGCCCCGACGAGTGCTGCCGCGCGACGGCTTATTCGACTTAGCCACTGACAGGGCCTGTCTGTGCTTACAATAAAGCTAGTTTTTATTCGTTACTTTATATACAAAAGGTCTCTGTCTGTCTATCCCGGTATTCCGTATGAAAATCCTCCCCCGTCTTCTGGGCCTGGGCCTGTTGGGCCTGTTGGTGATGCTGCTGGCCATGGCGTGCGAGACGTCCAAGCCGACGACCAACGAGTTCGGCAGTCCCAATCGCATCAAGGGCGAGGTGATTCCCGCGCCCGAAAGCCGCAAGATTGTGCACTTCACCGACACGACCACGGAGTACACCACCCCGCGCAACGAGCTGGCGCGGGCCTTTATCCGGCAGTTCAACGACGGCACGGTCATCGACAAGGTGCAGGTGCGCAAAGCCCCCGGCAACCCCAACGAGCCCGTCAATTACTACCTCATCGGCATGGGCCTGCGCAGCGGCTCCTTCCGGGCCATGGCCCTGCCGCTCACCGGCGGCGGCGACAATACTTTTTACCTGCGCCCCAACGCCACGCGCTACACCCTCACCAGCGTGGGCTGCGCCATGTGCTTCTTCAACTTCGAGAACGGCCGCATCGTGGGCACCACCTGCGACGCCAACGCCGGCGGCAGCAGCTGCGACCTCAAAGTGGACGCCAACAATACCCTGTTTTCCGTCGCCCGATGACCACCCGCAATAAGTGGCTACTCCGCCTCGGCCTCACCGCCCTGGCCCTGCTCATCACCACCGACCGGCGCCGGCCCCCGGCACCCCCAACGCCAAAAAAACCCGCCGAGTAGCGGGCTTTTCCGTTCACAACGAAGAGACGCACCCTCAGCTATTGGTCCACGATTTCGGCCGCCAGCGCCGTCAAATCCAGTCCGTCGAACGTGCCCGACGACATGAGTAGCAGGTTGGCGTCGGCCCACGGCTGGGCCCGCAGGAAGGCTGCCAATTCCGCGCTATCGGTTATCACGCGGAGGTCGGGGCGCTGAAAGGCTTCGGCCACGGCGGCGGCGGCCAGCGGCGGCAGGCGCTTGTGGGCCAGCACGTGGGGGTTGAAGTACACCACGGCCACGTCGGGCGCGTCGAAGCAGTGCGCGTACTGCGGCAGAAACGCCGGGTTGAGGCTGCTGAAGGTATGCAGCTCCAGGCAGGCCACTAAGCGGCGCTTGGGAAATTGCTTTTTCAGGGCCGTGGCCGTGGCTTTGAGCTTGCTGGGGGCGTGGGCGAAATCCTTGTACACCACCGAGGTGGCGCTTTCCCGCACCAGCTCCAGGCGCCGCGCCGCGCCGGGAAACGAGGCCACGGCCCGGAAGAAGTCCTTGCCCTTGATGCCGAGCTGCTTGCAGACTTCCTTGGCCGCCGAAATATTGCGCAGGTTGTGCTCGCCAAACACCTGCACGGGCACTTCCTCGTCCTTCTTGTTGAGCAGAAATGTGCGGCCGTCGCGAATGACGTGCTCGTGCGGGCCGTAGCCCACGTAGGTCACGTCGGGGTTGGTGGGCACGGCCACGAGCTGGGTCTGCTCGTCGTCGCGGTCGTAGATGAGCACGCCGGCCTTGGGCGTCAGGTCGGCGAAGATGCGGAACTGCTCGCGGTAGTTTTCCTCGGTCGGAAACACGTTGATGTGGTCCCAGCTGATGCCCGAAATCACGCCGATGTGGTGCTGGTAGAGGTGGAATTTGGGCCGCCGGTCCACCGGCGAGGCCAGGTACTCGTCGCCCTCGATGATGATGATGGGGGCATCGTCGGTGAGCTGCACCATTAAATCGAACCCCGCCAGCTGGGCGCCCACGGCGTAGTCGAACTTGCGGCCGTGGTAGCGCAGCACGTGCAGAATGCAGGCCGTGATGCTGGTTTTGCCGTGCGAGCCGCCGATGACGATGCGCTGCTTGTCGCGGCTGGCCTCGTAGATGTACTCGGGGAAGGAGTAGATTTTCAGGCCCAGCGCCTGGGCCCGGAGCAGCTCGGGGTTGTCGGGGCGGGCGTGCATGCCCACAATCACGGCGTCGAGGGCGGGCGTGATGCGCTCGGCGTTCCAGCCTTCCTGGGCGGGCAGCAGGCCGGCGGCGGCCAGGCGGCCCTTGGCGGGCTCAAATATTTTGTCGTCGGAACCCGTGACGCGGGCGCCGCGCCGGTGCAGGGCCAGCGCGAGGTTGTGCATGATGCTGCCCCCCACGGCAATGAGGTGAATGGCTTCTCCCTGGGTTGCTGGTTGCTCGTCGCTGGTTGCTCGTTCCAAAGTTGCTGGTTGTCAGTTATCAGTTGTCGGTTGTCAGGGGCCCGTTATCCGTTGCTGGCTTTTATCGAGCTCCAGCGCCAATGACTAACAACTGACAACCAACAACTGACAACAAAAAGCAAGAGCCGCGAAAGTACAAACTCCCGGCCGCCGGGCCCATTCCATAGCCAAAAGAATCGAATTTACCACCCTGTCTTTTCCCCGGCCCAGGGATTAGCTTTGTAATTACCCCGGGCGGCCCGGTTTTGCGCCGTTCATCGCCCGTCCCTCTTTCGTTGCCCCAATACCCCCTGACCCCATGCAAGACCGAATGGACGACCGCCTGAAGCAATCCGCCGCCCGAGCCAAAGCGGCCCTGGCGAGCCGCGGGGCTTCCGGCCTCGCGCCCTTCAACGGCGGCAACGCCGGCAAGCTGCCGCCCCAGGCCCCCGAGCTGGAAATGGCCGTGCTCGGCGCCCTGATGCTGGAAAAAGACGCCCTCACGGCGGTCATCGACCTGCTCAAGCCCGAAAGCTTCTACAAGGCCTCGCACAAGCTCATCTACGAAGCCATCATCCGGCTGTTCGACAAGTCCGAGCCCATCGACCAGCTCACGGTGGTGCACGAGCTGCGCGAGATGGGCGCCCTCGAAGCGGCCGGCGGGCCGTTCTACGTAGCCAACCTCACGCTCAAAGTCAACTCGGCGGCCAACGTGGAGTACCACGCCCGCATCATCACCGAATCGGCCATCAAGCGCGAACTGATTCGTATTTCGAGCGACATCCTGCGCGACGCCTACGAGGACACCACCGATGTGTTCAAGCTGCTCGACGACACCGAGTCGTCGCTGTTCGAGGTGTCGGAATCGAACATCCGCAAGAACTTCGACGACATGCGCAGCCTCATGGGCAAGGCCATCAAGGAGCTCGAAGAAAAGAAAAACCAGAAGGACGGCCTCACCGGCGTGCCCACCGGCTTCACGGCCCTGGACCGCGTCACGAGCGGCTGGCAACCCTCTGACTTAGTTATTATTGCGGCTAGGCCGGGCATGGGCAAAACAGCCTTCGTGGTGTCTGCCATGCGCAACGCGGCGGTGGAGTTCAAGCGGCCGGTGGCCATTTTCTCGCTGGAAATGTCGTCGCTGCAACTCGTCAACCGCCTGATTTCGGCCGAGGCGGAGCTGGACTCGGATAAAATCAAGAAGGGCACGCTGGCCGACCACGAGTGGCAGCAGCTCAACCACAAGATTACCGACCTCTCAGCCGCCCCGATTTACATCGACGACACACCCGCGCTGAGCATTCGGGAGCTGCGCACCAAGTGCCGCCGCCTGCGCTCGCAGAAGGACGTGCAGCTCATCATCGTGGACTACCTGCAGCTGATGAGCGGCAACACCGACGGCCGCGGCGGCAACCGCGAGCAGGAAATTGCCAGCATCTCGCGGGCCCTCAAAGGCATAGCCAAGGAGCTGAACGTGCCCGTGCTGGCCCTGTCGCAGCTCTCGCGCTCGGTGGAAACCCGCGGCGGCGAGAAGCGCCCGCAGCTAAGCGACCTGCGCGAATCGGGCTCCATCGAGCAGGACGCCGACATGGTCATCTTCCTCTACCGCCCCGAGTACTACGGGCTGGACCAGGACGCCGAGGGCAACTCCACGGCCGGCGTGGGCGAGGTCATCATCGCCAAGCACCGCAACGGCTCCCTCGAAACTGTGCAGCTTAAGTTCATCGGCCGCTTCACCAAGTTCGCCGACCTCGACGGTGTGAACGGCTTCGACGCCAGCGGCTACCAGCCCATGGGCCTGCCCGCCAGCAACTTCGACAGCGAGCCGAGCGGCTTCGCGCCCAACACTATCCGGCTGGGCTCCAAAATCAACGAGTCGCCGGTCGCCTTTCCCAAGGGCAACATCAACAAGCACGAAGACCCGCCGTTTTAGCGCAAGGTCCCGCGAAGTGAAAATGAGGTTTCGCAAGGCGCTTGAACGGCAACCTGGCGAAACCTATTTCTACTTCGCGGGACCTTGCGCTGATTTGTCGGCCGCGAAGGAGTTGGGCGCCGAATTAGAGTTGATGGCCAGGCGCTTGAGGCAAAAATACTGGAGGTTGTGCTTGCGGCCGGTGGAGGCCGTGAAGCCCCAGATTACCGAGGGGTTACCGTCGAAAACGGCGTTGATGAGGTCTTTTTTGCCTTCGCAGACCACGCGTCCGTCGAGGTGCACGAGGATGCGCTGGTCGGCGGGGTTCCAGCGGAAGCGGAAGCTGTGCAGGCGGTCGTCTTCCAGGTTCGGGCCGGCCGCTTGCTCCGGCCAGGGGTCGGGGTGGGCGTTGGCTCCGTTCACCAGCAGGGCCACGTGGTCGTGGGCCGGGTCGTTGCGGGTGTAGTTTTGGTAGGTGTCGAATTCGACGGCCACGGAGGGCGCAATGTTGCCGTAGCCCATGCCTTCGCCGAAGAAGCCGGCCGCCGCAAAGCCGCGCGGGTCGTTGTGCAGCACGAAGGTGATGCCGTCGGCCCCCAGGTCGTCCTTATCGCCCAAGTAGATATCAAACTCTACCTCGAAAGGATTGCGCAGGTCGAGGCGGGCGGTGCTGTAGGCAATGCCTTCGCGGTACGGCTCGTCGGGGGTGAGGCGAATGCAGTCGCCCATGGGGGCCGCATCGAGCAGGGTCACGTACTGGGCCCGGCCGGTGAGCCCTGCCAGCAGCAAGCCCAGGGTAAGCAGCGTCCTTGGCATGGCAGTGCGGGTTTACGAAACCGGGTTAGAAGATTGAAAATGTGGCGCTACGAATCAGCAACGCAACTGGGTGGCCGCTGGTTGTTGGAACAAGGTTGTGCGCCAAGAGTTAGCCGGCTGCTTTGCCTACCGCTGCTACCCTTTAAGTAGTAAGTAGTCGCGCTCAAGTGAGCACAGTCAAATAAACAGAACGTCATTCCGAGCTTGCCGAGGAATCTCGCCGGGTTCATCCGCGCCGCCTGCTGGCGCGAGCGAGATTCCTCGGCAAGCTCGGAATGACGTTCTGTTTTAGTCGTTTCTGCGCGACTACTTGGTTGCTGGCGCGCGCGGCGCAACTCGGCGCTTACCCCTGCGACATACCACGAACAAGCTGCTCGCCCGCCGTACCCCGCGCTACCTTCGCCGCATGAGTGTCACGCTGCTATTGCTGTGTTTTTTCGCCTTTCTGGCCGGGTTTATTGATGCGATGGTGGGCGGCGGCGGGCTGATTCAACTGCCGGCCATGCTGCTGCTGCTGCCCGAAGTGCCGGTGCCCACGGTGCTGGGCACGAGCAAGGTATCCGGCCTGGCGGGCACGGCGGTGGCGCTGCACCGCTACCTCGGCGGCCCCAACCCCGTGCCCGTGCGCTGGCGCACGGTGGCCGTCACGGCGCTGGTGGCGGGCGCGTTTGCGCTGCTCGGGGCCCGGGCCGTGAGCGGGCTGCACAAGGAGGCCGTCCGGCCGCTGGTGCTGGGCCTGCTGGTGCTGATGGCCGCGTACACGGCCTGGCGCAAGGATTTTGGCAGCCGGCACGCCCCGCGCCTGCACGGCCGCCGCGAAATTCTGACGGGCGTGGGGCTGGGCGCGGCGCTGGGTTTTTACGACGGCTTCTTTGGGCCAGGCACGGGCAGCTTGCTGCTGTTCGCCTTCGTGGGCCTATTCGGCTACGATTTTCTGGCGGCCTCGGCCTCGGCCAAGGTGGTGAACGTGGCCACCAACGTGGTCAGCCTCGCCTATTTTATCTACTCGGGACAGGTGCTCTACCAAGTGGCCCTGCCGATGGCGGCCTGCAACATGGCGGGCTCCGCGCTGGGCGCGCGCCTGGCCCTGCGGCGCGGCACCGGCTTTGTGCGGGTGCTATTTCTGGTAGTGGTCAGCGGCTTTATCCTAAAGCTGGGTTGGGAAACGTTTGCGTGATGCACGGCCGGCGCAACGACGCCTACACGGCTTGCAATTGGCGCGGCCGCTTGCGGTTTTTACGCCGCCGGTTGAGCCACATAACGGTGCCGGTGATGGGGAACGTGGCGCCCAGCAGGCTGACCACGAAGGCCAGCAGCTTGGTGGGCCAGCCAAAAATGGCGCCCGTGTGCACCGGCTTGAACAGCCCGCGAATGCGCTGGCCCACCGGGCGCTGGGCGTAGGTCTGGCGGCTAAGCACCCGGCCGGAGTACTGGTCAAAGTACACCTCATCGGTGGCGTTTTCGGTGATGGCGCCGGGGCGCAACACCGCCACCCGGATGCTGCCGGTGGGCCCTTTGGGCAGCTGTAGCGCGTAGGATTCGGCATCGGGGGCCTGCCGGCGGGCTTGCACCAGCACGGCATCGGGCGCGAAAGGCACCGCCCCGGCGGCGGGCGCGGCTGATGCCGGCGGCTCGGGCCGCTTCAGAGGAGAATGCGTGAGCTTGTTGATGCCGGCGCCGACCCAGTCGAACGACATGCCCACGCCGGTGAGGGCCAGGACAAATAAGAGCAGGGACGCGTAAAAGCCCAGCACGATGTGGAAATCGTGGTTGAGGCGCTTCCAGCTGCTGCCCCACTTCACTTGCAGGCGGGACGCAAGGGCCTTGCGCGTGGCCGGCCACCACAGCACGAGGCCCGTGGCCAGAATAAACAGGAAAATTGACGAACTCACGCCCATCACCAACTTGCCCACGGGGCCGGCCACCAGGCCCCGGTGCAACTGCTCCACGGTGTGAAAGAAAGTCTCGCGCGGGTTTACCTCGCCCAGAATAGCGCCGGTGTAGGGGTTCAGATAAAGCCGCGGGCCGTTGTCGCCCTTGCCCTTTTCCTTGCCCCGGCCCGGGCCTTCGCCAGGCGGACCGGCGGCTTTTACAGGGCGGGGGGCGCCGCGGCGGGAGGCGCTGGTGCTGCCTTCGCTACGGGTGGGCCGGGCGGCCCCGGGGGCGTTGCCTATTTGCGCGCGGCCTTCGCCTCCGGGCTTTTTACCGCCGCCGGCCAGGCCTACTTCCACGGTGCGCGTGGGGTCGGCGTAAAGTTTAAAGCTGCTGATTTTAGCTCCGGGCTGCTTGGCGCGCACCGCGTCCGTTAGCTGGGCCAGCGACTGGCGCGGCGCGGCACCGGGCGTCACGAAGTAGCGCTCCGAGTGCCAGGACTGCTCAATTTCCTTCTCGAAGGCCAGGATGCAGCCAGTCAGGCTCACGAACACGATGACCAGCCCCGAGGCCAGGCCCAGGTAGAGGTGAATGCCGCGAACCAGGGATTTGGTCAGACTCATGAGTTTAGAGCTGGTAGCCCAGCGTGGCCGAGAACGTGCGGGGCGCGATGGGGTTCACGCTGTTGTCGTCGTGCACGTTGTAGCTCAGCTCGTTCAGCAGGTTGGCCATTTTGAAGCGCACCGAAACCCGCTCGTAGGCGTAGCCCAGCGAGGCATCGAAGAGGAAGTAATTGGGCACGGCGATGTACTTGTTCACGTCGCCGTTTGGAAAAGGCAGCCCGTCGGCGGGGTTCAGCAGGCGCGGGTTGCGGCCGGCCAGCCGGTCGCCCACGTAGTAACCGGTCACGCCGGCGGTCAGACCTTTCAGCAAGCCGCGCTCGGCAAAAACCTGGTTGAAGTTGTAGAACAAGCTCAGGTTGGCGGTGTGGGCGGGGTTGTAGCGCAGGCGGCTGCCTTCGGCAAAGAGCGTGCTGCGGGTGTAGGCGGTGTGGTTGTAGCTGTAGCCGCTGATGAACGACCAGCCCTGGTACGGGCGGCTCTGCACGTCCACTTCCACGCCCTTGCTGGTCACCTCGCCGGCCAGTTCCTGCGGGCTGGTGCTGCTGGCGGTGGCAAAGCGCGGGTCGGTGGGCAAAATACTCTGCGCCTGGTTGCTGTTCACGATGCGGTAGGCCGTCACGTTGGCCGACAACGCCCCCTGAAACAAGTCGTTCTTGACGCCCACTTCGTACTGGTCAATCAGCGAAGGCGCCAGGTTCTGGCCTTCGAGGTCAATGCCCGTGTTCGGCGCGAAAGAATTGGAGTAGGACGCGAACAGGGCCGTCGTTTTGATGGGCTGGTACACTAGGCCGAGGCGCGGCGAAAAGGCGTTGTCGTAACGGCGGGTTTCCCGCACCGTCGTCAGCAGCAGCGGGTTGCCGGCCGCGTCGAGCACGGGTTTTTTGTTGGCATCGCTCACCGGGGTGCGGTAGTTGTACACGTCGCTGGGGGTTTCCTGGTAGCTCCAGCGCACGCCGGCCAGCAGCTTCACTTTGTCGAGCAGGCTGATGAGGTCCTGGGCGTAGAAGCCGGCGCGGCGGGTGTTGCCCAGCGTGCGGGTGTTGTAGGTCAGGGCGTCGTAACCGCTCACGCTGCCCTTGGGCCGGCCCAGGGCACGGGTCGGGTCGAGGACGTTAAGCGAGTCGTAGGCCTGCGCGAAGTAGCTCAGCGCGTTGGTGCTGTACTGGTCGGCGTCGACTCCAACAAGCAGGACGTGGCCCACCCAACCGGTGCGGAACGTACCCGTGAGGTCGAGCTGGGCGAGGTAGTAGTTCTCAGCGGTTTCGGTGCGCTGCAGGTTGCGGAGCCAGTTGCCGTGGTTGCGGCCGGGCTTGATGACGTTGGCCGTGGGCCGGGCGGCGCTGCGCAGCTCGTTGTCGTAGCGCTGGAAGCCGGCCACGGTGCGCACCTGCCACACGCTGCTGAGGCGGCTGGTGAGGGTGGCCGTGGCGCTGGTTTGGGTGGTGGCGTTGCGGGCATCGGCCGTGTTCAGGAACCGGGTGCGCGAGTCCTGAATCTGGTAGTCCACGGCCCCGATGCCGTAGTCCGGGGTGCGGTGGTCGCGCAGGTGGTCGCCTTCAATCAGCAGCTCGGTTTTGGGGCTGAGGCGCAGGAGCACCGAGGGGTTGACGTACACGCGGTTGGCTTGCACGCCGTCGCGGTAGCTGTCGGCGCGCTCGTAGGTGCCATTCAGGCGGTAGGCCACTTTGTCGCTGCCGCCCACGGCGCCGTACACGTCAAACTGCGGCTTCACGAAGCCGAAGCTGCCCACGCGCAGCCCCACCGAGCCGCCCCGCTCAAACTGCGGCTTCTTGGTCACCAGGTTCAGGATGCCGCCGGCGGCCACGTTGCCGTACAGAATGGCCGCGCTGCCCTTGAGCACCTCCATGCGCTCCAAGGAGCTGACCTCCGGCATCACGCCGTTGTTGAAGCGGACGCCATTTTTGAACGTGTTGTTGCTGGTGTAGGCGAAGCCGCGGCTGGCAATTTCCTCCTGGGTGCCGCCGGTGGCGCCCATCACGTACACGCCGGCCACGTTGGCCAGCACGTCGCTCAGGCGCAGGGCCTGCTGCTGCTCCAGCACGGCGCGCTCGATGGTGATGGTGCTCTGCGGGTTGTCCAGCGGCGCAATGGCCATTTTGCCGGCGCTCACGGCGCGCTGGTTCAGGCTCTTGGCGCCGGTCACGGTCACTTCGCTCAGCTGCTGCTCGCCCGCCGCCAGGCGCACCGGCGCGGTCGCTACCGTCTGCCGGGCCACTACTTCCACGGTCACTTCCTGGGGCACACAGCCCAGGCAGGTCACCGTGAGCACCTGCCAGCCGGCCGGGGCATTCAGTTGAAAGCTACCGTCGGCGGCCGTCGCGGTACCGCGGCTCGTGCCTTTCACCGCCACCGAAACTTGCGCGGCCGGCTGGCCATTGGCCAAAGCCACGCGGCCCGTGACCGTACCATACGCCCCGTGGTGCTTCTCGTGCTGCCGGCGGGGCGCATCGGATTGAGCAAACGAAGCAGTTGGCCAAAAGCTGGCGGCGAAGAACAGGGCTGGGAGAACGGAGCGCATGAGCTTATTTAGAATCATTCAAAATACCACACAAAGGTGACGCCTATTTAGAACTGTTCCAAATAAACTTTCCTGTGAATGACATTCCGTTCAAAAACCACCATTCCCTGCCGGTTTATATCTCGCCAAACTCATTCACCGTCAACAGAAAATGCCTGGCTGCTGGGCCAGGCATTTCATCAAATCGTAATTTCTCCGCCCCAAACTGACGCGGCAGTCCTCTTTGTTGGGCCCGGAAATCAGACCGGTTCGGCCTGCCGTTCTGCCGGCACGGGGGCCAGCGCGAAAGCTTCGGCCAGCAGCTCGCAAGAGCGCAGCCGGGCCTGGAAGTTAGCGGTGATGGTGACTGCCGACTTGCCGGCGGCCCACGCCTGGCTGCAAGCGCAGGCGCTGGTGAGGGCCGACAAAATTGGCAGCATCGACTTTTGCCTGGGAGGCCGAGTCGCGTTCCTGGCCAATGCCGTGCTGCCGCTGGCAGCGGCCGTTTCGTACTACGGCGGCGGCACTCACCCGCTCAAGGACCGCGCCGCCAACCCGCACGCGCAGCATCTGCTCTACCGAGGCGGATTGAATGCCCACATCCGCAAAGAGTATGTCATTGAAGTGACCGCCGGGGTGGAAGCTGCCGGCAAGCCCTTCGTAAACACCATCATTTCCTACGCCGGCCACAGTTTCCACCGCGACGAGCGGGCCAGCCACCATCCGCCATCCGCCAGCTGCCGCCGGGGCGTGGGCACTGATGCTGACCTTCTTCAAGGAAAAGCCGGGCGCTTGGGCTGGTTTTTACTCAGAAGCTGTTTAAGTTACTAGAAATGGTCATGCAGAGCGCAGCGAAGCATCTCGCCCGCTTTTCGTTGACACGGCCCCGACGAAGCGAGCGAGATGCTTCGCTGCGCTCTGCATGACGTTCAACAATACATTTTGACTACCTCAAACAGCTTCTTATAACATCCTAATTGCTCCAGACCGTCATGCGGTAGTTACGCTCGACCCCACTGGCTCGGCCGCTGCTTGCCGGCCCAGGTACTGCGCCATGCTGCTGGCCAGCACAATCTGCAGGGCGTGGTAGAGCATGAGCGGCAGCAGAATCAGCCCCGTGGCCGCGCTGGCCGGAAAGAGCAGGCTCGCCATCACGCTGCCGTGCACCAGGGATTTTTTGGAGCCGCAGAATACGGCCACCACCTGGTCGGCCCGCGAAAAGCGCAGGGCGCGGCTCAGGCCCCAAACGATGCCGAATACCAAAAGATACAGCCCCACCATGCCGGCACCCAACTTGGCGATATCAGCCGGGCGGTAGCTGGTGAAAATGCCTTCGGCAAACGACTCGCAGAAGGCCGTGAAGACGATGAGCAGGATGGTGACCTGGTCGAATACGCGCAGCTGGGCTTTGTGGCGCTCGGCGAAGGCATTGAAGCGGGCGTTGAGCAGCACCCCCGCCCCTACCGGCAGCACCACCTGCCACAGCAGTTGCAGCGCGAGGCCCCACAGCTGGCCGCCGTCTGCGTTGGTGGACAGGAACAGGCCGGTGAGCAGCGGCGTGAGCACAATGCCCAGCAGGCTGGAAATGCTGGCGTTGAAGATGGCCGCCGGCAGGTTGCCGCCCGCAATGCTCACCATCACCACCGACGTGGACACAGTGCTGGGCAGCGCACAGAGGAAAAAGATGCTCTGCCAAAGCAAATCGCCGCTTTCAGCCTCAAAAAACGGCCGCACGAGCAGCGCCAGCGCCGGAAACAGCGCAAAGGTGGCCAGCTGCACCAGCGCGTGCAGCCGCCAGTTGCGCATGCCGGCGCGCAGCTTGGCGAAGCTCAGCTTCAGGCCATAAAAGAAAAAGACCAGGGCCACTCCCACGGTCGTAATCAGCGTCCACGGCACGGGACTGGCTTTGCTGCCCAGGCCGGGCTGAAAGTAGGCCAGCGCCACCACGCCCATCAGCGCGAGCAAGAACCAATCGAGCCCGGCACGGGCCAGGAGGGCAGCAAAGCGGTTGGGGGCGGGCGTATCGGGTTGAATCATGGCGCGTGAATCCGTGGCGCGAACGGCGCAGCGCGCCCCGCCGAACGACTCCGATGGCGCGGGTGCGAGCACCACAACCGAAGGTCCGCGCAGCTACCGCGCGCCACGGCATTGGCATTTGCTTCGTTCGTTACTGGTCGCTGCCGCCGCCCAGGCCGGGGGGCGGGGTGCCTTGCACGCCCTGCACGTTGGGCACGCCCATTTTTTCCTCGCGCTTGCGCTGGTACTTGGCAAATTGCGCGGGGGTTAGCACATCTTTGAGGGCGGAGAGGCGCGAACTGCCGATGCTCTCGATGACGCCGGCCAGCTTGCGCGGGTCGGTGCGGTAGCGGGCGCGGGCCGATTCGACGTTTTCGACCCCGCGGCGGTTGATGGCCCGGACTTTCTCGGTTTGCTGAGGCGACAGGCCCAGGTTGGTTTGCATGTTGGCGGTAAGAGCATTGGCCTTGGCGTCAATTACGGCATCGGACGGCGCCTCAGCGGGAGCCCCGGCGTCGGGGGGCGCCTGCGTCGTTTTGGTTTTCACGCCGGGCTGGCCCGCGGGCTTCGCCTTGGTTTTGATGGTGGACGCAGTGGGGGCCTGGGCCAGCGCGGCCGGCGCGGCGGCCAAAGCCAGCACCGACGAGAGCAATAACAATTTCATGGGACGGCGATTCAATAGCACTGAAACAAGAGCCGGGCAAATATCGGATGAAAAACCCGCTGCTGCCTCAAACACGGCGGCATTCACGTTTCGTGCCAGGGGGCTTCGAAAAAACAAACCTCAAAAGCCGACGGCGAAACCTTTCGCCCATTTTTGACATACAACCATTCATGAAACACGACAACCGCCCCAACAACAACTGGCTGCTGGCCGCCGGCCTCGGCGCCACGGCCCTGGCCGCCACCCTCTGGGGCAACCGCCGCGGCGCCTACGACCTGAGCGGCCGCGTGGTGCTCATCACCGGCGGCTCGCGCGGGCTGGGCCTGGTGCTGGCCCGCCAGGCCGTGGCCGAGGGCGCCCGGGTGGCCATCTGCGCCCGCGACGCCGCCGAGCTGGCCCGCGCCCGCCAAGACCTGCTGCTGGCCGGGGCCACCGAGGCCGACGTGCTGGCCCTGGCCCGCGACATTACCAACGAAGCCGACGTGCGCAGCATGGTGACCGAGGTGGAGACCCGCCTCGGGCCGGTCGACGTGCTGGTCAACAACGCCGGCATCATCACGGCCGGCCCGCTCGACAACATGGACCTGCGCGATTTTGAGGACTCCATGGCCACGCATTTCTGGGCGCCGCTGCACGCCATGCAGGCCGTGCTGCCCAGCATGCGCCGCCGCGGGGCCGGCCGCATCGTCAATATTTCCTCGCTCGGCGGCAAGGTGGCCCTGCCCCACATGGCGCCCTACAGCGCCAGTAAGTTTGCGCTGGTCGGTCTGTCCGAGGGTTTTCGGGCCGAGCTGCGCCAGCACGGCATCACCGTGACCACGGTGTGCCCCGGCCTGCTGCGCACCGGCAGCCCCGGCCACGCCCTGGTGAAAGGCCAGCACAAAAAGGAATTCGCCTGGTTCACCATTGCCGACTCGCTGCCGGGCCTCACGATGAGCGCCGAACAAGCCGCCCGCCAAATCTGGAACGCCTGCCGCCGCGGCGACGGCGAAATCATTCTCTCGCTGCCGGCCAAGTTCCTGGCTGCCTTCCACGGCCTGCTGCCCGGCCTCACCACCGACATCCTGAGCTGGATGAACCGCGCCCTGCCTGCCACCGGCGAGAGTGCCGCCGCCAACGCGCGCCGCACCGGCTTCGAGAGCGAATCGACCCTCACCCGCTCGCCGCTCACGGCCCTGACCCGCAAGGCAGCGAAGGAGAATAATGAGGTAAAATAGCCTACAGCCGTTTTCAGGTTCGTGTACATGGCGTGGCCGGACAACCTCATCTCCCGGCCCCTCTCCCGCGGAGAGGGGAGTCGGACAACCAACACCCGAACCTGATAATTGCTTTAGGTTTGAGCACGCGGCAGGGCTTGCCCCGCACCCTGCCGCGTGCTCATCCTCCCCAGTCAGCCTTTACGCAGCCGGCGCGGGCTGGCACCTTGGGCAAGTATAGGTAGCCCGGCCACCCACGTAAAACTTCTCAATCTTCACCTTCGAGTGGCGGGGGCAGAACGTGTGGGCGTCCGCACTGATGGGCGTGGCGGAAGTGTCCCATTCGCGGGCGTGGATGAGGAAACTGGCTGGAAAATTCCGGTAGTTAGCTTCCTGGCTGATGGCCGTGGTGAGCACCAGTTGCACGGCGGCGTGCAGGGCCTTGCCCTCTTTCTCGGTGAGCGAAACTCCCAGCCGCTCGGGGTGAATCTTGGCCTGGAACAGCACCTCGTCCACTATCCAGTTGCCCAGGCCGGCGGTGATGCTCTGGTCGAGCAGCAGGGGCTTGAGCAGGGTTTTGCGGCGGGCCAGCTTCTGGTACAGCTCGGCGGCGCTGATGGCGAGCGCGTCGGGGCCGAGCTTCTTGGCCTGTTGGTGGGCGGCCGCACTGGCGGCGAGGCGGATGCGGCCGAATTTGCGCGGGTCGATGAAGGCCAGGCGCAGGCCGGAATCGGCCAGGTGCAGGGCCACGCGGGTGAAGCGCGGGGCGTCGGCCTCGTCGCGGTAGGTGCCCACGTCGCCGGTCATGCCGAAGTGCAGCACCAGCACCGGGCCGTGGTCCAGCTCCAGAAAACAGTTTTTGCCCAGGCGGCTGGTGCCGGTGATGGTGCGGCCCAGCAAGCCGGCGCGGAGCTGGTCCTCGGGCGTGGCCAGCACGTGGGCGTCGTTCACTTGCACGGCGGCAATGGTCTGGCCCACGGCCAGTTCGTCAATAAAGCGGCGGTAGGTTTCCACCTCGGGTAACTCGGGCACCTTCGGAAATTATGAGTGTTGAATTGTGAACGATGAGTTGGCTAACAGTACAACTCCGGGCCGGGTTGCAAAATCCCCCGCCGCAGGCTATAAATCTCCCCGCAAACCGCCTTCCAGCACCACCACGCCCGTGCCCCCAATCTGCACCGATTCAATAGCTTCGCGCGGGCCGCTAATGCGCACCTGCACCGTGCCGGCGCGGCCCATGTCGTGGCCCTGCTCGGCGTTGAACGTGGGCGAGTCGAGGTAGCCGTGGTGCCAGAGGTAGGCGGCCATGCCACCCGTGGCCGAGCCCGTCACGGGGTCTTCCGACACATCGGGCGGGGTGCCGAAGTGGCGGGCGAAGGTGTTGCCGGCCGCCGTAGCCCCGCCCAGGCAAAACAGGTGCGGGCTGAAAAAGTCGCTCCCGGCGCGGTAGCGGCCCAACGCGGCGGCATCGGCCACGTGGGCGCGGCGCAGGGCGGCGTGGTCGCGCAGCAGCAGCATGAGCTGGGGCGTGCCGGTGCTCACGGTTTGGATGGGCGCCCCCGGCAGCAGGTCGTCGGGCGCAAGGCCGAACAGCGGCAGCACGTCGGCCGGCGCGTGCACGGCCCCGAACACCGGGCGGCGCTGGGTCATCCACACCAGCGGCGGCTCGTTGCCAGCCGCGGGCAGCACATCCACGCGGATGGGCCCGTGCAGCAGGTGCAGCGTGAGAACCACAGGCGCGCCACTGGCGGGGAGCTGCACCCGGCCCGCGTGCAGCAGGGCCGTAACGGTGGCAATGGTGGGATGCCCGGCCAGCGGAATTTCCTCAGCCGGCGTAAAAAAACGCACCGTAAACTCGGTGCTGCCCGGCGCCGCACGGTCCACAAAAGCCGTTTCGGACTGATTAAACTCCCGGGCCAGGCGCTGCCGGATGGCGGGCGTCAGCGCGTCGGCATCGAGCACCACGGCGCAGGGATTGCCCCGTAGCGGCTCGGTCGTGAAGGCGTCAACGAGGAGAAAAGGTAGCTGCGACATTTCAGGCGGTGGTAAGATGCTGGCTCAAATGAATGCTCAAAGAACGGACATGCCGGGCCCGGCCAGAAGCCTGGTTTCTCTCGGGCGCAAGCAAAAAGCCCCGGCTTCCTCCAAGGCCGGGGCTTTTTGCTTTTGAAACTGGTCGCCGAGCGAGGAAGAATTGCTTCGCTTCGCTCGCCATGACTGCTCCGTTGGCTCTGTTGATTCTTCAGGAAGGGTCGTGCAGCTTGGCTACGCGCTGGCCTTCCTTGTCGTACACGTCGCCGCCCGCCGTGATGAACAGGCGCCGCTGCTGGCCATCGGTCAGCACGAATGGAAAGGTGCCGCTACCGGTGCGGCTGATGCGGCCCACCACTTCGGCGCGGTCCTCGTCGTCCACACGCACCACTTTCAAGGCGTTGGTCAGGTAGTAGCGCCGGCTGGGGTCGTTGCGGAAAGTAAGCTGGCCCACTAGCTGGAGGGCGCCTTCGTCCCGGGCGGGGGCATCGTCATCCAGGGGCCCGGCCACGGGGGTGGCGGCGGGGTAGCGGCGCACCGGCGCGGCGCTGTAGGCCGGGCGCGGCGCGGGCGGCGGGCGGCGGGCCACCACGGCCGGCGCGGCCGAGGGCGCCACGGCCCGGGCACTGACGGTAATCTGGTCGTTGGCCCGCTGCCAGCCCTGGCCAATGGCCGTGAGCCGCGGCGCGCGGCCGGGGTGCGTGGCCGAGCCCTGGTCGTCGGCCACGGTGGCCAGGGCGGCTTGGGCCTGCGCCAGATTGGCGCCCAGCTTGCGCAGGACGAAGCCGGAGAACTCGTCGGCTTCCAGCTCGTCGGTGGGCTGCGAGCCGCCGGGGCGCAGGGTGTGGCCGTTGAGGTGGTGGCCCATTTCGTGGGCCAGGATGCTGATGCCGGCCCAGTCGGTGTGCCCGGCCTGGTTCACCGAATTCAAGAAATCAGGATTATAGAGGAGGAAGCGCTTGCCATTGAACACCACCGCGGCGGCGTTGTCAATGTCGCGGGTAGCCCGCAGCTCAAAACGGGCTTTGAGGCCCACGGCATCGGTGATTTCGCGGATGACGTCCGTTGGTGCGGGAGCGGTTTGGGCCTGAGCGGGGGCGGCCGGCACCAAAGGCAGCGCCAGCAGCAGGGCCCAGCGGCGCGAAAAAGCAAAGAAAGCCATGAGCGGAAATGACGAAGGGTGAGGTAACGGATGACGAAAACCAGGGCAAGCGCAGTGCCAGGTGCGGCGCCGCGGCCGGAAATAAAAATCAACGCTCCGGGTTGCGACCGGCGCCAGGTCGGTTCGGGCGCTGCTTCGGGGCCGCCCGTCCTGCCAACGATACCGCCCGGTTTTCATTGTGAAACCCGCGGATAGCGCCGCCGGGAGCAGGTTTTGGAAGCGCGGGAATAACGATTTCGGATTGTTGGCAGTTCACTTGACCAGAGTCGGACCAGGAGGCAAACGGTTGCGTGCCGCGCCCGGCCGGCGGGGACCCGAGTAGCTTTGCCGGCGCTGTTACCGTGGCCCAACCTATTTTCAAATTTCTTTGATGAATCAAGCCCACCTTCACCTCATTGTCAACCACGTGCCCATCCTGGGCAGCTTATTTGCGGTGGCGCTGCTGGGGGCGGGCGTGGTGCAGCGCAACCTGACCCTGACCAAAGCGGGCTTGGTGGCCGTGCTGGCCGCGGGGCTGCTGGGCCTGCCCGCGCACCTCACGGGCGCGGGGGCCGCCGCCATTGTGCAAGACATGCCCCGCGTGAGCCGGGCACTCATCCAGGCCCACGCGGGGGCGGCGGAAATAGGGTTCTGGGCTTTGGAAGGCGCCGCCGCGCTGGCCCTGTTCGGCCTGCTGCTGCTGAAAAACGCCTCGCCCCGGGCCCGGCTGCTGGCCCTGCTCACGCTGGCCGCCGCCGCCCTCAGCTTCGGCCTGCTGGCGCGGGCCGGCAACCTGGGCGGCCAGATTCGGCACACCGAAACCCGCGAAGGATTCGGCACGCCCGACGAACTGTGACTTTGTCGTCGGTTGCCCGTCGTCAGCTATCGGTGGTCAAACACTGAGACCTGACAACTGGAAGTGGTTTTCCAAACCACTGTAACAACTGACAACGAGCAACTATCAACCGACGACTAACCCATGGCCTTCCCCTTTTTTGGCGACGATAAGTCCACCGTGGCCCGCCTGCTGGCCACTTTGCCCCAGGCCGGTCACCTGGAGTGGATTGGCCAGCGGCCGGCGCGGCGCGAACCGCTCGTGGCGGTGCTGGAAGCAGAGCTGAAAACTGATTCGCACCTGCTCGGCGACCACGCCCGGCCCAAGCCCGGCGGCAAGCGGCAGGTCACGCTCATTCAGCACGAGCACCTGGCCGCGGTGGCGGGCTACCTGGGGCTGGACGCCCCCCTGGACCCCGGCCGCCTGCGCCGCAACCTGGTGGTGAGCGGACTAAACCTGCTGGCCCTGAAAAACCGGCAACTCCACATCGGCGACGAGGTCATTCTGGACATCACCGGCGAGTGCCACCCCTGCTCGCGCATGGAGGAGGAGCTGGGCCCCGGCGGCTACAACGCCATGCGCGGGCACGGCGGCCTGACGGCGCACATCGCCCGGGGCGGCCGCATTCGGGTGGGCGACGCGGTGCGGGTGGTGGCGCCGGACGCGGACGCGTGGCCAGGGCCGCGGTTTCACGCCGGGCCGGCGCCCGCCCGTGGGCAACTATCTTGACTGGTAAACTCGACCAAGTGCCCGGCACTTTTTGGCCCGGACGCGGGCGGGAGACGGGGGGTGTTTCGGGATTAAAAGTTTGTTAAAACCACATCCACCCCGCAAACATTGTACGTACTTGCAGTCGAGTTGGCAAGGGCCGACCTGACCACCTTATTCTATTTATTTCACTCTACACCACCGTCGTATGTTCACAACCCTACTTTCGCCGCTGGCAGTGCGCCAGCGGCTCCGTCGTTTGCTGGGCCCCGTGGCGGGCCTGGCGCTGGTGCTGGCCGCGACGCCCCTGGTGGAGGCCCAGACCGTGTACGGCCTCGGCACCGTGTCGGGCGCTACCTCGCCCACCGGCCTGCCCCTGGGCACCCAGCTCATCGGGAGCCTGGACGTGGCCACCGGCACGATAAATATTATCGCGACGCAGGTCATCACCGGCGTCGCGGCGGGCCAGTCACTGGTCGGGATGGACTCGCGGCCCGCCACCGGGCAACTGTTTGCCCTGGGCTACAACGCGGGCGCGGCCAGCGACAACGCGCAGCTCTACATCCTGAACCCGGCCACCGGCGAGGCGACGGCCGTCGGCAACGTTTTCAGCCTGGCGCTGGGCGGCGCGGGCGAGCGCATCGGCTTCGACTTCAACCCCACCGTGGACCGCATCCGGGTGGTGGGCAGCTACAACCCCGCCACGGGCCAGACCAACAACTACCGCCTGAACCCGACGCCGGGCGCGGGCGGGGCCATCGGGGTCACCCCCGACCTGCCCCTGAACTACGCCGGCGGCACGCCGGCCGACCCCGGCGTGGGCGCGGCGGCGTACACCAACTCGACCCTGGGCGCCACCGGCACGGTGCTCTACGACGTGGACGAAATCAACGGCCTGCTGGCCCGGCAAAACCCGCCCAACGACGGCGTGCTGGGCGGCGGCACGCCGGCCGTGGCGCCCGTGCCCATCACCTTCAACGGAGACCCCTTCGGCGTTAAGCCCGCCATCGACATTGACATTTACCTCAACCCGAGCAATTCCCAAAACCAGGCCTACCTTATTGAGGTGACGCCCGGCGGGAGCAGCAACTTTTACACCCTGAACCTGACCACCGGCGCGGCCACCAGCGTGGGCGCCGCCAACGTGGTGCCCGCCTTCGCGCAGGTGCAGGTGCGCGACATTGCCGTCGCCATCGACCGCACCGTGCCGGCCCTCACCGGCCAGCTGGCCTACGCCGTGACCACGAACAACAACATTCTCGGCTTCGACGTGGCCAACCCTTCGGTGGTGCGCACGCTGGCCGCCATCACGGGCATCGCCGCCGGCCAAACGCTGGTGGGCACCGACTACCGCCCCAACACCGGCCAGCTGTTTGGCCTGGGCTACAACCCCGCGGCGGGCCCCAACGACCGGCTTTACACCATTGACCCCGTCACGGGCGTGGCCACGGCCGTTGGCGGCGCGGACATCGACCTGGACCTGGGCGCCGACGTCAACGTCATCGGCCTGGATTTCAACCCGACCGTGGACCGGATTCGGGTGGTGAGCGCCAACGACCGCAACTACCGCCTGAACCCGAATACCGGCGGCATTGCTTTCACCGACCTTGACCTGAAGTATACCGCGGCCGGCCCCGCCGTTCCGAACTCCTCGCAGAGCCCCACCGCGGGCACGGCGGCTTACATCAACTCTTTCGTGGGAGCCACTGCCACCGGCCTGTACGTGCTCGACCACGCGCTGGGCTACGTGTCGCTGCAAAACCCGCCGAACGACGGCGTGCTCACCACCTCGCGCCTGCTGACCGGCGTGAACCCGACGAGCGGTGCCCTCGACGCGCTGAACGACTTCGACGTGTTCTACGACGGGACGGCCAACGTGCCGTACCTGGCGGCCGTGCCCACCGGGCAAGCCGTTAGCCGCTTCTATCGCCTCAATGCCTTCAGCCCCACGCTGACCACCGACCAGGTGGCCACCGACCTCGGCACCATCGGCCTGGCCAGTGCCGTGCGTGACATTTCGGTGACGCTGGCAACTGGCTCGACGGTAGCCGCTACGCCGCCCGCCCTCACCGGTCGCTTGCTGTACGGTCTGGCCGCCGGCAACCTTATTTCCTTCGATTCGGGCAACCCGAACGTCATCCGCACGGCCGTGAACATCACCGGTCTGCCCGCCGATGGCAGCCAGGTGCTGGTGGGCTCCGACTTCCGCCCCGCCACCGGGGTGCTGTACGCCCTGGGCTACAACGCCACCGCCGGCCAGGGCCAGCTCTACACGTTGGACCTGACCAGCGGCGCCCTCACGGCCGTGGGCGGGCTGAATGCCTACGCGCTGGGGGCCGCGGCCGGCATCGGCTTCGACTTCAACCCCGTGCCGGACCGCATCCGCATCATCGGCTCGAATGGCAACAACTACCGCACCAACCCCAACGACGGCACCGTGACAACCGATGGCGTAACCAGCGCCGCACTGGTGGCCGCGGCCTACACCAACAACGACAACAACACGGCCACGGCCACCGTGCTCTACGGCTACGACCAAACCACGAACCAGGTCGTGAGCTTCAGCAACCCCAACGCCGGCACCAACGCCCCGGTGGGCGGCTCCGGCATCACGGTAAACCCCGCCAACGGGGTGGAGTTTGACATTTACGCCGACGTAACCACCCCGGCCACGCCCGTCAACTCGGCCTTCGCCGCCGCCGCCCCCACCGGCACCACGGCCGACTTTCTCTACGACGTGAGCCTGACTTCCGGCGCCTTCAACTCGCTGGGGCGCATCGGTACCAGCAGCAACCTGAGTGGCCTGGCGGCCTTCTTCACGCCGGCGCCGGTGCTGCCCGTGGGCTTCACCTGGACCGGCGCGGTGAGCACCGACTGGGGCACGGCCGGCAACTGGAGCACCAACACCGTGCCCACCGCGGCCGACAACGTGGTGATTCCCGATGTGGCCAATGACCCCGTGGTCAGTAACGCCCAGCAAGCCAATGGCGTGACCCTGAACAGCGGCACCACCCTGACCCTGGCCGACGCCGGCGTGCTCAGCGTGAGCGGCAACTTCACCAACAACAGCGCCACCGTCACCTTCTCGGGCGTGGGCACCGGCCGCGTGGCCCTGACGGGCACCGCCGCCCAAACCATCGGCGGCACGCTCACTACTTTCCCGAACCTGACGGTGGGCACTGCCTCGGCCAGCATCGGGGGGCCCGTGGCCATCCGGCGCGGCCTGGTGCTGACCGGCTCGCTCACCACCACCGGGCAGACGCTGACCTTGCTCTCCGATGCCTCGGGCACGGCCTACGTGGTGAACAGCGGCGGCACGGTGAACGGCAGCGCCACCGTGCAGCGCTACATCGACCCCGCCCTGAACGGCGGCCCGGGCTACCGCCACTACAGCGCGCCCGTCGCCAGCAGCACCGTCGGCGACCTAGCCAACGGCGGCTACACTCCGGTGGTGAACGGGGCCTACAACACCTCGGCCACGCCCGGCGCCGTGACGCCCTTCCCGAACATCTTTGGCTACGACGAGGCCCGCGTGAACACCAGCGGCAGCCCCGCCGCGCAGGACTTCGACAAGGGCTTCTTCTCCCCCGGCGCCCTGACCGACGCCCTGGAGGTAACGCGCGGCTACACCGTGAACATCGCGGGCTCGGCGCTGGTCGATTTCGTGGGCCCGCTCAACAGCGGCACCCTGCGCGCCACCGGCCTCACCCGCGGCGCGCAGACCGAGAGCGGCTACCACCTGCGCGGCAACCCCTTCCCTTCGCCCCTGGACTGGAACCTGATGGTGAGCAACGGCCGCCTGACGGGCGTCGACAACGCCCTGTACGTATTCAAGAGCAGCGGCCAGTACACGGGTTCGTACGCCAGCTACGTCAACGGCGTGGGCACCAACGGCGGCACCAACGTGGTGCCGCTGGCCCAGGGCTTCTTCGTCCGGACCAGCACGCCCGGCACCGCGGGCGCCCTGGCTTTCACCGACGCGGAGCGGGTCACGACCTTCGACGCCACGCCCTTCCAGCGCGGCACCGCCGACACCCGGCCCCAGCTCACGCTGACCCTGGCCAGCGCCACGGCCCGGGCCCAGGCCGCGGTTTACTTTGAGCAGGGTGCCACCGCCGGCTTCGACCGCGCCTTTGATGCCCGCCAACTGCTGGGCTCCAACGGCCTGACCCTGGCCAGCGAAGCCGGCGCCGAGGTCCTGGCCGTGAACGGCCAGCCGGTGCTGACCGGGGCCGACGTGCTGGTGCCGCTGCGCGTAGCCGCCCTCGCGGCCGGCTCCTACACGCTGGCAGTGGCCAACCTCGCCAACCTGCCGGCCAACTACTACGCCTACCTGCGCGACGCCTTGACCGGTACCTACACCGACTTGGCGGCCACCCCGAGCACGACGCTCACCCTGGCCGCCAATGGTGCCACCGGCGGGCGCTACGCCGTGTTGTTCACGACCCAGGCCCGCGTGCTGGCCACCGCTCCCGCCGCACTCGCCCGCTTGGCCAGCGTGTACCCCAACCCGGCCCGCGGGGCGGCCACCCTCCTGCTACCGGCCGCCTTGCGCAGCAACCAGCCCACTGGCGTCACCGTCGTGGACAACCTGGGCCGCGTGGTGCTCACCCGCACGCTGGCGGCCGGCGCCACCGAAACCCTGGAGCTGCCGCTGGGCACGCTGGCGCCCGGCGTCTATTCGGTGCAGGCCCGCACCGCCGCCGGCCTCGTGGTCAAGCGCCTCGTGGTGGAATAACCGACGACAAAAATCAGAAGCGCTTTCTGATTAACCTAAAAAGCCCTGGCTGCTATAGCCAGGGCTTTTTTTGGGTGGCGCAGCGAAGGAATTTCGCAATAAAAAACCCCTCACCAAAGGCGAGAGGCTTTCCGAGCTATGAAAACAACTGTCCCCAATGGAGACTTGCCCACACCTACGCCAAGGCTTGGGTACTTGGATTGCGCGGCGACGGGTTTTCAGGCGCCGTCCATCCGCACAATCTTCGGTGTGAAGGAGCCGAGCACGTCCACCAGCTCGTGCTGGCTGGCCATCACCCGGCGGATGTCCTTGTAGGCCATCGGGGCTTCGTCGAGCCCACCGCCGATGAGCTCGATGCCGTGCTCGGCCAGGTGCCGGCGGACCTGCGCCTCGCCCAGTTCGGCCTTGGCCCGGGTGCGCGACATGAGCCGGCCGGCCCCGTGCGAGGCCGACGCCAGCGCCGCCGCCACCCCCCGTCCCCGCACGATGAAGCCCGGGGCCGTCATCGAGCCGGGAATGATGCCGAGCACGCCCCGGCCGGCCGGGGTGGCGCCCTTGCGGTGCACAATCACCTCCCGGCCATCGGCCAGCCGCTCCTGCCAGGCAAAGTTGTGGTGGTTCTCGACCTTGGCCAGGGGCTTTTCGCCCAGGGCCTTGGCCAGCCGGCGGTGAATCTGCTCGTGGCAGGCCGAGGCGTAGGCACCGGCCAGCGTCATGGCGGCCCAGTACTCCTGGCCCGCTTCGGTGTCGAGGCCCAGCCAGGCCAGGTGTTGGGCTTCGCCGGGCAGCTGGCACACGTCCTTGGCCAGCTTGGTGTAGTGCTCGGCAATGCCCGCGCCCAGGCCCCGCGAGCCGGAGTGCGAGAGCACGCCCAGGTACTGGCCCGGGGGCAGGCCCATTTCGTTGCCTTCGGCCGTGATTTCCACCAGGCCAAATTCCACGAAATGGTTGCCCGAGCCCGAGGTTCCGACTTGCTCCGCCGCCCGGTCCAGCTTGTTTTTCAGGAACGGAATGGTCCGAAACTGCTCGCTCTCCAGCACGGCGTGGCCAAGCCGCTGGCCCCGCTCGAAGCCCCGGCCGCTGCCAAATCGGGTGTTTTCGAGCAGCAGGCTGCGCAGTTCCTGCACGCGCTGGCTGAGGTACTTGGGCGGCAGGTCAAACACCGACAGGGCCATGCGGCAGCCGATGTCCACGCCCACGGCGTAGGGAATCACGGCGTTGTCGGTGGCCAGCACCCCGCCGATGGGCAGGCCGTAGCCGTGGTGAGCGTCGGGCATAAGGGCGCCGGCCACGGTCACGGGCAGCTTCATGGCCGTTTCCATCTGGTGGATGGCGCCCGGCTCGATGTGCTCGGCGCTGAAGATGGCGTAGTCCTTGCGCTCGACCAGGGCAATGTGCCGCGACACGGGCGGCAGCAAGGCCGCCGCCGTGTGGCTCCAGGCCAGGTCGGTTAAGTAATCCGAGGGGTTGGCAACTAGGCGCCCGAGCAGCTCCAATTGCTCGGTTTGGGTGAGGCGCTTGTGTTCCTTGCGTTGCAGCTGCGCCAGGGCCAGGCCAATGGCCCGGCCTTCGGGAAACCCGAGGGTGCGGAGGTCGTTGCCGCGTAATTGAGAGGCCATGTTTGAATGAAGAATGAGGAAGGAAGAATGAGGAATAGAAGAGAAGCAAAAAAGAACGTCATGCTGAGCTTGCCGAAGCATCTCGCCCGCGTAGCTAACCAATGCTGTTCAACTGCCCGCGCGAGATGTCTCGGCAAGCTCGACATGACGTTTTCTGCGGAGTTTTATTGAAGAATAAACCACGGCTTTCACACGTGCTTGGAGAGCACCAGCCGGGCCTCGCCCAGCCAGCGGTTCACCCAAAACCGCTCGTCGGCGGCCATGGCGCGGTTGTGGCGGCCCCGGGCCTGTACCACGACGCGCTCCGGGCTTACCTCAAGGGTGACAACCGGGCGGCCGTCGAACGCGAGCGAAAAAATGCCGCAGCGCCCCCGGCGGCACGAGTCCATGTAGGAGGCCACGCAGTGTTGCAGGGTGCGCCCCTCCTCCACCAATTGGCCGAATGTGGTGAGCTGCGCGATGCGGACCCGGCCCTCGTCGCCGCCCGTGAAACCGGGCACCGGCAAGCCTTCCCAGGCGGTATCGAGCGGCCAGGAGCTGCCCGCGTGCCGGCGCAACTGGGCCAGGCTGCGGTGCCAGGCGTCGGTTTGGGCTACCACGCTGGCCATGCTCCGGCCCCGGAGCGAGAAGCCCGGCTGCGGCGGCTCGGGACCGATGCCCACGCTGCGCTTCTGGTGAATCCAGTCGCACACCGGGCCAAACTGCCGCGGGTCCACCATGGGCGCGGCGCGGAAAAAATCTACAACGCCCAACCAAAACCCGTCGTCCGGGCCCACGGCCTCCCGCCCCAAGCGCGACTCCAGCACCACCCCGAACCAGTCGAGCGCGTCGCGCACGGCCAGTTGGGCGTACCGGTAGGCTTCCAGGAACGTGCAGGCGGCTGGCGCCTGGCGCATTTCGTGCTCCAGGCGCTTGGTCAGCGGCACGGGCAGGCCCGCGAAGCTGCGCAGCGACTGCCCGCGTCCCAAGTGCACGGTCAGCGCCCCCAGGTCCAGGCCGAGGTTGGCGGTGCGGGTGGCCGTCCAGGCGCCCACCACCCAGGCCGGTACGTCGCCGTACCGGTCGAAAAGATGGCGCACGAGGCTTTCGAGCTGAAAATGCACATTTTTTCGCTGGGGTACCCACCCGGCCAGCTCGCGCAGGCGGTTGGGGTAGCGGGTGCCCAGCACCCCCAGCCACGCGGCCAGGTCGGGCCGCGTCAGCAAGGCGCTGCGCTGGCCGGCCAGCGCCACCAGGAAAGCCCGGCAGTGCTGGCGCTCGACCACGGAACGGCCCTCCACGCAGTGTGCGTACAGCTCGCCCAGTTGGGAAGTACGCGCAAACCGCGCGTAAAAATCCGGGGCCGATTCCACGGAAAACAAGTATTCAATCTGCCGGACCGGCGACCATTTGCGCCAGTTGACGTGCTCGGCCAGCACGGCTACGGCCCGTTGCGTGCTCGCAGCGTGGGCCGATATGGTTTTGTTGCGGTTGGACATATAAGAACGGCGCGCGGGCCCGGCCCGGCAGCCAGCAAAAAATGACGGATGGATTCAGCAAAGCGGAAACAGCGGGGATTTCTAGGCATGAGAAAAAGAGTATTGCGCCACCGAGATGGCCGTGAAAAAATACCTGACCGGACAACAAGCGCACCGCCAGTCCTGCTCTACCCGTTGAGCTATCGGGGGCCGCAGCCTCCGGGCGGGACTCGAACCCGCAACCCGGCGAATGGAAATCGAAGTAAGGCGGCGCTACGGCACCGGTCAGGGCAACTTTTGAAAAAAATACCGGAGCAACAGCCGGTCTGCGATGGGGCACGAAGCCCGACGTGACAGGTCGGAGTAGCGCGGGCCTACGGCATCCGGCAGTAAAATTTAGAACTGAAAAGGGTAAAAATGCAGCGCAGTCATGCGGATGCTGAATCGAAGTAAGACTGCGCAACGATACCTTCCCAACTCTTATTCCCGTCCGGGGCAACCAGCGCCCAGCCTCCAATATCCTGCTCTACCCCTGAGCTACGGCCGCTGCCGAAGCAACGGTCGGCGGGATTCGAACCCGCGACCTGGGCATTCAAAGTGCGAAGTATGGCCGGGCTACGACACCCGGACGGGAAAGAAAAACAGCACCAGGTATTGGGGCAAAAAAGCGGCGAGAGTCTGCACGGTATTGCGCTTTTGACCACTCAGCCACTCCCACTGTCGCCAGCGGAGGAGGGATTCGAACCCCCGGTACCCGTTCGGTACAATTTAACGAAGGAACCCTCGCCTACGGCACCCAATACTCATTCTTGTTTCCGATTGGGGCAACGGACGCCCGGCCAGCTGGCGCGGCCCTACCAATTGCGCAGTTCGCCCTGCCTCGCGGCAGCACTTCGGGAGTCGAACCCGCGACCGCACCATGGTTGGAGCGAAGGAAGGCCCGGCTACGGCACCCATCCGGAAACGTGTTTTAATCGGCTAATTCCGCAAATTCAGGGCAAAAAACGGCCGGCGTATCAACCGTGGCCGAAGCCGCGGAGAGGGAGTCGAACCCGGGGAAAGCTTTCGAAAAAGCTCTCCGTTCACCAGCGAAGTAACGCCCACCTACGGCACCTGAATTGGGCAGATTCAGCCGGGTTGGAACGGGCCACGGGCGTGGCGCCGTCCCGGCCGGCGACTGCCCCGTCTGGGTAGACGTCGTCCTAATTGTTGAAGCGTGTTTTTAGTAATGAGCATGGCGGGTTTAACATTAAAGCATCTAGCAGCAACCCGGGAATGACGGCCGCTTTCAAGTCAAAATTGTCATTCCCGGGGCCGCATTATTTACCTCGCCTTAAATTTCGGCGCACAAGCAAGGGCGACAAGCGGCGGGCCACGATGAGCGAAGGGACTCGAACCCTCACCGCCGAAACGGCCACCCAGCACCCGCGAAGTAGGCCCGGCCTACGGCACCTTGCACCGCGGCGGCCGGGGTTCCGCTTGATTGTCCGGCCGCTTTTCACCTTGTTTTACAACTCGATTTTCTCGATTTCGCTCAGCGCCGTGCCGCCGTTATCCAGCGCCGCCAGCACGTCGAACACCTTATCGGACCAGCCGGCGATGAGGGCCACGCCGCTTTCGGGGCGCACCTCCAGCGGGGCGGTGCCGTGCCCGGCCAGGTCGAAGAGGTAGAGGCGGGCCTGGGGGGCCACGGTGCGGCGGTACGCGGCCCATTCCTGGGCCTGGGTGCCGCCGTCGCCGGTGCTGTTCCAGAGCTGCACGTCGGTGAACAGCATGACCTTGTCGACCACCTCGCGGCGCTCGCGCAAGTCCCGGACGACCAAGTGGCCGTTGGTGCTGTAGCCTACCTCGCCCTCGCGGCGGTAGAACTCCTCCACGTTGCGCAGCACCGGCCCGCGGGGCAGGCCGATGCGCTTCCACGTGTCGCCGAACATGCCGGCGACCACGTTTTGGCAACGGCTCTGGAGCAGCATCCCCAGCACCAGGCTCACGTCGTAGAGCAGCACTTTGCTGCGCGGCGAAATGGGCTGCTGCATGGAGCGGGATACGTCGCAGGCCACCACCACGCGGGTGGCGGGGCCGAAGCCGCGCAGGTTGGCCGCGCTGTGGGCAATGGCCGTTTCGAGCGCTGCGAGCACCGCCGCCACGTGACCGCCGGGTAAGGCTTTCACCTCGCGGTAGGCGGCCAGGAAGCGGAAGGGCAGCTGCTTGCTGCGCGCCACGGCGTCCCGATTGGACAAGGTGGCGCAGACCCGCGTCATGGTTTCGGCCGATACGTCGGCTTCGAGGATGTTGCGCAGGTTGCGCAATAGGGCCATGTAGCCAAGCTTGCCGCTGGCGACGAGCGTTTCCCAGGTGCGGGCCACGGCGGCGGCCCGGTCGGCGGGCGTGGCGAAAGCTTGCTGGCCCACGGCCGTCAGCTCGGTTTCCCAGGTGTAAGGCGTGGGCAGCTCGCCGCGCACCAGTTGGTCGAACAGGGCTTGCTGGGCCGCATCCTTGGCGGTAGGGTGCACCAGGAACAGCGCGTCGCGCAGGCGCACGGCCCCGGCCCGGTCGTACTTCGCCAGCTGGTAGCCGTCGAAACGGTTGAAGCTGAGCGCCAGCCCTTTTTGCACCTGCTTGGAGAGGCGGTTGAGGATTTTGGTACCGCTCCGGGCGTTGGCCTGGGCGTAGAAGGCCAGCAATTCCGTGATTTCGTCGGGGCGCTGCACCACCCGGGCCACCAGGCGGCTCACGAGGCCGTCGCCGTGGTGCAGCCGGGCCAACTCTACGGCCAGCACCAGCGGCACCGAGCGCAAGTTGAGGCTTTCCCGGGCATACACGGCCAGTTGCGCCACGAAGAGCGGCTCGTTCTGGCCCACCAATTCGCGCAAGCGCTGCAAGCGGGCGTCGGCTTTTTCGTAGAACTGGTCGCTGAGCGCGGCTGTGGCTACGGCGGCGTACAATTCCACTTGGGGCGTGAGCGCGAAGGCCGCCGCACCCTCGTGGTTCACGGTGTCGGCGGCACTGTTTCGGGCGAAGAAGTTGAAGCGCATGGCAGTGGGAATTTTGAGTGATGAATGTTAAATTCTGAATTACCTGTTCTAATTGTTGCCCGGTCAAATTGAAAACCAGAAGTTGAGCAGCTGATTAATTATTTAATCGAACACACCTCTCCCAGGCAAATAAAAACGTGTTTTTATTTGGGCATTACGGACATGAAAAAGCCCGGCAAATACGGGCCGGGCTTTTCTAATTCGCGTGGTTTACGCCGGAATTATCGACGCATCCAATCAAGAAGAAAAGCACGGCCGCACCGGTCCCGCCAGCCGCAATTGGGCCGACGCTTGGGCTGCTTGGGCAGGAAACTGGGACGGATACCGTGCATGGGGAAAGTGGGGTTACCGGGTACTAAACCGATTAACAACAAAAAACCCGAGCGTTATGGGCTCGGGCGGTGTCGGATTTCAGCGGAGCTAAAATCAGGCAAACGTACCGAGCAGAAACAGCCGACCTGGCTGCATCTTATCCGAATTGCTGGTGAGTGTTAGGTGGCGGTACATGGTTGTTTGCTTTTGGTGCGACAAAGGTTAGCAATTAATTTCTACCGCGCAAATTAATTTTAAAATTATTGGTAATTAATTTATTTAATATGCTCATTCTGCTCAATTATTCGCTTTTGCGTTGTTGAACTAAAGCGGCGAATACATCAGTAAAGCTTGGGGAGCAAAACCGCATTCACACGGAAACTCCTATTTCGCCCCACTCAACCTTTTGCGTGATTAGCGCTTTGCGTATTCATGCCCTGCCTCGCTACTTCCGACCATTACACGCTGGACTTGCCCGCCGGGCACCGTTTTCCCATTGCCAAGTATGCCCTGATTCGGGAGCAGCTGCTGTGGCAGGGCATCGCGGCGGCGGCAGATTTCTACGAGCCGGGGCTGTGCGCGGAGGAAGACATTCTGCGGGTTCACACCGCCGAGTATTGGCGCAAAGTGCGGGACTTGCGGCTTTCGGCAGACGAAGTGCGGCGGCTGGGCCTGCCGCAAAGCGCGCAGTTGGTGCGGCGCTCGCTCAGCAGCAGCGCCGGCACCGTGCAGTCGGCCCGGCGGGCCCTGCGCGATGGCATTGGCCTGAACCTGGCGGGCGGCACGCACCACGCGTTTGCCGACCGGGGCGAAGGATTTTGCGTGCTCAACGACCAGGCCATTGCCGCGGCGCAGCTGCTGGCGCACGGCTTGGCAAAGCAAGTGTTGATTGTGGACCTCGACGTGCACCAGGGCGACGGCACGGCGGCTATTTTTCGAAACGAGCCGCGGGCCTTCACCTTTTCCATGCACGCCGGCGCCAATTATCCGCTGCGCAAGGAGCGGTCGGACCTGGACGTGCCGCTGGCCCTGGGCACCGGCGACGCCGACTACCTGGCTCAGCTCGCGGCCACGCTGGCGCCGCTGGTGGACCAGGTGCAGCCCGACTTTATCTTCTACCAGGCCGGCGTGGACGTGCTGGCCACCGACAAGCTCGGCAAGCTGGCCCTGACGCCCGCCGGCTGCCGGCGGCGCGACGAGCTGGTGCTGGGCCTCTGCCGCACCCGGGGCCTGCCGGTGGCCGTGGGCATGGGCGGCGGCTATTCCGAGCGGCTGGCCGACATCGTGGATGCGCACTGCAACACGTTTCGAGTAGCATTTGAGCTGTGGCCGTAGGCGCGCCCCCGCTGACTGCCCTTGCCGCTTTGCTACCTTTGCAGTTGATGAAAAAAGCTGATTCAGCGCATCCTGCGCCCATTACCGTGCCCGTTCGGCTCGATGAGCAACCCGTGGGCTCCCCCGCCCAGCAGGCCTTTCGGCAGGCCATTGTGGACGTGGAGAACCTGCGGGAGCAGTTGCGCGACCTGCGCGCAGCGCAGGCCGAAGCGCGGCGGCGCTACTGGCAGCAGGTAGGCCCGGCAGCCACGGCCGTGGTCACGGCCCGGCGTAGCTTGTTTCCGGCCCTGGAAGAGGCCCTGCTGCTGAGCTGCTTCAGCCGCTTGGAGGAAGCCCAGATTACGGCGTTAATCCTCGGGAATGCGCGGGCGTTGGAGGAGCGGTTTGGCGAAGACGAAGCGGCAATAATCCGCAAATACGCCCCCGCGGAGCATCGCCAGGCGCCCGGTTCAGCGGCGGAGAACACCAGCCAGGCCGACTCTGCGCCCAACCCGGCACCTGCCCCCGACCCCACCCTGCCCCCGCACGAGCAGGCCGCGGCCCAGGCCCGCGCCCGCCGCAAAACCAAAGCCCAGCGCGCCCAGGAGGCTGCCGCGCAAGCGGCGCGGGCCGACCAGCAGCAGTTCGAATCCAACGCCAAAACCATCTACCGTCAGCTGGCCCGGACCCACCACCCCGACCTGGAGCGCGACCCCGAGAAACAAGCGGACAAAACCGCCCAGATGCAGCGCATCACCGCCGCCTACGAGGCCGACGACCTCTACACGCTGCTGCGGCTGCTGGCCGAAACCGGCCCCGCCGATGCGGCCGCCGACGACGTGCTGGCGCGCTACACCCGCGCCCTGCGCCAACAGCAAATCACCCTGAAGCAGGCCATGAACGAGGTGAAGTACGGGCCCCACGGTTTTGTGGGCAGCACCGGCAAGAAGCAGGAGCTGGAGCTGCGCCAGCTCAAGCGCGACCTGCGCGCCGAGGCCGACTACTTGCAGCACGTGGGCCAGCTGCTCCGCGAGCCCGACGGCCTGCGCGACGTGCTCCGGCAACTCGCCGCCGAAGGACTCGAAAGCATTTAACCGCGCCGCGCCGGTTCTGACAACGGCAAAAAGGCCACCCTGCAAATATTAGCAGAGTGGCCTTTTCAATAGTAGCGGCTGTGGCGAAACGCTAGGCGCCTTTCGAGGCCAGGATGTCCACCATTTCGATGTGCGGCGGGCTGGCCCACAGGTCGGCGTGGGTGCCCAGGGCCGCGGCTACCTGGCCGGCGAGGTGGGCTTTGCGGCCGGCTTCGTCGGGAAAAGTATCGAAAATGCCGAAAGTGGACGGGCCCAGCCGCAGGGCGTACCAGGTGGTGGTGGCGGGCTCGGCGTCCACAATGGGCAGGGCGCCGGCCAGGAAATCGGCGACGGTTTGTTCGTGGCCGGGCTTCACTTCGAGGCGAACCAGGAGGGCAACTTTTACCATGAGAAAGAGGGGGTTAAGAGTGGAGGTCCGTACGCAACAAACGCCAGGCTTTTTCGGCTGGTGCGACTGGTGAGCTACGAAATGAAGGCCACCGCAGATTGCACCACGCCGGCATCGCGCAGAATGCGGTTGTGCCCCAGGCCGCGCGTGGCCAGCAGGACCGCGTCGGGCCAGGCCGCGGCAATTTGCCGGCCCTCGGCGAAGGGCACGATTTCGTCGTGCTCGTCGTGCAGCAGCAATACCTTTTCGGCCCCCAGCGTGGGCCCGGCGGCGGCCACGGCAAACGAATCGGCCGGCCGGCCGGTATATTCCAGAATGTGCCGGGCGAAGCGCTCCACCGTGTCCGCGGGTAGGTAGAGTAGGTCGGCAAAGCGCCCGGCCACCGCGCGCGGGCTCACCGGGGCGCTGAGCAGTACGAGTCGCGGCAGGGGGCCGTGCCCGGCGGGCAGCCGCGCCGGCAAGCCCGCCACGGCCGCGGCCCCGAAGGAGTGCGCCACCACGGCGCGCACCGCCCCGGCCGTGGCCAGCACGGCCCCTACGGCCCCGCCAAAGCCGGTGAGCGTGGCCTGGCGGCCGGCCGAAGCGCCGTGCGCGGGCCCGTCCAGGGCCACCACCCGGTAGCCGGCCGCGAGCAGCGCCGGCACCCAGGCCCGCCAGAAGCTGGCCCGGTGCTCCCAGCCGTGCACGAGCACTACGGCCGGCGCCGCGGCCGGGCCCCACTCATACACGGCCACGGCGCCCGTTTCGGGGTTGTCGATGGTGCGGCGGCGGGCGTCGGCCAGCGCAGCGGGCTCCCAGGGCTTGAGGGGCAGGCGGCGCGGCGTGCAAAACAGCTTCCAGGCCAGCCGGAACGCCAGGCCGGGGGCCACCGCAGCGAGAATGCGAAACTGCACCCGCAACCAGCGCAACGCGGGCGGGGGCGAAGGATACCGCACGCGCGGGGCCGCCGCGGCAGGCGCCGCCGCCGCCGGGTAATAATCGTGGGCGGGAGAATAGGTGTTGGTCATGGCAAGTCAGCGGATGATTACGATTGTCGATTCCGAGGCTTCTGCCCGGAGCGGCCAATTGCCGGGCACGGGCAGCATCACACTTTGAAAAGCCGGGGCGGCCCGGGCCTTTTCGCAGGCATTCTTCACTGGGCAAACAGCTCCAGCCGCAGCTGGCCGACGATGACCTGGAACGGGGTTTCGTCGTGCACCCGGGCCACTTGCAGCGCCCCCGCCAGCGTGGTGAGCACCTGCGCCGCTTTGGCCGCCGGGCTGCCCACAAAGCGCAGGGTGCCCGTGGCCCGGCCCACGGCCAGCACCTGAGCCAGCCACTCGGTCAGCTCGCGGTTGAAGGTGCGCAGCTCGGCTTGCATGGGGGCGGGCAGGGTGCGAAAATCGGCCGCCAGCGCCCCGAATAGGCACACGCGGCGGTCGTGCCCGAGGTGGGTATCGTACACGGCAAACAGGGCTTCGAGCTGCTGGTTGGGCCGCAGCTCGGCTACCCGGGGCAGGTCGCGCCACTTGCGCAGGCGCCGCAACTGCCGGGCCACGATGGCGGTGCCCAAGTCGTCTTTGCTGGGGTAGTGGTAGTGAATGGCCGCCGGCTTCATGCCCAGTTCGCGGGCAATGTGCTGGTAGCTGAAGGCATTGAAGCCGCGCTCCAGCAGCAGGTTTTCGGCCAGGTCCAGGATGCGGGCCCGGGTGTCGGCGGGCGTTACGGGGGGCGTTGCTTGCTGGGTCATGATGAAGCAAATATAAGCGAATTATATTTTACTTACTAGTAAGTAAGCAAAGAAGTCAAAAGCCCAAAAAGCCCTGCTCGCGGGGAGCAGGGCCTTGAGCGGATTGAGCGGAGCTTCGGGGAGCCAAGGGCTACTCTTCGGGATGCCGGCCCAGGGCGTCGACGGCGGCCTGCACCGCCTCGGCGCGGTAGGCGGGCGCGGTGGCGGGCGCTTTGAGCAGGCGCAGCAGGCGCTGGTACTTGGCGCGGCCCTCGGCCAGCATGTGCTCGCTCACTTCGATGGTGAACACACTAAAGGGCTCCACCTTTTGCACCCCCACCAGCAAAAACCGCTCGGCGCGCAGGGCGTCGGTGTAAAAAGCCGCTTGGCGGTCGTAGTCGTAGGCCGAGCATTGCCAGAGGAAGTGGTCGGCGTCGCGGGCCATGGTGGTTTTGAAGTCGATGATGGTGAACGGCTGGTCGGGCTGGTCCACCACGAGGTCGGCGCGCAGCTTGCAGAGCGTGTCGGTGTCGGGCTCCGTAAACAGCACGCTGGTTTCCGGGGTGCCCAGCGCAAGCAGCGCGGCCAGCTGGGTGTTAAGCTTGACGCCGTCGACCAGCCACCACACCAGGGTGTCGTTGAGGCCGGGCTGGCCGGGCACGTATTCGCCCGGTTCGAGCAGGGCGGTGTGAAACGCGGTGCCAAAGCTCAGGGCGCCTTCGTTGGAATTGGTTTGGGGGCGGGGTGGGCGGCCGTCGAGGGCGTCGCGCAGGCGCGAGAGGTCGGAGTTGGCGATGGCGGGCAGGGCGCGGTACGTGTCGTAGTCGAGGCGCAGCAGGTCGGGTCGGCGGAAGGGCGTAATGAATTCGGGCATAATGGGCGTGGCTGAAAAGGTAACAGACAAAAATGCGTAATGGCTCCCAGGCCGCCCTTTTTGTAGGTAGCGACGGCCATTCCGCGGCGGCGTGCGTACTTCGGCCGGGCGGGGCGACGGGCCTTGATGTTCCTCCATTTCTTTTTGCTGCCATGGCTTCCTGGATTCCTTACGCCCTGCTTTCGGCCCTGTTCGCGGCGCTCACCGCGGTTTTTGCCAAAATCGGCATCAGGGGCGTCGACTCCGATTTGGCCACGGCCATTCGCACTGTCGTCATCCTGCTGCTGGCCTGGGGCATCGTGCTGGCGCGCGGGGCCACGGCAGCACTGCCCCTACTGACGGCGCGCACGTGGTTGTTCTTGGCTCTGTCGGGGTTGGCCACGGGGGCTTCGTGGCTGTGCTATTTCCGCGCCCTCAAGCTCGGCCCGGTGAGCAAAGTAGCCCCCGTCGACAAGCTGAGCGTTGCCCTGGCGCTGCTACTGGCGGTGGTGTTCCTGGGCGAAACCATTTCCGTGCGCGGCGCCTTGGGCGCGGGACTCATCCTGGCCGGGACCGTGGTGCTGGTATGGGCCTGATTGGCGGTCCAAACGCGTCCTTTACTCGTATCACCCCTGTGCCTAATTATTTTCAGACGACCCTGTAAGGTTCGTTTTCGGAGCACGTCTGGCCGGAGAGAACCCCTTATCACCCCTCGCCATTCCTCGCCTTATGAAAAAGCCACGCCTCTTCTCATCTCTTCTGCCGGGCCTGGCCGCTGCGCTGCTGCTGCTGAACGCCTGCAATAAGGAAACCGCCGTGCCCGCCGCCCCGGCGCCCCCCGCCAGCACCGTGTTCACCACCCTGCGCATGGGTACCGTGGTGGCGCAGGGCGGCGTGATGAGCGGCGGCACCATTGCCATCGTGAAAGCCGCCGATGGCAGCGAGCACGTGCAATTCAACGCCGATTTCTACACCGATTTTCACACCGGCTCCCTCGGGATTTACCTGGCCAAGTCGAACGCGCTGGTGCGCAACCAGCGGGCCGCCGACCCGGCCAGCGTGGTGCGCGTGGGCACCATCACCCAGTCGGGGGCCCAGCTGCTGCCCATCACGGGCACGTCCGCCGGCTTTTCGCACGTCATTCTGCACTGCGACCCGGCCCAATACAACTTCGGGGCGGCGCCCATGCAGTAAGCCATGCGGCCCCACCGCTTTCGGGTGAGCGCACTGCTGGCTTTCGGCGCCGCGCTGCTCACGTATTCGTCGGCGCAGGCCGGCGGCGGCTGGACCCGCAAAAAAGGCCACGGCTACGGGAAAGTTGGCCTCACGCTGGCCAACACCACCAAGTACCACCCGCTGCGGGGCGGCACCGTTGCCACGGCGCAGTTCAGGCAGCAGGTATACAGCGTGTACGGCGAGTACGGCCTTACCGACCGCCTCGAAGCCACCCTGAATTTTCCGTTTTTCCGCCGGGCCACCTTCCCCGACACCAGCCCCGGCCAGGGCGTGGGCGACCCGGAGTTCGGCCTGCGCTACGGCGTGCTCACCGGCAAATGGCTACTGGCCGTGGCCGTGGCGGCGCAGGCCCCGCTGGGCAACCCCAACGAGCGGGGCTTTTTTCAAAACGACCCCGACAGCTTCGTGTTTCTGCCCACCGGCAACGGGCAGTGGAACATCTGGACCCGGGCCGCCCTTTCCCACAGCCTGGGCACCGTCCCCGCCTTTTTTACCCTGGACGCGGGCTACAACGCGCGCACCGCCGGCTTCACCGACCAGTACACCTTCGGCGCGCAAGTGGGCTACCATTTCTTCGACCAGCTCTGGCTCACGGCCAACCTGCGCACCCTCGACAACGTGGGGGCTCCCAACCCGGGCAAGCTCGGCAACATCGGCCTGGGCGAAGGCGTGGCCTACTCCACGGCCGGCATCGGGGCCAGCTGGAGCTTCACCAAGCACCTCGCGGCCACGGCCGACGTAGCCGGCGGCTTTGGCAAGCTGCGCAACGTGTACTCGGGGGCTCAGTTCACGTTCGGCGTCGCGGTGGAATGGTGACTGATTGCCACTGCGCGTGCAGCGCGGCAACTACCGGTCCTCATTCCCGGTCCCGTGCAAACAAGGAGCTGCGCGCCTTCCACCGCTGGAACTTGGCGTCAATTTCCGCCAGTCCGGGGTTGTGAATGCTGCCCAGGTGCGTGGTGTGAAACTCCCGGTGCGGCACGTAGCTGCCGTCTTCCACGGCCCGGCCCACCTGCTGGTACGCATCCCGAAACGGCACGCCGGCCAGAATCAATTGGTTGATGTTTTCAACCGAAAAGATGGGGTCGTATTTGGCCTGCTCGATTACGCCGGCCTTGATTTCGATTTCGGGCAGGGCGAACAACAGGATGTCGAGCAAATTCGTGAACTGCATCATTGGTCCGAACAGCAATTCTTTGAGCAGTTGAAAGTCGCGGTGGTAGCCGCTGGGCAGGTTGCTGGTGGCCAGCATAATGTCGTTGGGCAGCGCCTGCAGGCGGTTGGCCTGGGCCCGCACTAGCTCAAACACGTCGGGGTTTTTCTTGTGGGGCATGATGCTGGAGCCGGTGGTGAATTCCTGCGGCAGCGTCACGAAGCCCAAATCCTGGCTGTTGTAGAGCACCAGGTCGTAGGCCAATTTGCCCAGCGTGCCCGCCGCGCCCGCAATGGCAAACGCGAGGGTTTTTTCGGTCTTGCCGCGCAGCATCTGGGCGCCCACCGCACTCACCGCCAGCTGGCCAAACCCCAACTCCCGGGTCGTCATTGCCCGGTCAATCGGGAAGCTGCTGCCGAAGCCCGCGCCCGACCCCAGCGGGTTCTGGTCCGCCACGGCGTGCGCGGCCTCAAACAGCGCTAAATCCAGCAGCAAATGCTCGGCATAAGCCGAAAACCACAGTCCGAAGCTGCTGGGCATGGCCGCCTGAAAGTGCGTGTAGCCCGGCAACAAGTCGTTCTTGTGCGCTTCGGCTTTTTGCAGCAGCACCGCCGCCAAGGCCAGCATTTTGCCCGCCGTCCGCTCCGTGTAGTCTTTGATGAACAGCTGAATAGCCGTCAGCACCTGGTCGTTGCGGGAGCGGGCGGTGTGAATTTTCTTGCCCGCATCGCCGAATTTTTCGGTCAGGTAATGCTCAATCTTGGAATGCACGTCCTCGAAATCAGCCTCAATCTGAAACGTACCGGCCGCCACCTGCGCCAGTAATTCATCCAACCCCGTAATTAATTGCTGCCGTTCGAACTCCGTAATCAAGCCCACCTGGGCCAGCATATTGGCCTGGGCTTTGGAAGCCAGCATGTCGAACGGCGCCAAGTACATATCTAGCACCCGGTCCTGGCCCACAGTGAATTTTTCAATGGTTTCGTTCACCGAAAACCCTTTTTCCCAAATCTTCATCGCGCGCTGATAATTAAAAACTGAAATCCGTCAGCAAGGTGATGTAGTCTTGAATGCCGGCCCGTATTTCACTCACCAGAATAAACTCGTCCGGCGTGTGCGAGCGGGCACTTTCCCCCGGTCCCATTTTCAGGGTTTCAAACGGCATCATGGCCTGGTCGGAAAGCGTGGGAGAACCATAAATTCGCTTGCCCATGGCCACGCCCTTGCGCACCAATGGGTGGTTTTCGTTGATACTGGACGAGTTGAGATGCGTGGAGCGCGGCACAATTTCCGACTGCACGTTGGCCCGGAGCAAATCGATGATTTCCTGATTTTGGTACAGCTCGTTGGTGCGCACGTCCACCACAAACTGGCAGCGGTCGGGTACCACGTTGTGCTGGGCGCCGGCAGTTATTTGCGTCACCGTCATTTTCACCGGGCCCAGCAGCGGCGATACCTTCGGAAACTGGTGCTGCCGCAGCCATTGAATGTCGTCCAGGGCTTTGTAAAGGGCGTTTTCGCCTTCCTCGCGGGCAGCGTGGCCGGTTTTGCCGTGGGCCGTGCCATCCAGCACCATCAGGCCTTTTTCGGCAATGGCCAAGTTCATTCCGGTGGGCTCGCCCACAATACCTAAATCGATTTTTCCCAGCAGCGGCAACACACTGCGGATGCCATTTGCCCCCGATATTTCCTCTTCCGCCGTAATTGCACAAACTACATTAAACGCGGTGTGCTTTTCGTAAAAATACAGGAACGTCGCCAGCATGCTTACCGCTGCTCCGCCCGCGTCATTACTGCCCAAGCCGTACAGTTTATCGCCTGCCAGCTCGGCACCAAAAGGGTCGTGTTGCCAACCGTCCCCGGGCTTCACGGTGTCGTGATGGGAGTTGAGCAGCACGGTGGGCTTGCCCGCATCAAAATGCCGGGAACAAGCCCAGACGTTGTTCTGCTGACGGTTTGTGGCCACGCCGCGCGCCACCAGAAACTCCTGAATCAGGGTGGCGGCACTGCTTTCTTCCCGCGAAAACGACGGCGTTCGGATGAGCTGCCCCAGCAGCTTCACCGCGTCCGCGCCGAGCCGTTCGATTACGTCAGGCATAGCTCGGTTTTTACGTCGCCCGCCATGTGCAGCGCGTGTTCAATAAATACTTTCTCGACGCCGTAGCCCAGGGCCTCAAAAGCGTTATCTAATTTAGGCAGCATACCATCGGCGATAATTCCCTGCGCTTGTAATTCGGCGTAGTCAGCCACTGTTATTTTTGAAATGACCGACTGGCTATTATTCGCGTCCGCCAGCACCCCTTTTTTTTCAAAGCAAAAATGCAGCTCCACTGCGTGACAATGGCTCAGGGCCTTGGCCAGCGAAGCCGCCACGGTGTCGGCGTTGGTGTTGAGCAGTTGTCCCTGCCCGTCGTGCACGATGGGGCAAAACACGGGCGTCAACCCAAGCTCCAGGAATTGGCCAACCAGCGCGGCGTCGACGCTGGTTTCGTCCAGGTCGCCCACAAAGCCGTAGTCCACCTCAGCCACCGGGCGCCGCCTGGCGCGGATTACGTTGCCGTCGGCCCCGCTGACTCCCAGCGCGTTGACGCCTTGCCGTTGGAGCGCGGCCACGATGTGCTTGTTGGTCTTGCCCGCGTAAAACATCGTCACAATGTCCAGCGTCGCGGCGTCGGTGATGCGGCGGCCTTGCAGCAGGCGCGGCGCCATGCCCAGCCTCTTCATCATTTCACTGGCGCCCTTTCCCCCGCCGTGCACGAGTACTTTCGGCCCGCCGATTGCCGCGAACCGTCGTAAGAATTCCAGCAAATCCGGCTCGTGGTCGATAATGCCGCCGCCAATCTTGAATACGTTGAGCACAGGTTTCATGCGTGTTTTATTTCACCGTTGCCCGAGGGAGAGAATGTTACTATTTCAAAAAATGTGTGGGAAATGTTGCAGGCAAAAATAGGAGCTTTTAGCTTTGCGGCAGAATTGAACCTCCTGGTTCGGGCGTTCGTTGAAGCGCCAATCACTAGTTAGCACCCATGTCCTTCTCGGTTTCCACGCCTGCTTTGCTCGCTCCTGCCGCCTGGCCGGGAATGAATGGCGTGTGCGCAACCGCTTGCGCCCTGGTGCGACGACCCTAGCGGCTTCAGCAGCCGCATGTTGGCCTTGGGGCCAGCCCTTTTGAGCCGGGCTAGTATCCGCTCAGCTTACCGACAGGTTTGGGCTTTGGTAGGAATCGCGCGCCGCAAGCGTGCGTCCGAACAGCCGCGCATCTATCCTAAGTTTTTCTATAGCAATGACAATTCGGGTTGCAACGGCAGCGGACGCACGGTACGCTGACCAATTATGTCAATGGTACGTTGATTCGGCCAAAACGCGCGGCACCGGCATCGCCAAGCGCGAGCCCGCCTACGTGGCCCAGAAAATGGCCAGCGGCGACAGCATCATTGCTTTCGTAGAAGGCGCATTGGCCGGGTTCTGCTACATCGAAACGTTTGACGACAAGACGTTTGTGGTCAACTCGGGCCTGGTGGTGAATGCGGCCATCCGCAAGCACGGGGTGGGCCGGGCCATCAAGCAGGGCGTCTTCAACCTGTCGCGCTCGAAGTACCCGAACGCCAAAATCTTCGGCATCACCACCAGCTTGGCCGTGATGCGAATCAACTCCGATTTGGGCTACCGGCCGGTGACGTTTTCGGAGCTTACAAGCAGCGAAGATTTCTGGAAAGGCTGCAAGAGCTGCAAAAACTACGGCATCTTGGTGGACAATGAGCGCAAAATGTGCCTCTGCACGGGCATGCTGTTCGACGCGGCCGACGCCCTGGTCCAGTTGCAGGTTCCTGAGTTTGCCGCCGCGTCCCAACCCGTTTCGCCCGCCTCCGCAACCGACTCCGCATCATGAAGAAAAAGGTAATATTGGCCTACAGCGGCGGCCTGGACACGTCGTTTTGCGCCGTGTACTTGTCCCGCGACCTCGACCTGGAAGTGCACACCGTCATCGTCAATTCCGGCGGCTTTTCGGCCGGGGAATTGGCCGCCATCGAAAAGCGGGCCTTCGAGCTGGGCTCGGCGAAGCACGAGGTCATCGACGTCACGGACCGGTTTTATCGCGACTGCCTGCGCTTCCTGCTGTTCGGCAACGTGCTGAAAAACGACACGTACCCGCTGAGTGTAAGCGCCGAGCGCATGTTCCAGTCGCTGGCCATTGCCGAATACGCCCGCGCCAACGAGGCCGACTACATCGCGCACGGCAGCACCGGCGCCGGCAACGACCAGGTGCGTTTCGACGTGGCGTTCTCGGTTATCGCGCCCAACACGGAGATTCTGACGCCCATTCGCGACCTAAAACTCTCGCGCCAGGCCGAGATTGAATACCTGCAAGCTCAGGGCTTTAAAATGAGCTGGGAAAAGGCCCGCTATTCCATCAACAAAGGCATTTGGGGCACCAGCGTGGGCGGCGTGGAAACCCTGACTTCGCACGAAGCCCTGCCCGAAAGCGCCTACCCGTCGCAGCTGCTGCGCCAGGATTCGGAGCGCGTGGAAATCACCTTCGAACGCGGTGAGCCCGTGGCCCTCAACGGCGAAACGCTGAATCCGGTAGCCCTGATTCAGAAGCTGAACGAGTTGGGCGCGGCCTTTGCCATCGGCCGCGACACGCACGTGGGCGACACCATTCTGGGCATCAAGGGCCGGGTGGGCTTCGAAGCGCCCGCGCCGCTCATCCTCATCAAGGCGCACCACTTGCTGGAAAAGCACACCAGCACCCGCTGGCAGCTGCTGCACAAGGACTACCTCGCCAATTGGTACGGCACGCTGCTGCACGAGGCCCAGTACCTCGACCCGGTGATGCGCGACATGGAAGCCTTCCTGGAATCGTCGCAAAAACACGTTTCGGGCAAGGTGTTCGTGCAGCTCAACCCGTACCGGTTCGACCTGCTCGGCATCGCGTCGAAATACGACATGATGCAGTCGAAAGTGGCCACCTACGGCGAGGAGAACAACGCCTGGGACGCCCGCGACGCGCGTGGTTTCATCAAGATTTTTGGCAACCAGCTGAAGATTAGCGCCAGCCTGAACGATGAAAATTAAGGTCGGCATCGTGGGCGGGGCCGGCTACACGGCCGGCGAACTCATCCGCATTCTGCTACACCACGAGTTTGTGGAAATAAGCGGCATCGTTAGCTCGTCCAACGCCGGCAACCCCGTGCACCAAGTGCACGACGATTTGGTGGGAGAAACCGATTTGACTTTCGCCTCCGAGCTGGTCGGCGACGAGGATGTGGTGTTTCTGTGCCTGGGCCACGGCAATTCCAAAGCGTGGCTCCAGAAAAACGCCCTGCCCAAAACCACGCACGTCATCGACCTGAGCAACGACTTCCGCCTGAACGCGGATGCTGAGTTTGAAGGCCGCGAGTTTGTGTACGGCCTGCCGGAACTGAACAAAAGCCGCATTCAGCAAGCCCAGAGCATTGCCAACCCTGGCTGTTTCGCCACCGCCATTCAGTTGGCGCTGCTGCCGCTGGCGAAGGCCGGCAAGCTCACCGACGACATCCACGTCTCGGCCATCACCGGCTCAACCGGCGCGGGCCAGGGCCTGTCCGAAACGGTGCATTTTTCGTGGCGCACCAACAACGTGTCCATCTACAAACCCTTCACGCACCAGCACCTCGGCGAAATCGGCGAGAGCCTGGCGCAGCTGCAACCACAGTCGGAAGCCGAGATTCACTTTATTCCCTACCGCGGCAATTTCTCGCGGGGCATTTTCGCCAGCGTCTACACGCCGTCAGATTTGACGCAGAACGAGGCGCGGGATCTGTACAAGCAGTTTTATGCTGACGCGCCGTTCACCACGGTTTCAGACCAGGAAATTCACTTGAAGCAAGTAGTGAATACCAACAAATGCCTGCTGCACGTGCAGAAGCAGGGCAAGCAGCTGTTGATTACCTCGGTTATTGATAATCTGGTGAAAGGCGCTTCGGGCCAAGCGGTGCAGAATATGAACTTGTTGTTTAGACTGCCGGAAACGACGGGGTTGAATTTGAAGGCCGGGCTTTTATAAGTTGAATGAAATACCCGAACGTCACGCAGCGCGCAGCGAAGCATCTCGCGTGAGGTAGTAGCCAAAACCGTTGTAACGATTGATTCAGCAATGCACGCGAGATGCTTCGCCGCGCTCTGCATGACGTTCCTTTCTGAGTTCTAAGCGCTAACATCTAACCTCTATTTTACATGGAGCTTTTCAACGTTTATCCCCTCGTCAACATCACGCCCGTAAAGGCCCTCGGCGCCAAGCTGTGGGACGACCAGGGCCAGGAATACCTGGATTTCTACGGCGGCCACGCCGTTATTTCCATTGGCCACAGCCACCCGCACTACGTGCAGCGCCTCACCGAGCAGCTGCAAAACATCGGCTTCTACTCCAACTCGGTGCAGATTCCGATTCAGACGCAGTTGGCGCACAAGCTGGGCCAGGTGTCGGGCTACGAGGACTACGCGCTGTTTCTGTGCAACTCGGGGGCCGAGGCCAACGAGAATGCCCTGAAGCTGGCGTCCTTCCACACCGGCAAAACCCGCGTGGTGGCGTTTCGGGGCGCGTTTCACGGGCGCACCTCGGGTGCGGTAGCGGCTACGGACAACCCGAAAATCGTGGCGCCCTTCAACGCCGGTCACGCCATTTCCTTCGTCGATTACAACCTGAAGGCGGTTGCCAAAATCCTGCATGGCGGCGACGTCTGCGCCGTCATCGTGGAGCCCATTCAGGGCGTGGGTGGCATCATCATGCCCTCGGATGATTTCCTGCTGGGTCTTTCGCTGCTCTGCGGGGCGCACAACGTCGTCCTGATTGCCGACGAGGTGCAGAGTGGCTACGGCCGCAGCGGCAAGTTTTTTGCGCACCAGCACGCCGGCATCCGGCCCGATATCATTGCCGTGGCCAAGGGCATGGGCAACGGCTTCCCCATCGGCGGCATCCTGATTGCGCCCGCGCTGCAAGCCTACTACGGCTTGCTGGGCACCACGTTCGGCGGCAACCACCTGGCCTGCGCCGCCGCGCTGGCCGTGCTCGAAGTCATCGAAGACGAAAACCTCCTGGCCCACGCCACCGAGCTGGGCCACTACCTCCGCACGGAGCTGTTGGCCCACGCCGGCGCCGAAGAAATTCGCGGCCGCGGCCTGATGGTGGGCATCAAGTACGACTTCCCCATCAAGGACCTGCGCGACCAGCTGCTGACCGAACACCACATTTTCGTGGGCAACGCCTCGGACCCCACAGTGCTCCGACTGCTGCCGCCGCTGAACATCACGAAGGCCGAGGTTGACCGGTTCTTGGAGGCGCTGGTTGCCGCCTCACCCCCTAGCCCCCTCTCCTTCAGAGAGGGGGAACTAGCTCTAGAAAAGTAGTTCCTAGCTCACCTTCCCAACTCATCACCTCCAAACGAAATTTCCAGCCTAAAAAACTAGGGATTAGTCCCCCCCTCTCTGAAGGAGAGGGGGCTAGGGGGTGAGGCCAATCGTATGAACCAAGTAACCTTAACCCTCGAAGACGGCACCGAAATCCAAGGTGAATCCTTCGGTGCGTTCACCTCCGCCGCGGGCGAAGTAGTGTTCAGCACGGCCATGACCGGCTACCCCGAAAACCTCACCGACCCGTCCTTCGCCGGCCAGATTCTGGTGCTCACCACCCCCATGGTGGGTAATTACGGCGTGCCCGGCGAAGAGCTGTACGAGTCGATTTCCACCATTTTCGAATCCGACAGAATTCACGTTGCCGGGCTGGTGGTGAACTACTACTCCGAGGAGCACAGCCACTGGAACGCCGCCAAAAGCCTCGGCGACTGGCTCAAGGAATACAACATCCCCGGCATCTGCGGCGTCGATACCCGCATGCTCACCAAGAAGCTGCGCGAGAAAGGCGCCCTGCTGGGCAAAATCGTGGCCGAAACCGACGTGCCCCTGCACGACCCCAACCTCGACAACCTGGTGGCGCAGGTGAGCCCGGCCGGCGTGCAGCACTACGGAAGCGGCCAGCACAAAATCGTGCTCGTGGACTGCGGCACCAAAACCAACATCATCCGCTGTTTCCTAGAACGCGACGTGGAGCTGATTCGGGTGCCCTGGGACTACGATTTCACGACTCTGGATTACGACGGCCTGTTCCTGAGCAACGGCCCCGGCGACCCCAAAATGTGCGAAGCCACCATCCAGCACCTCCACAAAGCCCTGCAACAGGACAAGCCGATTTTCGGCATCTGCCTGGGCAGTCAGCTCATGGGCCTGGCGGCGGGCGGCGACACCTTCAAGTTGAAATACGGCCACCGCAGCCACAACCAGCCCGTGAAGCTCACCGGCACCCAGCACTGCTACATCACCAGCCAAAACCACGGCTTTGCGGTAGACCCCGCCACCCTGCCCGCCGAGTGGACGATGCTATTCGAGAACCTAAACGACGGCACTTGCGAAGGCATCAAGCACAAAACCAAGCCGTTCTTCTCCACCCAGTTTCACCCCGAAGCCGCCGGCGGCCCGCAGGATACAGAGTTTCTGTTTGATGATTTTTTGAAAGCGGTGGTGGAGTGTAAGCGTAATTTTTAAACTCATTCTGTAACCATATTAATTACATGTATTCCAAAGGATGAAAACTGACAATATTCGTAAAAGGCACAAAGCTCACAGCATATATCTGAGCAAGGCTATTGACATTCTACAACAACGCGGCGAGATTGAATTTCCCATATCGCTAGAAGTCTTTACAAGTCTGTCCAGTAGTCTTGAATCCATTTTTACTGGTATTCTTAACTGTGTTGATGAATTAAATTTGTATGCTTGCTCTATTTTATATCGAAGTCTAATTGAGCACTTTTACAAAGGATTTATTTTAATGAATGAACTGGTTAAGAATAAATCTGACGAGGCTTCAGAACATTATCAGCAGCACTTATTTGTGGCAGAATTTATCGCTGAACAAATGGGAGCTCTAGAGTCTGAAGATATCATATCTGGCAATAACATTAAACCAGATGTTTTAAAATATATTTTAGAAAAATATCCATCAATTGAAATTGAAAAGGAAAATCAGAGGGAGATATCAGCTGCGACTAAAAAGTTTAGTTTCAGGGAGATAATAAAGAAGCTTCATCTAGACTTTTCCAATGAATTTGCTAACAAACCAGTGGCTGATTTCTTCACCAAGATGCTTCCGGAATATTCGAGATTCTCTACTTTCGTACATGGGGGTCCATATGCCCAAAAAATAAGTAAAAATCTAACTAACAACGGATTAGATGACGAATTATACCGCCTGTCCGAAATCAGTCTAACGATGCTTTGTACTATCAAAGAGCAGTTGATTATGTGCTTTAGGCTGTCAAGAGAGGAAGCAACTCCTATATTGACAACTTTGTGCAATCTCAGAGCCGAAAATGATAATTAAATATTAGACCTCATTTTCCACTTAATGGACAAACCCAACAAAGTTCTCATCCTCGGTTCCGGCGCGCTCAAAATCGGCGAGGCCGGGGAGTTCGATTATTCCGGCTCGCAGGCCCTGAAGGCGCTGAATGAGGAAGGCATCCGCACCATCCTCATCAACCCCAACATTGCCACCGTGCAGACGTCGGACAACATGGCCGATGACGTGTACTTCCTGCCCGTGACGCCCTACTTCGTGGAGGAAGTCATCAAAAAGGAGCAGCCCGATGGCATTCTGGTGGCCTTTGGCGGCCAAACGGCGCTGAACTGCGCCGTGGCCCTGTACCGCGCCGGCGTGTTCGAGCAGTATAACGTGCAGGTGCTGGGCACGCCCGTGCAGAGCATCATCGACACCGAGGACCGGGATATTTTCAAGGAGAAGCTGGAGCAGATTGGCGTGCTCTCGGCCCGTAGCGTGGCCGTGACGACAATGGATGACGCGCTGGCGGCGGCCGAGAAAATCGGCTTTCCCATCATCGTGCGGGCGGCGTTTGCGCTGGGCGGGCTGGGCAGCGGCTTCGCCAACAACCTGGACGAGCTGCGGACGCTGGCCCAGAAATCCTTCACCACTTCCGACCAGATTCTGGTGGAAGAATCGCTGAAGGGCTGGAAGGAAGTGGAGTACGAAGTGGTGCGCGATGCCTATGATAACTGCATCACGGTCTGCAACATGGAGAACTTCGACCCCATCGGTATTCACACCGGCGAGAGCATCGTGGTGGCCCCGTCGCAGACGCTGAGCAACCGCGAGTACCACAAGCTGCGCACCATTGGCATCAAGACCATTCGGCACCTGGGCATCGTGGGCGAGTGCAACATTCAGTACGCGCTGGACCCCGTTTCGGAAGATTACCGCGTGATTGAGGTGAACGCGCGCCTGTCGCGCTCCTCGGCGCTGGCCTCCAAGGCTACGGGATACCCGCTGGCCTTTGTGGCCGCCAAGCTGAGCCTGGGCTATTCGCTGGCCGAGCTGAAAAACAGCGTCACGCAGACGACTTCGGCCTTCTTCGAGCCGGCGCTCGATTACGTGGTGGTGAAGCTGCCGCGCTGGGATTTGGGCAAATTCGCGGGCGTTAACCGCCAGATTGGCAGCGCCATGAAGAGCGTGGGCGAGGTCATGGCGATAGGCCGGTCATTCGAGGAAGCCATCCAGAAAGGCCTGCGAATGCTGGACACCGGCAAGCGCGGCTTCGTAGCCAACCGGCCCGAGGAGGACCTGGATAATGCCGCCATCGATCAGCTCCTGAGCGAGCCGAACGAGGAGCGCATCTTCGCCATCAACAGCGCCTTCGAGGCCGGCTACACGCTGGAGCAGGTGCATAATTTGACGCGCATCGACCACTGGTTTTTGCAGCGTCTCTACGGCATTTTTGAGCTTGGCAATCAGCTCGCCGCCGGCCGCTCCACTGGTCTTGATGGACTGGAAACCAAGCTGCTGCGCGACGTAAAGAAAGCCGGTTTCTCGGACCAGCAGATTGCCGTGAAGCTGCTGGGCGAGGGCGACGCCAGGAGCGACATCAAAGCCGACGAGCTGCTGGTGCGCGCCCGCCGCAAGGCCCTGGGCGTGCTGCCCGTGGTGAAGCAGATTGACACGCTGGCGGCCGAATTCCCCGCCAAAACCAATTACCTCTACACCACCTACCACGGCACCGAAAACGACTTGGCGCGCGAAACCGCGCAGTCGGTGGTGGTGCTGGGCTCGGGCGTGTACCGCATCGGTTCGTCGGTGGAGTTTGACTGGTGCGGCGTGCAGGCCGTGCAAACGGCGGCGGCCGAGGGCTACAAAACCATCATTATCAACTACAACCCCGAAACCGTTTCGACTGACTACGATGTATCGGACCGGCTGTATTTCGAGGAGCTGAGCTTTGAGCGGGTGATGGACATCCTGGATTTTGAGCAGCCCGGCGGCGTGATTCTGAGCACCGGCGGCCAGATTCCCAACAACCTCGCCACCCGCCTCGCCGAAGCCCAGGCGCCCATCCTGGGCACTTCGGCCGCCCGCATCGACGAGGCCGAGAACCGCCACAAGTTCAGCCGCATCATGGACGAGCTGGGCATTGCCCAGCCGCGCTGGAAGGAGCTGACCTCGCTCGGAGCCATGCAGGAATTCGTGCAGGAAGTCGGTTTTCCGGTGCTCATCCGGCCGAGCTACGTGCTATCGGGCGCGGCCATGAACGTGGTTTCCAACAACTTCGAGCTGGAAGAATTCCTGAAAGCCGCTAAGGAAGTAAGCGCCGAATACCCGGTGGTTGTGTCCGAATTCATCCAGGAAGCCAAGGAAATTGAGCTGGACGCGGTGGCCGACCACGGCGAAATCGTTAGCTACGCCATTTCCGAGCACGTGGAATTTGCCGGCGTACACTCCGGCGACGCCACCATGTACTACCCGCCGCAGCAGGTGTACGTGGGCACCATCCGCAAGCTCAAAATCATTGCCGAGAAGATTGCCCGGCGCTACGAAATCAGCGGCCCGTTCAACATTCAGTTCCTGGAAAAAGACGGCGCCATCCGCGTGATTGAGTGTAACTTGCGCGCCTCGCGCAGCTACCCTTTTGTATCGAAAATCTCGGGCAACAACCTAATTCGAAAGGCCACGCAAATCCTGCTGGGCCGCCCCGTAGAGCGCGACGAAAGCGAGCGGGTCTACGACCTGCCCTTCGTGGGCGTGAAGGCTCCGCAGTTCTCCTTCACCCGCCTGCCCGGCGCCGACCCGGTACTGCGCGTGGACATGGTGAGCACCGGCGAAGTAGGCTGCCTGGGCGATACCGCCGAGGAAGCCCTGCTGAAAGCTATGCTGAGCGTAGGCTACAAAATCCCACAAAAATCGGTGCTCATTTCCGGCGGCCCCATCAAGTCGAAAGTGGCCCTGCTCTCGGCCTCCGAGCTGCTCGTGAAAAAAGGCTACCAGATTTACGCCACCCAAGGCACGCACCGCTTCTTCGCCGAAAACAGCATCCCCAGCAGCCTCCTCTTCTGGCCCGACGATGTGATGGAGCCGAACGTGCTGACTTATTTAAAAGAGAAGAAAATTGACCTCGTAATTAATATCCCCAAAAACCTGTCGAAAGGTGAACTGGACAACGACTATAAAATCCGCCGTACCGCCGTGGATTTTGGGGTTGGTTTGCTGACGAACGCGCGGCTGGCAAAGGCGTTTATTCAGGCGTTTTGCACGCTGGAGATAAAGGATTTGAAGATTAAGAGTTGGAACGAATATAAGGCGATGTAAATCAAAAGCGCGGACTCACTGAGCCCGCGCTTTCAAGATAATTGTCAACTAACTGTACCAGTGACACATTATTCAGCAAAGCAAAATGAGCATTTTCTGAAGCCAAGTTGTTCCAAAAGCTTACCTTCAAATTCTAATTCGGGATTAAACTTAATACGATAATAAGTCTTCAAGTTGTTAGCGACAGGAAGCTTAAACCTCACTTCAAAATCCTTCAAAAAAGCACGTAATTCTTCTTCACTCATTCCAATATTTTTATCAAAAATAGGAATATCTTTCGTAAAAGGCGAATTCACAGTTGGGAAAGGCAAATCCTTGTTAGCAAAATAAGTGTGTTTATCGTACTTAACAATTATTTTACGAACTATCTCATCACTATTCGAGATAAATTGAGAAACGGCATCGAGAATACTATCAATTCGAAGCTTTAATTCGTCTAAATCTACATTCTCCATATACTCTTGACCACTATTTTTATAACTTATCTGCTCAGGATTACTTGGAAGCAAGCCTTTGAACTTTAAATTCATTCGCTCTACAAAAGCCTCATGGTTTCCGTAGTATAGCTTATTTTCATCCGGTCTTTTAAACCATTTTCTAAATTCAGCTACTGCATCCGGCCCTCCCTCCTGTATTTCTTCTGGAATTTTTATGTTTTGAAAAGAAGAGCTAATCTTCTCACAAGAACTATCCTTGTGATATGCTGGCGTTCCACCTTCATATACAAATTGATAAGTATCTTTTGGCTCTATTTTTTGATACTTTTCCAGAAAAATATCAGGGTTTTTGTAGAAGTTATAAAAGGCGAGCAATCTATTTGTTTCAGTTTGATTAAAAAAGTTTCAGTTTGATTAAAAAAATAGATTGGTCTATCATATAACATACCTGAAAATCTTGCAGTTTTCAAATCAACACTACCGATTATCTTATTAGCGTTGGATTTTGTTAAATATGCCATATCAATTCAGGTATTAAGGTTTCCACAAGAGTGATGCACACCAAACTACAAGTACATCTTATTCATTCATGTACTTTTCTTTTACATATTGACAGGTTGGGCATACTCCTTCATCAGCAATTTCAATGTAATCAGTCAGACTTGACACATTATCGTTTGAGCACACTTCGCATTCATGCTTTGATTTGTATGATTCTAGATAACCTTCAACAACGCTACGCTGGGTATCTGTCATAGATTCAGCACCTTTTGTGACGACCTGCTTTGCAATTCCATTCAAAGCTCCTGATAATTCTTCCCTATCTAAAAGCAATTTAAGGAAATCGATAAGCTCGTCATTTGCTGCTTTATCCATCAGTTGTTGTTTTGCTTGTCCCATGTTATTGTGAAAAAACTTGATGTTTAGTGGTTTGAGTTATTACTGCAACTTAACTGATAGTTGCGCACTGTTGCTTTTTATTCGTTCTATTGAGCGAGATAAGTGCGACCAAGGTATGGCAAAAATATGTTCTTCGTAAAACAACCCACATGAAAAACTTCACCTCCTTCGCCGATGCGGGCGACTACAAAGCCCTGTTGCAGCAAGCCCTGGAAATTAAGGCCAACCCCTACGGCTACCAGCACATCGGGCGCAACAAAACCATCGGCCTCATCTTCTTCAACCCCAGCCTGCGCACCCGGCTCAGCTCGGTGAAGGCGGCCTACAACCTGGGCGCGCAAGCCTGGGTGCTCAACGCCGGCGCCGACTCCCAGGTAAGCTAACGGGTTGGCAAGGGCCGGGCCTCAGGGTTCAGTTCCTTATTTTTTAGTTTTTAACCGGCGCGAGCTCAGCGTACTTGTAGCGGATGCTGTTCGGTCTTCACGCCAGTCACCGCCAACTCGCCCGCTTCCAACTGCTCGGCCATAAGCGGTATCATCAGCTTCATGTTGTTGGCATACACTCCCTCGGATTTCCAGAGCAACTGTAGTTGCTCGCGGGCCAGCTCGTTTATGAATGCCTCGTCTTTGTTGGTCATCAGCAGCATGGCCACAGCCCCACCATTTTCAGTTACCACGAATAAAAACTCGTCCCCATCCCGGCGCATCCCGGCCCTCCAATAGTCGATGTGCTCTTCCAATTCGTGTTTGTAGAGTGCGTAACTCATGTCTGCATTTGCAACCAGCGCTTTACGAAGTCTATTTTCAATAGTCTTTTTCATTGTTTGCGAATCCGCTTGACAAAGCTATTGATTACCCCCGCCGCAGCGGCCGCAAGTCCAATTCAAAACCAGGCAACGCCGGCGCCGCGCTCAGCGTCGCGTCGAAGCTGCTGATTTCTTCGGGTTCCTGGCCGCGCCGGTAGACGGTGGCGGTTTCGTTGGTGGGGTCGAGCAGGAAGCCGACTTCGACGCCGTTGGCCAGGTAGGTTTCCATTTTACGGCGTAGTGGGGCCAGTCCATCCGAAGGCAAGCGGACTTCAACTACAAACGTGGGGCACACTGGCGCGAAGCGAGTACGCTGCTCCTCGGTCAGGGCATCGTAAGTAGCCTTGGGCACCCACGAAGCATCGGGTGAGCGCACAGAGTCGTCGGGCAGCGTGAAACCGGCCGATGACTCGAACACGTAGCCGGTTTGGTGCTGACGGTTCCAGAGTGTCAGTTGGAAAAGAACTTCGCCGCATTTGCGGCTGGATTCGGCTCCGGCGGGGGGCATGAAGATGATTTCGTGGTCAGCGTTGCGTTCTAGGCGGAGGGTGGGGTTATGCTGGCACAGGTCAAAAAACTCCTCATCCGTGAGCCGGGCCAGAATGGGGCCGTGCAACACTATCATATTATCAATGTCGGCGAAAGTCATAGCTGCGAAATAATGAAGGGGCTTGTTCAAATATACATTGTTGCCACTTCGAACGCCCCAAACAGGTCGGGAAATTCGACTTTCTTTCCCCGCTATGGCGTTCTTGTGCAATAATTCCAACCCATGAAAAACTTCACCTCCTTCGCTGACTCGGGCGACTACAAAGCTCTGTTGCAGCAAGCCCTGGAAATCAAGGCCAAACCCTACGGTTACCAGCACATCGGGCGCAACAAAACCGTCGGACTCATCTTTTTCAACCCCAGCCTGCGCACGCGGCTTAGTTCGCTGAAGGCAGCGTACAACCTGGGGACTCAGGCGTGGGTGCTCAACGCTGGGGCCGACTCCTGGACCCTGGAAATGGCCGACGGCGCGGTGATGAACGGCGGCCCCCAGGAGCACATCAAGGACGCCATTGCGGTAATGAGCCAGTACTGCGACGTGCTGGGCGTGCGCACCTTCCCTACGCTCAAGGAACGGGACGAGGACTACGGCGAAGTCGTGTTCACCAAGATTCTGCAATACGCCACCGTACCCGTCATCAGCCTGGAAAGCGCCACCTTGCACCCCTTGCAGTCGTTCGCCGACCTCATCACGGTGGCCGAAACCAAGCCGAAGGCGCGCGTGAAAGTGGTGCTCACCTGGGCCCCGCACGTGCGCGCCCTGCCCCAGTGCGTGCCCAACTCGTTCTGCGACTGGTTTTCGGAAATTGACTGGGTCGACTTCGTCATCACCCACCCCGAGGGCTACGAGCTGGACCCCAAATTCACCAAAGGCGCCCGCATTGAATACGACCAACACAAGGCCCTGCTCGGCGCCGACTACGTGCAGGCCAAAAACTGGAGCAGCTACCTGAACTACGGCCAGGTCCTCCAGAACGACCCTGCCTGGATGCTCACCCCCGAGCACATGGCCCGCACCCACAACGCCCGGTTCCTGCACTGCCTGCCGGTGCGCCGCAACGTGGAGGTGTCCGACGCCGTGCTGGACGCGCCTGGCTCACTGATTGTGCAGCAAGCTGGCAACCGGGTATTTGCGATGCAAGCCGTGCTGCACGAGCTGCTGCGGGGGCAGTAATTTTTCTTAAAAAGCTGTTTGCGTGAGTTCTTACAGCCGTTTTCAGGTTCGTGTACATGGCGTGGCCGGGAAACCTCACCCCCCGGCCCCTCTCCCGCGGAGAGGGGAGTCGGATAACCAACACACGAACCTGAGAATTGCTTTAGGTCCCCAGAACGGGGTTGCGACGCCTCCGGGCGTCTCCCAGTAAGCTGAAATAGTTCAACGAAGAGACGCCTAGAGGCGTCGCTACCCTGTTCCATTGGCTCGGCAGGCTAACTCCAACGGCCTTCGTCCGCGCGTAACCAATGGTCGCGGTCGAAATCCTAATGAATTTGTTCACAGGTTTGGCCGGTGTGCTTAGCTTGGCATCCACCGATTCCAGAAACAGCATCTGCGCCGTCAGCACGTTGGCTATCTCGTCGTCAACGGCCGCGCCGAGGAAGACGATTCGGGCCATGATAAGACGCGAAAACACGTCGATTTCGGCGCAGCCGCGTCGGCAGCTAATTCTGGGTCAAGTAGCATTTGCACCAGCTACTTGGGGACGTCGGCGGGCTGGGGCTGCCCGCCGTTCATTCCGCTACGGCGGTGGCCCGGGCACCGTTTGGGCAGGCACCCGCCTGGGTTAGTGGCCTGCTGTGGCTGCGCAACGCCGTGGGGCGGCTGCGCGTCTGGTCGTGGAACGAAACCCGGGGCTGCAGCGCGGACAAGAAGACGCGCGGACGCGTCGCTACCCCGTTCAGACCGCGCAGCAGCTAATGCAAATGGCTTCGCAATCTACCCCAGCTACGTGGGAGCCTGTTAGCCACCATAGCCTGTGCTGATACAGGTGCCCCGAACCTACCTCCAAGTCACCACACGCCGTGCCCCGGAAGCCGCATCTATTAGCCTTGGGCAGCTGAGGCGCTCAGCGCAGGCGGCAAGCTGTTTGCTGGCTGTGGCATTCGGCTTTCGGGTTGCGGCGGGGCAACCAGCCGCCGGTTGGCGGGCCGCAGGTACCAGGACAGCACGGTCAGCAGCGCGAAAAGGAGCGGAAAGACGTAGGCACTTACTCCATCGCCGGAAACGATATGCGACGTGACGGCTCCCGTGAGCAGAAAGAAGAAACCCGCATAGGTCCATTCTTTTACCAGCAAGTAACCAGGCACGAGCAGGGCAATCACCCCAATGATTTTCCAGGTGCCCAAGATGTACAACAGGTAAAGCGGATACCCCAGGTGCGTCACGCCATCGGCGTTAAATTTCAACTGCAAGAGCTGGCCAACGCCCCCGGCCAGCATGCCAAACGCGAGCAGGCCCGTGGTCAGCCAATACCAAAAAGGGCGGCGGTTTTCAGGAGAGTGGCGGATGGTTGTCATGGGTAGCTTTGTCTCGGTGTGCTACGATAATGCTTGACTTCCGCCGAATTGGACACGTCGGGTCAGCTTTTTTTACGGGGCTTCAACCAACGTCCAGCAAGCAAGCAACTGGCCATTGCGCGCGAAGCCGTTGCTTGGGAGTAACTCCTGGGCGCTCCCCTACGCTGGCGCAGGCAGTCAGTAAGCAAGCTCCACCGTGGCCCGGTAGGTGTGGGCATCATCCAGGTGCTGCACCATGTAATCAGCCAGGTCGGCGCGGGAAATCTTGTTTGGCTGGCGCAGGGGCTGGTTGACGGCAACACGGTAGCGGCCGGTGCGGGGTCCCGTCACGAGGCGAGGCGGACGGATGATGGTCCAGTTCAGGTTCATCTCCCCCTGCAGCAGGGCTTCCATGCGCAGCATGTCGGCGTAGAGGTGCCGAAATACTTTTTGCAAGACGTAGCGGGTAACCAGCCGGATGAGCCAGGAAGCCCGCAGCGGCGGCACCTCAACCGCCCCCGCCGACAGGCACAACAAGCGCTTTACGCCGGCCCGGTGCATTGCAGCCATGATGTTACAGGTGCCCTGTGAATACACGGTGGTGGCCACGCGCTGTTGAGTACCCAGGCAGGACAGCACGGCATCGTGGCCCGGCAAGGCCCCTTCGAAAGTCAGCGGCGCCAGCACGTCGCCTTCCACGATGGTCAGGGACGGATGCTGGAGTGAAAAAGCGGCGGGGTTTCGCACAACGGCCGTCACCCGGAGCCCGGTCCGCAGGGCTTGCGCTACCACTTGCCGCCCAGTGCCGCCGGTGGCCCCAAACACTATTATGCTTTTCGCGGTGGCCATAATAAACGGAGAAAAATGATACGGGAAAGCTGGGTGTATCGGGCGCACCATGAAACAAGCCGGTAAGCTTTCGCACTACGGCCATTCAATTTCTGAATAGCTGCCGCGTTCCAGCGTGATGTGCAGCCGGGCATATAGCTCGGCGGGAGTGCCGCCCGCCTGCTGGTGAGCGGCCTGCATCGCGGCTTTGGCCTGCTGAATCGCTTGTTCGCTGGCCCACACGGCCACCGTGACAAACACGCGCTGGCCATCGGCGGCGGCGGCGGACTCATACACCGCGTAGCGCACCAGCCCGGGTTGAGTGCGCAACTGCTGGCCGGCAAGTTTCAGGCGGGGCACGAATTCGGCGGCGGCGGCAACCGGCACGGTAAACCGGTCAATGAGGACGTTTTTCATGGCCGTGCGGGGAGTGGTGGGCGCTGCGCCGCGCGCCGATTGTGCCACGGCGGGTAAAGCAGGCAGGGCCAGCGTGAGGGTCAGTAATAATTTGCGCATGTTGGGCATCGTTTTTTGATGCAAAGCTCCCGGTGCTGTAGCCGTCGCGCTTGTAAAAAATCACTGATTTTTAGAGTACAACCCCAGCCGCTTTGACCGGCAGGTTAGGGGGTACCACAAAGAATCCGAGGGCGGCAGCTACTCAACGCTGCTTTTCAATAAAATAATGTTAAAAAGGTTGCGAAGTCAAATGACTACGCATATATTTGTAGCCACATGACTTCACGATGAATCTACGACGAGACGTATTCCAAGCTCTGGCGGACCCGACCCGACGGGCGATTTTGCTCTTAGTTGCCTCACAATCAATGACGGCGGGCGCGATAGCCGCCAACTTCGACACCGCCCGGCCAACGGTTTCCAGGCACTTGCAAATCCTAACCGAGTGCGAGTTGCTGGACCAAAGGCAGCTCGGCCGCGAAATCCACTATCAGTTAAATCCTGCCAAAATGAAGGAAATAGCCGAATTCATCGAACCGTTCCGCAAACTCTGGGAAGAGCGGTTCGACAAGCTGGAAACGATACTTAAAGCACACCAAACCCAATAACATGGAACAGAAAACGAACATCAAAGCCGAAGAAGGCAAGCAGGAAATCGTAATTACCAGGGAGTTTGACTTGCCCGTGGAATTACTCTTCAAAGCCTATGCCGAGCCCGACCTGGTTGCGCAATGGATGGGGACCAAGGTGCTCAGGCTGGAAAGCAGAAAGCACGGCAGCTACCAGTTCGAAACCACCGATGCCCAGGGGAAAGTGGTGTTCCGCGCAAGCGGGGTAATCCATGAGTTCGACCCAACCCAGAAAATCACCCGGACTTTTGAGATGGAAAACACGCCTTTTGGCGTCCAACTGGAGATTTTGAAATTCGAGCAGCGCACTTCCAGTTCCAGTTACCTCTCAATGCAGGTTGTGTACGAATCAACCGCAACCCGGGACCAACTCCTCCAGATGCATTTTGCGCAAGGCATCAATGGTGCGCATACCCGGCTGCAAAACCTCATGAGTAATTTAAAATAATACGCCATGACCAGCAGACATACGATAGTTTATTGGCTCAGCACCGGCTTCCTGGCTTTTGGCATGGTGGCCCAGGGCGTTGCGCAGCTGTCGCATACCAAAGGCTACGTCGACATCATCACGCATTTAGGCTATCCGGCCTATTTTCTGAACATCATCGGGGTCTGGAAAATAGTGGGAGTGGTGGCCATCCTGATTCCGGGCCTGCTGCTGGCCAAAGAATGGGCTTACGCCGGGTTTTTCTTTGTCATGTCGGGCGCGGCCTTTTCGCATCTGGCAGCGGGCGACTCCGGAAAGGCCGTTGCGCCCGCGGTGGTGTTGCTGGTGCTGATTGTGACCTCCTGGTATTTCCGGCCCCTGGATAGAAAAATTCATTCACGCCTTAGCAAGGAAACCGCATGAACCCCAAAGTAGACTTTTACTTCCACAAAGCCCGGCAGTGGCGGGAAGAGCTGGAACACCTGAGAACGATGGTGCTGGCTCGCGGACTCACCGAAGAACTGAAATGGGGGGTTCCTTGCTACACGTTTGAGAACTGCAATATCGTCTTACTGCACACATTCAAGGACTACTGCGCGCTGTTGTTCTTCAAAGGCGCTTTGCTGAAGGACTCCCAAGGTATCCTAGTCCAGCAAACGGAGCAGGTGCAGGCCGCCCGCCAAATTCGCTTCCGCTCCGTGGGTGAAGTAGCCAAGTTGGAGCCTGCCGTGAAAGCCTATCTTCAGGAAGCCATTGAAGCGGAAAAAGCCGGCCTGAAAGTGGAGTTGAAGAAGACGGCCGACTTTGGCATTCCGACCGAGTTGCAAGACAAGCTAGCGGGGAATGAAGGCTTGAAAACCGCTTTTAATGCCTTAACCCCGGGCCGTCAACGAGCCTACCTGCTTCATTTCGCGCAACCCAAGCAGTCCGCAACCAGGCAGGCAAGGGTTGAAAAATGGATGCCGCAAATTATGAGCGGCAAGGGCTTGAACGATTAGGGTCTCTACGACGCCCTACCTGCACCGCGGCGCGCAGGCGGAGCCAATGAATCCGATTTCATGCGGTAAAGTTTCCGGCGTCGCGGCCGCCGCGCGTGCACAAAAGCCTTGATTTTACCAGTAGGCGCCACCCGCGAAAAAAGCTGTGGGGGCTTGACCGGTGAAGGCCTTGAAGTCTTTATTAAAATGGGCCTGGTCAAAGTAACCGGCCGCGTGGGCCAGCTCGGTGAGGCTGCGGGCGACCGGGCGGTGGGCCAAGACGCCCCGCAGGCGCACGATGGCGGCAAACTGTTTCGGCGAGGTGCCCACCAGTCGGCGAAAGTGCTTTTCGAACGGGTCGCGGCTCAGGGCGAGGCCGGCCGCAACCGCGTGAATGGGGAGCGTGCCCCCGGAGGCCCGGATTGCCTGCACTGCTTGACGGATGGGGACATCGGGCGGGGATGGGCGCAGCCTCGCCAGGAGAAAATGGGCCACCACGGCCAAACGCAGTTGGGTGGAGGGAGCGGCCGCCACTCGCTCGCCCAGCTCCCGCACCTGCGCCGGGGGCAGCAGCTGGTCCAACGGCAGGCTGTGACCGAACAACTCGTGGAGCGGCAGCGGAAAAAAGAACGCGGCCCCCATTTCCTTGAACTGGACCAGCAAGGTCGAGGTGCCCGGCGCGTAGGTCAACTGCCGGGGCGCGTTGCTCAGGCCCGTGAGGGCGGCGGCAGGGGCGGCGCGGGCAACGCCGTTTTGAGTGCAAAGAACCCGCCCCCGGTACTGCACAGCCAGCACCAGGGAGGTGTCGGGCAGCACGAGGTTTTGGGCTTCGGCGTCGCTCTCAATCAGCAGCAACGCCCGGACGTACGGCCGTAGGAAGGCCGGGGGCAAATGGCGTTCAATCTTCATCGTTTTACTTCCAAAAGGTAACTTGCCCGATACTTCGCTTGCTTCGCGCACAACTTAAACCTAAGCTTGGATTACTTCAAAATCAATAGTGCAGGCGCGAGTTTGCTTTAAATCGAGTATCATTCGGGCCGAAGGAATGACGAACCGTGAAGCGGCGGGCGTAGTATCTTTCAGCATGACTCCTGTTGAAAAAGCACGGCAACACATCGAAGCACACTGGCAGCAAGAGCAGACCCTGGAGCTGCTAGCCCGCGAGTCCGGGCTTTCGCCGTTTCATTTGCAACGGGTGTTCAAGGAGCAGACCGGTGAGTCGCCACGCACTTATCTGGAGCGCCTACGGCTGGAAACCGCGGCCCACTTGCTGCACCTGCGTCCTGACCTGGCCGTGCAGGAAATAGCGTTTGACTGCGGCTTCTCGTCGGCGGCGGTGTTTGCCCGGGCGTTCCAGCGGCATTACGGGTGCAGCGCTACTGCCCACCGGGCCCGGCCGCTGGAGGCGGTAGCCCACCTCGCTTCGCGGGCAGTGTACCCAGCCGGGGGGTTGCCCAGCGCGCCCTGGTCGGCAACGGAAGCGGCGCTGCTGGCGGCCGTGCGGGTTCAGCATCTTGACCCGATAACGGTAGCTTACGTCCCCACGACGCTGGTGCCCGTTGGGCAGCTCGTGGCCCAATTTGGGCGGCTGAGAAACCAGTTGGAGGCTTATGATTCTCTGGAAAGTGAAAACCCGCCTGCCTACGGCGTGCTCTATGACTTTCCTTTGCACACGGCCCCGCACCAGTGCCGCTACCGGGCCGCGCTGCGCGTACCGCCGGGCGCACGCTTGCCCACGCGCATTCCCCGCTTCACTATCGAGGGGGGCAAGTACGCCGTATTTGCGTTACGCGGCGGCACAACGGACTTGGTGCGGGCAGCCCTGGTGTTTCACCAGGGCTGGCTATTGGAAAGCAGCTACGTCGTGAAGGCCTTTTGCTGCTTCGAGCGGTTCGCGGGGGTGCCAAACGCGGCCGACTACGAAGCGCGGGAGCGGGAGTTCTGGGTGCCGCTGCGGGCGCGCTAACCACGGCGGTGCCGGACTGGGCTTGGCGCAATGCCGCAAGAATCGCAAAGCAAGCAGCAAGAATGGCGACGGGCACGCCCGGGCGAGCCGGTAGGTTTGCAGCATGAATCACGCCCCTTTTTTGGCTAATCAATTATCTACGCGCAGCCCGTTTATTGAATTGTGCGGCGTCAGCAAAACCTACGAAGGAGCAGTTGATGCCCACCCCGCCCTGTATGACGTATCGCTCGCCATCGACGCGGGCGAGTTTGTGACGGTAGTGGGCAAGTCTGGCAGCGGCAAAAGCACCTTGCTCAATTTGCTGGCCGGCCTGGATAAGCCGACCGCCGGACAGGTGCTGGTGGGCGGGGTGGCAGTGCACCAGTTGTCGGAACACGAGTTGGCCAGGTGGCGCGGGCGTACCGTGGGGGTGGTGTTTCAGTTTTTTCAGCTGCTGCCCACGCTCACCATTGCTGAAAATGTGATGCTGCCGATGGATTTCTGCAACACGTACCCCCGTGCCGAGCGACGGCCACGGGCCTTGGCCCTACTGGCCCAGATGGGCATTGCCGACCAGGCCGACAAGCTGCCGGCAGCCCTCTCGGGCGGGCAGCAGCAGCGGGCCGCCATTGCCCGGGCCCTGGCCAATGACCCGCCTCTACTAGTCGCCGACGAGCCGACCGGCAACCTTGACACCCGGACTGCCGAAGAAGTGCTGGGCGTGTTCCAACAACTGGTATCCGGGGGCAAGACCTTGGTAATGGTGACTCACGAGCGGGACTTGAGCCGCTGGCACACCCGCGCCGTCGAGTTGGCCGACGGGCAGTTGCTGGCAGCACCCGCGTCCACCTTCCACCCCGCCCAGCCGTGAGCCCGCGCTGGCAAAAGCTGCGGCGCGACGCCGGGCAGTACCGGGGCCGCCTCGCGATGATGGTAGTGGCCGTTGCGGTGAGCGTGTTCGGCATGACGGCCGTGCTCACGGCCTTTAGCATCCTGCGGCGCGAAATTCAAACCAACTACCGCAGCACCAGGCCGGCCTCGGCTACCATCATTACGCATGGGGTGCCGCCGGTGCTGTTGGCCGAAATTCGGCGGCGGCCCGACGTGGCAGCGGCCGAAATCCGGCAGACGGTGGAAGTGCGCGCCCGTACCGCCGACGGGTCGTGGCAGAGTATGCTGCTGTTCGTCGTGCCGGACTTTCGACGGGCTCAGATTGGCACCGTGGAACACCTGGCCGGACCCGTGACCCCAGGGGAAGGCACCGTGCTGCTGGAGCGGACGAGCGGCGCGTTGCTGGGCAACACAAAAACCGTCGTCCTGCTGCTGCCCGACGGCCGTCGCCCGGTGTTGCTGGTCAGCGGAACAGTGCATGACCGTTCCTTGCCGCCCGCCACGATGGAGAAAACCGGGTACGGGTTTATCACGCCACGCACCCTGGCCACGTTGCACCTGCCCGCGCCCGACGACGCGCTACGCTTGCTGGCCGCCCCTGCCCCTTATGCCGACGCGGTCCTGCTGCGGGCAGTGGCACAGAACGTAGCCCAGCAGTTGGCCCGCCGGGGCGTAGTGGTCGACCAGGTGCAGGTACCCCCACCGGGCACCCACTCGCACCAGCTCATAATGGAGGGCATTCTAGCTTTGCTATTGGTATTCAGCCTGTTGACCATGGTCCTGAGCGGGGTACTGGTTTCCACGCTGCTGAACGGGCTTTTAGCCGGCCAGACTCGGCAAATAGGGGTGATGAAAACCCTGGGCGCGACCACGCCGCAACTGGCCGGCCTGTACCTGACGTTGGTAGGGTCACTAAGCGTGGTGGCCGTGGGCCTGGGCGTGGGACCGGGCCTGGGTTTGGGCCGGCTGGTGGCGGAGCGCATGGCCGACATGCTCAACTTCACGGTAGTGAGCCGCGCCGTACCCCTCCCCGTGTTGGGCGCGGTGGCGTTTGTGGGGTTTCTCGTGCCCTTGGCTTTGGCCTGGGGGCCAGTCAGACGGGCAACCCGTTTAAGCGTCCGCAGCGCGTTGGCTGACTTCGGCGCCGCCCCAACTGCCGCTCAGCGGGGTCGCGTGGACCAAGCCTTGGGCCAATTGCCGGGGATAAGCCGTCCGCTGCTGGTGTCGCTGCAAAACGCCTTACGCCAGCGCCGCCGGCTGCTCCTGACCTTGGGCCTGCTCTCGGCTGCTGGGGCCATGTTTCTCACGGCCCTGACGCTACTTAACTCCTGGACCCGCACCATCAACGATGCGTTTGCCCGCCGCCGTTACAACCAGGAAGTGTGGGTGAGCCGGCCCGTCGCCACGGATTCGCTGCTGCGCCTGGCCCGCGCCCAATCCGGGGTGCGCACCGCCGAAGCCTGGAACCTACGACCCGCGGTATTCGGCCAGCCAGGCCAGCCATTCGTAGTAGCCAGCACCTACGCCGACCAGCGCCACGGTAGCCTCTACGTTGTGGTAGCCCCGTCCGGCTCCCGCTTACTCGACATGACCCTCGCCGAAGGCCGCTGGCTCGTGCCCACGGACACTACGGCCGTGGTGCTCAATCCGGCGGCGTTGGCCCAAGCGCCGGCTGGCACCCGTCTGGGCAGCACCGTGTGGCTAGCCGCTGAAGGCGGCCCCCTGCGCGGCTGCCAAGTAGTGGGGCTAGCACGCGAAGTCGCGACCCCGGCCAGCCTCTACCTCACGGCGGCGGGATTGCGCCGACTGGCGGTGCGGCCAAACACCGCCAACGTACTGCGCTTGGCGGCTACCCCGGCAGCAGCAGCCAGCCTCGAAACGGCTTTGCAGCGAGCCGGCCACGGCATTTGGCGGCGCTGGGCGACGGCTGACTACCGTTCGGCCGTTTCCGACCACATCTACATTTTTGTGGGAGCCCTGCTTTTTATGGCGGCGCTGATGGCCGTCGTGGGCTTGCTTGGACTGGCCGCCACCATGAGCACCGGCGTAGTGGAGCGGACACGCGAGTTTGGGGTGATGCGCACACTGGGCGCTTCCCCCCGCACCGTGCGGCAGTTGGTTCTGTTCGAAGGGCTGCTCATTGCCGGGGCCAGTTGTTTCGTGGCCCTGGCCCTGGCCGTGCCGATGGCCGCTCTTCTGTGCCGAATGATTGGCACCATGGCGTTCCGCACCCCCCTAACCCTGACGCTCCACCTCGGACCGTGGGTGCTGTGGCTGGGACTGGTAACCTTTTTTGCCGCAGTGGCGACCCTGGCCCCCGCCCGGCAGGCCGTGCGGCGCTCGGTGCGGGCCGCGTTGAGTTACGAATAAGTGGGGCTTAACCAAGGTGTTTCCCTACCGGCCGTGGTATTCTGAAAAGGCCGGTTTTAAAGCTTCACCTGCGCCAATGTCACCTCAGTCAACGGTTTGTCCTTAGAAGCCCTACGCTGGAACCATTGCTTGGTCAGCCACTACGTCAAATCACTGGTAGGTTTCCAGCAGCTTGGCCGTGCCGGCCGCGTTTCCACGCAGTGCGTCCGTCGTCAGGACATTGGTTTTTGCCCAGTCAAATAATGACCGGTCACCTTTGGCGTGGGCCACTGGGCGCGGCGCGTGGCTTATGCCGGTGAGGGCTGCAGGCGGTATATCCTGTAACACGCCGTCTCGGACGTTATGCACGCGGCCCCGGTATTGCAACGCCAACACCAGTGAAGTATTAGGCAGCACTTGGTTTTGCGTCGCACCCTGGCTGTCAAGCAGCATGAAGCAACGGACGTAGGGCTGTAGCGGTGGGCTGGGTGGATAGCAGGCTAGGTTCATGATGCACTCGTAACAGCTAAAGGACCCACGGAAACCAATTTTCGTTTGCTACACTTTGATGGTTTCCATATCTGCCAATTCAAAAGTTAGGTTAACCGACCGGCTTCCCAGGGGCCGGGTACGGTGCCTGACATTCGCTGGAATGGTAAACAGTTGTCCGGGCGTTAGCTCCACCGTCCGCTCTTCCAGGTCAATACACAGAACGCCTTCCATCACTAAAAATATTTCATCACTGTTGGGATGATAATGCCAATAAAAGGGCTCCGTCATGATGCTGAGCCGCACCACGTGGTCATTTATCAGGGAAAGAGGAATATTTTTGTAGTCATGTATTTCCTGAATTTCTTGGGCTACATCAATTACTGTGAGCGGGAACAGTGACATACTTAGTATAAAATTTGACCGACAAACAACGAAAATTAAATGGGTTGTTTTGAAGCGAGGTAGCAGCTGGCAATGAGGCGGCGAAACTATTGGCCTCATGACCCCAGCGTAGGTTGTGGGGGTTGCTCACTTTAACATCTAAAGACTTTATTCACACCTACCCTGTGGCAGTCCGACTCCGAGGTGGTAAGCCAGTAGGGCAGATGGTGCAGACTTGGTTAACGCAGCAATTGGCGGGCAGCTTTCAACGGTAGCCGGTGGCGTCGGCGGGCTTTCCCGCGTCCTGCACTTCTTGCAGGTAGCGCCAGCAGTCGGGGCGCGACCCGTCAACGTCGGTGAAGCCGTACACCTGCGCCAGCTGCCCACTCGATAATGACGCCCCGTTCCAGCGGTGCCGGTTGGCGTCGGCGGCCAGGGCCGCGACGGCCCGCCCCACGAAGCGAGGCGTTTCCGAGATGACGAAGTGCGGCTCCTGGGAGGCGGCATCCTGCCAGTTTTCTTCGCGCACGCCATAGTGGTCCAGCATCATTTCCGAGCGCAGCCAGCCCGGCGTGAGCGACACGGCCGTGCTGCCGTGAGGGTGCAACTCCTGCGCCTGGGCCCACGCCAGCCGCGTGACCGAGGTTTTGGCCAAGTCGTAGAAGGTGGAAAGCCGGTAAGTTGTGCGGTTGTACTCCTCGGTGCCGTCGGTCATCTCCACCACCAGCCCGCCGGCCTGCCGGATGAGCAGCGGCAGCGCGTAGTGGCTGGTAATCAAATGGGTGTCGATGGCCAGGCGGAGCAGTCGCAAGCCGTTTTCCAACGAGTGCTCCCACACCGGCGTGTTCCACTCCGTGAGCAGCTCCCCGCCCCAGATGTCGTTGACGAGCACGTCGAGGCGGCCGGCTTCCCGCTCGATTTGCAGCACCAAGGCTTGCACCTGCGCCGGCTTCAGGTGGTCGACGGCGACGGCCCGGCCCTGGCCGCCCGCCTGGGTGACCAGCTCGGCGGTTTCCTCTATCGTTTCGGGCCGGTTGTATTCGGAACGTTGGGCGCGGGTGCTGCGGCCGGTGACGTACACGGTGGCCCCGGCGGCCCCGAGTTCTACGGCAATGCCCCGCCCGGCCCCGCGGGTGGCGCCAGCCACGAGGGCCACTTTGCCGACTAATGGTTGCTGCATGGGAAGGTGAAGTGAAATTTTCGGCAAGAGCCATCCCAGCCCTGAATCATTTCAGGCGGATTTGCCGGGCCAGCACGATAAGTCCCATTCCCAGAATCAGGTAGCCCATCCGATGGCTCCAGATGCCGTAGCTCAAAACGAGGGCCCCCACCGTGCGAACCAGCAAGTTCACGGGTTTGGCTTGTTCCAACATCCAGCGGCCGAGAGGGGTTGTTGACAACTGGGGCAGGTCCTGGTTTCGAGCCAGGAAGCTGCCTAGAAACGACAGGCCAAAGACGGCTGCGGCTGCCCATAACGGATGATTGGTCCACAGCAATAACGCCCCCAGCAGGATGCCCAGGCAGTCCGCCACCAGCTTGGGGACATAGGCGTGTTGGAGCATCACCTTTTCCCAGAACGTGTACGGCATGCGGCTGGGATTAAGCAAATATATTGGGCTGATTGAGGGTCAACTCATCGGAAGTAAGCCCCAGGGGCTTGGCCAACAGGTTAAAGTAGTTTTCCGAGGCGTTGAGCCAGGTAATTTCCACGATGTCGCGCTCGGAATAATGACGCTGCAGCTCCGCGAAAACATCGTCGGAAGCGGTTTTGGTGAGCGTAACTTCCTCCAAGTAGGCCAGCAGCGCTTTTTCGGCGGCGGAGAAGCGGAGGCTCTGGCGGAAGTTGAACAGGTCGCGCAGCTTGGCCAGCTCCAGGTTTTCCTCCTGCGCCGCGTACTCCTGGGCGTTGCTGCAAAAGGCGCAGTGGTTGAGGTGCGAGACGTAGTAGCGAATCAGCACCCGGGTGACGGCTGGCAGCTTCAGCTTGCGCTCAGCCGACAGCATCTTCAATGATACTGACATCACCGGAGTGCTACGCGGGTAAATGTAGCGGAACGGGGCCAGCACCTTGCCGAATTTGCGGCGGGAGTACCAGTTCAGGGCCCTGAGCAGCAGCGAGGAAGGACGGTCGATGGCGGTGAGGCGAGGCATAGCGGCGGTTGATTCAACTTGCGTAACGTCCAGGAGTTGATTCTGCTTGACAACTATTTGTATTCCTTTCCATTAAGCACTATTTTTTTAATAGAAAGTGTATTTTTTATGTTAGTCAATGGGTTTTTTGAAAGTAAAATAAAGGAGGCTTCTTTGCCGACCTCAATTGTGCCAAAAACGTTAGAGATATTCAAGAACTGTGCAGCGTTCAACGTTGCAGACTTTAAAATTTCGTAATTTGGCATACCTGCCTCGCTCAAAAGCTGCAATTCTTGATGGAGTGAATACCCTGGCACTAATCCTGGTATGGTAGGAGCATCTGTTCCTGCTAAAATCACTATCCCTTTACTATCTAGTGCTTTAACCAGCTTCAATTGGTAGTCATATCCGTACTGTAAACGATTGATTGCTATAGTTTTATTAAACTTTTTAGGGACAAAGCTCTTTGTTGGCGACCAGTCCCAATGAGTTGCTATCGGGTGAGTTGGCCGCAAAGGAACTGAATTAGTATATTTTTGTATGTCTATAGCTGACTCTAAAATTGATTTAAAGGCAATTAATGTAGGAGAAACTAATTTTTTGTATTTAAAGACTGAGTCCGCTACTTGGTCAATATATTGTTCATTTGGTTTAACAGGGTGTGTAATTTCCCCCATAAAATAATTTATGGGGGGATTATATAAAAATTCCTCGGCATGAACAATCAACTCCACGTTGCTTTTTAGTGTTGCATACGTTCCAACTTTTTGAGGTATGTGACCTAGAACACGTAGATTGAAACTTTTGGCTTTTTCACTAAATTCATTGAATGCAGATTTAGATAGGTCAGAATACACTTTAATAAACTCATACCCTTTTAATTTGTAGTCTTTCATTATGCTGTCAGCCTGAACAGCCGTCATTAATGAGTCATTATTTCTAGGACTTGAACAATAAATATCGGGTCCATATAGTGATTTATTATTTTTCCGTTTTCTGTGCTCTAGGAGGCTGTCAGTACCATTTAAGGCGAGTACTTTTGTAACACCATATTTGAGATAAAGACTATCATACAGCCCAAACAATGACCGGTTACCGCCATAATGTACGTGACAATCAATCAAGCTTGGCATTAAATATTTCCCTGAACCATTGATTATGATATCTGATAATAACTTGAACTCAGCGTTTCTATCATGTTTTTCTATTTTCTCTATTTTTCCACCGATTATATATAAATCAATAGAGCGAATTATTGTGTCTTTATAAATGGGAATGATGGAAACGTTGGAAATAATCAAAGAATACTTTTTAATCTTGGCTTGTGAAGAAGCAATTGAAATACTCCCAATTAAGAGTAAGGCAAGCAAGACTGCTCTTAGGTGTAGCGGTTTCATGAATGGTGTGGGCATAGGGTTTGGGTAATCGGCTTTGCAAGGCTGCTTCTGCAGAAGCCCCAGTGATGTTCAACGTGGTATGGTTTTGCTTGATCGTTGATTCAGCTAATCTGCCGTTGGCGCTGCTACTGCTATTCTTGTTTGGTATTTTCGCCTAGCCGTATCGCAGTGCGTTTCGCCACAGTCTGCAAGCATTATTGCGGCAAGAGGTAGCATAACAAGGGCAGTTGGTGATTCTATACCAAGCTTTCTTTAACCGATGCTCGCTGTCATTGATAAAAGGTCCTAATGGCACGGCGGTGCGTTTAAGGCATAAGCAAGATGACGAGCTACTCACCGTCATTCTCGGAACACTAGCCTTGCTAGGGCGAAAACGACACCACGGCATTCGGCCCTGGTAGCTCCGCGTTGCGCAAGGCCTCAAGGTTAGTGTCGCGCTCGGCCCACTTTGCGGAGCCCATCTTTGTGATGTCGGTGTACTGGCCCAGTAAAGTGAACTGGGCAAATGCATAAGAACTACCCTCCGCTCCCAGCAGCGAGGACCCATCCGCCACGTGGAAGTGCAGGTGAGGACCGGTGGAGTCGCCGGTAAAGCCCAGGGCCGCCAGCACCTGCCCGCGCCGAACCTGGCTTCCTGGTTTCACCCGCAGGCTGCCTGGTCGCAGGTGCTCATAGAAGGCATAGCGGCCGTCGGCAAGTTGCAAGATGACGTAGTTACCCGCGCCCTCCCCGAGCGGATGCTTGGGGTTTTCGGCAATCGTTGGGCTTTCCACTGCATCATCGCGCGTGGCATACACCGTGGCATCGGCCACGGCCAGTACGTCGGCTCCGTAGCCCAGGGCCGCCGCGACGCGGTTGGCATTCCTCGTCGCCGTGCGGCCTCGCGCGTCAACCTTGACCCAATCGATGGCGAAGCGGCCGGGGATGCAGGCCTTGCCATCCGCGGTATAGACGACCCGGCGATGCCCGCGGGGCCATTCCGGGTGGTAAACCGCCGCCCACGGCCCGCCGCGCACCGGGGGGCCGAGCAGTAGTGCGGCTGCGGGCCCGACAGCGACGCGGGCTCCTGTTACGGTCAGCTTTGGCCTGGTTCCCGCAACGGAATAATCGACTGCGTGGAGCACCTGGGGCGGCGTCTCACCGGAACCATAGGGTACGTCGAGGTAGACGAGGGCCCGCGCACCGGGGGCAACGGCGATGCTAGGACGCTGAGGGGTAGCCAGAGCAGCGCGCACCACGCGGGCGCAACCAGCGAGTCGGGCTCCATCCAGGTGTTGCAATACTACCCCGCCCGCGCTCATCACCCGAACGGCCCGCAGCACCAGCGTGTCGGCGCTGAAGTTGGTGAGATGCAGCTCGTAGGCGAGGTACTGCTGGCCCTCCCGTCGCACCGGGGCCGGCACCGTGGGCACGGCCATTTCGAACGACTCCCGCAGCTGGGCTGCCGCTGCGGCAGGCACCGCCGGGGGCACAGTCTGAGCCAGCAGCAAGCCGGATGAGAAAAGACCGGCTACCCCGAGTATGAAAGCGCGTTCAGACATAATCAGAAACGTTTACTCGGTTGCTTTTGGCTTTTCATCCTGCTGTTGCAGGGTAGTCCCGCCCGTCGTGCTTGTTTTCACCACCCACCCCGGAGCCAATAGAAGAACGTACCCTTCGCCACTTATTTGCTGGCCGACAATAGCGGTGGGCGCGGGCACCGTCACCTTGTCCCAGGCGGCCCCCAGCAGCGCCCCGCCGCTCACGGTGAGGTTGCCCCACTTATCGGAAAGCTTTAGTTGCGGATACACCGTGCCGTCCGGCCCCAGGGGTTGCTGGTTGCGCGGGTCGAAGGAAATGTTCATTTGCAGCAGCGGTATCGTCAGGCAGGGGGTAAGAAGGAATTTTTGGCGGTAGGCGCTGATGCGGCGTTGCCGCTCGGCTTCCCGACGTCCTTCCGCGGCCTCGATGCGGGCGAGGCCATACGGACCGGCCGCGCGGACGGCGGCGGCTTTCCGATTGCCGGCGGGCGGCGCCACGTAGCCAAAAGCGGCCGTGAAAAGCCGCGTCAGGTCCGTACCGGCCTGCACGGCCCGGTGCCAGGCCGGCTGCTGGGTTTGGAGCAGGTAGCCATAGGCCGGCACCGTGCAGTAGGCGAAAGACCGCACGAACGTGGGGTTGCGGTAGAAGGTGTCAATGCCGCTAACCAAATGCGTGCTTTTGGCTGGGCCGTTTCTTTCGACCACCGCAAACCCGGTGTATTCCGCCAGCCCTTCGTTGAGTTCCAGCATATTCTCCTGAATTGCCGCGGCCGGGTACAGGCTACGCCGGTAGTCCCGAAACTGTAGCGCGTGGCGCACGTGGGCCCGTTGGACCTGGGAGGCTTGGGGTGCGCGCAAAGCAGCTTTCAGCGCTTCCAGTTCGAGCTTCAACCACACCCGCCCCTGCTGCTGGTCGAGGTGCTGGTTGTCGGCTTCGGGAAGCCCAGCAAAGCCCAAGGCCGGCTGCACCCGGTGAAAGAACTCGTGGAAAGCCAGGTGTTGCCGGGCTTGCGCATCTGATGGCAGCGGCCACAGCAGCATACTCCACCGCTTCCCCTGCCAGGTAACGGCGGTGTTGGCCAGCGCCAATTCGGCGGGCCACTGCCCGCGAAACAGGGAGCCTTCCGCGCGCAACCGGCCGGCCGAATCGGGTTCGTTGGCGTACAACTCCCGCGTGTCCGGCTTCACCAGCAGCACCGGCCCGTCAAGCGGCACGCCCCACATCCGGCCGGCTTCTACCCGGGCCTGGGCGCGAAACTCTTGCAGGTAGGTAGCCGCCAACGCTTGCTCCGGGGCAGCGGTAGGGCCGGGCAGCTGAGCGTGCGCCTGAAGCAGGCTCAGCGTTGCGGCTACCAGCAAACAGGCTCTGGGGCAGATGCGCATAGAAAATAGCAATGGATTTTCGACACCTGCCTTGAAAGGCAAGTCTTCAAAGTCAACTGTGCGAGCAGAATAGTTGCCTCAGTCCTCGGTACCATTAGCCAACCCGTTACCGCTGGGGGTCGGTGAAGTGAAAACACAGTCCGCCGGGAAATCCGTAGGCCGGCGTGCTAATCTACCCTCCAGACGCTTCGACGGGCGCCTGGGTGGCGGTCAGGTTATCGGCCCAGAGCACCACCGGCCAGCGGGGGTCGCACCTGCTTCCACGTAAAAGCCCCCGAAAGCTGCCTGTCCACAAAAGCCCCGAAGCGGGGCCATAATCTTGAAACGACCAGCCAAACGCACTCATGAAACCGCTTGGTCGCTGCCAGGTCGGCGGCCGGAAATTCGACGCGGAAAGCTGCGTTGTTGATTTTCTGGCTCACAGAAAGATAAATGGAGAGTTTTGTACTTCAACCCGTCTGACGCAAACCCTGCGTTAGCGATTCGTTGTTTTTCTGTCTGATGATAAGCGTCTGAAATTGGCAATGTCGCTTTTAAGCAAATTGTTATTATCAATTTGATTTAATGCTTCATCGCCTCTCTTAATCAATTGCTCGATTGTTGCGGTGTCGTCCATTTGATGAGCAATTTCTATTCTTAAAGTTATTATTTTAAACAAGGCTGTCATTTCATTCAGACCTGTTTCTTCGGCTAATACTTTATCTATAACGGTAATTGCGGCTACCAAGTCATCTTTGCCATGAGCTAGTCGGGCTGCAAGCTCATAGGCTTTGATTAAAGTTGAACCCCTTTGTGGCTTCTTACCATTTTCTTCAAATAGAACACTATCTATTTTAGGAATGGGTTGTCCGATACGCAAGTAATTTCCAGATGGGTCAACTATAATAAACTGTCTTACGCCAAAAATTGGCATATCCTTTAATTGATTGATTCTTGGAATTCCTTTAATTGGAATTTTTCCGAAAAGTTCTTTTAATCCTTCTTTGCACAGGTTGTAATAAACATCAATATCGTTCATAACTAAATAGCAGGAGCTGAAATTGGCATTAGGTTTTATCTGCTTCATTCCGAAAAAGTGAATTTCTACACCTGCAATTTTAAGTCCGATGTAGTTATTGGGTGCTTTTTGTTTATAGGTGATTTGAGAACCAATGGCCTGATAAAACTCCAAGGTCTCTTTGATGGAGCGACAAGGCAGAAGAGGTATTACAAAATTGTTTATGTCCTTCTTTTCCATTGTTTTGTTGCCCTACAATGGCCGCTAACTGCCTGATTGATTTTCTGGCCCATGAAGGCGAGAAGTACGAAGGCGATGGCGCAAGCAACTTACTTGTTACAGAGCCTCACGGGCTCAGGATGCGCCCAACTTAGGTACCGAAGGTACCAGGTCGTGCGGTTCCGCGCTAATGGATTGCGGGCTGGCAGTTGACCTCGCCAGCAGATAGCCCACGCCCGCCATTCCCAGCGCCAATACGGCGCTGGTCCATTCGGCCTCAATGAGCGGGTTGGCCAGCACGCGCGGGCCGTGCAGCCCCAGCACCCACAGGCTGAACATGAGGCCCAGCAGCCCCGCTCCCAGCCGCACGTAGCGGTTCAGCAGCAGGCTAAGGCCAGCGGCCAGGAACGCCGCGCCCACGAAATAGGCCCAAAACAAGCGCCCCGGAATCCAGGCCGGAATCAGGGTAGCCACGAATGGACCAAACAGCGCGTGCAACACCGCAAATACCAGCAGCGCCACGGCCACCAGCCGGCGGCCCAGCCGCGGGCGGCCCGCTAGCACCAGCGCCCCACCCAGCATGGCCACCAGCTCGAAGGTCGGCGTCCACTCCCTGGGGTTGAGGGGCGCAGCCAGCAGCTTAAATACGTGCGTGAGCAGCAGAACCGCCCCCAGTACGGCGACGGCCAGCCAGGCGGCCAGGCGCAACTGATAGCCGACGATAATGCCCGCCCCTGCCACTGCCAGCAGCGCCCCGGTGCCGTATACCAGTACCGGACCTAAGCCGGCCGGCGTGGGCAGCGGCATCAGGCCCTTCAGGGGTGCCCCCGTCAGCAGCAGCTCCAGCCCAAAAGCCAGTAGGGCGCTGCCGTAGATGATGCGTCCCGCTGTTTGCAATCGACTTTGGGTCGGTGAGGCGGTGAAGGCCGGCGCTACGAGAGACGCAGCAGGCTGGGAGTAGGTGGTGGTCGTATTCTGCTGCATGGCGGGGAACTAAGTAAGTTGGAGTTGGAGGCTACAAAACACGTTTCACGGAAAGCACGGCGCTGCTCAGCTCCCCGTCGGCCCGCCTGACGAGCAGGGTGAGGCGGTGGCCACCCGCTTTTTGGAGTAGCTCGCTGATTTGGGTGAGCGAGAGCGTGGCGGTGGGAATGAAGTTGATGAACAACACCTCGTCGTTGACCAGCAGGCCGGCGCTGTCGGCCGGGGAGCCCGCCTGCACCAGCGTAATTTGAAAACGCCGGAACTCCGGCCCGACGGCTACCAGCTCCATGCCCGAGGCGTCCTGCTCGAACGGGCGGCGGTAGAGGGTGCTGGGCTTGAGCAGCAGCCGGTTGTGCGGGTAGTCGATGACGGACACGAACCGGTTGAGCGCCTCGTAGCCCAGGCTGCCGTTGCGGAACCCATCGAAGGCGTGGGGTCGGGCGCGGCTGGTGTCGGGGAAGGAAGTAATGAGCGACGACAGGGCGTAGCAACCCAACTGCACGGTGGTGGTCCGGCCCAGGTAGCCCGTGATGACTCCGCTCAGGCCCCGGCCCAGCGAAGTCTTTACGCCCCGGCAGGGGTAGCGCAGGCCCGCCCCCGACTTGATATCCAGCGAGAGGGAATGCCCGGCACCGGTGTCGAGCAGCAGGCGCAGCGAGGTTGTTGTGGAGTCGTGCATCGTCACCTGCGCGGTGACGTAGGGCTTGCCGCCTTCCAAATCCAGCGGCAGCACCGTCCAGCGCCGGCCTTTGGGCGCTTTAAACCGGGAGGGCTCGTGCAACACCAAGTGCGCAGTGGCGGGATTGACGGTGACGACAAAGCTGCGGAACACGTCGGAGCCCAGAATGCCGTGGATGGGCAGGCCTACGTAGCCCGAAAAATCCAGGGTGTTGGGGCCCAGCATCAGAAACGATACGGCGGGCCCGACTACGCCGGGCAGTTCCACCCGCACGCTATCCACCTGAAAGGCCTCAATGGCTTCGCCCTCCCCCACGCCGGCCACCCGGTAGCGCTGGCCGGAGATTAGGTGCAGCGTGTCGCGCAGGCTAGAATTGAGCAGCAGCGAGACGTTCACGCCCGTATCGAGAATGAAGTTGTACGGCCCCAGCCCATTGAGCCGAGCGCTGACGATGATGAGGTTGCGCTGTGCCCGGTACGGCAGCTGCACTTGGGAGCGGCGGTGCGCTAACTGAAAAGCGACTCCTGCCACCGATTGCGCTGCCGCAGTTGAGGCAATGCTTGATAAGCTAAGCAGCACACCGGCGGCGAGACACTGCAGGTACCGCCGGGCAGTGAGAAGGCAAGTCATCGAGCCAGAAATTAAACCGATTTCAATAAAAAGCCCCGCTACCGCCCCCAGCGCAACTTCATAAACTGCCGAATACCTTTGAAGCTGCTCAGGAAGGCCAGGCGAACTTTAGTGGGGTTAAAATAGGCCACGCGCTCCACGGCGTACCCTTCCCGGAACAGAAACCGGTCGACGTTATGCCACCGGACGCGGCGCCCGCCGATGGTGGCCTCAAACGTCATCTCCACGAACAGCACCTCGCCCTGCGCGCTCCAGCGCAGCACCTGGCCGGTGAGGTCCGGCAGGGCCGCCAGGGTTTTGGCGAAGGCCTGCCGGCCGGCTTCCCGCCCAACTGTGGGCACGTAGCCAGGAGCTACCAGCCGGATATCAGCTCCAAAAATATCCATGATGCGGTCCAGCTGCTGTGCGGGGGCCGCCCACAACCCTGCGAAGGTGGCCACCCATTCGGCAATTGCTCCCCGGTGCCCCGACTCAGCACTGATGACGACTTCAGGTGTCGCAACGTGGGTATTCTGCGCTGGCATAAGAGGCCAAAAACGGGTGAATGGAGTGCTTTCCATAGGAATTTGTTGGATTACCGTGAATGCATGTCGGCGCTCCAGGGCATTCAGTCTTCCGTGCCGTCGTCCCACCACACGCCGTCGGCCGAAGTAGTGGCGGGCACGTTCTCGCGGTTGGAGTCCAGCTCGCTCTGGCCGTAGGGGTAGCGCCGCGGCGCCGGGCCCTCGGTGTTGCGCAGCGCGGGAAAGCCGGTGCGGCGGTAGTCGTTGTAGGCTTCAATAGCGCCGTAGATGTAGAAGCCCAGGTATTTCTGGGTGATGATGTTTTCCTGGGTCAGGGCGCTGGCTCCCGGCGACACGCTGGCCTGGGCCAGGTAGGTAATGGCGGCGGCGGCGGGCACGCCCTGGTTGGCCAGCGCGGCGCTCACGCCCGCCTGGTAGGCAGCGTAAGCGGCCGGGCCGCTACCTAGGCGCAGCTGGGCTTCGGCTTCGATGAATTTCTGCTCGGCAAACGTGAGCAGCGGCTGCGGCGCCGTGGCGCTGACCAGGTTGGTGGACGCCCGGGAATAAAGCGTGCCGGGCTGGTCGCTCTGGCTGCTGCCGTTGGGGGCCGGCACGCGGGTGCCGTCGGCCAAAGTGCCCGTGAGCAACTCGCGGCGCGGGTCGTTGAGGCCGGTCCAGATGTCGTAGATGGTGCGGCTCACGGCGAAGTGGCTGCGGTCGTTGCGCTCCTGAAACCACACGTTTTCGCCCGTGGCCAAGGTCGAGTAGGACCGGAAGGTGAAATCGTCGGCGGGCGAAGCCAGACCCTGGGCCAGCGCCGCCAGTGTCTTGGTGGCCGAGCCCTGCGGGTCGCGCTTGCTCAGGTGGTTGGCCAGCCGGGCTTGCAGGGCGTAGGCGAGTTTTTTCCACTTCGCGGGGTCGCCGCCGTAGTAGAAGTCGGCGTTGGCGGGCTGCAGCGTGGTCGGCTTGTCCAGGTCGGCCACGGCCTCGGTCAGCAGCCGGTCCATGTCCTGGTAGATGGACTGTTGCGTGTCGTAGGTGGGTTTGAGGTTGGCGATTCCTTGCGAGGCGGCCGTATTGGGCACCCGCCCGTACAGGTCGGTGGCGACGCTGAGCGTGTACACTTTCAGCACCTTGGCAATGCCCACGTAGCGCCAGGCGCCGGCTTCGCGGCCCGTGCTGCCCTGGCGGATAATGGTGTCCAGGTCCTTGAGCAGCGCCGCGTAGATGCCCACCCAGGTGTTGTTGGTCGCCGTGTTGTTGAACGAGCCGGGCACGCGCTTGTCCACTTGCTCGAACTGGGCGTGCACCCCGGCCGAGTGTTCCACGAACGTAGTGGCGAACCAGGCGGCTTCGTTGCCGTGGATGCCCACGGCCAGGCCGGCCTCGGCCGCGGGCAGCAGCTGGCGCACACCGGCCGTGAGCGGGTCATTGGGGTTGGTGTCGATTTCGTCGAGCTTGTCGTCGGAACAGCCGGGGGCGGCCAGCAGCAGGGCGGCCAACCCGGCCGCGAACAGGAAGCGGAAGGTATGCATGGGGAATGATGACGGAAGTGAGAGGTGGATGAAGGCCTGGGGCAGGCTGCGCTTAGAAGCTGGCCCGCAGGCCCACGCCGTAGCTGCGCGTCTGGGGCAGCGACACGTACTCCAGGCCTTGGAAATTGCCGGCCCCGCCCACGCTGGTTTCAGGGTCGAAGTTGGGGTAGTCGGTCCACAGGGCCAGGTTGCGGCCCGTGAGTGAGATGCTCAGCCCGCTCAGGTACTTGGTTTTGGTTACCAGGCTCTGGGGCAGCGCGTAGCTCAGGGCCACCTCGCGCAATCGCACGAAGTCGGTTTTGTACACGTGCGACTCCTCGATGACGTCGAGCACGTTGCTCCAATAAGTCTGGTCGCGCTTGATGACGATGTCGTTGGGCACGTAACCGGTCACGGCGCCACCGGCGTCGGTCACGGGCTTCACGCCCGGAAACACGTAGTCCGACTCCCGGTCCTCGGTCATTTTATCGATGCCGTAGAGCTTGGCCAGGCGCGTGTTGCCGGCATAGGCGCTGCCCCCGCGCCGAACGTCGACCTGCGCCGTCAAACTCAGGCCCTTGAAATTGAAGGTGTTGGTGATGCCCAGTTCGTACTTGGGCTGCACGTTGCCAATGGGACCGGCTTCGGCGGCCACTGTGGGGTAGCCGTCCTCGTCCACGATGATGTCGCCTCCCTCGGTGCGGGCGTAGCGCGTGCCGAAGATGATGGGGTATACCTGCCCGGCCTGGGCCCGCACGTTGGGCGTGGTGAAGCCCCCCAGGAAGATGTTGCTGACGCCCTCGGCCAGCTCTTTCACTTTGTTTTGATAGGTCGTGTAGTTGCCGGCCAGCGTCCAGGTGAAGGCGCTGGTTTTCACGGGCGTCAAACCCAGCGTCAGCTCCTGGCCGCGAGTTTCTAACTTCCCGGCGTTGATGAGGCGCGCCGTGTAGCCGGTGGTGGGGGCCATGGGCACCGGGAAAACCTGGCCCGAAGAGTTCTGGATGAAATAGGTGTAGTCCACCGTCACGCGGCTGTTCCAGAAGCGCAGGTCGGCCCCAAACTCCGTGGTGTTGGTGTTCTGCACCTTCAAATCCTCGGTCCGCAGCAAGTCGGTTTCGCTGAGCCCGCCCAGGCCCTGGTAGGGAAACAGGAAGCCGTCAATCAGGAAGCCGCCCGCGCCGGGGTTGGCCGGCACGAAAAAGTTGCGGGTGGAGTACGGGTCCTGGGGCTGCTGGCCCACCTCGGCGTAGGAAGCGCGCAGCTTGGCAAACGAGACGAGGTTTTCGGGCAGCTTCACGGCCTCGGTCAGCACGAAGCCCAGCCCCACCGACGGGTACAAAAAGGTGCGGTTGCCGCGCGGCAGGTTCGAGACGTAGTCCTGGCGCACCGAGCCGTTGAGGAACAGCATCTCCTTCCAGCCCAGGTTCACGTTGCCGTAGAAGCCGACCACCCGCGTGTTGCGAATGACTTCCGACGTGTTCTGCGACACGGTGTTGTCGATGTTGCGCAGGCCGGGGCTGGTCACGCCACGGCCGGTCAGGTTCAGCAGCCGGTTGCGGATGTCGTAGAGCTCGTTGCCCACCAGCGCGTTCACGCTGAAGTCTTCGGTCACGTTCTGGTCGAAGACCAGGCTCACGTTGGAGTTCACCTGGTTCTGGGTGATGGCGAAGTCGTTGACCTGCCCGCCCGAGGGCACGGCCGTGCGGCCGCCGGTGAAGCCCGAGCCCAGGTCGTAAAACTCCTTGCCCTGGGTGGTGAACTGGTCGGTGCCCAGCCGGTAGTTCAGCGTCAGGAACGAAACGGGCTGGTAGCTGAGGTTGGCGCTGCCGAACACGCGGTTGGTGCGCTCGTTGAAGTAGTTGTGCTTAAGGGACCAGCGGGGGTTGTCCATGGCCGCCCGGTAGTGAATCTGCACGTTGGGGTTGGCAGGGTCCTCGAACGGAATGCCCCATAAATCATAGCTGCGCGGCGCGTAGTAGGTCGTAAACAGCGGGTTCGACAGGTTGGAGCCGCCCGTAATCTTGTTCACATCGGTGTCGGCGTAGTTGGCCGTGGCCCCCAGCCGCAGCTTGGGGCTGATGACGAAATCGCCCGCCACCTTGGCGTTGTAGCGCCGCAGGCCGGTGGTGGGAATGATGCCCTTCTGGTCGGTGTAAGCCAGGCCCACCGCGTACGTACCGTAGTCGCCGCCGCCGGTCAGGTCCACGGCGTTGGTCACCGTGCGGCCGGTGCGGAAAAATGGCTCCACGTTATCGTAGGCCTTGCCCGGCACCAGCGGCTTGCCGCCCTTGTCGAGCACGGCGGGGTCCAGCGCGCTCAGCCGCGGCCCCCACGAAAGGGAGGTGTTCTGACTGAAGGCGCCCGCGCTGCCCTGGGCGTAGGTGCTCTGCAAGTCCGGCAGCACCGACACTTCATCGGCCTGGTAGTCGGAGCTGAAGCTCAGCTTGGGCTTGCTGCCGCCCTTGCCGCGCTTGGTGGTGATGACGACCACGCCGTTGGAGGCCCGCAGCCCGTACAGCGCCGAGGCCGCCCCGCCTTTCAGGATGCTGATGCTCTCAATATCGGCCGGGTTGATGTCCAGGGCCCGGCTGGAGGCGTCGGTGCCGCTCACCCCGCCCGTCATGCTCTGGTCGGCATTGCTTTCGATGGGCAGCCCGTCCACCACGTACAGCGGCTGGTTGTTACCGGTAAAGGAGCGAGAACCGCGAATCGTAATCTGCGACGACGCGCCCGGCATCCCGCTGCTCTGCCGCACGATAACCCCCGCCACCTTGCCCTGCAGGGCGTTGGTGACGTTGGGCTGCCCCGCCTGGGTCAGGGCTGGGCCCGCGACCTGTTGCACGGCGTAAGTGAGCGTTTTGGCCTCGCGCTCGATGCCGAAGGCCGTCACCACCACCTCGCTCAGCTGCTTACTGTCGGTGGCCAGGGCCACGTTGAGCTGGTTTTCGGGGCCGAGGACCTGCTCTATCGTAATGTAGCCGATGGAGCTGAACACCAGCGTGCCCCCGCCGTCCGGCACGGTCAGGGTGAACGAGCCATCGGAGTTGGTGCTAACGCCGGTGGCCGTGCCCTTGAGCAGGACCGTAACGCCCGGCAGGCCGTCGCCGGAGGCGCGGTCGGTGACGCGCCCGGCGAGGGCACGGGTTTGGGCGGCTGCTCCGTGCGCCAAGGTCAGCAGGCAAAGGAGCGCGAAGAGTATGAATTTCCTCATTGCAAGGGGGGGTTAATTGGTCAAACAAATCCTCTGACGGGGGCGGAACGCAGCGAATAAGCCCAAATAGAAGCCCAGCCGGAAGCAAATGCCACGGTTTTTATGTGGCCCGGTGGTTTGAATGCGCGAAGCGGGGGTATTGGCGAGCGAACCCGCTCGCAGCAGGGATTAAAGTGCGCACTCTGACGACCTTTTACCGGCCTGAGTGCGACCTCCATCCCCTAGCCGGCCTTATTGCTTGCGGTATTGGGTGGCGCTGAGGTGATTTTTGTGCTGAAATGCCGCGGCAAAGTGCTCGGGGCTGTTGAAGCCGGAAGCGTAGCACACGTCAGCAACCGTGAGTGCTGGTTGGCGGAGCAACTGCTCAGCGTGCGTCAGGCGCACCGTCAGCAGGTACTGGTGCGGGGAATAGCCCGTGCATTCCTTGAACAGCCGGCTCAGGTGAAACGGGCTAACGCAACAGTGACCAGCCAAATCAACCAGCGAAATATTCTCGTTAAACCGGCTATTCAGGTACAGCTTCGCCTGCTCGATGGTGGCCAGACGAAAAGATTTCACCGGCGGGGCGGTCAGCTCGGCCAGGGGACGGTTTTCCACGCGCTCAACCACTTGCCGAACCAGTTGAATAACCAGGCAATCCATCTCCAACTGACTGGCCTGTCTAAGGGTATGCACAATCTGATGGTGCAGGTAATCGATGGCCGGCGAGGTCGTGAGCGAGAGGGTGAGCAGGTTCGGATTGGCAAAAAACGAGGAGTGGCGTAGGCCGTATTCCTCAATGAACTGCTCGTAGAAGGCGGCGCTGAAGTTAAAAATTGAGCAGACCGCGGAAGTGGGGCGCAGCTTGTAGGCATAATCGGTCTTCTCCACCACTACGTGGCCAGTATACAGTTCATAGGGCTGGGCAGCCAACTCCACCGCCAGGCGGCCGCTGTGGACGAACAGCAGACAGAAGCAGTCGTTGTAGCCTTCGCCACGGCCACGCTGCGGGGTCAGGTTAATTTCCCAGCGCTTGATTTCGTAGAAATCCGACTGGAACAGGCGGCGGCTTTGCACCGGCCCGAAGCACTCGGACCCGGCTGATGGTTGGGTTGCACGCATACACTTTGGTCAAGGGTGCTGCCAGCAAATGAAGCATACCGCGCGGTGCAAACCCTGCGAAATCTTGCTGATTTTTGGCGCTACGTTGCACCTGGCACCGGCTGGGTCGGGGGTGTCGCGGGCGTGCTCAAGCGGATCCAGAGAAACAGGGCACTTTCAGCCGCTCACGACTATCCGCCCAGCGGCCCCATACCCTTGAAAGATTTGCAAACGGCCATGGCATGGCCGTGCCCCAGTTCGAAATCCTCTTCCAATCAAATCACTATCGGGCCTGCCTTGGCTCCTGAGCCGAGCAATTGCTTCCCCGCAGCCAATTGCCGGAAGTCGGTGGGCATTTTGCCAATTTTGGCTTTGAGCATTGTCAAAGTAAGCTCGAACCGACCAAGCTTTTACACTTGTCACGGAGTGGTTTACGAAAATTAGCTGGGGTAGAGACGCATAGTGCGTCTCTACCCCAGTTCAGGGCTCTGCTAAAGTTGACTCAAACAGCTGCTTAGACATCAGCCACCGCACAGTGAGGCTCCATGGCTAGCGCGCCATACCCGGCGCTGATGAAGGGCGGTATAGCCGCGCCGCCAGCGGCAATGGCCAGTTGCCGCTGCCATAAGTAGCGCAGCCCAAACAGCACCACCAGCATCACCAGCGCCGGTACCATGCCGAATAGGCCCATGCCGGCAAAAGCCGTGGAAGCCGCGGCCCCGATAAAGTCGATGGCGAAGCCCGCAAACGCCCATTCCTTCAGCGTGCGGTATTTGGGCTGTAACAGAGCCAGCGCGCCCAGAGCTTTGGCGGCACCCGTAATGGTCATGATGTAAACGGGGTAGCCAAGCTGGCGCATGTAGGCTTGGCCCGTCTTTTCCAGCAGCAGACCGGCGATGCCGTCGGCAAACATCATCAAGCAAAACAGAATGGTGAGGCCCCAATAGAGACGGGTGATGGTGGGTGGTTTCATGATAAATGGAGCTGAAGTAAAGAAGAAAACGTGGGGTGAAAAGTGTTTGGGCAGCGAAAAGCCACGGGTCATTGAAGGGGAATTTCGACGGCGTAGGAAGTAATTTCGACTATCTTGCCATCCGCAAATTCGTAGATGTCGCACGAGGCCACTTTGCTCAATTGCTGCTGCGGGTCAGTGTATTCGGCCAGGCTTTCCACAACCACATGCTGGTCGCCTGCAATCACCCGGCACTTCATAAAATTGACCTGCACGTCGGCCAGGTAGCGGACCGATTGCTGGCAAGTGTTGACCACATTCTCCTTTCCACTGATTACTTCACTGCCTACCATGTTCCAGCGAATGGCATCCGCCAGGTAGGGGCGCGTGGTTTCAAACTCGTGGCGCGAAAAGGCTTCGGCAAGTTGTTGGGGTGCTGCGTTCATGGGACTAGGGTGGGGGTTGGTGGAGAAAAAAATAAAGTAAAGCCGGGGGGGGTGACTTGCCTCGTGACGAAGCGTGGTTTTCCGCCCCGTTGATGCTAACAAATTTAGAGGTGCCAACCGTCCTTCAGCGGGTGCGATTGGGACCAGTTGCGGGGGAAATCATGACTTTTTAGCTCTTTATCAGCGCGTATGAAACATGTATCGATTCTGGTGCCGGCCGGCGACGTCGTGGTGGGCAGCATCGAGGGGCCGTACAAGGTCTTTCGGCAGGTCAACGAGATGCTAACCGGAATGGGATTGCCGGCCGCCTTCGCGGTGGAACTGGTGGGCCCGAACCGCTCGGCGGTGTTCAACGACGGGGTGTTCACCCTGCGCACCGACCGCACCATGGCCGAGGACTTCCGCACCGACCTGATTATCATTCCGGCCCCGCACGGCGACCTGCGCCAGGCCGTGGCCCTGAACGCCGACCTAGTGGCCTGGATACGCCAGCAGTATCACGGCGGGGCCGAAGTGGCCAGCCTGTGCATGGGGGCTTTTCTGCTCGCGGCCACGGGCCTAATCGACGGCCGCCGCTGCGCCACCCACTGGCTGGCGGCCAACGAGTTCCGGGCGCAGTTCCCGGCCGTGGAGCTGCTGGCCGACAAAATCATCACCGACGAGCAGGGCATCTACTCCAGCGGCGGGGCCTACTCCTACCTGAACCTGATTCTGTACCTGGTCGAGAAGCAAGTCAGCCGCGAGGTGGCGCTGTTCTGCGCCAAGGTGTTTCAAATCGACATCAGCCGGAGCAGCCAGTCGCCGTTCACCATTTTTCTGGGCCAGAAGGAACACGCCGACGAACCCATTCTCAAGGTGCAGAAGTACATCGAAGCCAATTACCCCCGGAAGCTCACCGTGGAGGAGCTGGCGGCCATGTCGTTTCTGGGGCGGCGCCACTTTGAGCGGCGCTTCAAAAAAGCCACCTTCAACTCCGTGCTCGAATACATCCAGCGCGTGCGCATCGAGGCCGCGAAAGCCGGGCTGGAGAAAGCCGGCGAGAACGTGAGCGAGGTGATGTACGCCGTCGGCTATTCCGACACCAAGGCGTTTCGGATGGTCTTCAAGAACATCACCGGCCTGTCGCCGGCCGAGTACCGCAATCGCTACCACAAAGTACCGATGGCGGCGTAGCCCCGGTCTTATGATTCAAGAAACACCACATCACTATTTTTTGCAGCTTCTTTGAAGCCAATGCCTTGGCGGAAAGCAACTGTGCTCACCAGAATATAGCCAGCCAGTTGGCTACGTCCGATTCACCAGTCGCAATAGGATAAGATACCGTTTGATACTGATTTTTTGCGTACTCAAACGAGAAGGCGAAGAACAGGCAGGTGGCGCGTCCTGCAAACCGTGACTTGTCTATTTGTATGGGTCGTCTCAGGAAACGGAAAACATAGCACGTCATGCGCGGTGGTGCTATCTTCTGACTACCTACAACGCCTATGGATTCTTTTCGCGCCGCGCTCCCTGTTCCGCTCACTCCGGCCCATTGGCAGCTGCTGCGGGCCATCCTCCTGCCGGTAGCTTTTTCAAAAGGCGGCCAGGTTTTGCGTCCCGGCCAACGGTGCGACCGCATCTACTTTATCCGGCACGGGTTGTTGCGGCACTACTTGCTACACGAGGGAAAGGAAATCAATACGCACTTTGCCTTGCCCGGCACCTTTACGACGGACTTTGCCAGCTTGGCGAGCCAACAGCCCACTACGCTATACCTGGAAGCGATGGAACCAACGGCGTTGTGGGTGCTGCGCCGCGCCGATATGCTGGGCCTCTATGAGCGGGCCGCTGAATTACAGGCCATTGGCCGGGGGCTGATGGAACAGCTGCTCGCACAGCAGCAAGTTCGCCTAGAACTGCTCTTGCGGGGCTCGGCGGCCGAGCGCTACCGCTACGTGCAGCTACGGCAGCCGGAGTTATTGCGAGCCGTTCCCTTGCGGCAACTGGCTTCCTACCTAGGCGTGAGCCGGGAAACCGTGAGTCGGGTGCGAAGTGTTTGATGGCCGCACCATTATGTGACAAATATCACCGTCATCCCGCGCTTATCGCGGCCAATTTTGCGGCTCACCAGCCTTGTTCGTTATGAGCCCTGTCGCCCAATTAGTGCAGGAATACATCGAAGTAATTTGGAATCAACAGCGATTCGACCAGTTGCCCCGCCTACTGCACCCTGATTACCACGACCACTCCCTACCACCAGCCCTGCCAACCACGGCGGCCGGAACCGAAGCTTGGGTACGGGGTACGAGTGCGTCGTTTGAGCACCGCACAACCATCGACGAGCAAGTGAGCGAGGGCGAAAAAACGATGCTCAAAATTCGGATGCACCTCACCCACATCGGCGAGTGGCGGGGCATTGCGGCCACCGGCCGCACCGTGGAAGCGGTTGGCTACCGCTATTTCCGACTCGAAGACGGCAAAATCCGGGAGCACTGGACTTTGCTGGATGGCAACGCTATTGAGAATCAATTGACCGTTGCCGAACAGGGGTGCAAAATTCAAGAATGAGTGGAAAATCCAGTCATTTAACACCGGGGCCCACTGGACCAACAACCGATCAGGCGCTTAACGTGCTACGCTCTCAGTTTCTGAGCGCATCTCAAATAGCAACCACAACCGACTGTTTATCATGCCAATGCAACGAATTAGGACCTGTCCGGCCGGATGAGGCGAATGGGGCGCGGGGCTGGAATAGGTTTGTGGCATCAACCATCCTTTTCCTTCTCATGTCGAAGACCTTATCCTTATGTATGTGGCTGCTGCTGCTATGGCCCGGAACCGCGCGGGCGCAGGCCCCGCCCAGCCGCTGGGGCATTTCCCTGGCGTACTTCGGCGAGTTCGTAACGCACCCCGGGGTGACCATCAGCGCCGAGCGGTATTTGTTCAACAACGGTACCTACCAGGTATTTGTGGGGGCCCAGGCCGGGGGCTACGTGCACCGGCGCAACCACACCGGCCTGTTTGTCGGGCTGGAAACCGGCCACCGCATTACTATGAAGTCGGGCTTGTTCTTTGACCAGCACCTGGGCCTGGGCTACCTGCACACCTTTTTGAACGGCGGCGACGTGTTCGAGGCGGACGCGCTGCGCGGGGCCTACGAGGTGAAGGACGGGGGGCGCGGGCACGTGATGCCCTCGGTGAGCGTGGGCACGGGCTGGACGTTCCGCGACGGCGCGGGCCAGCCCCGGTGGAGCGTGTTTGCCCGGCCGGTGGTGTTCTGGCAGTACCCGTTCAACAACTACGCGCTGGTGCACCCGGCGCTGCAGGCCGGGGCCACCTACTTGCTGCCCGCCCGATGAGCACCCGCGCCCACCTCCTCGTTTGGCTCAGCCTGTTGCTGCTGCCGGCCGGCTGCCAGAAGCACGAGTACTTCACCGACGGCGACTACTTCTTTCTACGCCACAAAGGGGCCGACATGCCCATCTGGGTGCGCGGCAACCAGGCTTCGCGGGTGTTCGTGCTGTACCTGCACGGCGGGCCGGGCAACGGCTCCATCATCGACGCGGCCTCGGCGGCGCACCGGGCCTTGCAGCAGCGCTACGCGCTGGTGTACTGGGACCAGCGGGCCTCGGGCCTCTCGGAAGGAAACTCCGACCCGAGTACGCTCACGGTGCCGCAGTTCGTGGAAGACCTGGACCGGGTGGTGGACCTGCTGAACACCCGCTACCACAACCCCACCATTTTCCTGCTGGGCCACAGCTGGGGCGGGGCCCTGGGCACGGCCTACCTGCTCGACCCCGGGCGGCAGCAGCGCGTTCGGGGCTGGATTGGCATGGACACGGGCCACAACTGGGCCCGCGCCAACGTGCTGGGCGCGCAGTTTGTCACGGACTACGCGGCCCAGGCCATTGCCCGCGGCGAGCAGGTAGACTTCTGGCAAAAAGCCGCGCCCTGGTACGCCGCGCATCCCATCACCGAAGAAAACCTGCCGGTGCATACCTACCTGCTCGGCAAGGCCCACGGCTACTTCCACAACCCCGACTTCGACCCGCTGAAAACGCTGGATTTTAACGAGCTGGTATTTTTCTCGCCCCTGTCGGTAGCGGGTCTATTCAACTTTGTGTATACGGAGGGGCAACTGAAGTTCACGGACCTCAATTTCACGCCCGACCTGCCGCGCATCACGTTGCCCACGCTCCTGCTGTGGGGCCGCCACGACGGCATCTTCCCGGTGCCGCTGGCCCAGGAGGCGTATGACGCATTGGGGACGCCGCCGGCACAAAAGTCACTGGTCTACTTCGAGGACTCCGCCCACAGCCCGTTTCTGGAGGAACCCGACAAGCTCGTGGCCGCCGTCACCGGTTTTGTGGAACGCTACCGCTGAATGATGCTCACCGCTTTGCGTTTTGTCAGCTTGTTTCTGATGGGCCTGGATGTGGGGCTTTCTTTCTCGCACGTGTTGCAGTGGCCCATCAAAGTCCGCTACGGGCCGGCGCTTTACGTGGCAGTCCAACAGTCGCTCTACAGCAACTACGGCCCGGCTGCCTCGGCGTACGAGCTGGCGGCGATGGCGGCCGCGCTGGCGTGGCTGTGGCTGGTGCGGCACCGGCCCCGGGAGTTTGGCCGCACGCGGCTGGGCGTGCTCTGCATCGGGGCCATGCTGGCGGTGTTTTTGCTGCGCATCCGGCCCCTCAACGCCCAGCAAGCGGCGTGGACGGTGCGCCGGCTGCCCGCCAATTGGCACGTGGTGCGCGACCAGTGGCAGCTTTGGCACGCCATCCGGGTGGGCGTGGCCGCGCTGGGATGGGCGGCCCTGCTGGCCGCCGCCCTGGGACGGGAGCCAAGCCGGCGAGCGGCGGCGGCAGCGAATTAAACCAGTCCCTCCACTCCCTCCCCGCGCCGGTCCAGCTCGTCCGGGAGAGGCTGCTTTTTGTAGGCGGAGGGCGTGCTGCCCGTGTTTTTTTTGAACGCGGCATTGAACGCGGCTTTGGAGCGAAAGCCGGCCTCCAGCGCCAGGGCCAGCAACGTCAAGTGGCGCTTGGCCGGGTTCCTCATTTCCCGCTTCACCTCGGCCACCCGGTAGTGGTTGACAAAATCGAAGAAATTGGTTTCCATCACCTGGTTCAGCAGCTGTGAAAGGTGGTGCGTCGAGATGCCCACGCCATCGGCTACCTGCTTCGCCGTCAGGCCCTCCTGCTGGTAGAGGTGGTCGGCTTCCATCAGCTTCCGGAGCTGGGTCCGGTACGTGGCGGCCTGCTCATGCACAAAATCCGACCGCCCGTACTTGCCGCGCACCGGGGCCGCGGCGGGCGGAGGGTTGCTTTCGGACCCGGCCAGTGCCTCCGGCCCCACTTCCGGCATTTCGGCTTCGACGCGGGCCGGTGGCTGGGCCGCCGGCTGCTTCGCCGCTTCGAACAGCTGCGGCTCCCGGATGCGCCGGTAGGCCACGTAGTACACGGCCGCCGCCAGCAGCGGCCCGAACAAGGCCCCGGCCCGATGCACGCCCCAGGCCAGATTGAGCACGGCAAAAGCCAGCCAGATGGCGGCCGTGCCCACCACCAGGTTCCGCAGCCAGGTGAGCTGCCGGCGCTCCAGGTCAGAAAAGTAATTGCGCAGGTGCTGGTCGTGGCGGCGGATGAGCAGCAGGACGGCCGCCGCGTAGGCGAAGAATTGCAGCAGCGGAAGCTGCGCCCAGATGTCGAGGTGGGCGTGCTCGTGGTGCCGGGCCGCGAAGCCGGCCTTGGCTTCCGCACTGCGCAGGTAAAAAGGCAGCAATGCCAGTTGATAAGCCGCAAAGGGCAGAAAATGAAATAGGTGACGCAGTTGCCAACGCCCGTCTTGCCCGACCACGGCCCGCACGTAGAGGTAGAGCAGCGGCCCCACCAGTAGCGGCAGGACCGAGCCGCCCACCAGCAAGTCGGGGTAGCGCTCCAGGAGGCCGGCATCGTGGAGTGCCACCCAGCCCAGCAGCAGGCTAACGGCCAGCAGCAGCGCCGCCAGCAGGGCGTTGGCGTAGGTGCGGCCCATGCGCAGCAGCAACAGCCCGAGAAACAGCCCCTGCGCGGCGCCTATCCACTCAGCGTAAGATAAAAGAGTGGCCGTTGGCTGCATTGGAGGTTGTAAGTGGCATAGACCCTGAAGAAACCCAAGCGTCTGTTACAGCAACTGATACCGCACGGCCTCCTATGCAGAGCCTTGAGCCGGCCCGACCCTGGCCGTTGCAAAAGAGGTAAATGCTTCCGCTGGAGGGTCCTTCTAAACAATCAGAATTTATAACGTGACTTTGACCGGCCGTACGTCGTGGTGAAACGTAATTGCTGGCCAAAGCACTGGGAAAACGCAACGAAACCAGCCTCATATGCGAACTTTACTGCTGATACTTTTCCTACTGGCGTCGGCCATTTCCACTGGCTTGGCCCAAACGCCCCGCATGAAAGCTCAACTCACCACGCGCAAAACGCTCAACCTGGTCGTCGCCAGGACCATTACGGAAGCGGCCGAAGCAGAGGCGCGGCGCAACGGCTGGGCCGTTTCCATCGCCGTAGTGGATGAGGCAGGTCGCTTGCTGCATTTTGCGCGAATGGATGGCACCCCCAACGCCAGCGTGGAAGTGGCGCAGGGCAAAGCGGTGCACGCCGTCAACTACCGCCGCGACACCCGGTTCCACCAGGAGCTGCTGGAAAAAGGCAACAACGCGGTGCTGGGCCTGCCCCATTCGCTGCCCATTGAAGGGGGCGTGCTGCTGCTGGCCGACGGCGAGGTAGTGGGAGCCATTGGCGTGTCCGGGGCCCAATCGCCCCAGGACGGGCAAGTTGCGCGGGCGGGAGCTGCTGTTTTATTGAAGTAACTGATGGCGGCAGAAGCTCTTCATCACGTGACTTGCCGGCATGAAAATCATTACCTGGAACTGCAACATGGCCTTCCGCCGCAAAGCCGCCGCCATCCTGGCCGAGCGGCCCGACGTGCTGATTGTGCCCGAGTGCGAGCACCCCGATAAGCTGCGATTCGACGCTTCGGTGCCACCTGCCACCAGCGTGGTGTGGCAAGGCACCAACCCTAACAAAGGCCTGGGCGTGTTTTCCTACGGGTCCTACTCGCTGCGCTTGCTTGACCTGCACAACCTCGCGTTTCGGACCGTGCTGCCGCTGCAGGTGAATGGCCCGGTGGGCTCATTTACGCTGCTGGCCATCTGGGCCAATCACCCGGCCGACCGGGACGGCGCTTACGTCACCCAAATCTGGAAGGCGCTCCAGCACTACCCGGCCAGCCTGCTGGCCGCGCCGGTAGTACTGGCCGGCGACTTCAACAGCAACGCCATCTGGGACCGGCCCCGGCGGGTCGGCAACCACTCGGATGTGGTGCGGCACCTGGCCGAGCGCGGCATTCACAGCGCGTACCACCGCCACTACCAGCAACTCCACGGCCAGGAGCAGCACCCCACCTGGTACATGTACCGGCACGCCGACAAGCCCTACCACTTGGACTACTGCTTTGCCTCGCAGGCGCTGCTGGACCAGCTGCAACACGTGGAGATTTGTGACCCCGACAAGTGGCTGCGGCACAGTGACCATGTGCCAGTGATGGTGTCTTTTGCAGATATATTGAGTAGCTGAATGCTTGCTCCACCACCCTCACTTGCTTCGATTTCAGCGAAAGCGACAGCTACCCTGGTTTTGGGTAACCCGGTGGTTTGGCTACGCGAAGCGAGGGATATTTGCTGATGAAGCCAATGACAAGGCGGCTCGGATGGCCCCTAGGAGTACCCTTTTCTGGTTTGCGGAGGTAGCAGTCTCAACTTTTTGCATTATGTTTGAGAAAATTTAACCAAAAGGTTAAACCAACGTAAGCAGTGGACGACCCCAAGCGCTCAACCGAAGAACTTATCCTGGAGGCCGCGCAGGCGGTGTTTCTGGAAAAAGGCCTGGCGGGCGCGCGAATGCAGGAAATAGCCGACCGGGCCGGCATTAACAAGGCCTTGCTGCACTACTATTTCCGCAGCAAAGACAAGCTGTTTGAGATGATAGTGAGCCAGGCCATTGGCACGATACTGCCGCGGATGCTGGCCGTGCTGGACACCGACCTGGACTTGTTCGAGAAAATCCGGCGGCTGGTGAATGAGTACATCGCCTTCGTGAGCCGCAACAGCTTCATGCCGCTTTTCATTGTGAACGAAGTGAACCGGAACCCGCAATTCTTCTTTAAATCCTTGGTGCAGCAGGAGCGGCCGCACCTGGACACGTTCCGCCGGCAGGTGGACGAGGCCGTGGCGCAGGGCCGCATCCGGCCGGTCAGCTCCGCGCAGCTCCTGATGAACCTGATGTCAATGGTCATTTTTCCGTTCCTGGGCAAGCCGGTGTTTCAGGTGGCGCTGGGGCTGTCGGCCGAAGAATTTCAGCTGGAAATGGAACGCCGCCGTACTGAAGTGGCAGAATTTATTATCCGAGCCATTCGGGTCTGATATTTTTTTGCCCGTCCTTTAACCACTTAGTTAAATTAAATGGATAAGCGCCTTCGTTTTCTGACCGGGGCTTGGCTGCTGGCTCATTCCGTGGTGGGACAAGTCCCGGCCCCGGCTCCCCCCGGGCCCGTCCTGACGCTGGCCCAGTGCTACGAACTGGCGCTGGCCCACGCGCCCCAGCGGCGGCAGCAGGCGCTCAACGAAGCCCAGGCCGCCAATAATCAGTCGAGGTTGGGCACCCTGCTGCACCGGCCCCAGCTGGCCGTGAACGGGCAAGCCTCCTACCAGAGTGAAGTCACGCGCATTCCAATTGAGGCTCCCAACATCAGCATTCCCACCCTCGCCAAAGACCAGTACCGGCTGACGCTGGATGCCGCCCAGACCCTCTACGACGGCGGCACCACCCGTCGCCAGCAGGAGCTGGAAGAGTTGAATAGCCAAGTTGGCAACCAGCAGGTGGAGGTGAGCTTGTACCGGCTGCGCGAGCAAGTGAATGGCTTGTTTTTCAGTGCGCTGCTGGCCGACGAAAATGCCCGCCTGCGCCAAAGCCTGCGCACCGACCTGGTGCAGCGCCGCAAGTCCCTGGTGGCCCGCCGCGCCAACGGCGTGGCCACCGGCCAGGACGTGGCCCGCCTCGACGCCGAAGTGCTTGGCCTCGACCAGCAGCTGCGCGACCTGGCCAGCAGCCGGGCCGGATTGCTGGCCCAGCTGGGCGAGTTGCTCGGGCAACCGCTGGCTCCCGAAACTCGCCTGGCAGTTCCGACCGCCCCGCCGGACGCCGCCGCCCGACCTGAATACGCCCTTTACGACCAGCAGCGCGCGCTGCTGGCCCGCCAGCAAGAGCTGAACGAGGCCCGCCTGGCCCCGCGCCTGAGCCTGTACGGGCAAGTGGGCTACGGCCGGCCCACACTGGATTTTCTGCGCAACGACTTCCACGGCTACGGCCTGGCCGGCGTGCGCCTGAACTGGAACCTGGACCGCTACTACACCCGCCGCCAGGACCGGGAAGCCACCCGGCTCAATACCGAAGCCGTGGCCGTGCAGCAGGCCGTCTTCGCGCAGCAGCAGCGCGTGGCGCTGGCGGGCCAGCAGTCCGCCATCGGCCGCTACCAGGCGCTGCTTGACGCCGACCAGCAACTGATTGGGCTGCGCGAGAAAATTCAGGCCACGGCCGCCGTGCAGCTGGATAATGGGATTATTGGCTTCAGCGACTACTTCACCGAGGCCAACCACCTGACCCAGGCCCGCTTGAGCGAGCAGCTGCACCGCCTGCAACTCCTGCAAGCCCAAACCGACGAACTGACCACCCGCGGGGCGACTGCGCCGCCGTCCTCCCCCACCCGCTAACCGCCGCCTACGTCCATGAAACGACTCCTGCCTTTCTCCCTGGCCGGCCGCCTGCTGGCCACCGCGCTGCTCTTCGGCGGCTGCCAGGCCGAAGCGCCCCGCTTCGATGCCTCGGGCAATTTTGAAACCACCGAGTACGTGGTGGCGGCCCAGGCCCAGGGCCAGTTGCTGCGCCTGGCCGTGACCGAAGGCGACGAGCTGCCCGCCGGCCGCGTCGTGGGCCTCATCGATACCGTGCAGCTCTACCTGCGCAAGCGCCAGCTGCAGGCCAGCCAGCAGGCCGTGCGCCAGCAAACGCCCAACGTGTCGTCGCAACTCGGCGCGCTGGCGCAGCAGGTAGCCAACTTGCAGCGCGAACGCAAACGGGTGGTGAGCCTGGTGCGCGCCGACGCCGTGCCCGCCAAGCAGCTCGACGACCTCGACTACCAACTGGCCACGGCCCGCCAGCAGGTAGCCGCCCAACGCTCGGCCCTGGGCACCCAGGCCCGCGGCACCAGCGCTCAGGCCGAACCCCTGCGCGTGCAGGTGCAGCAGGTAAACGACCAGCTGCGCCAAGCCCGCGTAGTGAACCCCGTGGCCGGCACCGTGCTGACGGTGTACGTGCAGCCCAGCGAGGTGGTGAGCTACGGCCAGCCGCTCTACAAAATTGGCGATACCAAAATGCTGGTGCTGCGCGCCTACGTGGCCGGCGACCAGCTCACCCGCGTGAAGCTGGGCCAAGCCGTGAAGGTGCTGGTGGACGCCCCCGGCGGCCAGCGCCGCGCCGCGCCCGGCCGGGTGCAGTGGATTTCGAGCAAGTCGGAATTCACGCCCAAGGTGATTCAGACCAAGGAAGACCGGGTGAACCTGGTGTACGCGATGAAAATAGCAGTGCCGAACGACGGGAGCCTGAAAATCGGGATGCCGGCGGATGTGCTGTTTTGAAGCTGAGGTGCACGGTGGCCGGTCATGCAGAGCATTCTGCGCATCAAGCAGAGACGAAGCATTTCGCTCACTTCGCTGGATGATTGAATTACTGCCCCGAGCGAGATGCTTCGTCTCTGCTTGATGCGCAGAATGCTCTGCATGACGGGCTCACAACAAAATCACCCATTCGCCCATGTCCGCCGCCGTTGAACTACGCAGCATCAGCAAAGCCTACGGTTCTGTGCAAGCCGTGCAGGGCGTGAGCCTGGCCGTGGCGCCGGGCGAGCTGTTCGGGCTCATCGGGCCCGATGGAGCCGGCAAAACCACGCTCTTCCGCATCCTCACCACGCTGCTACTCGCCGACGCCGGCACCGCCACCGTGGCCGGGCACGACGTGCGGCGCGACTACCGCGCCATTCGCAACGTGGTGGGCTACATGCCGGGCCGGTTCTCGCTCTACCAGGACCTGACCGTGCAGGAAAATCTGGAGTTTTTTGCCGCCTTGTTTCGCACCACGGTGCGGGAAAACTACGAGCTGGTGCGCGACATCTACGAGCAGCTGGCCCCGTTCAAGGACCGGCGGGCGGGGGCTTTGTCGGGTGGTATGAAACAGAAGCTGGCCCTGTGCTGCGCCCTCATTCACAAGCCTGAGGTGCTGCTGCTCGACGAGCCCACCACCGGCGTCGATGCCGTGTCGCGGCAGGAGTTCTGGCACATGCTGGGCACGCTCAAGGCCCAGGGAATTACCATCGTCGTGTCCACGCCCTACATGGATGAGGCGGCCCTGTGCGAGCGGGTGGCGCTGCTGCAAACCGGCCGGGTACTGCGCGTGGACACCCCCGAAGCCCTGCAAAATTCTTACCCCTGGCCGCTGTATGCGGTGCGGGCGGCCCGCATGCACCCGCTGCTGCAAGACCTGCGGGCCTACCCCGCCGCCCACAGCTGCTACGCTTTCGGCGAGGCCGCCCACCTGAGCCTGGAGCAGAATACCCCCAACGCGGTGGCCCAGCTCACGGCCTACCTCACCGGCAAAGGGCACGCCGGGGTGGCCGTGGCGCCCGTGGCCGCTACCATCGAAGACACCTTCATGGACCTGCTGGCCCGGCCGGCCCCACCCCTTTCCGCGCAGCCATGACGAGCCCCTTGTTCACTTCCTCCGCGGCTAGTATCCAGCCGCTGGCCCCGGTTATCCGGTGCGAAGGCCTGACCAAGCGCTTCGGCGACTTCGTGGCCGTGAATGCCATTTCGTTTGCGGTGGCGCCGGGCGAGATTTTTGGCTTCTTGGGGGCCAACGGCGCGGGCAAAACCACGGCCATGCGCATGCTCTGCGGCCTGCTCGGGCCCACCGGGGGCGCGGCCACCGTGGCGGGGTTCGACGTGTTCCGGCAGCCCGAACTCATCAAGCAGCACATCGGCTACATGAGCCAGAAGTTCTCGCTCTATGAGGACCTGACGGTGCGCGAGAACATCCGCTTCTACGGCGGCGTGTACGGCCTGCGCACGGCCGCCATCCGGGAGAAAACCGACGAGCTGCTGCGCCGCCTGGGCCTGGAAGCCGAGCGCCACACGCTGGTGGGCTCCCTGCCGCTGGGCTGGAAGCAGAAGCTGGCCTTTTCGGTGGCCCTGCTGCACGCGCCGGCCGTGGTGTTCCTAGACGAGCCCACCGGCGGCGTGGACCCCATCACCCGGCGCCAGTTCTGGGACCTGCTCTACGAGGCCGCCGCCCAGGGCACCACCGTCTTCGTCACCACCCACTACATGGACGAGGCCGAATACTGCGACCGGGTCAGCATCATGGTCGACGGCAAAATCGAAGCCCTGGACACGCCCGCCGGGCTCAAGCGGCAGTTCGGAGCCGAGACGATGAACGACGTGTTCCTGCACCTGGCGCGGGGCGCGAAGAACAGCGGGTAGTTGTCAGTTGTCAGGCTGATGATTGAGCGGCAAAGGCACTGACAACTGACAACGAGCAACTGACAACTAAAATCAGCCCATGAGAGCCTTCCTGATGTTCGTGCGGAAAGAGTTTCTGCACATCTTCCGCGACCCGCGCACGCTGCTCATCCTGTTCGGGATGCCGGTGGCGCTGGTCACGCTCTTCGGCTTCGCGCTGACCAACGAAATCACGAACGCCGACGTGGCCGTGCTCGACTTCGATAAGGGCCACCACGCCCGCCAGGTGCAGCAGCGGCTATTTTCGTCGGGCTACTTTGGGCTGCGCGACTACGCCCGCAGCTACCCCGACGTGGCGGCGGCCTTCCGCCGGGGCCACGTCAAGCTGGCCGTGGTGTTTCCGGCGGGCTTTTCGCAGGACCTCGACCACCTCGGCCACGCCCAGGTGCAGCTCGTGGCCGATGCCTCGGAGCAGAACACGGCCCTCAGCCTGGTCAACTACGCCACGGCCATCATCAAAAGCTACGAGCAGGAAACGGCCAGCCGCCGCGCCGCGCCGGCCCCGCGCGTCGAGGCCGTGGCCCGGCTCTACTTCAACCCCGGTCTGAAAGCCGCCTACACCTTCGTGCCGGGCACCATGGCCCTGATTCTGCTGCTCGTGTCGGCCATGCTCACCAGCATCACCATTGCCCGCGAGAAGGAAACCGGCACCATGGAAGTGCTGTTGGTGTCGCCCATGCGGCAGTTGCCCATCATTATCGGCAAAATCATCCCCTACTTCCTGCTATCCTTCATCAACGGGCTGGTCATCCTGGCCCTGGGGGTGTGGGTGCTGCACATTCCCGAGCGCGGCAGCGTGGTTCTGCTCATCGCCGAAACGCTGCTCTACGTTTTCCTGGCCCTCACGCTGGGCGTGCTGATTTCGACGCGAGCGGCCTCGCAGCAAACGGCCATGCTCATCTCCCTGCTGGGCCTGCTGCTGCCCACGCTGCTGCTCAGCGGCTTTTTGTTTCCCATCGAGAGCATGCCGGCGTTCCTGCAACAGGTGTCGCGCCTGATTCCGGCCCGCTACTACATCACCATTTTGAAGGGCGTCATGATAAAAGGCTTGGGCCTGCGCGAACTGTGGCGCGAAACGGCCATCCTCGCCGGCATGGCCGGCGCCCTGCTGCTGCTGGCGCTGGGTTCGTTGAAAGACCGGCTAGCGTAGGGCAATTAACAATGAGCAATGAGCAATTGCTCAACGGCTCCTCACTTGCTTTTCCTTGCTCATTGTTAATTGCTCATTGTTAATTGCTAATTAAATGCGCATCGTTTGGTTTTTGCTCGAAAAGGAAGTTCGGCAGTTGCTGCGCAACCGCACTTTGCTGGCGCTGCTGCTGGTGGCGCCCATCGCGGAGCTGTTGCTGCTGTCGTTTGCGGCCAACTACGAAATCAAGAACCTGACCCTGGTTGTGGTGGACCAGGACCACAGCCCGGCCGCCCGACGCCTGCTCAACCAGTTTCAGTACACGCCCTATTTCCGGCTGGTGCAGTTGCGGCCCACCAGCCAGGCGGCCGAGCAAGACCTGCTCAGCGGCCGCGCCGACCTGGTGCTGGTCATTCCGCCGCGCTTCGAGCGCGACCTGGTGCGCGGAGGCCACGCGCAGGTGCAGCTGCTCGTCAACGCCCTCGACAACGTGAAAGCGGGCCTGGCCAGCGCCTACGCCACCGGCATCGTGCAGGGTTACCAGGGCGAGGAGCGCCCCGCCACCGTCCAGGCGGCCCTGGCCGCACCGAGCGGGCTGGAAGTAGTGCCGGCCTACTGGTACAACCCGCTGCTCAACTACAAAACTTTCATGGTGCCGGGCATTCTGGTGGAAATCATCAGCCTGGTGGTGATGCTGGTGGCCACGCTCAACATCGTGCGCGAAAAGGAAATCGGCACCATCGAGCAGCTCAACGTGACCCCCATTCGCAAGTGGCAGTTTATTCTGGGCAAACTGCTGCCATTCTGGGCGGCGGGGCTCTATCAGTTCACCATCGGGCTGCTGCTGGCGCGCTTCCTGTTCCACGTGCCGATGGTAGGGAGCGTACTGCTGCTCTACGGCATCATGGCGGTGTTTCTGCTGGTGCCGCTGGGGCTGGGGCTGCTTATTTCTTCGGTGAGCCGCACGCAGCAGCAGGCGCTGTTCGTGGCGTTTTTCTTCATCTTCATTTTCATTCTGCTCTCCGGCCTGTTCACGCCCACCGAGTACATGCCGGCCTGGGCCCGCACGCTCGACTGGCTCAACCCCTTGCTATATATCATCGACATTGCCCGGCGCATCCTGCTCAAGGGCAGCACCCTGCGCGACGTGCTGCGGCCGGTGCTGGTGCTGCTGGGCATGGCCGTGGCGGTAAACGCGCTGGCCGTGTGGCGCTACCGCAAAACGTCGGGGTAGGATAGCCGCGCGCCTGTTTTCCCGGCGCTAGAAGGCCAATAAAGTTGAGGCAGTTTGACGAGCTCAGAAAATAGCCTGAGCCGTTGATATATTCAGCCACCCGGAACAGCGCACTCCCCCGGAGCTGCCATTTGGTTGCGCGGCGCTTCCTGCCTACCAGATAGCAATGATGCGGGCAAACCCGCCCGTCGCTCCTTCCACTTTGGGAGCACCCACTAGGAGGGTTGCCCCGGTTTTAGGGATTTTGGCCAGGTTCGCGACGCACTCAACCCCCCATTTACCAGCGGCGAAAAGGGTTTTGTGGCCGGTATAGTTTTCGTCTGTTCCGGGGTCGAAGGAGAGCACATCCACCCCAATGCCGGCGATGTTCCGCTCGGCGAGCAGAAACTGAATGGCTTCGTTGGAAAAGCCCGGATAATGCTTCTGCTGCTGGCGGTCGAGCCCCACAAACAAGGAGTCGTTCAAATGTTTCTCCCATCCCGAATACATCATTACGCAGCAATGAGCGGGAATTTTGCCGTATTCCGTTTCAAACTGTCGCAGGTCCTCCACCGACAGCGTGGCGTCGCGGTTGAGATTCGCTTTAGCGCTGATGTCGACCACGACTACCGGCACGATGAGGTCTTTCAGCGCAATCTGGTCGAGCGATTTCTCGCCGGCGATGAAGTGGTTCGGGGCATCGATGTGGGTACCCAGGTGCTCGTGCATTTGCCACGAATTAGCCGCTACGCCGTTTTTCGCCAGCGTAGCCATCGGAATCAGCTTAAACGGATAAGTAAGCTTTCTTACCGGGATAAAGGGAAAGGCCGCATTCAGCGTGTGCGTCAAATCCACCAGGTGATTGAAAGGCAACGTGCGGTTGGCTGTTGCGGGCGGCGGCTCCTGCGCACAGCCCGTTGCCAGCGCGGCGGCCCCCACCAGCAAGCCGGCAAACCAGGAGCTGCGTACTTGCTTTCTGTTATTCATCGCCTGGTAGGTAAGGGCCGCCCGTTTCGCCCCAGCCCCACCGGGGCATGGGCGCGTCGTGCGCCATGGGGTTGGTGGGCAGGTGCGAGTTGATGACGGCCAGCCGGGTGCCCCACTCCAGGTAGCCGACCAGCGCAGAACGAAACTCGGGGTCGTTTTTAAGCCCGATTTCGTCGGCAATGCGCAGCAACAGCAGCATCCAGCGCTGGCGTTGCGCCTCCGTAAGCATTTTGCCCATGTGCTGGCCTATCATCTTGGCGTGGCTGCCACCGTCCTCAGTGGTGTAGAGCTTGCTGCCGCCAAACACTTCGGCCACAAAATGCGCCACGTGCATCACGTGCTCCGGTGCCATGTTTCGAAAAAGCGGCCCCAGCTCCTCATCCTGCAATACGTGGTGGTAGAACTGACTGAAAAGCTGCTCAAATGTGGGCATATCGCCGGCCCATTCGTACAGCGTCGGTAGTGTTTTCATAGCGGTAAGCAGTTATTTCCGGCGCACTACATCGGTCAGGCGGTAGTGCCGCATTTCCTGAATATTACTGAAGAAGCCTTTGATGGGGGCGAAGAAGCCTGGAAACTGTGGCCCCTTGCGAAAGCCTTGCAGGTGGGCTTCGGTGGAGGTCCACTCAATGCGCAGGATAAAGTGGCCGGCCTCTTCCTCGCACTCGGCCAGCTCGTAGCCCAGGCATTCGGGGGCGGCGTCCAACTCGGCGGCGGCTTGGCGATAGGCGGCAACGAGCGCCTCGCGCTGGTCGGTAGCTACGTGGTAGCAGATGTATTCGGCAACCATTGGAAGACAGGGGTTTGATGAAAGAAAACCGTACAGTTAGGGTGGGAAGGCACTTTTGTACTGGTCCTGCCTCGGTGGGGCGTGGTGCCGCGGGGTGGGGTGGTGGCGCTAGCGTCTGCGGAGTAAATGTAGTAGCTTGCATACTCCTACGGAAGTACTGACTATTAAGTCAGTAACTGCCTTAATAGTCAGTTTTGTTGAACAGCAACCACTTAAATTTTAACAGATGCTGAAAAACGGAAAGAGCCTGTTCCTGGACGTGCATGGGCGACGGTATTACTGCCAGGTCGAGTTGGCCATGGACCTGCTGGGCGGCAAGTGGAAGGGTGTCATTTTGTGGTACCTGCAAGGCGACACTTTGCGCTTCACCGAACTCAAAAAGCAAATCGTCACCATTTCTGAAAAGGTGCTAATCCGTGAGTTGCGCGAGTTGGAGAAAGCCGGATTGGTGATTCGAAAAATTTACCCCGAAGTGCCGCCCAAAGTCGAATACTGCCTTTCCGAATTTGGCGAAACACTGGCCCCGGTCTTAAGTGCCGTTAGCGGGTTTGGCATGAGCTACGCAACAAAGTTTGGCCAAGTAATAGAGGCCCAACCGGCGGAAGCCGGAGCAAAATAGCCCGGACAGAATAAGAGATGAAGTAGCCATAACTGGTGAGTACTTTACTCGTGGACGGCATGCTGCCCATGTTCTGTCGCCGCTGATGGGCACGGCCGTGTGACGCTGCCGCAAAACCAGCGGGTAACGCCCGGCGTGTTCAGCCGAGCTGGCCTCAAGTCCGACGGCCCAACTGCGGCAGCGCGGCTAGTCCGCCCCGCAAAACGACTCGTGCGCGAGCTGGGCCAGCTCCCGCAAGTGCTGCCGCAGTTCAGGCGGCGCTACCGCCGTGAACGTGCCGGCCTGGGGCAAGAGCCAGGCCGCCAGGTAACGCAGGCCCCCGGGCAGAAAAGCCATTTCCACCATTCCATTAGGCAGAAGCTCCTCGCTGACCCAACCGTACTGGTGCTTGCTGTCCTGAATGTGGCGCACGGCCTCGGGCTGGAAACGCACGCGGGCCACCTCCAGGTTCTGGCGGCGGGCATCCTGAGCCGACCAGTAGGATTGCAGCGTTTCCGGACGCGGAGCGAAGGTTTCTTCGCGCAGCTCCAACTGCTCGATGCGGTCGAAGCGAAAGTCCCGGAAGTCCTGCCGTAGCCGGCAGTAGGCCACCACGTGCCAGTGCTGTTGCAGGTAGCACCCAATCGGCTCCACGTCGCGCTCGGTGCTGGCCTCGGCCAGGCCCGCGCGGTAGCGCAGCCGGACGGTGCGATGGGTGGCGGCCGCGGTGAGCAGGAGCTGGTGCGTGCGGCTGTCGGCGGGCGGCGCCAATTGGGTCCGTGGGCGCAGCACCTGAATGCGGGAGTTCAAGCTTTCGAGGTGGTCGCGGTCGGGGCGGCGCAGCACGGCGCGCAGCTTGTCCATAGCAGCCTGGCTGTGGGCGGCGGTGTGCTCGTCGGTGAGGCGGGCGGTCAGCTTCTCGCCGGTGAGCAGGGCCATGGCTTCGTCGCGGGTGAACATGACGGGCGGCAGCTTGTACCCCTCGGCCAGGGAAAAGCCGACGCCGGCTTCGCCGTAGAGCGGCACGCCGGCGGCTTCCAGCGTGCGCAGGTCGCGGTACACGGTGCGCAGGCTCACTCCGAATCGTTCGGCCAGGGCCTGGCCGCGCACCACCTGCTTGGCTTGCAATTGCAGCAGAATGCCAACAATACGGTCGAATCGATTCATGCAGAACGGACTTGATGGATGTACTTAGTAGAAAACGTCCCGGCGGGAGCTTATCCGACGCTGGACGAGCCCTCAGCATACGCAGCGATACGCCGAAAGTAGTACAGCCCCTGGGGCCTCGTCGGCAGGGCGCAGGTCCGGCTGACTGTTGAGGGAAGGTACCGTAAACAGGGGCCATTGCCTGCTGACACACTGCTGTCGCACTCGCCTTCTTTCTTTGCCAGAGCTATTCGCTTTGTTCCACTCACTTCTTCTGTCTCTGTCCTAATGGCATCGTCACCGCCCGACTCATCCAACGATATGCCTTCTCCCTTCGGTTATATCGAAGTTCGGGGAGCCTACGAAAACAACCTCAAATACGTCTCGCTGGACATTCCCAAGCGGCGCATCACGGTGTTCACCGGCGTGTCGGGCTCGGGCAAGTCGTCGCTGGTGTTCAGCACCCTGGCAGCGGAGTCGCAGCGGCTGCTCAACGAAACCTACCCGGCCTTCGTGCAGGGCTTTCTGCCCCGCTACGGGCAGCCGCACGCCGAGTCGCTCACCAACCTGTCGGCGGCCATCATCGTGGACCAGCAGCGGCTGGGCGGCAACGCGCGCTCCACGGTGGGCACCGTCACCGACACCTACGCCCTGCTGCGCCTGGTCTACGCGCGGCTGGGGCGGCCCGCCATCGGCGGCGTCAGCGCCTTTTCCTTCAACGAAGTGCCGGGCATGTGCCCGGCCTGCGGGGGCCTGGGGCAGGTGGCCACCGTGCGGCCCGAGCAGCTCACCGACCCCGACAAGAGCCTGAACGAAGGCGCGCTGCTCTTCCCCACGTTCGGCGTCAACTCCATCTTCTGGACCATCGTCGCCCAGTCGGGCTTTTTCGACCCCGACAAAAAGCTGCGCGACTACACCGCGCAGGAGTGGCAGCAGCTGCTCTACCAGCCCGAGACCAAGGTAAAACTGGCCACCCTGGGCACGGGCAGGACCACCTACGAGGGCCTGGTGCCCAAGTTCCGGCGGGTGTACCTCTCGAAAGACGCCGGCCAGCTCCAGCCCCACCTGCGGGCGGCCTTTGAGCGCGTGGTGGCGCAAGGCGTCTGCGAGGCCTGCCAGGGCGCCCGCCTGAGCCCGGCCGCGCTGGGCTGCCGCATCGCCGGCCGCAACATTGCCGAGTGCGCGGCCCTGCCGGTGGGCGAGCTGGCGGCGTTCGTGCGGGAACTGTGCGAACCGACGCTGGCCCCGCTGCTCGCGGCGCTGGCCACGCGCCTGGAGCAGCTGGTCGCCATCGGCCTGGGCTACCTGACGCTGGGCCGGGAAAGCGCCACGCTCTCCGGCGGCGAGTCGCAGCGGGTGAAAATGGTGCGCCACCTGGGGTCGAGCCTGACGGACTTAACCTACGTGTTCGACGAGCCCAGCATCGGCCTGCACCCCCACGACGTGCCGCGCCTCAACGCGCTGCTGCGGCAGTTGCGCGACAAGGGCAACACGGTGCTGGTGGTGGAGCACCGGCCCGCCGTCATCGCCATTGCCGACCACGTGGTGGACATGGGGCCGCGAGCCGGCCGGAACGGCGGGGAAGTGGTGTACCAGGGCTCCTACGCCGGGCTGCTGGCGGCCGACACCCTCACGGCCCGGGGCCTGCGCCACCACCCGCCCCTCAACACGCGGCCCCGGCCCCGCACTGGCGACTTGCACCTGGCCCATGCCGCGCTGCACAACCTGCGCGACGTGTCCCTGACCCTGCCCACCGGCGTGCTGACGGTGGTGACCGGGGTGGCCGGCGCGGGCAAAACGTCGCTGCTGCTGGGGTGCCTGCCGCAGCAGTACCCCGGGGCCATCGTCGTCGACCAGCGCATCAGCCGGGGCTCCAAGCGCTCCAACCCGGCCACCTACCTGGGCTTGCTGGACCCCATCCGCAAGGCGTTTGCGGCGGCCAACGGCGTGAGCGCCGCCTTGTTCAGCGCCAACTCCAAGGGCGCCTGCCTGGGCTGCCAGGGCCTGGGCGTGGTGTACACCGACCTGGCCCACCTGGACCCGGTGGCCACCGTGTGCGAAGCCTGCGAGGGCCGGTGCTTCACCGCAGAAGTGCTCGGCTACCGGCTGCGGGGCCAAAACATCAGCGACGTGCTGGGCCTGTCCGTGGCCGAGGCGCGGGCATTCTTCGCCGAGCCGGCCATCACCAACACCCTGCAAGCTTTGGTGGACGTGGGGCTGCCGTATCTGACGCTGGGGCAGCCGCTGAACACGCTCTCGGGCGGGGAGCGGCAACGGCTGGAGCTGGCCAGCGAGCTGGGCAACACGGCCCAGATTTACATCCTGGACGAGCCGACCACCGGCCTGCACCTGCACGACGTGGCCACCCTCATCCAGCTGCTCAACCGCCTGGTGGACAACGGCAGCACCGTGCTGGTGGTGGAAAACCACCTCGACGTGGTGTCCAGCGCCGATTGGGTCGTGGAGCTGGGGCCCGGCGCCGGGGATGCCGGTGGCCGCGTCTTGTTCGAAGGCACGCCGGCCGAGCTGCTGACCGCTGCCGCATCCGTCACGGGCAGCTACCTGGCGCAGTACCACAGCGGCGACGCCCCGACCGCAGCGCCGGTTTTCGGCCCGGTAAGCAGCACCCGCTGAAGGCCTTCGCTTGCCGAATTCACCCGGCGGCCGGCCGAAAAAATACTTTTTCCTGCTGACACACAGCTGTCGCAGTCGCCCGGTTCCTTTGCTGGCACAGTCACTTTGACCCTTACTCGTATGCGTACCATTCAAGAAATTGCCGACCAGTACTACGCCATGGCCCAGAAAGGCCAAATCCACCAAATCCAGGACGAGCTGTACGCCCCCGAGGCGGTCAGCACGGAGCCGGAAAACATCTCGCAGCTGCCCATCACCGTCACCGGCATCCCGGCCATCCGCGACAAGGAAGCCGTTCTGGAGGCGCAAATTGAGGCGCGGCACGGCGGCTTCTGCGGCCCGCCCATCGTGGGCTCCTACTTTTTTGCCTGCACCATGGGCATGGACGTGACGCTCAAAGGCCGGGGCCGCGTGCAGAAGGACCAAGTGGGCGTGTTCGAAGTAGCCGATGGCCAAATCGTGAAAGAACAGTTCTTCTACAACGACGCGGCCTACTAACCTGGAATCCACTTAGTGGCATGCGCTGGGGTAAGCAAATGAGTCATTTTCCCGGTTTGCTTACCCCAGATTAGTGAACGTGCAGGCCAGGACGGTTTAGTCATGGGGAATGCGCTGGCCGTGTGGCGCCACCGCAAAAACCAGCGGTTGTGCTTGCCCACCTACGTCCACTTATTTCCTTTGAATGCGTGGTGGGATACCCAGAAGCCCCCAGCCAGGCCAACGATAAAAACGGTATAACGAACTACGTATTGGGTTTCTAAAAAGCCGTCGTCCAGTACGTGCTGGTAGATGCCCAAGCCGATTAGAACCAGGCTGAGCCCAACGACGAGCAGGCCCGCGCGCTTTTTTTGGGTGGGCACGAAGGCACAGGCCAAAAAAACGAACAGCCCAAAAGCCAGTGCCGGGACGGTCAGCATTTTTACCCAGTACTCAAACCAGGTGAGGTGGTGCAAATCCACAGCGCCCGTCCGGTGCATCAGCAAGTTGGCCGAACCCATGGTTAGGGTGCCGGCCAGCAGAATCCCCAGCACCCATTTCGCCGCGTTCCAGAGCGCGACTACTAGCGAAGTTTTGGCCGGGCTATTTTCCATCTTGGCAAGGTAGGTTGCTTCGGCGGACGGATAATTTTCTATCTGCTCTGATGCAGGCAGAACGCGCCTGCCAGGTTATGATTGTGCTTTATCACGCAGTCAGCGGCTGAACACAAACCAGCATATACTATTTCTTAATTTTTGGTCCTCCAGCACCAGTTCACGGATAGCATCCGGGAGCTGGTCCCGCTGCCACTGGCACTCCTTACGTCCCGTCGCCTCTTTCTCGCTTTCCTCAACAGCTTCTCTTACGGCTCTGATGGCATAAGCGGCAGCACCCAGTTCATGTGCCGCGACGTGGGCTACTGCAACGGCTTGCCCCGCTGCTAAGGCGGCAAACTTCGCAGCATCTGGCACCTCACGCGCGGCTGCATTGGCCGCGAAAGCCGCCTGATGGGCTTGCCTCATTGGTATCTCACCTCTTACCCATGCCCGCGTCAATTCTATTGCTTGCCGTGGTCGTTTATCGTCGGCGTTGGCTTGCTCAAATAAATGCAGCACGTGTTCGGCACAAGCAGCGGCCCACAACGCCAGCAGATGGTGGTCTGAGTCTGTCAACGTACCACCACGTCTTACCGTAATAAATCTCGCGTCTCTCTCCTTTGGCAATATCATTTGTCTGTCGATTGGGAGAAAAGAGGGGCTGCGAATTATTAGCTCGCCAGCCCGTAAAACGCCTGCAAATTGTCGCGGTAGGTGCGGGTCCACTTCAGGGTGGTGCCGCTGCGCAGGCTCACGATGTACTCGCCGTTGTAGTACGTTTCCAGGGCCGCCACGTGGGCCAGCCCCACCACGCAGGAGCGACTGATGCGAGTGAACTGCGCGGGGTCGAGTTGCTGCTCGAGCAGCGTCAGGCTCTCGTAAATCAGGTGCGTGCCGGCGGCGGTGTGCACGCTGATGTAGTTGCTGTCGGAGTCGAAGTACTGGATGTCCTCAACGGGCACGAAAAACAGCTTTTTCTGCTCCTTCACCAGGATGCGCCGCCGGTAGCCGGCCGGCCGGCCGGCCCCGGCGGCCAGCAGCGGGTGCGGGCCGGCCGGGCCCGGGCGCTGCGCCAGCTGCTGGGTCACCCGCGCCACGGCCTGCCGGAAGCGCACCTCGTTAAAGGGCTTGAGCAGGTAGTCGGTGGCACTGACCTCGAAGGCGCGCAGGGCGTAGCTGTCGTAGGCCGTGGTGAAGACGACGAACGGCTGGTGGTAGGGCCACACCTCGCGCAGCACCTCGAAGCCATCGAGCTCGGGCATCTGCACGTCCAGGAACACGAGGTCGGGCCGCAGCTGCAGGATTTGCAGCACGGCCTCGGTGCCGTTGGTGGCCTCGCCGGCCACGGCAAGGGCCGCGTCGCCCCGCAGGAAGGTGGCCACCACCTGCCGCGAGAGCAATTCGTCGTCCACAATCAGGGCCTGGTAGCTCATGCGGGTTCGAGCTGAAGGGGAAAGGCCAGGGGTTGCGCGGCGGGCAGCGCGGCAAACGGCACCCGCACCGTCACCCGCGTGCCGCTTGGCGTCTGCTCAAAGGCGAACTGGGCCCGCCCTTCGTAGATTTTTTCCAGGCGGGCGCGGGTGTTGCGCAGGCCCACCCCGGCCGACGCCCCGCGCCGCGGCTTAGGGGGGCCGGGCCCCGGGCCATTGTCGTGGATTTCCACCACCAGCTCGCCGGCTTCGCGGCGGGCGTGCAGGCGTATCAGGGCCCCGGCGGCGCGGTGCTCCACGCCGTGCAGCATGGCGTTTTCGACCAACGGCTGAAGCAGAAACTGCGGAAAGGCGCCGTCCAGCGTGTCGGGCGCGGCGTCCAGCTCCACGCGCAGGCGGTCCTGGAAGCGGATGTGCTGGATGTGCAAGTACTTCTCCACGAACCGCAGCTCTTCGCGCAGCGGAATGAGCTGGGCGTCGCCGTTGACCAAAATGGCCCGCAGCAGGTCGCTGAGCTCGGTGAGCATTTCGATGGCCCGGTCGTTTTCGCGCTGCAAAATCAGGCCCACGATGGCCTGGTGGGTGTTGAAGAGAAAATGCGGGTTGAGCTGCATTTTCAGGGCCTGGAGCTGGGCCGCGGACAGCTGCGCCTGGAGCTGCTCGTTATTCAGCGCGTGGCGCATGTTCTGGTGGCGCAGGGCCTGGTTGCGCCGGGCGTAGGCGTACACGTTGTAGCTCGCCACCAGCAGCATGTACACGGCCAGCGACACGGTGAACCGGCTCGACACCACCAGCCACAGCGGGTCGGGGCCCCAGCGGTGGCCGGTTTGGAGCGCCAGCAAGTCGAACAGGACGAACTTGCCCAGGGCGGCCAGGGCCACGGCAAGCACCGCTTGGAAGGCCAGGTGCAGCAGCACGTTGCGCACCAGCGGCCCCGGGCGGCGCACCGAATCCAGGGGCACCCGGTGGGCCAGGTACAGAATCAGCGGCGTGCTGCCCCACCACAGCGTCCAGCGCAGGCCCCAGTCCAGCCGGTCGGTGGTGGACCAGCCGTAGCCGGTGGCGGTCCAAAAGGCGTTGGACTGCACGTAGGAGAGCGCCGCAAACGCGCCCCAGAACAGCCCGGCCAGCAGCCAGAATTGGCCCGGCCGCAGGGGAATGGCCGAACTCGCCAGTAAGGTGCGCAGGGGCTTCATGCGACGCGGGAATTCGCTCCTTCCCCACTGCTGCTCTGAGCCTTGCCGGCTAAAGTTGGCTGTAAAGAAGCAGCAGGCCGGGACCTCCAGCCGCGTAAGTTCAAACGGAAAATCAATGCGGGCATGAAAAAAGTGAGCAAACAGATGAACAACGGAAGAATGTAAGTTGAGGCTTGTAGCGACCATGGGCCATAAGTTTTATCCGAAGCGGCCCATTGGTTCCGCCATCCGGTCTTTGCCGCCTGCCAATTGATGCTTCACTTCCAAATTACCAGCTTTTGGCGGAGCTGAGTTGGACCAGCTGGTTTCTTAAATCTGGCCTATTGACTCCATGCAAGGGCCGGCTAACTTGCCAAAAACCCACCCTTCAGTTGTGTCAACAGGCTCGCTCCTGCGACCTTATCCGTTGCTTTTGAGAGTGTAGTTAGCACTTGGCGGTGGGCTCGTTTAGGTCCTGGTGCCGACGCCTGACAGGTCTTGAATTGCGCCCGTGCCCACCGGCCCCGACCCCAACAGCTCCGGCTTATCCCGATGGCATTACCTCATTTCGCTAGGGCCCAAATTTCGCCAGGGCGGCCCAAGTAGCTCCCGGGCCGTCTCCCCGCAACGCCTCGCCGTCTGGCACGGAACGCATACTGCACCCGGAATCCGCCTACTTTTCAAGCCATCCAACCTCAACGGCCCCTACCGATGCTCCGCTTTGACAACGTACCAACCTTGAATAAGCTACTCTGGCTGGATGCCTTTCTCGGTAGCACCACGGGCATCATGGGCCTCGTATTTTCAACCCCCTTAGCAGGTCTTTTAGGCTTGTCAACCACGCTTATTTTGCTGATAGCCGCCGTGACACTGCTTTACGCGGTACTGGCGGGCGCGTTGGCTCGTCAGCAACCGGTTTCCATGCTCTGGTTGCGCGTCCTGATTATTGCCAACGGGCTTTGGACGGGCGTAAGCCTGTACTTACTAATAGCGTACTACCCGACAGCAATTAAATTGGGCGTGAGTTTCCTGCTGGCGCAGCTGGTGGTGGTGGGAGTCCTGGCCTACGCGGAAGGCCGTCATTTGATGGTGGCAACCAATCATCCCCTCAATGAGCAGGGGTGACGCAGAGGCCTCGGGTAAAATACGCCCAGATGAAAGTTGTATAGCCTTCTGGTCCCGATACCAGAATTACCCTTGCGCTCGTTTTCCGCTGTGATGTTCCGCGCCTTGTATTCCGATTCCATCACCCTGCACCTTATTAGCGAGGACAACCAGGCCCACGTCGAAACCCTGTTTCAGGGCTTTCCCGATTCGGAGGCCATGGTGGCCGAGCTGCGCGAAAACTACCTGCCCGAGTACCGCCACGGCCGGCGCATGACCTACGGTTTCTACTCCCTGCTGGGCGAGGAGCTGGCGGGCATGACCGTGCTGACCATCGACAGCTGGGAAGAGCGGTACGGCTCCACCGGGGCCGACGTCTTCGAGCACATGCGCGGGCGGGGCGTCACGCCGCGCAGCAAGCCGCACCTGTTCTACCTGGCCTTCGAGCTGCTGGGCTTGAACCGCGTGGCCACGGGCCACCGCGTCTCCAACCTGTCGTCGAAGCGCTCCATCGAGAAAACGCCAGGCTTTCAGTTTGAAGGCGTGATGCGCGAGTCGGGCGTGAACGAGCGGGGCGAGTTTGAGGACGAGTGCCTGTACGCCATTCTGCGGCGCGACTGGGAACGGCTGTATGACAAGTCGCAGGTTCGGGTCATACACTAGCAGCGAAACTTACGGTACAGGTCGGATTTGAACAGCCGACTCAGTCCCTTTAATCATTGTGCATGACCCAAACAGCAAATACCTTGGCAGCACCTGAGCGCGCGATTACTCGGTTATTTGAGGTAGTGACGGCCATGGGTGACAAGAATATCGCAGCACACCATTGTTTGTAGTTTTGCAAAATGTCATCAACCACAACATTGTGGTCAAGCTCACCATGGCCATCACAATCCGCCCGGAACAAGCCGCCGATATCAACACCATCACAAGGCTTACCGAAGCAGCGTTTCAACCCGAGCCATACGCCAGCCACACCGAGCACTTGATTGTCAATGCCCTGCGACGCAGCAATCAACTAACGGTCTCGCTGGTTGCGGTGGAAGGTGATACCATCATGGGTCATGTCGCTATTTCACCCGTTACCATTTCGTCTGGTGCAACCGGGTGGTACGGCCTCGGCCCAATCTCCGTCTGGCCGGAGCGGCAGCACCAAGGCATCGGCTCGAAGTTGATGGCAGCGGCACTCGCTGCATTGCAGCACCAAGGAGGTCTTGGCTGCGTCCTGCTGGGTAGTCCTGCCTACTACGGGCGCTTCGGGTTCAGGGCCCAGCCTGGTCTCCTGCTGCCTGACACCCCACCCGAATTCTTCCAGGCGATAGCCTTTGGTGGCGAACTGCCAGTAGGAAACGTGCGCTTTCACGAGGCGTTCGACGTTACAGAATAAGCTACAACCCCGCATGCAGCCGGGCTGTCCTCAGTAGGCAGTTCGGTTTGCTTTGTTTAGAAAACGGCACAGGCGTCGCTGTTTCCTGCGAAAGAAACTACTATTCTGAGATTTTCCACGTCATAAGACAGCACGACATAAGGTCCTCTCAAGTATGAGATGCCCTGGATGTGCGCTTAAAAGCCAACCGATTATCCCACCGTGATAAATACACTCGACATCGTGGAAATCGTGCCTTATTGCCTCGACTACCCACAGCGGTACGCGGCAGCGATAAGCCAGCTGCTGCCGTTGCTCGCCCCGGTCGCCCCCATATTTTATCACGTGGGCAGTACGGCGGTGCCGGGACTGGCCGCCAAGCCGGTGGTGGACATTGCAGCCAGCGTCGAAGTATTCCCATTGCCGGCAACGCTTATTGCTAAAGTGATGCAGCTAGGCTACCTCTACTGGGCCAACAACCCGGCTCCTGATTACCAGCTCTTCATCAAGGGCACGCCGCGGACGCACCATTTGCACGTGTACGGTCCCCGAAGCACCCGCTTACGGGAGAAGCTGCTGTTTCGGGATTTCCTGCGCCGGGAGCCGGCGGCGGCGGCAGCCTACGAGCTGCTCAAGCACCAGTTGGCCGCCAGTTTCCGCACCGACCGGGAGGGGTATACGGAGGGCAAAACGACTTTCATTCGCCAGATTTTGCGCTTGGCCGGCTCCACGATAACCCAAGCACAAACGTAGCAAAAGCACAACCGTAGCAAAGTTGGCAGCATCTGCGCCCGGCCACCGCCACTCGTCCCCGCCCCGCCCATGCGCTACCACGAAATCAGCCCCGAAGCGCGCCTCGCCGCCTACATCAACTGCTTTTGGGTGCTGGATGAGGTGACGGCCAACGCAGCACCCGACCCGGTTTTTCCCGACGGCAGCCTGGAGTTGCTGGTTTACCTGCGGGGCGCGTCCGAGCGAGTCACGTTGGCCGACGGGGTTTCGGCGGGCAACCCCCGCCTCGAAATAGCCGGCCAGATGACGCGGCCCTACGGCATCCGGTGGGCACCGGGCGTGTGCCTGGTGGGGGTGCGGTTTTTTCCTCATACGTTCGCGCACTTTTTGCCGCCCGGCCTGCCGGTGCACGAACTCAACGACTTGGCCCTGGAGGCCGAGGCGGTGCTCGGGGCCAGCTTTCGGGCGGTGGCGCACCAGCTGGCGGATTGCGCCCACCCGGCGGAGGCGGTAGCGCGGCTGCAAGCTTATTTCCTGACGCGGCTGCGCCATCGCCCGCCGCCTACCACTGCGCCGTACCTGGATTTCGCCGTGCCCTACATCCTGGCCGGGCAGGGCCACGCCGACCTCGACGCGCTGCTGCGCAAGCTGGGCATCGGCGGGCGCCACCTGGAGCGACTGTTTGGGCAGGCCGTGGGCGTGAGCCCAAAGCACTTCTGCCGCATCATCCGGTTTCAGCAGGCGTTTCGGTGGCTGGCCCGCGCCGAGAGCCTCACCGCCGTGGCCACGGCCTGCGGCTACTACGACCAGGCCCACTTCATCCGCGACTTTCGCCACTTCACCGGCACCACGCCCTCGGCGTTTCGGCGCGGGGCCGGTTCCATCAGCGCAGCTTTTCTGGCAGAGACTAGCAGTTCGTATTTGTACAATTTCCGGGAGTAAAGCCGCCAGTTCTTGCAGCGGCAATTGGCTGGCATGTGCCACCAGCCCGTGCAGCTAGGTATTACCCCAGAAACCAGTACATGAAACACTTGCTTTTAGCCACTGCGGCGGCGCTGTGCCTCGGGCGGGCAGCGCAGGCCCAGCAACCCACCCCCGGCCCCCTAGCCCGCTTCGCCGTGTGGCAGCCCAAGGACAACCTGGCGCAGCTGTTTGCCAACGGCTACCAGCAGCACCTGACCTGGCACCGCGCCCAGCCCGACCCGTGGAGCTGGTACGGCTGGGTGGTCGGCTCCGGCCCCCGGCAGGGCCAGTTCATCGATGCCACCTTCGGGCACGCCGCCGCCGACTTCGACCGCCCCGTGAACCCGGTCGAAGACGCGGCTGACAACGCCCTGCACACCGAGCCGTTTGCCCGCTTCGCCGGCTCGTTCACCGTGGCCCTGCTGCCCGAGGCCAGCTCCCCGGGAACGCTGCAACTCACCGATGCCTACCTACGGGCCTACCACCTCACCCCCACCCGCCCGGCCGACCTGAAAAGCATGCTCGCCAAGCTGCGGGGGGTGGTGGCCCGGAAGTACCCGGCGCAGCGGCTGTATTGCTTCGAGTGGCTCGACGGCGGTAAGCTGCCGCAGGTGCTGCTGCTGCTGCCCGTGGCCAGCTTCGGCGAAAGCCTGGTGCCGGCGCAAATACTGCGGGAGCTGGAAGCCCTGGACACTCGCCGCGTGGTGCAAAGCATCGAAGCCGAAACCTGGCGCTACCGGGCTGATTTGAGCTATTTCCCCGGCAAGTGATATTGGGGCTGCTTTAGAAGCTGTTTGAATTAGCCGCTTATCGATGACAAGACGCATCCTTGCGTCTCGGCGTTCGCGCCGGTTCAACCATTATTGTTCAACCGAAGGTCAGCGGAGCTAATGACGAGACGCAAATATGCGTCTCTACTTCGTTCAGAAGCTAACTCAAACAGCTTCTAAGGGAACCCGTTGTACCAGCGGGTAAGCTGCCACCTTGTCGGAGCAGTCCCGGCGTAACTATTCAACCGGATAAGGTCCTTCGGCAAACGTCTGAGAATGGTAGCCTTTTTTACCGACGAGTTGCGTCAGGGGGCTGCGCGGGTCGGTACCTGCTCGCAGGCAATCGAGCACGTGCTGGAAATCGTAGCGCGGCTGCCAGCCCAGCTCCTGGCGGGCGCGCTCGTTGACGTACACCCGCCCGATGCCGGGGAACATGCGCCAGCCCCGGCGCGCGTAGGCGGCTTCGTAAGCCGGGAACAGCCGCTGCACCACCGCCGGGGCATTGGTGCGCAGCTCCGCGAGGTCGGCCGGCGCGAAAGGCGTGGTGGCGCTGATGATGTAGCGGCCAAAACCCAGGTTCGCCGCCCGCGCCAGGGCGAGCAGATGCGCGCTGACTACGTCCTCAACATCCACGCGCCGGTGGAGGTACTCGTTGGCCTTCACATTGTCGTCGGCGTAGGCTTGGCGCGTCGCGGGCTGGTCGTCGTCTTCCGGGAAGAAGCGCGAAGTGCGGAGCACCAGGCAGGGCAAGCCCTGGTTGCGGTGAAACAACCGGCAGAGGTCTTCGGCCGCCGTCTTGGTGACGCCGTAGATGTTTTTGGGCACCGGCGCAACGTCCTCCGTCACCCAGGCGGCGGGCGCATCGGCGGGCGGCGTTAGCGCATCGCCGAACGTGCTGGTCGTGCTCGTGAACACAAACGCCCCGACGCCGGCCTGCACGGCTTCTTCCAGTAGGTGCAGCGTCCCCGTAATGTTGGTGTCCACAAAGTCTTGGCGGGTGTGCGTGGCCACGTGCGGTTTGTGCAGCGTGGCCGTGTGCAACACGGCATCGACGCCGCTCATGCACTGCTGGACGTGGGCGCGGTCGGTTAGCGACCCCAGTTGGTCGGTGAAGGCCGAGGGCACGATGTCCAGTCCAACGACTTCGTGGCGCTGCTGGCGGAGGGTCCGAACCAGGGCTTCGCCCAGGTGGCCGCTGCTGCCCGTCACCAAAATCTTCATGCGCGGGATAGATAAGTGAAGTGGTGGGTTTCTCCTGACTGGTTGTCGCCAACGTGTCGGACGTTGAGCCATTTGCCCGGTCACTTCAAGGCTGTGGCTGAAGCGCGCAAAAATAGGCGCTACAGCTTTCTGAAATACCGGGCAATGGGCAACAGCTCAAACCCAGCCTTTTCATACGTGCGCCGGGCCGGCGCGGGGCCGGGGTCGCCGCCGGTCTTGACCAGGGCCAGCGACATCCCGGCGCCCCCCATCCACCGGAGCGCAAATTCAGTCAGCGCCCCTCCGATGCCCCGGTTTTGCAATTCAGGAGCCACGGCAACCATGTAAATTTCCCCCGTGTTGGATTCTGCATGAAGCTTTACCGCTACGAACCCTGCGGTCGAGTCGGCTTCCGTGGCAATCCATACATGGGCAGCGGGGTCAGCACAAACGCTTTCGACGGCTTGTTGCTGGCTTTTCTGCCAGTCGGCACCGGGATACATTTCGTGGTAAATGCCCGGGCTCATCGCCTTCCGAAGCGAAGCAAAGACGGGCGCCCAGGCTTGCAGGGAAAGTTGAATGACTGCACCAAGGTGATGCGCGGTATAGGGCACAATCTGCATTTGCTTTGATGATTCGAGCCAACGGCCAGCGACCTCTGCGTTGCAGAATCCGCCTTGGGTCGGGCTGCTATTGCCGGCACGCGAGCCCTGCCACCCACGCACGAATAAGCTGATGGTAGCGGCCGGCAACCACCGGACGCGCTGGATTTTCGTCCCTCCCTACCAGCATTAAATGGTTGGCGCCGGGTATGCTGTGCAAACTCAAGCGAGGCAACTGCCAAGAAGGCCAGTCTTTTAACCCTTTCTGGGTGTTCACCCACTCGTCGTATTCCCCGTACAACACCAGTGTTGGCGTGACAAATTTACGGAAATAGGGAGCCGGCGTGAAATCCATGTCCCGCTTCCACCCGCTATCGCTCACCGAATCCAGCTTAAACACAATAGCGTCGGCAAACCACTTCCTGGTTTCCACTTGCTTGCGCAGGGTAGCCGCTTGCTTGTACGGAAGTTTGCCCCGGTAAAAGTCATCCACTGCGTTTCGTACGCGAATGGCGCTATCGATGGAAGACGACGCAACGCCTTTGGCTTGCAGGTGGTAACGGGCCGCAAAATCCATCTGCTGCGAGGGCGACTCGGTGCTGCCAGACACCAGTATAGTAAACTGACTGGCCTTGCTGTCGAGGGTATTCATGATGGCCGCAATCCAGCAGCCCTGGCTAATGCCGTACAAGCCGACGCACTGGGTGTTGATTCCGGGCAATGCTTTGACGGCGCGTAGGGCGGCCAGTCCGTCTTTGGCAAGGTCAGTGTAGCTCGTGTTGGCTGCCTTGGCCGAGGAGAGGCCATTGCCCCGCCGGTCGTAGCTGAACACGGCAATGCCCATCCGGTTCAGCTCCCGTGCCAAGTCAAGGTACAGGGAATAGTCGTGGCGGCCATACGTGGCACTGTGCAATATCAGCACGACGGGCTGCGGCTTTGATGGCACGCCGCCTGGCCGATACAGCCACCCAACCAAGCGGTTTTGGCCACTAGTAAACCGCACTGTATCAACTCGCTGAGCGCTGACAAAATGACTGCACACCAGCAGAAAAATAACTAGTATTCTCATTTATAAGGTTTGGCGGTGGCCTAGTTTATGGTTTAAGTCCGGCGCACACGCCGGGCTTGAACGACGTGACACTCGCATTGCGGGCCAGACAGGCATTTTCGTACGTTTTGCCGTCGCAGCCGCACACGGGGTTGTACTCCATCGTACAAGGGGCATCTTTGCTGATTTGGCTGACATCAATGCACTCGCCCGATTTAGGTGGTGCAACGGCCCGCGTACAGCCAATTAGTAATGCTTCAACTAATAAAATGCAGAATTTTAGCATGGCCAATAAAGAAAGTTCATCTGTTCAGTTCCATTTGCAATAACGCTACGTTCAAATTCCGGTTTTGAATTGGAAGTTCAGGTGCATCGAGCGTTTCATAGTATTCAATAAAATGAAATCCAAAAGATTTGTAGTAATCAATTAATTTTTCATTGTCAGCCCACGTATCCATTCTAATGTATTTTAAATTGTTTCGTCGCGCGAAGCGCTTGGCCCAATCCAGGATTTTTCCAAATAGTCTTTGACCTTTGAAGTTAGGATTTACTACAATTCTATGCAAGTAAATGGCGTCGCTTTGGTCCCTGTCACGCCAGATAAATGGGTCGTTGTGCTGAATACTAAACACACACAGAACGGTCGCTCCTTCTACAATCTTGTACTGCAGCCCATTCTCAATTTCTGTATGCAAAGCTGAATCATCGATTTTCTCCCAGACCTTGTAGCCATTTTTCCCTTGCAAACTTATTGCCTGTTCAAAAAGCCAATAGATTTTGTTCAAGTCTTCCTTGGTCGTATTGCTAACTTCGTGGTCGTGTGGTTTATCTAATTCCATCTCTAATTATTTTTCTCGCTGCTGCGTACCATTGTAATTACGGCGGCGGTCCAAATGAGGGTGATAATTTGCGATACAGGCAATTAATTACTTGGTTAGCAATGCAGTCAGGCCGGTGCAAAAGCTGCTTTTCTACTTATTGCAATTAGTTCAAATACCTCTGCCACTTGATTTTGGAACACCGCCAAATAGTAAAGCCATTGCCTGCTGCTTGAGGTGCCATCAATGTTGAGTGTCCGTGCTCACCCCATGCGTGCAAGCACAACACCACGGCGTCGTCCGCATCGGCTGGCATCCCAAAGGTTTACCACCGTGTCGGCTCTTACAATTTAATAGCTGCCGATACCAGCGCGAGCTAGCTTCCACGTCCTGAACGCCAGGTATCAATCCTAGTTGCATCGTGGCGGCTGGCTTTTGAATGATGCCACAAAGTGAACAGGACAATGCTGAAGCAGCATCGTTCAGATATCAGCTACGGCTATTACTGGCGCAAAACTATACCTTTGTTGGACTGCCTGTTTAGGCCAGTTTCAACAAACCGCCTGGTCCACCGCTTGCTCCCCTACGCTTCACTCCTGACGCTGAACCGCTACGACGCGCAGCCCCTCTACCTGCAGCTGGCCGCCCGTTTGGTACAGCAAATCCGCCAGGGTAAGCTGACCCCGGGCGCGCGCCTGCCCAGCACCCGGCAGTTGAGCACCCTGCTCGGCCTGCACCGGCAAACGGTGGTGGCCGCCTACGCCGAGCTGGCAGCCCAGGGCTGGCTGGAAAGCGTAGCCCGCAAGGGCTTGTTCGTGGCGGCGCACTTGCCAGTGATTTCTCCCGAGCCGTTGGCCCGCGAGCCCGCGCCGCGGGCCTTCGCGTCCCGAACCCGTTTCGATTTCGCGGCGGAAGCGCCGCTGGCCCGCACGCCCGCCCAGGCCAGCCAGTTTCGCTTGGCCTTCGACGACGGCTTTCCCGACGTGCGGCTGGCCCCGGTGGGGCTGCTGGCCCGCGCCTACCGCAGCGTGGCGCGGCGGCCCGCGGCGCGGCGGCACTTGCACTACGGCGCCGGGCAGGGCTCGGAGCACCTGCGGGCCGTGCTGGCCGAGGAGTTGCGCACCACGCGCGGCCTGGCCGTCACGGCCGATAACCTCCTCATCACGCGGGGCAGTCAGATGGGCATTTACCTGACCGCCCGCCTGCTGCTGCGCCCCGGCGACGCGGTGGTGGTGGGCGAAAGCAGCTACTACGTAGCCGACGCCGTGTTTCGCGACCAGGACGCCCAGCTGCTGCGGGTGCCCGTGGATGCGCACGGCATCGACGTGGACGCAGTGGAGCAGCGTTGCCGCCAGCAGCCGGTGCGACTGCTCTACCTCACGCCCCACCACCACCACCCCACCACCGTCACGCTGCGGGCCGACCGCCGCCACCGCCTGCTGCAACTGGCTGACCGCTACGGCTTCGCCATTCTGGAAGACGACTACGACTACGACTTTCACTACGCCAGTTCGCCGATTCTGCCGCTGGCCAGCGCCGACGCCGCCGGCAGCGTGGTGTACGTGGGCTCGCTGTGCAAGAGCCTGGCCCCGAGCATCCGCGTGGGCTACCTGGTCGCGCCAGCCGACCTGGTGCGGGCCGCCACCCGCCTGCGCCGGCTAATCGACATCCAGGGCGACAGCTTACTAGAAGAGGCCGTGGCGGAACTGTACAAGAACGGGGACATCCGCCGCCACCTGGCCAAGGCCGTGCGCGCGTATAGGGCCCGGCGCGACCTGCTGTGCGAGCTGCTGAGTTCAGAGTTGGGGGGAGTTGCCCAATTCCAGAAGCCCGCCGGCGGCCTGGCCGTGTGGGCCCGGTTCGCCGCCAAAACCCCGTTGGCGGACGTGGCCGGCCGCGCCCACCGGCTGGGCCTGTACCTGAACGACGGCAGCTTCTACCGCGCTGGGCAAGCCGAGGGCAACGGCGTTCGGCTGGGCTTTGCTTCGCTGAATGAGGAGGAACTGCGCGAGGCGGTGGCGCTGCTGGTGCAAGCAGTAGGATGAATCCTTCCGTACAGAGGCACCAAGCCTGCGACTTACGTGGCCAGCCATTTGGCCAGCCAGCGTTGGTTTGAATTACTTGTAATTGCTCGGCTGCCTTTCCCCTAATTTGCGAGATTCAATTGCCGGAAGTACTTGGGCGCTAAAGGTCAGGAAGGGCCCCAGACCATTCTTTATCATCAGCAGTCGTACTAGGTCCCCGTAAGATTCGAGCAGCCGGGCGTTGAATGCCTGGCCCGCATCAAGCGGGGTGAGCCCGACATCATTAATTAACTCCGACACCAGTTGCTTGGCCGTCTCGTCATCGCCCGCCAGAAAGCACACGGCGCGGCTTTGGCGCAGCACCTCGGCTGGGTGGCTGTAGGCTTCCTGGGCCGTGGTGTTGAACGCCTTGACCACTTTGACCCCCGGCACGTCGTTCTGGTATTTCTCGGTGTAAGATTGCAGCACGGGAGCATAGTCAAAGTCCTCAGGAATCTCTCCATTATTGCAGTCGATGAGTATTTTGTGCTGCCACTCCTCGGGGTCGGCCACTGCTGAGGGCAGCGTATCGCGCAGGGTGTACAGCAGTACATCGCCGAAGGCAATGGCTTCGCGCAAGGTACCACGGGGCAGGTCCGCCCCGGCAACTTCGACGAGAAAGTTGAGGTCCCGCTGGTTGCGGGCGCCGAAAAACACTTGGTGGCCCTTTTCGGCCCACCTCAGACCGAGCGTGCGGCCCATATTGCCGCTGCCAACAATTCCTATTTTCATGGGTTGGGGGTAGTTAATGTTTGGGGCCACAAAGCTTCACTTTAGAATTGCTGGCCGGAATAACTTACAAAATTGTGTGTATGAAAAAGGCCGCGTCAACCAACAGCCAGAACGAAGCCCAGCTACACGTCGTTTGCCCCATGACGTACGCCCTGGCCAAAATCGGGAACCGGTGGAAGCCCTTGATTCTGTTCAGGCTGTTGGCGGGAGATTTGCGCTTCGGGGAGCTGCGCCACCAAATCACCACCATTACGGAGCGAATGCTCGCCCTCAACTTACGGGAGTTGGAACGCGATAATTTGATTATCCGCAAGGATTTTGACGTGTTCCCTAAAAAAGTCAGTTACTCGCTAACCCCTGCGGGCCGGGAGCTTAACGCGGTGCTGGCTCACATTTGCGAGTGGGGCGCGATGGACATGCTGCGCGATGCTGCACAGAAAAAGCAACTGTTACAAGTCGGTCCAATAATTTAATACCAACTGGCTTAAATTACTGCATTGCTCTGACTACTTCGGCGGGCAAGTCACATTGCCCAAGCGTAAGCTATCAGGACTTTCACTAATTTTAACTGCACTGTTTTTTTCTCCTGATGCTGTAAACAAAGGCCTTTTACCGAAACAGTTCGGAACCATAAAATTCGGCGCGAGCCGTCGTAAATATTACGGGGTTATGTATTTAAATATTTTGGTAAATTATGGATTACTGGTGTATATTCCTGACTAAAATCCTTTATTCTGTACTGGCTTCAACTGCTGAATAGATAGTCAGACTGCGAGGCTTCGTTTGCAGTTCGGAGAAAATCTGCCCCGCCCAGCATAATTCTGCTGTGCTCCGGCGCACCGACTGAGTTGTTTTGTGACACGCAATCATCGGATTGCGTTAGGCGAGCAAGGAAGGGTTCGGCCGGCAGCAGCGGCAGGCAACAGCTGCAACTGTTGCCGCTTCAGCAAGCTTGGGGCGTGTTTTTGGTGAGTGCGCTCCCAAGTCGGGCTTAACCGGTGTGCGCTGGCGGTTGAACTCTTCTTTGCAAAATGCTGCCAGCCGCTCCTTCTGCTCCTGCCACGGGGGCCGCAAACGCCGGGGTTGGCAACAATCAACAATGCCGGCGGCATGAGCGCCAGCCCTGCTAAAGCCGCCAGCACTCCTAAAAAAGCTGCTGCCCCAGCGGGCTGGGAGTATCGGATAGGCTTGCTGGCCAACCATTGTTTTGGTTGAGGCTACATTAAGCCGCCACGCGAAACAGCCCGCATAAATCACTCAGCTTAATAAGAAAAGGTGCATTGAATCATGGATGTTCTAATATTAACTATTCAAGTTTTACTTAGTATACTTCTCATCGTAGGTGCGTTGTTCAAACTCACTATGCCCTATGCCAAATATTCTAACATACCGAGCGTGGCTTGGTCGAAAGAGTTCAAACCAGCGCATATTCGTCTCATGGGTGTCTTTGAATTAGCTGGTGGGGTTGGTCTCGTCATTCCACTATTTTTAAATTTTCTGAAAATAATCACACCTTTGGCAGCGGTCGGAATTGCCCTCTATATGGCTGGAGCAATGGCTACGCATCTCCGTCGTTCAGAATATTTGCATATGGCTGGTAACTTAGTGATTTTCCTCATGCCCGCTCTATTCATTGCTTACGCCACACTAGTTAGGATTATAGGGCTGGATGCAAGCCAGTGAAAAGTCCGGTCGTACTTACCAAACGGACTTTTTTCGCTGCAAAACTTAGCATCGTTCGTTGCAAACACCCTGGTCCACATTAAGAAAAAAGCGCGGTCCAGGGCCTCAGCAGCTAGACTTCTGGGACCGCCTTACCAGCCTAAAGGCTGGCCGTCGCGGAAGAATCCACCGGTGGGGCCATCGTCGGGCAGGGTGGCGGCCCACACGATGCCGGCGGCCCCTTCCGGCACGGGGCGGGCCCCGTACTCAGCAAAGTCGGGCTGGGTAGCCACAAAGCCCGGGCACACCGAATTGACCAGAATGTGGTCCGCCCGCAGGTCTTTGGCAAGCTTGGCGGTGAGGCCATTCAGGGCAAGCTTGGTGAGGGCGTATACGCTGGCCGTGGGTTGCTTCGAATCGGTCAGGCCCCACACCGGGTCGGCGAAGGAGCCCATGCCGCTGGAGACGTTCACGATGCGCCCGTGCGGGCTCTGCCGCAGCAGGGGCAGCAGCGCCTGCACCACCCGCCAGGGCCCGAACAGGTTGGCATCAAACCGCCGCTGCGCCTCCGATAGGTCCACCGGCGCGGCCGGGTCCTCGGCCGGCAGCATCACGGCGGCATTGTTAATCAGCACGTCCAGCCGCCCGGCCTGCCGGGCGACGGCGGCGGCCAACTGAGCAGCGCTGTCGTCGCTGCACACATCCAGCTGCTGTGCCGTCACGGCCAATCCCTCCTGCTGGAGCTGGTGGGCTAATTCCTCCGCTTGGGTGGGTTCGCGGGCCGTGATGATTACGTGGTAGCCCTGGCGGGCGAGTTGGCGGGCGGTTTCGTAGCCCATGCCCATGGCCCGGCTTACGCCGGTGATGAGGGCAACTGGTGATTTGGTCATGTCTTTAGAAGAAGAATATTAGAGAAATTTTAAAGAAGAGAATTTATGCTTTCATCTAGTCTTGTCTGACTTAAGTGGTCTATAGCTGGGCGGCAGGGGGCAATGGTCGACAACTGGATGCCGCACGCTTTCAGTTGGTGTGGGCTCGTGTACTTGTTCACTTGGCTCTGCTCGCGGAGCCGGGCGAGCGGTGCAGTCCACAAGCAGCATGGATAGGCCAATCAGCAGTCTTTGGAATAGGTGCCAACTGATTCGCTCATAAATGTTGTCGGCCGGGCTCATGCGACTAGGCGGGCCCGGTCCACGTCCGGGCTGCGGTAGAGGGCTTCGGGAATTTGCGCCAGCGCGGAATCGTGGACTTGCGGCCCCAGGCCATAAAACTGCTGGAAACTCATGATGAGCGGCCGCCATTTGTCGGGGTCGACGCGGTTGGGGTGGCCGGCGAGCAGGATGGCCTCGTCGAGGTGCACGCGCTGCACGCGCACCTCCAGCGTGAGCAGGCGGCCGCACTGCGCCGCGTCGGCCGCGGCCAGGCCGTGGTGGGCCTCCAGCACGGCTTCGAGCTGCACCGGGCACTCGGCCACGCGGGGGGCGGCCACGGTTTCGGCCGGCACGGGGGTGAGGCCCGCGCGGCCGAATTTGTCGGGCTCGAATTGGTAGCCCTTCTGCGCCTTGCCTTCTGGCACCGGGTCGGAGCCGGTGCGCAGGGCCAGGCGGTTGACGGCCCCGGCCTGGGCCACGGAAGGCAGGTTGAGCACGCACTGGCCGGTGCGCAGCAGGTTTTCGGTGGTTTTGGAGAAAGCCGACAAGCCCAGCACGCACCGCCAGCCCAGCCAGAAGGCCGAAGACATGGGGGCTAGGTTGTAGGTGCCGTCTTCGTTGATGGTGCTGATGAGGACGACGGGGGTGCCGAAATACAGAATGGCGGGTTCACTGGTCAGGTGCATAGCGGGGAAGCGTTGATTGGAACAATGAGCAAAGCTCCTCACTTCCCTCCCACCCCAAAACCCACTTCTTGCGCACTTGCAGCCTTAATGTCAACGCGCACATTCACATTATGAAAACAAGCAGATTTTTTTGTCAGACGAGGGTCTGAATCCGGTGTTGCGTCATATCTGTTGGGCCGCGGAAGTCATCGCCAGTTCAATGTAGTCAATGCCCAATCTAACCAGCTAATAGCCCGGTTCACAGGAATTGACTGGTAGCCAATGATGGCGGGCAATAGCTTTACCCGAAAGCTAATTCACCTACTCCTCATTATGACACTTGGTGCTTTTCCTGGTTTTTGGCTGTTGCTCCTGAGCCTACTCCCTGTTGAGAACAACGACAATCCGGGCAAGAAAATAGATGCCCGCGCCTTGGCCGCCTTGGTCCAAGCCGCCGAAGCCAGCCATTCCGATGCCCTGGTGGTGCTCAAGGACGGGCAGCTTGTCGGAGAATGGTATTTTGGTCACCCGATCGGTCCCATCGAGGCGATGTCGGACACCAAGTCGGTCCTCAGCCTGGCCGTTGGCTCATTGGTGAGAGAAGGCAAAATAGCGTCGGTGGACGAACCGGTCAGTTCGTTTTACCCCGAATGGAAGCAGGGCCGCAAGCGCACCATTACCATCCGGCAGCTGCTGAATCACACCTCCGGCCTGCAAAATGAGTTAAACGCCGGAGCGGAAATCTATCCGAGCCCCGATTTTGTGCAGCTGGCCTTGGCCGCGGAGTTGACCGACGAGCCCGGCAAGCGCTTTGCCTATAACAACAAAGCGCTCAACCTACTGACGGGGGTGGTGCAGAAGGCTTCCGGTAAACGCTTGGACAGCTACCTGCGTGATGGCTTGTTTAAGCAGATGGGCATTACGGACTTCAGTTGGACGCTGGACCCCGCTGGAAATCCGCACGGGATGTCTGGCTTACAGATACGACCGGCCGATTTGGCCAAATTAGGCCAGCTCATGCTACAGGAAGGGCGCTGGAATGATCAGCAACTGCTCAGCCCCGAGTGGGTGGCCGCATCCGTGCGCGCCGACCCAGCCGTTTCGCCAACCTACGGGTATTTGTGGTGGCTAATACCCGAATCTATTACCTACGTAATTGACGACGCACAAATTAGTAAGCTGGCGGCCGCCGGGGTAGACGTGGGATTTGTAAACCGCGCACGGCAAATACGGGGCAGCTACATCGGCCGAGAATCATACAATACTGCTTTGAAACAAGCCTTCGGCAACAACTGGCAGCAGGTCATACAACAAGCACTCGGGCAAGTGGACCTGGGTCTTTCCGCTAAGCACTACAGCCAAAAAATTATCGGGTACCTGGCCGATGGCTACCTGGGTCAGTACTTGGTTGTGTACCCGCAGTACGGGCTGGTAGCCGTACGCATGGTGCGCAACTCTCCTTCCTACAATGCGGCAACCGATGGGTTTGCCGATTTTGAAACGCGCGTGCTGCAACTTGTTACACCTCATTGAGCGACTCCATGGAGCGGCTTGAAACCTGGTTCCGGTGGCTGGTGCCCCCGCTGATTGGCGGGGCGGCCTACGCCGTCCTTTTATTGCTTAGCCAATTCGAGAAACCCGACGGATTCGTGTGGTTTGTGCTGCTGCACTACGTGCTGCTGATGGCGGCTTTTTACGAGGGCAGCCGCTTTATTGCCCGCCGGCTGGACCGACACTTGCCCTGGACCGGGCAAATCGGCAAGCGCCTGGCGGTGCAGCTACTCACCAGTCTCGCCTACTCTTCCGTCGTCACGCTGCTCTCCTACACCGCGCTAAAGCTGTTTATGATGGCGCGGTACCACCAGCCCGACCACTTTGGCCTGTACCACTTGTCCCTAATGGGTGCTTACGGCTTGCTGCTGGCCCTGCTCGTCAACGCGGTGCTGCTGGGACTGGGCTTTTTGCAGTTCTGGCAACAGGAAAAACTACGAGCCGAACGCTGGCAACAGGAGTCGACGCGCGCGCAACTGGAGTCTCTCAAGGACCAAGTGAATCCCCATTTTCTGTTCAACAGCTTTAACATCTTGTCGGAGCTTATTGACGATGACCCGGCGGCAGCCAAGCACTTTGTGGACAAGATGGCCGAGGTGTACCGCTACGTGCTAAGCAGCCGCCACGTCGAACTGATTGCGCTCAGCGAGGAATTAGATTTTGCCCAAGCGTATGCTTTTCTGCTCGACAAACGCTTCGGTGATGCGCTACGGGTGCAGGTGCAGGTACCGGCTGATTCGCAACGCGAATACCTACCCCCGTTGGCGCTGCAAATGCTGTTTGAAAACGCCATCAAGCACAACGTGGCCTCGCGTCGGCACCCGCTCACCATCCGCTTGTGGGTAGAAGGCAGCCAATTGCTTGTCAGCAACAACCGGCAGCCGCGTCCCGACGTGGGGCCAGTTTCCCGGCTGGGTTTGCAAAACATCTGCAAGCGCTACGCCTACCTTTCCGACCAGCAGCCATTGGTGGAACCAACGCCGACGGATTTCCTGGTCCGCCTGCCGCTGCTATCCCTGACGGACCCGTTACCTGCGGCGTAGGCATGACCATTCTGATAATTGAAGACGAAGCCCTGGCCGCCCGCAAGCTCAGCGGCTTTCTCCGTGCGCATGACTCCACGGCTCAAATTCTGGGGCCCATCGACTCGGTAGAAGAAGCGGTGAGCTGGCTCAACAGCCACCCCCAGCCCGACCTTATTTTTCTCGATGTACACCTCGCGGACGGTAACAGCTTCAGCATCTTTGAGCGCGTAGCCGTGCATGCGCCGGTTATTTTCACCACGGCTTACGACCAGTACGCGCTGCGCGCCTTCGAGGTAAACAGCGTGCATTACGTGCTAAAACCCCTCACGCAAGCCGGCATTGACAGCTGTTTTGCGAAGCTGACCACCTTGCAGAGAAGCCTGGTTTCCGTGCCGTTGCCCGCTCCCAACTACGAGCACCTGGTAGAGCTGCTGCGTAAAACGACCCTTGCGTACAAGGCCCGCTTTCTGGTCAAGGCAGGCTCGCGGATTCAATCGGTGCCCGTTGAACAAGTAGCCTATTGCTACGCCGAGGAAGGCGTTACGTTTCTAATGACGCTGCGCCGGGCACGGTTCGCGGTTGATTATACGCTGGAAGAGTTGGAGGCCAAGCTGGACCCGAACTGTTTTTTTCGTTTGAACCGCCGCTTTATCGTGCATTTTCAAGCCATCCACGAAATCCATTCGCACTTCAAAGGCCGCTTGAAAGTGGCGTTAACCCCGACTTACCCGGCTGAAATCGTTGTCAGTAGCGAAACCACTCCTGCTTTCAAATTATGGATGGACCGGTGACCAGTCGGCGAGGTGGCGTACTTGTCGTAGCCCTGGCCGTTAATAAAGTCACCGGTATGCGGTTGTCGTTGGATGTTCAGTGCCTCAACTAACCAGCTCCGAAGCCAACTCGCAGTTGGTCGGCACCTTCTCCGCCGTTTGCGCGGCTTCCCAGGCCAGCAGGGCCTGCTTGCGGGTTGCGCCCCAGCCGCAGCCGCCCAGCTCGCCGTGCTGCTGAATGACGCGGTGGCAGGGAATAAGATGTCCGAGGGCGTTGGCTCCCACGGCCCCGCCCACCGCCGGGCCCGCGCCGGACCGGCCCACGGCCGCCGCCGCGTACGACACCACCTGGCCGGGCGGAATGCGCAGCAACGCTTCCCACACTTTGATTTGAAAATTGGTGCCTTTCAGCAGCAGGGCCAACGGTTTTGAAGAAGCGGTGGGAGCAAACAGCTGCTGCACCACGGGGCCCGTCTCGGCGGGGGCGGCCCGCAGCCAGACGCGCGGCCGCTGCTGGCGCAGGGCCTGCACGGCCGTCGCCTGTTCGGCGCTGGCTCTCTGGCGTCTACACCCGCTCCAATGGCAGATGCGGTAGCGGTGGTAACTCTACTCGAATCTGGTCTCCGGCGCGGACCTCTCCGCCAGCCGGCACATTGCCCATCATCCCAGCTTTTCGAATTAGGTTGCCTCGCTTGTCTTGGTCTAACACGGCCCGCATCAGGCCTGGTTGAAAGGTGTTCAACTGGGCACAGGGATTACGCAAACCGGTTACCTCCACTACCGCATGTGCTCCCAGTCGCAAGTGCGTACCCCGTGGCAAGCCCAACAATTCTAGGCCGCGCGTCGTGATATTCTCGCCCAGGTCGCCTGGACCTACTTGGAAACCTTGTGCCTGCAATTCTTCGTGCAACTCGGCCCGAATCAGATGTACTTGGCGCGGGTCAGGCTGGGCAGGGTCGGTGGCCACTCCCGAACGATGTTGCACGGTAGCGCCCGCGTGGGCATCGCCAGCTACGCCTAATCCGACCAATAGCTCAATAACCGACTGAGAGTCTTTGCTGAAATTATGCGCCGGGCTGCGATGTACCGCCACGATGTAACCTGAAGCTTTTACGAAACTCACCGATTAGCACGTGCAGAATCACAAACTTACTTGGCCGAATTGAGGACACCAGCGAATCCAAGAAACGAGCGGTTGCGTCGTGCAGGGCACCGGCGCGTTGTAGCCCTTGCAGCCCCCGGGGCTCAGGCGCAGCGGGTGCCCCAGCCCGGCGAATAGCTCCGAAAACATCATGCCGACGAAGCAACCCCTGTCAGCCCCGTGGTCGGCCCGGCTAAACACCCGGCGGCCCGACCAGCCAACGTATCTCCCGATAGGCGGCCAGCAGGCCAGCTCCGCACACCACCCAGCGCCGCCACGAGTGCAGCCACACAAAGGAACAGGCAGCCATGCGCACAGAAGAAAAACCGGAATAGCCAGCGGGTTGAGCGAGCTACCTGCCCGCTCGAAAAGTAGCCAAATCAGTCACGAGCAAAACCGCAAAGAAAATGAATGGACCAGATAACGCGGATTATGTGGGTATGTGGGCGCAATCAATGTGGTACTTAGAACCTATCCGAAAAATGAATTGAACGTCATGCTGAGCGCAGCCGGAACAACAAGCGAGCGACGGGCCGAATTGGTCAAAAAAAACGGCGAGGTTGCTAGGGGGGGCGGCACAAGTAGGGCGTTAAGCAACAAAAAAATTTTTAGGAAAACACCCTAATTTGGG
>NZ_JANNOD010000067.1:0-7752 GCF_031398885.1 Hymenobacter sp.
CGTCGAGCGCAGCATCGCTTGGGCTGGCGCCAACCGCCGCCTGGCCAAGGACTACGAGCGCAAAACCACCCACGCCAACGCCTGGCTTTACCTGGCGAACATCCGACGACTTGCCCGATTAACTTAAACAGCCTCTTAGAACGGTTCAGGCCTTCGTCACGAACTTTAACCAATGCCGGCGCATCGGTTTTTTTCAGTAGATTGCGCCGCTACGGGCACCGCAGTAACCACGGTGCCGGTCAGGATGAAAAGCATCAGTTTGTTCGTGGAAAGTTGTGTTTGCGTGGAATTTAAAAACCCAGAGCGGTATCGGAGTCGAGGTACCGGCTTCGCTTCGTTCCGGCGTTGGCCTCCCACCCCCCGCTCCTGCGGCGAGGGGGAACCGAACAAACAGATAAGGCTACCCCGAATCGGAAGCTGCGCGAAAGCAGGCAAAAACCGGAGCGCCAAAACCGCAAAGTGGAACATCATCAGGCGAGCAAATGCGGCGAGTAGGGCGGGCTGCGAGTGGCACCGGGCGCTTTATCAACGTGATGGCCGGCTTGGTCGGTGTGTGGGCCCTGTTCGTCAAGCTTTGGGTGGCGAGGCCGTTTTTGGCCGGCGGTTTGCCAACCCCCTTCGCAGGCAGCAATGTTGCTTCCTGCATATTCTTCCCCATGAAAACCTATCTGCTTCCCCTGTTGGCCGCTTTCGCCCTCACCGTGGGTACCGCCGCCGCCCAAACCACCACCCCCACGGCTCCGGCCGCCACCGAAGGCCGGGGCTACGGCCGCGCCCAGGGCACGCCTGAGGAAATGGCCACCCGCCAGAGCCAGAGCCAGCGCCTGAGCAAAGAGCTTGGCTTGAGCGCCGAGCAAACCACCAAGGTGCAGCAAATCCTGCTGGCCCGCGGCCAGGAAACGCAGACCATGCGCCGCCAGCCGCGCGATGCCGCCAACCGCAGTCAATTGCGCGAGCAAATGCAAGCCAACCGCGCCAAGTACGACGCTCAATTTAAAGAAGTGCTGACCGCCGACCAGTACACCAAATTCGCCGCCATGCAGGAAGACCGCCTAAACAAAGGCCGCGACCTGAAGGAGGCCAAGATGAAAGCCAAAAACGGCAAGGTAAAAATCAAGAAATCCGACAGCTAAGCGCCTACCAGCATTTGGCCACAAAAAAGCCCCGGCCAAACGACCGGGGCTTTTTTGTGGCCAAATGCCTAAAACAGTTTGCGGTGGCGAATCCGTGCACTGACGAGAACTGCCGTAAGCTGGCCCAAGGAAAAGAAACCGGCGGGGGCTGCTCTTTATTTAGGAGCAGCCCCGCCGGTTTGCTATGCCGTCAACTCGGCGACCTACAGGGTTCCGCGCCGGCCACGACCCTGGCGCGAATGCGAGACGCTGCGCTGGGCAACCGTGCGGCGATTGGTCAGGCGACTAAAAAAGGTTTTGCGGCGGCGACTGTGGCCCCGGTAGAGCTTATATACCGGCCGGTAGTTGCCGGCCGTGGGCTTGCGCCGGTGAACGGGAGCCGCTTCGACGGAAGCCGGGGCGGCCTGGGCTTCGGAGGCTATCAGCCCCAAAAGGCAAAAGAACAACAAGGCAATACGCAGCATAGAAAGGTGGAATGGTGGCAAATGCAAATGACTGTTGGGGCCATGGGGTAGCGGGTCGCTACTGCCCTACTAACCGGGTAGTGTGAGAAATTATTACATTTTCACTGAAATTTTTTAGTCGCATCCAGAGCAACTCTAATGATTTCATATTGCTAATGCTTGAAAACCAGCGCCTTTTATACGTATCCTGCAGATATAGTTATTTTACCCTTGTTTCCTTTATCCTATTTTAAGTGCAGGTCTTTATTTCTTTACTTCAACATTCTCGCCGGTTTTTTGACCTTACTTTTCGTTGCGCCACTGGTCATGCCCCCACCCCCCAAGCCCGGCCGCCCACCGTCGGGGTTTTGCTGGCGCGCTTGCGGGCAGTCCATTGCGTCCGCGGCTGCTTCGCGGCCACTAGCGCCCCGGCCCCGTAATTTTCAGCCGCTTCTTATTCGAAAACAAGTCTACTTGGCCGCTCTGGTCATCACGTCCACGATTTCGGCCGAGATGCCGGTGGTGCTGAAGCCGCCGTCGTGCATCAGGTTCTGCATGGTCACGTAGCGGGTCAGGTCCGAGAACAGCGAGATGCAGTAGTCGGCGCAGGCCTCGGCCGGGGCGTTGCCCAGCGGCGACATCAGGTCGGCGAAGTTGTAAAAGGCGTCGAAGCCGGTGATGCCGGTGCCGGCCGTGGTTTTGGTGGGCGACTGCGACACGGTGTTGACGCGCACTTTTTTGAGCTTGCCGAAGCGCTGGCCGTAGCTGCGGGCAATGCTTTCGAGCATGGCCTTGGCCTGGGTCATGTCGGTGTAATCAAGAAAGGCGCGCTGGGCGGCGATGTAGCTCAGGGCCACGATGCTGCCCCACTCGTTCATGGCGTCCTGCCGCTCGGCCACGGCCATCATCTTATGAAACGACATGGCTGACACGTCGATGGTTTGCTGGAAGAACTTGTAGTCCAGCTCGCCGTAGTGCTTCTTCTTGCGAATGTTGGCGCTCATGCCGATGCTGTGCAGCACGAAGTCAATCTTGCCGCCCAGTTGCTCCTGCGCGCCCGCGAACAGCGCTTCTAACTCCTCCGTCGACGTAGCATCGGCCGGGATGATGGGCGCGTTGCATTCCTCGCTCAGCTTGTTGATTTCGCCCATGCGCATGGCCAGCGGCGCGTTGGTGAGCACGAAGCGGGCGCCCTCGGCGTGGGCGCGCTGGGCCACTTTCCAGGCAATGGACTGGTCGTTGAGCGCGCCGGAGATGATGCCGACTTTGCCGGCGAGAAGATTGTTGGCCATGGTGGTTAGGGGTGGAGCAGTTTTGTCATTGCGGGGAGGCACGACGAGGCAATTCGTCCCGTTCTCAGCGCTTGGCCTTGAGGTGTGACAAACCCAGTCATTGAATTTGCGCCGGCAAGTTAGCGGGCTTAACCGAATTGACTGGTCACAACGGCAAGTGTGTCGCTGAGAACAGGACGGGTTGCCTCGTCGTGCCTCCTGGCAATGACAACCGCCCTCATGCGGCCACTTCGCCCCGTAGTGCCAGCAGCTCGCGGGCGCTCTGGAAGGCGTTTTCGCTCGGCTTGGCGCCCGCAATCATGTGGGCAATTTCCTTGATGCGGTCCGCCTGGTTCAGCTCGCGGATGCGGCTCACGGTGCGGTCGGCGCGGTCTTCCTTGTACACGAAGTAGTGCACGTCGCCGGCCGCGGCCATTTGCGGCAGGTGCGAGATGGCCACCAACTGGTGCTTCTGAGCCATTTGCTGCATCATGCGGCCCACCTTCACGGCAATCTCACCGGAAATGCCGGTGTCAATTTCGTCGAACACTATCGTGGGCAGCGCGGTTTTGTCGGCCAGCATGTACTTAATGCACAGCATCAGGCGCGAAAACTCGCCGCCCGAAGCGGCTTTGCTCAGGGTTTGGGGCTGGGCACCCTTGTTGGCGGTGAAGAGCACACTCACCACGTCGGTGCCGCTGGCGGCGGGCGGGCCGGCGCGGTGCTCCACCACAATGCGGGCGTGCGGCATGCCCAGGTCGGCCAGCAGCGCCCCCAGCTGCTTTTCAAACGTGGAAAACGACTTGCGGCGGCTTTCCGAAAGCTTGGCGGCCTGCTTGGTCACGGCGGCCAAAGCCGCGTCGGAATCCTTGCGCAGGCGGGCAATTTCCTTGTCCAGGCTCAGCACGGAGCTTACTTTCCGGCGCAGCTCATCGCGCACGGCAATGAGGGACGGAAGGTCGCGGGACTGGTGCTTCCGCTGCAAGGTGTAGAGCACGTTGAGGCGCTCCTGGAGCTCTTCGGTGCGGGCGGGGTCGCCCTCGGTGCGGCGCTCGGCGGTTTCTACTTCGTCGGCAATGTCGTGTAGCTCAATCAGGCAGCTGTCGAGGCGCTCGCGCAGCTCCCGGAAATTATCGGCGTAAGCAGCCACCTGGCCCAGCAGCTGCACCGCTTCTTTGATGCTGCCGGTGGCGCAGCTTTCGCTGTCGCGCAGGCCGTGCAGGGCCTGGCTCAGCTTGTACTTGATTTCCTCGGCGTGCTCCAGCTGCTTCACTTCCTGCTCCAGGGCATCCTGGTCTTCGGCGTCGAGGCGGGCTTCCTCCAGCTCGTTCAGCAGAAAGCTGTTGTAGTCCAGCTCCTTGCTGGCCTGGGCGGCCTGGCCTTCCAGGGTTTGCAGGTCGGCTTCCAGCTTGCGGTACTGGCGGAAAGCGTTGCTGTAGTGCGTACGCTGCGGCACCAGCCCGGCGTACAGGTCCAGCAAGTTGAGCTGAAACACGGCGTCGCCCAGCAGCAGCGTGTCGTGCTGCGAGTGGATGTCCATGAGGTTGGCGCCAATTTTCCGCAGCGCTTCCAGGGTCACCGGCGTGTCGTTCACGAAGGCACGCGACTTGCCGTTCGGGCTGATTTCGCGCCGCAGAATGCAGTGCGTGTCGTAGTCTAAGTCCTCGGCCTCGAAGATGTCCTGCAACTGGTAGTTGGCGATGTTGAACTGGCCCTCAATCACGCACTTGCGCTCGGTATCGAATAGCATCCGCGAGTCGGCCCGGTTGCCGAGCAGCAGGCCAATGGCGCCCAGCATGATGGACTTACCGGCCCCGGTTTCGCCCGTGATGATGTTGAGCAGCGGCGACGGACGCAGTTCCAACTGCTCAATCAGGGCGTAATTCTTAATGCGTAAATCGACTAACATAATTCAATTAAAAATTAAAAATGAGAAATTAAAAACTGCTGGTGACGGCAACTGCAAGCGCTATCATTTTTCATTTTTAATTCTTCATTCTTAATTCACTTAAGCACTGTTTGGTATTTGGCGGCATTCGTGGGGTCCACTTCCGTGAGCATGGTCACGAGCTGCTGCTTCTGCTGCTGGTCCTGGCTGGTGCGGAAGATGTTGGCAATCTCATCGGACTTGGCGTCGAAGAAAGCGCGGGTGAAGTAGATGCCGGGGCGGAGCAGGGCCGCTTTCTGCACGCCGGTGAGGGCGGTCAGCACGGCAGCGCGGGCCTCGTCGGGCTTCTCAATGAAGCGGTCCAAGCCCTGCCGGTAGTAGCCGTAGAGGCCGGTGCGAAAGGCTTGGAGCTGTGGGTCGGTGAGGTTGTCGAGCAGGAAGTGGCGCTCGCGCGAGCCGGTGCCGCGCCAGCCCTCATCGGGCTCGGTGGTGCTGGTTTGGTTGGCCGAGTAGTTCACCACGTTGCGCGCCAATTCGTACATGGGCGTGCCGCCGAGGGGGGCGAAGGTGTCGCGGTCGAGGCCAATAACTATGTAGGCGTAGTAGCCCAGCAGCGACGAGAGGTTGGACACGAAGCTGTTGGGCGAAAAGTCCAGCGGGGTTTGCGGCGAATAGTTGAAGTTAAAATTCTGGTCAACGATATTAATAATGTTGGTGTCGTAGCCGGTGCCATACACCGGGCGCGTTGAAATCAGGCGCATGGTGGTTTGGTAAGTGCCGTTTTGGGGAATTTTCCGAATGGCGATAAACATCCGAAACCGTATTTTCTCCGAAGCTTGGTAGGTCTGAGTTGTCCAGGGGCGGTTGTTGAGGAGATTGCGGATGTCGTTTTGCATCTGCGGCACAATGGTCGGGTCGGTGATGGTGACGTTTTCGGTCGTCACCTGCACCTCGGCCAGGAGCTCCTGGGCCCGGGCGGCGGGGCCCGTCAGAAGCAGAAGCGCGGCAAAAGGTATTGAGGCAAGGAGTTTTCGCGTCATGGGGTTGGGGTAGTCAGGCGGGCCAGAATCAGGCGGACCAGTCCGCGGGCCACATCGGCCTTGGACTGCAATTCAAAGCTAACGGTTTGGCCAGCGGCGTCCAGCACGGTCACCTTGTTGGTGTCGTGGCCGAAGCCCGCGCCCGCGTCGCGCAACGAATTCAGCACGATGAGGTCGAAACGCTTGCGGCGCAGCTTGTCCCGGGCGTGGGCCAACTCGTTCGTAGTTTCCAACGCAAAACCCACCGCAAATTGTTCAGCCCGCTTGCGCTGCCCAAGGGTCGCGGCAATGTCCACGTTCTTCACCAGCTCCAGGGTGAGCGTGTCGCCCGACTTCTTAATTTTATCGGTGGCCACGTGCGCCGGCCGGTAGTCGGCCACCGCCGCCGCAAACACCCACACCTCAGCCGCCGCCGCCACTCCCGCCGCCGCCGCAAACATCTCCGCCGCCGTTTCGACCCGCACCGTGCGAATGCGCGGGCTGGTCGGGTCGGCCAAGTGGCTGGGGCCGCTTATCAGCGTTACCTCCGCGCCCTGCGCCGCGAAGGCTTCGGCCAGGGCATACCCCATTTTGCCCGTCGAACGATTGCCGAGGAACCGCACCGGGTCCAGCGGTTCGTAAGTTGGGCCAGCAGTGATGAGAACACGCATTCGTAAATTAAAAATTAAAAATGAGCTGTGCTAAGCAATGTATTGTGCTGGGCGTGAGCGGCTCCGTTAAGTTGGCGCACGACAAACAGCTGTTTCATTTTTAATTTTTAATTCCTAATTTTTAATTGCCAAAAACTCGGTCAGCTCCGCCACGATGTCCTCGGGCTCCAGCATGCGGCCGTGCCCGTGCAGGCCGCTGGCTAGCTCGCCACTGGGCGAGTCGAATACGTGGTTGCCGAAGGACCGGAGCCGGGCCAGGTTCTGGGTCACGGCTGGGTGGGCGAACATGTCCACGTCCATAGCCGGCGCCAGGAACACCGGGCAGCGGGCCGATAAATACACGGCGCACAGCAGGTTTGGGCACAGGCCGTTGGCCAGCTGCCCCACGGTGTTGGCGCTGGCGGGCGCAATCAGCAGGGCGTCGGCCCACAGGCCCAGCTCCACGTGGTTGTGCCATTCACCGGTGGCCGCATCACGCAAAAAGCCCGTCAGGACGGGCTTTTTGGAGAGGGTACCCAGCGTGAGGGGCGTGACGAAAGCAGCGGCGGCCTCGGTGAGGATGACCTGCACCTCGGCCCCGGCCTTGACGAGCAGGCGCGTGAGGGCGGCCGCCTTGTAGGCGGCAATGCTGCCGCTCACGCCCAGCAGAATGCGGCGGCCGTGGAGATTAGGTGTCGGTTGCTCGTTGTCAGTTGTCAGGTCGGGCATAATCTGTTGGCGAGTTATCCACTAACAACTGACAACGAGCAACTGACACCTAGAACAGCTCGCGGGGCACCGGAACTTCCTCCGGCGCGGGCGTGGTGTACTGAATTTTGCCCTGCAGGAACTCCTCGATGGCGAGGCTGGTGGGCTTGGGCATGCGCTCGTACTGCTTGGAAACCTCGATTTGCTCGCGGTTCTCAAACACTTCTTCCAGGTTGTCGACGGTGGACGCAAACTCGGCCAAACGGTCGTTCAGCTCTTCTTTCAGCTTAATCGACAGTTGGTTGGCGCGCTTCGAAATCACGGAGATGGCCTCGTATACGTTGCCGTTGTCGCCGGTGATATCGGCCACGTTGCGCGTGATGATGGAGCTCGACGGGGTGTTGGGATTAGGTTTCATGGGCTGATATTAATTACAGATTAGTTAGAGGCCGCGGCGGGCACCGTCTTCAGCTTGGCAATTTCGGCCTGGCTGACGTCGAACATATCTTGGGCGGCTTTCAGGTTTTTGCTCTTGGGAAAACCGTCGATGAATTGCTGATAAAAAGCCACGGCTTCCAGGTACCGCTCGCGCTGCTTGGTTTCGATGCTCTCCTGGGCCCAGGCGTACTGAGCACTCAGG